>NZ_JASHEE010000014.1:0-600 GCF_047463275.1 Streptococcus infantis | reverse complement strand
CGATGGACAACAGGTTGATATTCCTGTACTAGAGTATGTAGTGATGGAGGGACGCAGTAGGCTAACTAAAGCAGACGATTGGAAGTGTCTGTCTAAGCAGTGAGGTGTGAATTGAGTTAAATGCTTAGTTCTATAACATTGAGCTGTGATGGGGAGCGAAGTTTAGTAGCGAAGTTAGTGACGTCACACTGCCAAGAAAAGCTTCTAGCGTTTAAACATACTCTACCCGTACCGCAAACCGACACAGGTAGTCGAGGCGAGTAGCCTCAGGTGAGCGAGAGAACTCTCGTTAAGGAACTCGGCAAAATGACCCCGTAACTTCGGGAGAAGGGGTGCTGACTTTAAGTCAGCCGCAGTGAATAGGCCCAAGCAACTGTTTATCAAAAACACAGCTCTCTGCTAAATCGTAAGATGATGTATAGGGGGTGACGCCTGCCCGGTGCTGGAAGGTTAAGAGGAGTGCTTAGCGTAAGCGAAGGTATGAATTGAAGCCCCAGTAAACGGCGGCCGTAACTATAACGGTCCTAAGGTAGCGAAATTCCTTGTCGGGTAAGTTCCGACCCGCACGAAAGGCGTAATGATTTGGGCACTGTCTCAACG
>NZ_JASHEE010000013.1:0-711 GCF_047463275.1 Streptococcus infantis | reverse complement strand
GGAGGTCAGCGGTTCGATCCCGCTAGGCTCCATTGGTGAGAGATCACCAAGTCATGCACATTGAAAATTGAATATCTATATCAAATAGTAACAAGAAAATAAACCGAAAACGCTGTAGTATTAATAAAGAGTTTATGACTGAAAGGTCAAAAAAGTAAGGTTAAGTTAATAAGGGCGCACGGTGGATGCCTTGGCACTAGGAGCCGAAGAAGGACGTGACAAACGACGATATGCCTTGGGTAGCTGTAAGTAAGCGATGATCCAGGGATTTCCGAATGGGGGAACCCAACAGGTACTACCTGTTACCCATATCTGTTAAGGATATGAGGAGGAAGACGCAGTGAACTGAAACATCTAAGTAGCTGCAGGAAGAGAAAGCAAAAGCGATTGCCTTAGTAGCGGCGAGCGAAACGGCAGGAGGGCAAACCGAAGAGTTTACTCTTCGGGGTTGTAGGACTGCAATGTGGACTCAAAGACTATAGAAGAATGACATGGGAAGGTCAGCCAAAGAGAGTGAGAGCCTCGTATTTAAAATAGTCTTTGTACCTAGCAGTATCCTGAGTACGGCGAGACACGTGAAATCTCGTCGGAATCTGGGAGGACCATCTCCCAACCCTAAATACTCCCTAGTGACCGATAGTGAACCAGTACCGTGAGGGAAAGGTGAAAAGCACCCCGGGAGGGGAGTGAAATAGAACCTGAAACCGTGTG
>NZ_JASHEE010000011.1:0-1103 GCF_047463275.1 Streptococcus infantis | reverse complement strand
CGTCGGAATCTGGGAGGACCATCTCCCAACCCTAAATACTCCCTAGTGACCGATAGTGAACCAGTACCGTGAGGGAAAGGTGAAAAGCACCCCGGGAGGGGAGTGAAATAGAACCTGAAACCGTGTGCCTACAACAAGTTCGAGCCCGTTAATGGGTGAGAGCGTGCCTTTTGTAGAATGAACCGGCGAGTTACGATATGATGCGAGGTTAAGTTGAAGAGACGGAGCCGTAGGGAAACCGAGTCTGAATAGGGCGCTTTAGTATTATGTCGTAGACCCGAAACCATGTGACCTACCCATGAGCAGGTTGAAGGTGCGGTAAGACGCACTGGAGGACCGAACCAGGGCACGTTGAAAAGTGCTTGGATGACTTGTGGGTAGCGGAGAAATTCCAAACGAACTTGGAGATAGCTGGTTCTCTCCGAAATAGCTTTAGGGCTAGCGTCGACATTAGAGATTCTTGGAGGTAGAGCACTGTTTGGGTGAGGGGTCCATCCCGGATTACCAATCTCAGATAAACTCCGAATGCCAATGAATTATGGTCGGCAGTCAGACTGCGAGTGCTAAGATCCGTAGTCGAAAGGGAAACAGCCCAGACCACCAGCTAAGGTCCCAAAATAATTGTTAAGTGGAAAAGGATGTGGGGTTGCACAGACAACTAGGATGTTAGCTTAGAAGCAGCTATTCATTCAAAGAGTGCGTAATAGCTCACTAGTCGAGTGACCCTGCGCCGAAAATGTACCGGGGCTAAAACAATTTACCGAAGCTGTGGATACCTTTATAGGTATGGTAGGAGAGCGTTCTATGTGTGGAGAAGGTGTACCGTGAGGAGCGCTGGAACGCATAGAAGTGAGAATGCCGGTATGAGTAGCGAAAGACAGGTGAGAATCCTGTCCACCGTAAGACTAAGGTTTCCAGGGGAAGGCTCGTCCGCCCTGGGTTAGTCGGGACCTAAGGAGAGACCGAAAGGTGTATCCGATGGACAACAGGTTGATATTCCTGTACTAGAGTATGTAGTGATGGAGGGACGCAGTAGGCTAACTAAAGCAGACGATTGGAAGTGTCTGTCTAAGCAGTGAGGTGTGAATTGAGTTAAATGCTTA
>NZ_JASHEE010000009.1:0-15019 GCF_047463275.1 Streptococcus infantis | reverse complement strand
TAACACCAGTAACACCAACAGCAGAACCAGCAACATCAACAGATAAACAAGGTCAAACCCAAACAGGTAAACCTAAGTTTACAGAAGGTGATCCAGTAGTTCCAATGGATGATGATGTTCCAGCAACCTTCGAAGATGGTTCAACAACGAAGACAATTCCAGGTGAAGGAACATATACAGTAGCACCAGATGGAACAGTTACATTCGTACCAGAAAAATCATTCACAGGCACAGGAACAGGCGTGACTGTTAAACGTGTCGATAAGAACGGTACACCAGTTACTGCTAAATACACACCAACAGTAACTCCGGTAACACCAACTGCAACACCAGCTGAATCAGTTGCACCTCAAGGTGTGGTTCAAACTGGTACTGTTACATTCACAGAAGGTGACCCAGTTGCACCAATCGACAAGGATACCATTACTCTTCTTGACGAAAATGGTCAACCAGCAGCTTCAGTAGTTGCTAAGTCGCCAGAAGGTAAAGAAATCGGTACATTCACAGTTGATAAAGCAACAGGCCTTGTAACCTTCACACCAACTGACAAGTCATACTCAGGTGATGTCGTTGCCGTTAAGGTTCAAGCTAAGGATGCCAACGGTACACCGGCTGAAACAACATACACACCTAAGATTACTCCAGTTGTTCCAACTGCAGAGGATGTAACTTCAACAGATAAACAAGGTCAAACCCAAACAGGTAAGCCAACCTTCACACCAGGTAACTCAAACGTACCAATGGATGATGATACACCAGCAACCTTCGAAGATGGTTCAACAACGAAGACAATTCCAGGTGAAGGAACCTACACAGTAGCACCAGATGGAACAGTTACATTCGTACCAGAAAAATCATTTACAGGAACAGGAACAGGCGTGACTGTTAAACGTGTAGATAAGAACGGTACACCAGTAACAGCTAAGTACACACCAACTGTAACCCCAGTAACACCAACAGGTGAACCAGCTACAACTATTGGACCAAAAGGTAAAGAACAGTCTGGTAAACCAACATTCAAGGAAGGCGATAGCCGTGTTCCAATGAATGATGACGTTCCAGCAACATTTGACGATGGTTCAACAACTAAGACTATTCCAGGTGTTGGTACTTACACAGTAGCACCAGACGGAACAGTAACCTTCAAACCAGAACCTGAATTTACAGGAACAGCTCCATCTGTTACAGTTGTTCGTGAAGATATGAACGGAACAAAAGCTTCTGCAACATACACACCAACAGTAACACCAGTTACTACGTTTGTAGATAAAGAAGGTAAAGCAATTCCAGGATATCCAACAGAAGACGGCGAACAACCTAAGAAAGATATTCCAGGTTACCGTTTCGTTGAAACTAAGAAATTGCCTAATGGTGATACACAACACGTCTATGAAAAATTAGTAACTACTCACGTTGATGAGGAAGGAAAAGAAATCCCTGGTTACCCAACAGAAGATGGTGAGCAACCTAAGAAAGATATTCCAGGTTATGAGTTTGTCAAGACGATTGTTGATGAAAATGGTAATACACAACACATCTACAAGAAAGTGGTAACACCAGATCCAGTTCCAACACCAGATCCAGTGCCAACACCAGATCCAGTTCCAACACCAGATCCAAAACCAACACCAGATTCAGAAAAACCAGAAGCTCCAGTTAAACCAGCTCCAGCTAAGGAAAATGCTCCTCAATTGCCAAATACTGGTACTGAAGATCATGCTAGCCTTGCTGCCCTTGGTTTAGTAGGTGTCTTGAGTGGATTTGGACTTATCGCTCGTAAAAAGAAAGAAGACTAATCAACTCTTTAAAGTAGTGGAAAAGTCACCTTTCTAATTAAAAACTAGTACATCCAAAGATGTACTAGTTTTTTTTATATCTTTGCTGCTTGTTTTAAGGATAGAACTATGCTACAATCTTGTAAAATAAACAAGGATATCAAGATATGAAAAGTGAATACCAAAAAATGATTGCGGGAGAACCCTATCACCCGTTCGATCCAGAACTTCGGACTCTAGCACAAACAGCACGACAAAAGCAAGCTTCCTTTAATGAAGAAGTCGATCCAATAAAAGGTATGGAAATCATCAAAGGCTGGTTTGGCTCAACTGGTGAAAACCTCTATGTCAATACTCGTTTGGTAGTGGATTATGGTGTCAATATTCATTTGGGAGAAAATTTCTATTCCAATTGGAATCTGACCATGTTGGATGTTTGTCCTATTACCATTGGCGACAATGCTATGATTGGTCCTAACTGCCAATTTTTAACACCCCTTCATCCACTGGATCCAGATGAACGAAATTCAGGTTTAGAATTTGGGAAACCCATTACGATTGGTAAGAACTTCTGGGCAGGTGGTGGGGTTATTGTCCTTCCAGGTGTTACACTAGGTGATAACGTTGTTGCAGGAGCAGGAGCTGTCATTACTAAATCTTTTGGTGATAATGTAGTTCTGGCAGGCAACCCAGCACGAGTTATCAAAGAAATTCCAGTCAAAGAAAATTAAAAGAACAGCGAAATGCTGTTCTTTTTTGCTAGAGATTTTTTCTCTTTTTAGCTTTTTTAGTGAGAGCCACATCACATTCAGCAATGTTGCGTGTAAGATAGCTAGCGACTTGGAAGTCATCGGTATCAGATTTTAGCTCGACTTCATAGACGATGCTAAGACTTTCACCGGCGTTTGTGCTATTAATCGTAATCATATCAATCTCTAAGCAGAATTGGTCAAGAGCTGTTTGGATAGCTTCCTGAACCTTCCCTTGATTAGCTACCGTGATTGTCAAAAGTCTACGACGTTGATTGTCGGTTTTTACTTGTTGACGTTCCAAAAGTAACCAAACACCCAAGATAAAGAGGGTGAAGAGAATAGCCAAGAAGAGATAGCCTGTTCCACAAGCTAGACCGATAATCATGGCTAGGAAAATAGCAATCAGTTCTCTTGATCCACTCGTTGCGGAACGAAAACGAATTAAACTAAAGGTTCCGGCTACAGCAATCGAAGTCCCCAAGCTTCCATTGACTAGAAAAATAACTAAGGTCATGAGGCAGGGAAGCAGAGTCAAGCTGATAGCGAATTCTCTGGTGTAGAGGGTTCGATGTTTGTAAGTCCAAGTAAGTGCCAAACCGAGGACTAGACTGACTAGAAGTGCCAACAGTAGTTGAAAGGGATCTGCACTTGCAGTGGTGTTGTTGAAAATGGAATTAAATAGATTAAGCATAAGCGGTACCTGCGCTTTCTATACTGGGACGTGGTGCATAAGGTAGCCCTTGAGATTTGTGGTAAGCACAACTGTATTTTGAAAATTTGTGCTCCATCAAACCATACTTGTCTAGGATGTCCTGCAACCACTGGGGCTTGTTTCCAGGGGCCTTGATCTCCATAATCACAATGTTGTTATCTAAGAGAGGGGCCCCGTGATTTCCCGCGAAGAGGCTGACAGTTTCATCTCTATAGACTAGATTTTGGTCAATTGTGATACGAATTTTGTTATAGTCGTAGCCCTCAATAGATTTCTTTTCCTTTAATGAATAACGATCGTAGTAGATGTACATACGAGGCTTGATAGCGAGTTTGTAATCATGCTGAAGTTTTTTCACTTTTTCAATGACGACTGTATCAGTAATGCTAGCATCCAAGTGCCCTTTGGTTATGAAATTGATGATGGTACTAGGAGTTGAGAGCAGTCGGTACTTGCGACCAATCCCTTCTTGGTCCTTAGTTTTGATTTCTAAAAAAACTTGACTATCTATTTTAGGTTGGCTGAGATAGGTCCGCATCCGTACCTTTTCTTTTCGTTTGTCTCCAAGATGCTCATCTTGGAGAATATCAAAGTCTTCTGTATCAAAGTAGATATTTGATATTGTTGAAATAGGATAGTCGTCTTCTACTAAATATTTCTTTAAATCCTGAACCAGTTTGTCTAATATTTCTTTGGAGATAACATATTTGGTTTCAATCCGTTTAAAAGTTGTTTCGATTGGTTTCATAAGTCCTTCTCCTCTAATCTTAGGTTATACTATTTTTAAACAAGGACGAGCTTGTTTGTCTAGGATTTTAAAGAGTTTATCTAAAACTTTTGTTAAATTTAACTTAATTGAAACTAAACTTAAGAAAACTTTCAGAAAAAGTTTAGGCTTGTTTTAGGAAAGTCACGTAGACTAAGAGCATGTAAAATGAAAGTCGAGGAAACGAGCATGAAAGCAAAAAAATGGACATTCTTATTAACGAGTATAGCAACTCTAGCACTAGTAACAGCTTGTACCCAGTCAACTTCAAATACAACAGCTAGCAATACTGAGACAACGAAAACGAAATCAACTACAGAAGCTAAGAAAACTAGCTATTTTACAGACAAGGACTATGATACTTCTTATGATGAAAAGACAGCAGCAACTGTAACCTTGTCAGGATCAACAGCGAAGGTATCAGGTGACGGAGTTGCCGTATCAGGATCTACCGTTACAATCTCTAAGGCAGGTACCTATGTCATATCTGGTCAATCCGACGGAGTTCAAATTAAGATCGAAGCTGGAAATTCTGATGATGTACATATTGTTCTAAAGGGTGTGGTCATGACCAATACCAATACAGCTATTTCCGCTACATCAGCTGGTCATGTTTACCTAACTCTAGCAGATGGCACAACCAATAGCCTCTCAGATTCAGCTTCTAATAGTGATGAAAAAGCTGATGCAGCCCTCTTCTCTAAAGTGGACTTGACCATCAATGGTAAAGGAACTCTCAATGTAGATGGTAAGAAAAACAATGGTATTAAGGCAAACGATACACTTCACATCACAGGCGGAACTTACAACATCACAGCAGTTGGAGATGCCTTTAATGTCAATGATGAACTCAACATTACCGGTACAACCATGACTATCGATGCCAAGGAAGACGGAGTTAAGGTCGACAATGATGAAGATACTTCTGTTGGAACCATGTATCTCTCTGACAATACCATCACTGTTACTGCTGGAGATGATGGTATCCATGCATCAGGTGATTTGGTTATTGATAGTGGTACCTATACCGTTAAGAATTCTACAGAAGGGCTTGAAGGTAAGTCAATCACTATCAATGGTGGAGACATCACCATATACTCAACAGATGATGGTGTCAATGCGGCCAACAAAAACGCCCAACAAAGTGAAATTTTCTTTGCTATGAATGGTGGGAATTTGACGGTTGAAGTTGGTCAGGGGGACACGGATCCAATTGACTCAAATGGTAACATTACTGTTACGGGAGGAACCATCAAAATGACTGGTCAAACTGGTTTTGACTTTGATGGAACAGCGATCTACACAGGCGGAGACATCTATTTCAATGGTGAAAAACAAACTGAGATTGTCAATTCGATGCCTGGTGGAGGTGGACCTCAAGGAAATGGAGGTCCTGGTGGACGACCATAAAAGAAAATCTCCTTTCTCGAAAGAGAAGGGAGATTTTCTTATGTTATTAGGACGAGAAAGAATTATTCTCCGTCTTTTTTAAAGATGTTTTTTACGCCAGATACTGCACCTTCGACAGCTTCTTTTGCATCTTCAGCAACTTCTTTAGCTTTTGAAGCTACCTTTTCTGCAGCTCCTTCTGTTTGAGTTTTTGTATCGCCAGTTAGTTTACCAAAGCCTTCTTTAACAGAACCTTTAGCTTGGTTGAATTTTTCTTCGATTGACATGGGGGATACCTCCGTTAATTTTTTGTATTATCTAAATTACATCAGATATTGGTTTAAGTATATACCCTTTTATGCTAAAAAGCAAAAAACTGATACGAAAAGCATCAGTTTATTTTTTTAATAGGTTACAACATTCAATTGCCCTTTATCATATTCAGCGATAAAGATATTAGACACTTCTTCGAAACCTTCTTCTTTCAATTGTTCTGTTAGCCATTCCTCTGATTTGCCAATGGTTTCTAGGATTTCAACTTGGACAACGCCGTCTGTAATGACTGGGTACTTAGGATTCTCGTCACCCATTCTTACGACAATTAGCTGTCCGTTTTGCTCAATCACAGCTCTCTTGACTTCCTTTAGTTGGAAAATTCCTTGAGCACGCAATTTAAGGGCTACATCTGCAGCTGCAAGACCTTTTGAACGACAGGCTTCTGGATCTAATTTTCCGTTTTTTATGATAATAGTTGGTTTTCCATCAATCAGATGTTTGATGAAGTAAACATTGGTATTAAGCCATTTGAGTGACAGAATCAAAATCGTCCAGATGATGAGGATGACGATATATTGAAGGATGGTAATCGAGCTATTGTAGATGACCCCGCCGATAATACCCCCGAGAACAAAGTTCTGTATTTGGTCTACTGCAGAACTTGGAGCTAAATTTCCTTTTCCTGTTACGTTAATAACAAAAACAAGAGAAAGAAGCCCAAAGGCCAATTTAATTGCAATTGTAGCAAAAAAGCTTATCATTTTTCAACCTCCACCAGTTCTACATCTGTTTTATATAAGTCCATTTTTTCAAGTAAATAGCTATCTGGGTCTGTTCCGCTAATCGCACGATAGAATTGCTTGTCTACCTTGATAATAGCTCCATCAGTAGTAGCTGAAGTATTGACATAAATGTCTTTTTTATCAACACCTAACTCTTTTGATACAATCTCGATGAAGTGTAAGGAACTACGAAATTGATTATCATTGGATTGGCTGTTTTGAAAATTCGTAATGCTAATCAATACAAAAGCAATTAACGTCAAAATAGAAATGAGCGATAATTCACGGAACTTACTCCCTCTTTTATCTTTGAAAGCCTTAAATGCAAAGAATCCAGTCACAATCACTAAGAATGTCGACACAATAATCATGGTCCAATTCTGTTGACTAATCTGACTGAGAACATAGTCATATGAATAGAATTTCATAAGATTTCTCCCTTTTTTAAATTCAATCTATTATAAACAAATTCCTAAGCTATAGCAATTTTATTATGACGAAAAAAGCATTTAATTGTTGTTTCCTACTTAAGGTAGGTTTTTCTGATTTGACTTAGCCTCCCGTCTTGACTTTCGTTTAGCTTTTGATATAATAGTAAAAATTTAGAGGAGGTGCTCTATGATTCAAAAACACGTCATTCCTATTTTAGAGTTTGATGATAATCCTCAGGCAGTCATTATGCCCAATCATGAAGGCTTGGATTTACAGTTGCCAAAGAAGTGCATCTATGCATTTTTGGAGGAGGAGATTGATCGTTATGCTCGAGAAGTAGGAGCAGAGTGCGCAGGCGAGTTCATTTCTGCCACTAAGACCTACCCGGTTTATGTCATGGACTACAAAGGCGAAAAAGTGTGTCTAGCCCAAGCTCCTGTCGGTTCTGCCCCTGCGGCCCAGTTTATGGATTGGTTGATTGGCTATGGTGTGGAGCAAATCATTTCCACTGGAACTTGTGGAGTCCTAGCCGATATAGAGGAAAATGCCTTTCTCGTCCCTGTTCGCGCTCTGCGAGATGAGGGGACCAGCTACCACTATGCAGCGCCTTCTCGTTATATGGATGTACATGTAGAGGCGATTTCTGCTATCGAGCAAGTCTTGGAACAACTAGGTATTCCTTATGAAGAGGTTATGACTTGGACGACAGATGGTTTTTACCGAGAAACAGCTGAAAAAGTGGCCTATCGTAAGGAAGAAGGCTGTGCAGTTGTGGAGATGGAGTGTTCGGCACTGGTAGCAGTTGCCCAGCTTCGAGGGGTCGTTTGGGGTGAGTTGCTGTTCACGGCTGATTCATTGGCAGATCTTGATAACTATGACCAGCGCGATTGGGGCGCAGAAGCTTTTGACAAGGCCTTAGAACTCTGTCTTGAAATCGTTAGTCATATGTGACTGCTTTAACTATTTTATGGTACAATGTAACTATGTTATTCAAATCATTTTCGGAAAAAATAAACACGACCTTGGGGCGTTTATCACCTGCTCGTCGAATTTTTTTAAGTTTTGCTTTGGTTATTTTCGCCGGCTCTCTTCTTTTGAGTCTGCCATTTGTGCAAGCAACAAGCTCCCAAGCGACCTATTTCGACCATCTCTTTACAGCAGTATCCATGGTCTGTGTGACAGGACTCTTTACTCAACCAGTAGCTACTACATATAACATCTGGGGTCAGTTAATCTGTATGTTTTTGATCCAGATTGGTGGTTTGGGTCTCATGACCTTTATAGGAGTCTTTTATATTCAAAGTAAGCAAAAGCTCAGCCTTCGTAGCCGTGAAACAATTCTGGAGAGCTTTAGTTATGGAGAAACTCAGTCTTTAATGGTTTTCATACGTTCGATTTTCTTGACGACTTTTATCGTTGAAGGACTCGGGGCCTTCCTGTTAAGTTTTCGTTTTGTTCCGGAATTTGGTTGGGGCCGAGGAATTTTCACCTCTATCTTCGTAGCTATTTCAGCTTTCTGTAATGCTGGTTTTGATAATTTTGGAAGTACAAGTTTAGTAGCTTTTCAAACTGATCCTTTGATTAATCTAGTGCTTGCTGCTTTGATCATCACAGGTGGTCTAGGGTTTATGGTTTGGTTTGACCTGGCCACACAGTTGAGCAAGAAAAAACGTCGGCTTCGCTTCCATACCAAATTGGTTCTCTTCTTGACAGCAGGAATTTTATTTACTGGAACAGTTTCAACCCTCTTGATAGAGTGGAACAATCCGGGAACGATCGGAAATCTCAGCATCCCTGATAAATTGCTAGTCAGTTTTTTCCAAACAGTTAGCATGAGAACGGCGGGTTTTGCTTCTATTGATTTTACCCAGGCTCGGCCTGTTACTTTGCTGATTTATATCTTACAAATGTTTCTCGGTGGGGCGCCTGGTGGAACAGCCGGGGGGCTTAAAATCACAACCTTCTTTGTATTATTGGTCTTTGCACGCAGTGAACTTTTAGGATTACCCCATGCCAATGTAGCTCGGAGAACAATTTTACCTCGGACAGTCCAAAAATCATTCAGTGTTTTTATCATCTTCTTGATAACTTTTTTATTGGGCTTAATCTTAGTAGGAATAACAGCTGAGGGGAATCCGCGCTTTATCTACATCATGTTCGAGACAATTTCAGCGCTTGCCACGGTCGGAGTGACTGCCAATCTGACACCAGAGTTAGGCAGATTAGCTCTTAGCATTATCATGCTACTGATGTTTATCGGACGAATTGGGCCGCTGACGCTATTAGTTAGTTTGGCTGAGTATCAACCAGATAAGAAAGATATGATCCACTATATGAAAGCAGATATTACCATAGGATAAGAAAGGATAAACTATGTCAGATCGGACAATTGGAATTTTAGGTTTGGGAATTTTTGGGAGCAGTGTTCTCGCGGCTCTTGCTAAGCATGATGTAAATATAATCGCCATTGATGACCATGAGGAGCGAATCAATCAGTTCGAACCAGTCTTGGTACGTGGAGTTGTTGGAGATATTACCGATGAAGAGCTCTTGCTCTCAGCAGGAATTGATACCTGCGATACAGTTGTGGTGGCAACTGGGGAAAATTTAGAATCTAGTGTGCTTGCAGTCATGCATTGCAAGAGTCTAGGAGTATCAACTGTTATTGCTAAGGTTAAAAGCCATACAGCAAAAAAAGTCCTTGAAAAAATTGGCGCAGATTCAGTCATCTCACCAGAATATGAGATGGGTCGTTCGTTGGCGCAGACTATTTTATTTAATAACAGCGTTGATGTTTTTCAGTTGGACAAAAATGTCTCTATTGTTGAGATGAAAATTCCACAATCGTGGGCAGGCAAAAGCTTAAGTCAACTAGACCTTCGAGGACAATACAATCTCAATATTCTTGGTTTTCGTGACTATGAAAATGCTCCTCTAGACGTTCAGTTTGGTCCAGAGGATCAATTGAAAGCTGATGGCTATATGATGGCAGTAATCAATAACCAATATTTAGATAATCTAGCACACCTCAATGATTAAAAGAGAAATGACCATTCTTTTTTCTAGTGACTATTGGGTCAATATAAGTATTTTATAAGAAGGATTTAAGAAAAATTTTAACTTTTTCTTAATCCTTTTTAATTTTAGGAGATTATACTAGAGCTATCAAAAAAAGAAAACTCTAAGGAGAATCCTATGAAATTCAATCCAAATCAGAGATATACTCGTTGGTCTATTCACCGCCTCAGTGTAGGTGTTGCTTCAGTTGTTGTGGCTAGTGGTTTCTTTGTCCTAGTTGGTCAACCAAGTTCTGCACGTGCAGATGTCGTCAATCCGACCCCTGCCCAAGTCGTGCCAAACGACGCCTCGGTGAGTGAAAAGAGCGACTTACCAGCAGAGGCTCTAAAAAAAGCAGTCGATGTAGCTCTTCCTTCAGAACAGGCAGAGTCAGCACCTAAAGCAAGCTTGGATACTACAAGCTCTCCAGAAAAAACGGATGTAGCTACTAAAGAGCCAGTAGCAGCACCTAAAGAAGAAGTGCAAGCAAAACCAGAGTCTAAGAAAGAAACAGAAGATGCGGTTAAACCTGCGACAAATCCTGCTCCTGCAGTTACTGGACAAGACCGTGAAGCCAGTGAAGCGCAAGCAGCAACTACTCCAGCTGAAGTGCAAAAAGGTGTGACTGACAATACCAAAGATACAGTAGATGTCCCAGCTACTTACTTGGACAAGGCTAACTTCCCTGGCCCATTCACAGCCGGTGTCAACCAAGTCATTCCATATGAATTCTTCGCTGGTGACGGCATGTTGACTCGCCTTATCTTGAAAGCCTCTGACAAGGCCCCATGGTCAGACAATGGAATGGATAAAAATCCTGCTCTCCCACCAGTAGAAAAATTGAGCAAAGGCCTTTACTTCTACGAAGTAGATTTGGCAGGTACTCAAGGTAAATCAGACAAAGAGTTGCTTGACCTCTTGAAACAAAATGGTACTCAAAGCTATAAAGCTACTATTAAAGTGTACGGTGCGAAAGACGGCAAGGCCGATTTAAGTAACCTTGTAGCGACTAAAGATTTGGATATCAACTTGAATGGCTTGACTACTCCAGCTGAAGTACAAAAAGGTGTGGCTGATAACACCAAAGATACAGTAGATGTCCCAGCTACTTACTTGGACAAGGCTAATGTTCCTGGACCATTCTTGGCCGGCGTAAACCAAGTCATTCCATATGAATTCTTCGCTGGTGACGGTATGTTAACTCGCCTTATCTTGAAAGCATCCGACAAGGCTCCATGGTCAGACAACGGTTCGGCTAAAAATCCCGCTCTCCCACCAGTAGAGAAATTGGGCAAAGGCCTCTACTTCTATGAAGTAGATTTAGCAGGCACCCAAGGAAAATCAGATAAAGAGCTCCTTGACCTCTTGAAACAAAATGGTACTCAAAGCTATAAAGCTACTATTAAAGTGTACGGTGCGAAAGACGGCAAGGCCGATTTAAGTAACCTTGTAGCGACTAAAGATTTGACTGTTAATTTGAACGCTTCAACCACTCCAACTCAGATTAAAGAGTCTGTTCTTAACAATGTCAAAGACATGATTGATGTTCCGGCTAGCTACCTTGACAAAGCCAATTTCCCAGGTCCATTTACAGCTGGTGTCAACCAAGTTATACCATACGAAGCTTTTGGTGGAGATGGAATGTTGACCCGCCTTATCTTGAAAGCATCCGATAAGGCCCCATGGTCAGACAATGGAATGGATAAAAATCCAGCTCTATTGCCACTTGAAGACTTGGCTAAAGGTCAATATTTCTATGAAGTAGATTTGAATGGTAATACGGTTGGTAAAGATGGTCAGGCCTTGCTGGAGCAACTTCGAGCTAACGGAACCCATACATATTCAGCTACTATTAAAGTCTATGGCGCTAAAGACGGCAAACCTGATTTGACCAATCTGATTGCTACTCGCCAAGTAACGATTCGACTTCGTGGAAAAGAAATGGCGACAATACCATCTCAACAAGGTCAGATGAATACGAAGCCTTCTGAAACAGGCTCTACAGGTATGACTGAGGGTATGATGGGTACAAATTACCATATGTCAGATATGAAAGTAGATCAACCAGCTTCTAGCCCAATGGTTAATATGATGAAAAAAGATGATAAAGCGATGCTACCAAATACTGGTGAAGCTCAAACGGCTACAGCTGGACTTGGAATCCTTGGCCTAGCCTTGGCAGGTTTTGTTGGATTTTTGGGTTGGAAAACCAAAAGAGAAGATTAAGGTTCAAATCATTTAAACATTAGGGAAAATAGTGTTATACTAAAGCAAGTATAACACTGTTTTTATCGAAGGAGTGTCAGATGAAAAAGACAATTTTGCTGGTTGATGATGAGATAGATATTCTAGATATTCAAAATCGCTATCTTTTACAGGCAGGTTACGATGTTTTAGTTGCCCATGATGGTAAGGAAGGATTAGAACTTTTTAGAAAAAAATCTATCGATCTCATTATCACAGATATCATGATGCCTAATATGGACGGTTATGATTTCATCAGCGAAGTTCAGTATATTGCTCCTGATCAACCCTTTCTCTTTACAACTGCTAAGACAAGCGAACAGGATAAGATTTATGGATTAAGTTTGGGGGCGGATGATTTTATAGCTAAACCGTTTAGCCCACGGGAATTGGTTTTGAGAGTAAATAATATCTTGCGCCGCCTTAGTCGTGGCGAAGAGACCGAGCAGATTGAGTTTGGTGACTTAGTGATCAACCATGTGACTCATGAGGTTCGCATTGGGGAACAGCCTTTGGAATTGACAGTGAAATCTTTTGAACTTCTATGGATATTAGCTAGCAGTCCTGAGAGAGTTTTTTCAAAGACTGAACTTTACGAGAAGGTATGGCAAGAGGACTATGTAGATGATACCAATACACTCAATGTTCATATCCATGCTTTGAGACAAGAGTTGACCAAGTATACGAATTTAAACACTCCTGCTATCAAAACTGTTTGGGGATTGGGCTATAAGATGGAAAGACCGAGAGGTAAAAAATGAAATTAAAAAGCTATATTTTAGTGGGGTATCTAGTTTCGACTCTACTAACGATTTTGGTCGTTTTCTGGGCAATCCAACGTATGTTGATTGAGAAAAGTGAAGTTTATTTTCTGGTTGGAATGACCTTGATTGCAAGTTTCATTGGCGCTGCAGTGAGCATCTTTCTTTTGTCACCTGTTTTTTCTTCTCTGAAACATTTGAAAAAACAAGCTCAGAATATAGCTGGCAAAGATTTCAGCACAGAAATTGAAACCAAAGGACCGATAGAATTTCAAGAGTTAGGCCAGGTTTTTAATGACATGTCCCGCAATTTACAAGATACCTTTCAATCACTTGATGAGAGTGAGCAAGAAAAGAGAATGATGATTGCGCAGCTCTCTCATGATATTAAAACTCCCATTACCTCCATTCAGGTTACTGTGGAAGGAATTCTAGATGGAGTAATAAAGGAGGAGGAACGACTCCATTACTTAACCACGATTGGTCGCCAAACCGAGCGTTTAAACAAGCTAGTTGAGGAGTTGGACGTTTTGACTCTTAACGCTCAGCCTCAAGATATAGCTGACGAAGAAGTCGAAGATGTGTTTTTAGATCAGCTGTTGATTGAGTCGATGAGTGAATTTCAACTTCAAATTGAACGAGAGGAGCGAGATGTCTACATCCAAGTAAAGCCTGAGTCTGCGAAAATCAAGAGTCATTACGACAAACTCTCTCGTATTCTAGTCAATTTGTTAAATAATGCATTTAAATATTCAGAACCTGGAACTAGGATTGAAGTTCTTGCTCAATTAACAGAAGAAGAGCTGATAATCAGTGTGAAAGACGAGGGTCAAGGTATTCTTCCTGAAGATTTGGAAAAAATTTTTAACCGACTGTATCGTGTAGAGACGTCGCGTAATATGAAGACAGGTGGTCATGGATTAGGACTTGCAATTGCACGAGAACTAGCCCATCAACTAGGTGGTGAAATAACAGCAGAAAGCCAGTATGGTTTAGGAAGTACGTTTACATTTCATCTTAATTTGAAATAAAACT
Source organism: Streptococcus infantis (assembly GCF_047463275.1). Lineage (GTDB taxonomy): Bacteria > Bacillota > Bacilli > Lactobacillales > Streptococcaceae > Streptococcus > Streptococcus infantis_AF. The sequence continues at coordinate 1,038 of NZ_JASHEE010000009.1, read as the reverse complement.
AAAAAAAATCTCTTTACAAATGTAGTATTTCATGGTACAATAGCCTTTGTGTGAAATAGCAGCAGGAAAGCATGAAGCTCGTCAACAGGTGTCTTATAACAAGTAACCTTGGCTGTTTAGGCGAAGGGCATCTGCACGAATCAGGGCTTTCTAAGTGACTATTTCCGCCGAAATTATATCTATATTAGGAGGACATACACATGTCACGTTATACAGGACCATCTTGGAAACAAGCTCGTCGCCTTGGCCTTTCACTTACAGGTACAGGTAAAGAATTGGCACGTCGTAACTACGTACCAGGACAACACGGCCCAAACAACCGTTCTAAATTGTCAGAATACGGTTTGCAATTGGCTGAAAAACAAAAACTTCGTTTCACTTACGGAGTAGGTGAAAAACAATTCCGTAACTTGTTCGTACAAGCTACAAAAATCAAGGGCGGAATCCTAGGTTTCAACTTCATGCTTCTTTTGGAACGTCGTTTGGATAACGTAGTTTACCGTCTTGGTCTTGCGACTACTCGTCGTCAAGCTCGTCAATTCGTAAACCACGGTCACATCCTTGTTGACGGAAAACGTGTTGATATCCCATCATACCGCGTAACTCCAGGTCAAGTAATCTCAGTTCGCGAAAAATCATTGAAAGTTCCAGCAATCCTTGAAGCAGTAGAAGCTACCCTTGGACGCCCAGCATTCGTATCATTCGATGCTGAAAAATTGGAAGGTTCATTGACTCGTTTGCCAGAACGTGATGAAATCAACCCAGAAATCAACGAAGCACTTATCGTTGAATTCTACAACAAAATGCTTTAATTTTAAGATATATGATACAGAAAGCCTACAACAGTAGGCTTTTTGTTTTTCAAAAAACAAAAAATAAGAAAAATTTATCTCAAGTTCTTGACAAGGCAGAAAAAGTGGGTATAATAGAAAGAGTTAAAAAGCTCACGGTCCGTTGGTCAAGGGGTTAAGACACCGCCTTTTCACGGCGGTAACACGGGTTCGAATCCCGTACGGACTATGGGTATGTTGCAGTAGA
>NZ_JASHEE010000008.1:0-54215 GCF_047463275.1 Streptococcus infantis | reverse complement strand
AATCGTTGTCAATAACTTTTTCAAATTTTTTTCAACTTCTACTGCAACATACCCATAGTCCGTACGGGATTCGAACCCGTGTTACCGCCGTGAAAAGGCGGTGTCTTAACCCCTTGACCAACGGACCTTGAGCTTTTTCAACTCTTTCTATTATACCCACTTTTTCTGCCTTGTCAACTAATTTTTGGAAAAAGTAGTTGACAAAAACGAAAGCTATAATTAGCTAAAAATTGATTTTATATATTCTTAAGTAATATTACAATTCGGCAATTTGGTTTAAGTTAACTTCTGCCACAGTATCATTACCAAACATTGAAATAATCATTTTCACTTTGTTACTATCAATTTCAGTGATTTTCCCTGTGTAATCAGCAAAGGCACCATCAATGATTCGAACTGTTTGACCGACTTCAACATTGATATCGAACTCTTGCACCGTTTGTCCCATTGATACCAAGATATCTCTAATTTCTTGTTCCAAAAGTGGTGTTGGTTTTGATCTGTTACCGTGTGACCCAACAAATCCTGTAACGTTTGGTGTATTACGAACTACAAACCAAGCTTCATCAGTCATAACCATTTCTACAAGGACATAACCAGGGAAACGATTTTCTTCAACTTCTTTTTTCTTCCCATTTTTTTCGACTTGTACTGTTTGAGTTGGAATTTCTACACGTAGGATATTCTCCAACATATTGTAGGTTTGTGCACGTTGCAAGAGATTTTCTTTTACTTTATTTTCATAACCAGAATATGTCTGTAGGACAAACCATCCTTTATCAAAACTATCCATCTTTTTCCTTTCTTATTGGTAAACTTTTTTCAACCTATTTATACTATTTTAAAAAATGTTAATGAATCGAATCAATCCGCTAACGATTAACTGGTCAAAAATATAAATGATGACAACAAAGAAGGCAGTGTATTCCATGATAGATTTAAAATCTACCCAACTTTGTTTTCGTGTTGGCCAAGTTGTATCTTTAAGAAGTGTAAAGATATCCTTAATAAAACCCATTCTTTTCTCCTATCTCGTTTCTCGGTGTGTTGTGTATTTACCACAATGTTTACAAAATTTATTTACTTCTAAGCGAGTTGGTTTTGGATTACCACTAATTTTAATCGAGTAATTTCGCGAACCGCAAACCGCACAGGCTAAACTTGCTTTTTTAAGTACCATAGCGCCTCCGTACCATCTATTATAACAATAATCCTTGTCTTTGACAAGTTAAATTGCACTTTGCATTTTCTTATTTTTTAAAATAAAAAAGCCTAGGAATAATCCTAGACCCTATTTTACATTATTTACCAAGGTAGTATTCAGAAACTACGTTCAATTTTTCGTCAAATTCGAATACCAATGGTGGGAAGTTAGGGATTTCCACATCCATGATTTCGTCGTCTGACAATTGTTTGATGTGTTTTACAAGGGCGCGGATTGAGTTACCGTGTGCACCTACGAATACGTTTTTACCATCTTTAAGTGCTGGAGCGATTTTATCTTCCCAGAATGGAAGAGCGCGTTCCAAAGTCACTTTCAAGTTTTCAGCATCTGGAATGACTGAGTCATCAAGTGAAGCGTAACGACGGTCTGTGTGAGCTGAGTGCTCATCATCACGAGCCATTGCTGGAGGCAATACATCGTATGAACGACGCCAGATGTGAACTTGCTCATCACCAAATTGTTCAGCAGCTTCAGCTTTGTTTTTACCAGTCAAACCACCGTAGTGACGTTCGTTCAAGCGCCATGATTTTTCAACTGGAACCCAAAGTTGGTCAGATGCTTCAAGTGCAAGGTTAGTTGTTTTGATTGCACGTTTCAATACTGAAGTGTAAGCTTGGTCAAATTCAATACCAGCTTCTTTGATCAATTTACCAGCATCGATAGCTTGTTGAGTACCTTTTTCAGAAAGATCTACGTCAGCCCATCCTGTGAAAAGGTTAGCTTTGTTCCATTCAGACTCACCGTGGCGAGCGAAAACCAATTTTACCATTAGTTGGATTCTCCTTTTATTTTTCGAGGTTGCCCTCGTTTATCTATTCTATTTTACACAATTTTTCACAAAAAAGCTAGTTAAAATCAACGAAAAGAGAAGAGCTCTTGGACTCTTCCCTAAAAAATAATTTATTCTTCAATTCTAAATTGTTTCAAGCTTGCTAGGTACAGAGCCCCACCAATCACAAGGACAATTCCACCAATCCACCCAAGGAAAGGAATCAAGGCAACTACAGATCCAACGATAAATAGAATCGATGGTGCTAGTGAAATACGATTGTCATCCTTATAGTAGACAAGTGAGAGGATTCCAAGAATGAGGGTTGCAATTTTCACTAAAGAGAAAACAATGAAAATAATGCCCAAAATTAGCCCTGCAGCATCTTCGTCTTCAGAAATGGCTGCAAGAAATACCATAAAAATTGGTAAGAAAGCTAAAATTGCCCCTGCAATAATACCAATAAAGCCATCTACTTGTGCTAGTGTTTTTGTCTTCATAAATATCTCCTTTTATTTTAATAAGGTATATTATACCATATTTTTATTAAAGTTATTATTTTTTAAAAAAATACAGGAAGACCCTGTATTTTTGTTAGATTATTTAGCTTCAAATCCTTCTGTTACTGCATCCGCAAAGTTTTCTTCAACGATGCTTGCACAGTGATTACAGATGGTTGCATTATAGCTACGTTCTGCTGTACTTGGATCGATACGACGGCAACGATCACAAACTTCACCAGCCGCACGCTCAACCGTGAAGGCTACATCTTCAAAGGTCACTGCACCTTCTGGAGCGGGACCTTCAGCGATGGTCAATTTAGAGACGATCAAGAGTTGGGCTACATTGCTATCAACAGCTCCAAGAAGTGTTTTCACCACTTCATTTGGATAAACTGTCAAGTGAGCTTCTAGTGATTTACCAATCACTTTTTCATTACGTGCTTCTTCCAAGGCTTTTTGAGCTTGTCCACGGAAGTCCATAAAGGCTGCCCATGTATCCAAGATTTCCTCTTGATTAGCAAATGTTTGAGCTTCAGGTAATTCTGACAATTGAACAAAGTCTTCTGTTTCAAACTCGAGATATGACCAGATTTCTTCAGCAGTGTGAGGAAGAATTGGTGTTAAGAGCTTTGTGATTTTGACAAGGATGTCATAGAAGACTGTTTGCATCTGACGGCGTTCAAGAGATTTTGCACCTTCGATATAGACAACATCTTTGGCAAAGTCAAGATAGAAAGCAGACAGATCAACATTGATAAAGTTCACTAGGGCTTTATAGATTGTCAAGAACTCGAAGTTTGCATAAGCGTCACGAATAGTCTTAACAAGTTGGTTAAAGCGGATAGTCATGTATTTATCAACTGAACGAAGTTCTTCGTAAGCCACTGCATCCTCAGCTGGGTTAAAATCAGAAGTGTTAGCAATCAAGAAACGAAGCGTGTTACGGATCTTACGGTAAGTTTCAGAAACTTGACTCAAGATATCCATAGAGATACGTACATCGTTACTTGAGTCTACACTGGTTACCCAGAGACGCAAGATTTCTGCACCAAATTGTTTTTCAACGTCGCTTGGAGCAATGGTATTTCCAAGAGATTTAGACATCTTCTCACCTTTACCATCAAGGGCAAAACCTTGTGACAAGATTTGTTTATAAGGCGCTACACCATGGTTCGCCACAGATGTGATGAGTGATGAGTTGAACCAACCACGGTATTGGTCTGAACCTTCTAGGTAGAGGTCGGCTGGATATTTAAGCTCTGGACGGTTTACCACGACACCATTCCATGATGAACCAGAGTCGAACCATACATCCATGATATCTGTTTCTTTCTTGAACTCACCATTCGGTGAACCTGGATGGGTAAATCCTTCTGGCAAAAGGTCTTTGGCATCACGTTCCCACCAGATGATGGAACCGTGCTCTTCAAAGAGTTGAGCCACATGCTCGATGGTTTCAGCTGTCATGATTGGTGTTCCATCTTCTGCGTAGAAGATAGGAAGTGGAACTCCCCAAGCACGTTGACGAGAGATAACCCAATCACCACGGTCACGAATCATATTGTAGAGACGAACTTTACCCCACTCTGAGTGGAATTTGACTTTTTCAATTTCGTCCAATATTTCTTGACGGAATTTTGATACAGAGGCAAACCATTGTGGCACGGCACGCCAGATGATTGGTTTTTTCGTACGCCAGTCAAATGGGTAGGAGTGAGAGATTTCTTCTTGAGCAAGAAGTAAATCACCAAGTTTTTCAATAACCGTTGGCACAACCTTGTCGTAGAATTGACCTTCGAACTCTGCACCTGCATTGGCCATCATGATCCCTCGTTCGTTAACAGTCACAGCAACTTCAAGACCATTAGCCACACCAACATTGTAGTCATCCTCACCAAAACCAGGAGCTGTATGGACGATACCAGTACCGGACTCTGTTGTAACGTGGTCACCAAGGATAACGAGTTCATCTACTGCTGTATCCCATGGGTGCTCTGTCACAATATGGTTCAATTCTTGACCACGGTAAGTAGCCAAAACTTGAACGTCAGACCAACCGAATTTCTCAGACAAGCTGTCCAACAATTCTGAAGCAACCACAAACTTACGAGCTTCGCCAGCTGGTTGAACCAAAACGTAATCAATATCTGCACCAACAGTCAAACCACGAGAAGCAGTGATAGTAAATGGAGTTGTTGTCCAAACAACGATGTAAGTATCTGTATCTAGGACACCCTTGCCATCTTTAACCTTGTTGGCATAGTAAAGTGAAGTTGAAACCAAATCATGGTATTCAATTTCAGCTTCTGCAAGAGCAGACTCGGATGACCATGACCAGTAAACTGGCTTGGCACCACGGTAGATATATCCTTTATTAGCCATTTCACCGAAGACACGGATTTGCGCTGCTTCATAGTCAGGCGTCAAGGTTACATATGGATTTTCCCAGTCACCAGAAACACCCAAACGTTTAAAGTCTTCGCGTTGTTTATCTACTTGAGACAGAGCGTATTCACGGCAAAGTTTCAAGTATTCAACAAGGTCCATCTCTTTGCGTTTGACACCTTGTTTTGCCAAAACTTGCTCGATTGGCAGCCCATGAGTATCCCAACCTGGGATGTAAGGTGCGTAAAATCCTGACATAGACTTAGAACGAACAATGATATCTTTTGAAATCTTGTTCATGGCATGTCCAACGTGAATGTTTCCGTTGGCATAGGGAGGGCCATCATGAAGCGTGAAATGCGGTTTTCCTTCATTTAATTCTTGACGACGTTGATAGAGTTTTGCTTCTTCCCATTCTTTTTGCCAAACTGGCTCTTTTGTCGGAAGACCGGCACGCATTGGAAATTCAGTTTTTCCAAGATTAAGGGTATCTTTGAGTTTCATTATATCTCCTTTATTATATAGACAAATTAAAAACCACGACTCGCTAAAAAGGACGAAAATCGTGGTACCACCTTTATTCGGAAAAAGACTTGGTCTTCTTCCCTCTTTTCCCGTAACGTGGGCAACGTCAAATCTTACTATTTTCAGATTTGATACTAAGAGAGGATAAATTTACCAACAGGGATTGTAGGACTTCCACCATCTCCTACTCGCTAGAAATGTGATTGATAAATTCTTGTTCTCTAATAAGTTTCTTATAAAATTAGAACTGATTCTTGTTGAGCATCGGTATCGTCTTGAGGTCCTTCCTCATGTGCTGGCTCAACAGGAGTTTCAGCAACTGGCTGAACTTCAACTTCAACTTCAGTTGACTCTTCAGCAACTTGTTCAGCCTCTAACAATTCTTTGTTAGCTGCTTCAATACGCGCTTGAAGCTCTGCAACTTCTTCTGGAGAAAATTGACGAGTCATGTCAATTGGTTCTTCATCATGATATGAAGATACATCTTCACCCAAAACTTCTTCGACAACTTCCTTGAATGCTTCGTCGCTCGTTTGAAGATAAGTTGCAGTCGGACGCAAAATTTCTTCCCAATCTGATGAATCAACAATAGCCAACTGACTTTCGATTGTTGATTTCAAACGTTGGTGGAAGACGCGACTCTTGTTCTTCAACTCTTCAGTTTCTACAGCAACTTTTTTAGCATTATCTGTAGCTTGTCGCAAGATTTCATTAGCCTTGTATTTAGCTTCATCAAGCAAACGTTGAGCGTCTTGCTCAGCCTGCTTAATGATGTTATTAGAACGGTCATTCGCAGCTTGTTTTACACGTTCAGCTGTGTCTTGGGCAATCAAAACTGACTGACTCAACGAATCTTTGATTTCGTCAAAATACGACAAACGTTCTTCTAAGTTTTTAATGTGTTGTTCTTTTTCATGATTGCTTCGTACAAGTGCTTCATAGTCACGAACAACAATATCTAAAAATTCATCAACTTCTTCACGGTTAAAACCTCTAAACTGAACACCAAAGGTTTTATCCTTAATTTCTAACGATGTAATTGGCATATTTTTCCTCACTTACTTAATAAAAAATAGAATCATTAATTGCTTCTGGTTCTTGCTCGTTTGTTTCTTCTCTTTTAGGGGTATCGGATGTATACTCAGAGGGAGCTTCTTTTTCACTTGATAATCTTCTTTTAGGGATATTATCCGTAAAATTTAAGAGACATTCTTCTAAATCTTTGATATAGATTTCATTTTCTTGCTTATAACGATATAATTCCTCATAATCATTAAAAAGATTTTCTAAAAAAACATCAACTTTGTCAGTGTCATAACCTCTGAATTTAATCGAGAATTTTATATCTCTAATTTCTGAAGGATTCATTGACATTTTCCCCTCATCTACTTGATAACAATTGGACTGTTAATTTTTTCTTATCCTTTTTGGTTTGACCATTTTCTTTGAGTAAGATAATTCGACCAAAGCGTCTGACGCTGATTAAATCACCAATTTTTACCGGATAGTCCGATTTTTCAACTATATGATAGTTGACTTGAACCAACTTTTTTTCAACCAAAGCCGAAGTTTGGGAACGAGATAATTTCAATATGCTAGATAAGAAGGTATCCAGACGAAGACTTGAAACCAAGACTTCTTTTTCTTGATAGTCATCTTTGGATTCTATTATATCTGAAAAAGGACGTTCTACTAAACTTACAGGCAACTTGGAAATCTTTTGAATTCCATCCTGGAAAAGAGTGGTAAATCTTCGATCGACAATAATTTGGGCTTTATCTTCTGTCACCAGAATGTCTCCGAATAACTTCCGGTCAATACCTAGTCGATTGAGAACTGTACCCAATATCTTTGAATGGGTCAGTTGCTGAAACTTGCTGGGATACACGATCTCAAGCAAGGTCATTTCAAAATCTTCCAAACTTGGCGTGAAGTAATCAGGCGCTAAAATAACCCTAGCGTATTCCGAAGAGATATAACTCGTACTAGAGAAGACTTTTATCCCTCTATTATTTCCCAAAGTTTCCAAGATAAATACTTGGTGAGGATTTATAAAAGGAGATAAAATCGGTGCATAGTGCTCCTCGACTTGACTCAACCATTCCAACCCCTTATCGATGAATGGAATATCCTCCGTTGCGAAATGTTGGTAAAGCTCCTTGCTCATAATACGACCAGCAAATTGATGAGATAGCGGCTAATCATGCGTAAGAGAATTAGGGCAATCCAAACAGAGAAATCCAAACCTGCGATTTGAAGAGGTAGACGTTTTAGAGGTTCAAGAATTGGTTTACACAAAGTCTCTAAAAATTTCCCCAACTGGGTGTCATAGGCATTTGGAAACCATGATAATAGAGCAAAAGCTACAAGTATCAGTGAATAGATATCTGTAGCATTTTGGATAAAACGAATTATTAGAAACATTAACGTACTCTATTTCTCTTCATGTCAAAATCGTACTCTTCGCTTTGAGCTTCTTCTGGCAAACGAATATCCTCAATGTTTACCACAACACCAACAGGCGTCAAAAGATACATTGTGTTCGCTACTTTTCTTAACTCACCAGCAAGGACATGACGTGCTCCATCCAAGTAATCCAAACAACGACGAGCTTGAACTTCTGTCATATATTGGAAGTCAATCAAGATACTTTCATTTCCAGCCAACAAATCAACAATATCTGTTGCGTCTTCGTAACGGCGTGGGTAACGAACATCGATGGTTACTTTTTCAGTAGAGCGATGGCTTTCAATTGCTAGTTGTTGTTGACGGGCATGAAGTTTTGTAATATTTTTCTCTTTTGCTTCGACTGAAGAAGATTCTTGAGCAGCAGCTTGCTGTGGCAATTCTCTTTTTTGAGGAACCGAAGCTAGTGAACGTTCAGGTTGTGCAGCTACAACTTCTGAAGCAACTTCATCTCCATCTTCTGTAAAGTAATCTATAAATTTATCAAATTTATCTTTTAATGACATGATTATTTCCTATTTAAAAAATGCTGTACCAATTCGAACGAAAGTTGAGCCACACTGAATCGCTTCTTTATAGTCACGGCTCATTCCCATACTTAGTTCTGTCATTGGCATATTGGGGAGTTGTTGTTCGCGAATGTATTGTTGCAACTCTTGCGTTTCTTTAAAGATTTTTTGCAACTCTTCTGTTTGGGCCTCAAAGGGAGCCATGGTCATAAGTCCAACATACTCGATTTGATCCAAGCTAGACAAGTCTGGCAAGACTGTCAATAGTTCTTCTTTTGAAAAACCGTGCTTGCTTTCCTCTCCAGAAATATTGACCTGCAAAAAACATTTAACTGTTCGATCGGCACGTTTTTGAATCTCTTGGGCTAATTTCAAAGAATCTAAAGCGTGAAAATAATCAACATAAGGAATGATATCCTTGACTTTTCTTCTTTGTAAGCTACCAATCAAGTGCCAAGTAACATCTTTATCACTTAAAGCATGATACTTTTCAAGAAATTTGTCGACACGGTTTTCACCGATGTGTTTGACTCCTTGGTCAATCAAATTTGCTGCAGTTGCAATATCAACATATTTGGTTACGGCAATTACAGAAACCGAACCGTCTTCACGGCCGGTTTCTTGAATTGCTTTTGTAACCTGTTGAAATACCTGATTTGTATTTTCTTTTAAATCCATCTCTATTAACGATTTTTAAAGAATGGTGGTGTTTCCAACTCATCTTCGTCAGAAGCTGGTGCTTCAAAACGCTCAACTGGAGATACGACTGATTCACCTTGACGAACAATTGAATCACGTCTCAAGTCCCAATCACCAAAAGCTGATGCTTTAGGCGCTTCAGTGTGACGTTGTGAAGGAGTTGGAAGTTCAGCTGTTTCTGCCAAATCAAAATGACGGTCATAAGTGTGTGTATGTCCAGATTTTACTGGTTCACGGAATGACGCTTGTCTTGGTTGTGGCGCTACAACTTTTTCGACTGCATCTTGACGAACTCCAGTAGCAACAACAGTTACACGGATTTCATCTTTCATTGATTCATCAATAGAAGTACCGAGCCAGATATTTACGCCATGTCCAGCAGCTTGATTGACGATTTCAGAAGCTTCTTCTGCTTCAATCAAGGTCATATCCAAACCACCAGTTACGTTAACGATAACATCTTCTGCTCCATCAATAGTTGTTTCAAGAAGTGGTGAGTAGATAGCTTTTCGAGCTGCTTCGATAACACGCTCTTCTCCGCTACCGATACCGATACCCATAAGGGCATTTCCTTTATTGGCCATTACTGTCTTCACGTCTGCGAAGTCCAAGTTGATTAAACCAGGATTTGTAATCAAATCTGTAATCCCTTGAACACCTTGACGAAGAACGTTATCTGCTTCAGACAAAGCTTCAAGAAGAGGAGTTTTCTTGTCAACAATTTCTAATAAGTTATTGTTTGAGATAATCAAGAGAGTATCAACATGTTCGCGAAGTTCGTTAATCCCTTGGACTGCGAATTGACCACGTTTGCTTCCTTCGAAACCGAATGGACGTGTTACAACACCGACAGTCAAAGCCCCTAAACCTTTAGCAATACGAGCGATAACTGGTGCAGCACCTGTACCAGAACCACCACCCATACCAGCAGTGATGAAGACCATATCTGCACCACTGATAGCTTCAGTAATTACTTCTTCGCTTTCTTCAGCAGCCTTACGACCAACTTCAGGCTGTCCTCCAGCACCAAGTCCGCGAGTTAATTTTGGACCAAGTTGGATAACTGTTTCAGCTTTTGTACTGCTCAAGGCTTGTACATCTGTGTTGGCTGCGATGAACTCAACACCTGAAACGCCTTCGTCAACCATGCGGTTAATGGCGTTTCCACCGCCACCACCGACACCAATTACTTTAATTACTGCACCTTGTGCTGCTGCTGTATCAAATGAAAATGTCATATTTTATTCCTCTATCCTATTCATCAAACATGCTTCCGATTAAGCTACGGAATCGCTCAGTTAATTTTGGTTTCTCTTCTGATTGATTTTGAGTTGTTGAATCAGCAACATAAGTTGATTCTGCTGATTCAGTTGAAGTTGTACCAAACACTGAACGTTGAGAAGCCGCAGGTTTTTCCTGACTTGAAGTTCTGAAGTCAATTGGTTGTTGACGCAAAACTTGATCTCCTCTGATAGCTCTTTGAGCCAAAACATTAATTTCTGTAAGGCTTCCAGCAAATTCAGACAAACTAATTACATGAGCAAATGCAGGATTGCGGATACCCACTTGGTTTGGAACGTAAAGTTTTACACGAACTCCAAGTACTTCTTGGGCAAGCTCAACGATACCTGGTAGAATAGCATTTCCACCAATCAGAGCAATACCTCCCGGCAAGTCCAATAAATGTCTTCTTTCCAAATCTTGTTTGATTTGTTCAAAGATGTGTTTCAATCTAGCTGAAATAATTTGAGCCAAGTATTCTTCTGTAACTTCTACAGGTTCTACTTCCCCAATCACTTCAACTTGGAAAGTTTCTTTGCTTGCAAGTTGCGGATAAGCTTCACCGTAGTTAAGCTTCAAACCTTCTGCAATCTTCTTAGAAGTTTTAAGAACTTTTGAAATGTCTTTAGTGACGTAATCGCCACCTTCTTGGTAAACATTTGTGTATTGTAGCTCTTGATTACGGATAGTTGCAACACTTGTTTGGCCACCACCCATATCGATAACAGTCGCTCCAAACTCACGTTCGCCTTCGTTAAGAACAGAATTTACAATTGCAAGTGGTGAAATAATCACGTTATCAACTTGAACTCCAACACGTTCTACAGTTTTACGAAGGTTGTGAAGAATGGTTCTTGGACCTGTATAGAGAAGTCCACGCATTTCCAAACGAACACCCATCATACCACGAGGGTCACGAATACCTTGGAAACCATCAACAACGAACTCTTCTGGCACAAACGTAATCACTTCACGGTCAGGTGTCATGCTTTTTGTCAAAGCTGATTTGACTACATTTTCAACATCCTGATCTGTAATTTCTTTTGTGTCTGAGGTTACAGGAATCATTCCTTGAGTTGGCTCCACTTGCAACAAGTTTGCTGGAAGTCCAACATTTACAGACTTGATAGAAATTCCTGCTTTTTCTTCTGCTTGAGAAATTGCAGACTTGATAGCCGTTGCTGCGGCTTCAATGTCAACGATAATCCCATCCTTGACACCTTTACTTTTGGCGTTGCTAACACCGATTACATTTACTTCACCATCTACAAGCTCAGCAACTAACACTTTAATTGAGCTCGTTCCAATATCTAAGCCTGTAAAGAAACCATTTCTAGTCATTACATTGCGTCCTCTCTATCTTCCAAGTTTCACACTTTGATTTTTTTAATAGCTACAAGAAGGCATAGCTATTCACAGAATATTATATCACAAAAATCCGATTCGTGGCTATTTTTTTATGATTTTATCGAAGGTTTTTCATTAAATTTCTTTTAATATTCTATTACAAGTCCATCTTTTTTACTTTTTCTTTAAATAACATTGTAAAACAGTCAAACTAACTGAAAAAACGGTTCTGAAATTCATTATATTTTCCAAGATTTTTCATGCGACTGTTCCCGTTTTCATAATTGAATAGAAATCTTAATAGTACTCCTAAAAATGAATTATTTATATTCATTATTTATATTCATTTTTTATACTAGATTTATCATCTCTTTAACAAAAAAGAAGTCTAAAAAAGACTTCTCATTTCGTTAATTTTTTTAGAGCACTAGTTAGATAAAAACCTTCTCTGATTTTCTTACCGATATGTTTAGCATTCCCGACCAAACCTTGATAATCGGATTCTGATAGATTCTCAATCGTAGTTTTTATATCATGAAGTGACTCTACTGCAATCCCACAGTCATTCTCAAGGACAAAGTGAGACAAGGCTGACTGACTCCAAACCACTAGAGGAAAACCGGATGCCAAGTATAGCGACGCCTTGTGAGAATTGTTGAAGCGAAGGTATTCACCAAAGACACCACTGCACGTGTCAGCACTATCACCATCCCAGACAAGTCCAAAGCCTCCCTCAAGAACTGAAGGTAACTCATCAGGCAGGAAGGAACCAAAGTAGATTTCGTTTAAAAGAGCTCTATTCTCATCAAAGCCGACACCATAGAGATTATAAGAAGGTTCTGCAGGAAGTTTATAAAGATAACCCGCTTTTTCCTGAGCCAAATTACCTGCGACAATAATGGGCTGATCTTTTGTTTGGCCGCTCTTTTCTTGAAAATCTGGAATCAAATAGTCGAAAATGCCAAGACTTACAATCTTATCTTCTGCAATCCCTTTGTCCACTAAAACAGATTTCATGATTGGATTATGAGCAATCACTCCATCAGCTATCTTCAACAAACTTGATTCTTGAAGATGAACCCGAATCTTATGTTTTAAAGGTACTGTATCCAAATTAGCATATCGTAAAGCTTCCAAATCATGGATAATAAAGTAGACTTTCACCCCACTCCGCTGGATTTTTCTTACCAAGCGAGTGGTGAAAAAACTATGGTGGAGCATGGGAAATTGAATCAATAATTGATCCCCTGATTTCAACTGAGAGAAAGCTTGAGCCAGAGCTTTCGCCTTGTGTTGTTGGGCTTTAACGGTTCCCATATGGTACCAATCCTCAACTGTTAACAACAAAGGTTGATAACCTTCTCGTTTGACGATCTCCTCGACATCATTTCTAGCCTTATTCCCGGCGTTTCGAGCACCAGAATCTTTTAAAAACTCTTCTTTTAGAAAATACTTCATGAATCACTGTTTCTTTCAATCAAATTCATTTGCTACGACTTCCAAAGCACGCTCAATAACCACATGCATGTCGTAGTATTTATAGTCTGCTAGGCGTCCACAGAAGATGACCTTGTCATTTTTAGCGGCTTCTTCTTGGTACTTAGCAAACATGCCATTGTTCTTTTCATCGTTGATTGGGTAATATGGTTCGTCTCCACGTTTCCAATCAGCAGGGTACTCACGAGTGATAACCGTCTTCGGTTGAGTCCCATACTCGAAGTGCTTATGTTCGATGATACGAGTATAAGGAATCTCACGCTCTGTATAGTTGACCACAGCATTCCCTTGATGATTTTCCTCATCCAAGATCTCGTGTTCAAAACGAAGACTACGGTATTCCAACTCACCATGTTTGTAGTCAAAGTACTGGTCAATCATCCCTGTAAAGACAACTTTCTCAGCTGATTTTTCCAGCTCTTCACGATTAGCAAAGAAATCAACCCCAAGTTCTACTTCTACATCGCCCAGCATGTTTTCGATGATGACGTTGTAGCCACCGATTGGAATTCCTTGGTAACGGTCATTAAAGTAGTTGTTATCAAAGGTCAAACGCACTGGGAGGCGCTTAATGATGAAAGGAGGAAGGTCTGTTGCAGAACGTCCCCATTGCTTTTCTGTATAGCCCTTGATCAATTTTTCATAGATATCAGGACCAATTAACTTGATAGCCTGTTCTTCCAAGTTTTTGGGCTCAACATCCTTCATATCCGCCGTTTGCTCCGCAATCTTATTCTTGACTTCTTGTGGTGTCTTAGTTCCCCACATAGCGTAGAAGGTATTCATGTTGAAAGGAAGATTGTAAAGGCTCCCCTTGTAGTTAGCCACTGGCGAGTTGATATAGTTGTTAAATTCAGCAAATTGGTTCACATAGTCCCAGACTTTTTTGTTAGAAGTATGGAAAATGTGGGCACCATACTTGTGGACATTGATGTCTTCAACATTTTCACAGTAGATATTTCCACCGATGTGATCACGCTTGTCAATCACTTTTACTTTTTTGCCACGTTTTGTAGCTTCGTGTGCAAAGATTGCTCCAGACAAACCTGCACCAACGATTAAATAGTCATACATATTAAAACTCCGTTAATAAACTCTACAATTTCTTATTAATGCCGACTCAGAATCAGCAAAAGTTAGTTGTTTTTTAGAAAGGTATCCTATCATGCATTAGACCAGCCTAATATCTAGTACTAGAGCTAGGTCGCATTTAATGCAACAATATCATTTGATTCTTTTTTGCTAAAAGTATTTGTCGTAAATAGTAAAAACATGAATATATTATATGTAGGAACAAACCAAAAAGCTTCAATCATACAGTTAAAAGCAATCAATGATAAAATCGCAACGAATAAATATTGACCATCCTTATACTGTTTTCTCGAGGCGACAACATAAATTACGATCAATAGGACTACAGGAACTATTCCATATGTAAACAACATCTGCACATAAGAAGAATCTACATAGTTATACCCAATTACAGATTCTGTTTTTCCACCTGATCCGATAAATTGAACGTTTCTAGTCCCAAATAGATGCACTTCAAATGTAGTAAATGCATTCCTGCCTAGAGCCAGCCTTCCCGTAATTAATTTGTTTATCGATACTAAAAATGGATCAGACCATGAAAACTTGTATGATAAATAGGTAACAACTGAAGCGAAGACAACAGCCGAATAAGGTAGCAAGGCAAAAATTTTTAATTTTTTCCCCTTGCTAAAATAAAAATAAGTGAAAATAACCGTCGCTAACAAGATTGACAAAGCATTTAAACGTGCATCACAGTATTTTATAATAAAAGCTGATAGCAAGAAGCCAAATAGAGTTCTGGTCCATATCAATTTATCTTTTAAAAGATAAGAAATTGCTAAAAATAGATAGAAGCAATGTGATGCAAAGTCCGTAGGATAAATAAACCCAAACGAATTTCGAATAACACCCGCACGATTATACTGCAAGTTAGGAACCATGCCAACCAGCGATAAAAGAAAAACACCAACTACGAGAATACCAGCTACAACTACATAGTTCCTCAAAACTACTTTCATATCTACATTAACCAAGAGGACTAGTAGCATCGAATAGACTAGAAAATTAAGTCTGTTCGTTTGAAAATACACTAAAACCCCTGAAAGCAACAATAGAATAGAAAGTATTAGATATTTGTATGAGACCCGCATTTTATACAAAAAACGAAGCCCTAAAAGCAATACAACCAAAAATAGGAAATTTACTTTGACTTGAAAAAAAGTCCTATCCAGCATCGTAGTTGATATGGTATTAAAAAACACCACTACAGATACAACAATGCTGACTAGTAGGTTTTCAAATTTAATTTTTATCATATTTTTTGAAAAAGAATCATACAGGGTGAATGATAAGAAAAAGAAATATGGAATTGAATGAGAAAAAATATTTCTTTAATCTTCTAGTTCACTTATACTCTTCTATCCTCCCTTTCCTAACTATTTAATCAACCAAAGCGAATTTAATCTATAAAAGAGTTTATTTTACAATAAGACTATAAGCTACTGAAATTTCTATTTATTCCTTTCAATTTCACTTATTTCAATAACTGCTGTTTCAACTCTTTTGGACTAATTACCTTTAAGAATAGTATTTGAAAAACGTAAAGTATCGCTCCTATTGTAGCAAATACCATAACATTTATAACAGGCGTAAAATTCACTGTAGTTTTTACAACGAATAGTGCACCGTACATAAGAGCTGATGCTCCTATAATTTTAACTGTCGAAGCTAGAATAGGCACTTCCTTTAAATAGTTTCTTGTAAAATACAGTTGAATAGCCCATACTAAGGCTTCTGTTAATACAGAAACAATGGCTGCTCCGATATAACCTAATTTAGGTAGTAATAATAAATTTAAACCGACACTCACAATAGCTGGAATAGTTGTCGAAATCATAAATTCTTTATTTTTATTATGTGGAATCAAGATTTGAATACCCATAATATTTGTCCAGCCAATAAAGAACATTCTAAAAATCATAATTGCTATCGCATATTTAGCATCTTGGAAATCCTGCCCTAAGAAAAATTGCACGAAATCATCATTAACAATTAACATTCCTGCTATTATAGGAAAAATGACTAAATTGTATATTAAGAAAGACATCTGATGCATTTTGTTTACAGCCTTGTGATCTCCAGTTGATAGGAGATTGGCAACACGAGGAAGCATTACGCTTCCTAACGAGGTCACTAGTGTAAGTAAAATATTAACCAATTTTAAGGCTTGGTCATAAATTCCGACGTCTTTAGTTGAGGCTAATGCCCCTAGCATAGTACGATCCAAAGTAACATATAGCGAAATAGCTATTTGCGGCAAAAACAAGAGAATAACTGGTTTCAAGTGTTGTTTAGCATAGGACCAATCAAAATGTGGCTTCCCGATAAATTCTCTAGCTGGCCACCACATACTAAACTGCCCCAATAATTCAAATATTGTTAGCAAAAACACATAAAGATATAAATCATTTGCTGATTTTACAAATAAGAAGATTGAAATGACACCGACCAGTTTAACAGTAATATTCCTAACTGTTATCTTACGAAAATCCTCTAACCCTTGAAATAACCAGGAGATATCCATCCCTTTAGATACCAGACTCAAGCCCAAAATATATGCGACGGGATTTTGCATAAATGACAAGGACAGACATAAGAGAATGTATAAGCATATCGACAGAATGGTCGCACCAAACTGCAAGGTGTATATGCCCCAAAAGTTTTTTCGGATATCTTTACGATGGCCTGAAATTTCTTTTGTACCATAATTGGCCACGCCCAATGTCGCCAATAAAATAAAGTAGGTTACAATTGAATTGAAATAACCATAAGTTCCTAAATCAGCTGAACTAAACACCCTGGTTACATAAGGTGTCGTTATAATAGGAAGAATGATCACTAGAAGTTGATAGGAAAGATTATACGCATAGTTTTTTAAGACTTTCATAAGTTTCTAACCAATCTTTCCTCTAATTTTCTTATATAATCTTGGTGATAGCAACAATAACAAATATTTCACTTTATTTTTCCCTGTTATATTTGGATTAGGAATAATATCGTTAAAGTATCTAGTGTATTCTTTTCTGATTTTATTAACATCCGAATACATACCTGAACTGAGCATAGCATGGACAACATGTAGACCATTAAAGACGTAGCGGACATTTAAAGCTCTTCTCATTTCCTTATCATTAGGATAGTCTCGTTCGACATAGCTTCTATTCCATTCCATGGCTTTGTAAAAATTCAAGAGACGTTCACTGTACTTCGAGTTAACAGTACTTCCCATGCGTCGGTAGTATTTATAAACACTTCTATACCCAACCGCAATTTCAGGACAGTAATGAATATGCTCATAAGCCATTGCCAAATCTTCGTATATCATTCCCTCTGGATAAGGATACTGAAGTAAAATCTCTTTCTTATAGAGTTTACCACCTGGATGTGTTCCAACACTATTTCCGTAAAACATCCGAACAAGGCCTGTATAACGATCTAATTTCTCACTATTTTCGAGAGAAATGTCGTCAGTATTCAATTCTGTTTGATAAGTTCGTACTTCAACAATTGATGTTACGACTAAATCAACTGCGTATTTATCTCTCAAAGCAACTAAATACTCGACAGCTTTCAAATCGTAATAATCATCAGAATCTAAAAACATAATCCAATCAGAAGATGATGCTTGGACTCCAATATTTCTAGCACGAGATTGCCCCCCATTTTCAATATGAAGAACTCTAATGCGCTCATCTTCCTGAGCATACTGGTCACAAATTTCTCCAGAATGATCTGTAGAACCATCGTCTACCAGTATGATTTCTATATTTTTATAGGTCTGTTGTCGTAGACTTTCTACACAATAGCTCAGGCAGTCTTCGACATTGTATACTGGAACAACAATAGAAACCTTATCCATTATGATAATCCTTCCAAAATGATATCAACAACTCGTTTACACGCTTTACCATCTCCATAAGGATTACTAGCTTTGCTCATCTTATTATATTCTTCTTCATTTTCTAAAAGAAGCTTGAAATTCGTATAAATATTTTCTTCTTCTGTTCCTACCAATTTCAAAGTTCCTGCCGCAATCCCTTCAGGACGTTCTGTGGTATCACGCATGACTAAAACTGGTTTCCCTAAGGATGGCGCTTCTTCTTGAACTCCACCAGAATCTGTCAAAATCATGTAGCTTTGGTTCATGAAATTATGGAAATCAATAACTTCTAAAGGTTCAATGATTTTCATGCGTTCATTATCCCCAAAGACTTTACTTGCCAACTCACGAACCTTAGGGTTTTTATGAATTGGGTAAACAACTTTTACATCTTCAAATTCATTTAAAATACGATTAACAGCATTAAACATATTTTCCATTGGTTGCCCAAGATTTTCACGTCTGTGAGCTGTCAACATAATCAATTTACTACCCTTAGCCCATTCTAAAATTGGATGGTCATAGTCTTCTTGAACAGTTGTTTTCAGAGCATCAATGACAGTATTCCCAGTCACAAAGATATTTTTTCTTCCTTCTTTCAGAAGATTCTCCTTGGCCATTTCTGTTGGTGCAAAATGATAATCCGCAATAATAGAAGTTGTTTGACGGTTAAACTCCTCAGGAAAAGGGCTCTGGAGATTATAAGTTCGCAACCCTGCTTCCACGTGCCCAACTTTTATTCCCATGTAAAAGGCAGCCAAAGCTGTGGCAAATGTTGTGCTGGTATCCCCATGTACCAGAACAATATCAGGATTTTCTTGTTCAAGCACAGCTTGAATCTTATCTAGAATACTAGTCGTAATTGTAAAGAGAGTTTGATTGGCCTTCATAATCCCCAAATCATAATCTGGAACGACCTTAAAGACATCTAAAACTTGCTCCAGCATTTCCTTATGTTGTCCAGTTACACAGACAATAGTCTTGATTGAATCATTTTCCTTCAACTCATTTACTAACGGACACATTTTTATTGCTTCTGGACGTGTCCCAAAAACCAACATGACTTTTTTCATTTTGATTCTCCCTGTATTTCTCTATACAATGCTCGATAGTTTTCCAAAAACATAGGATAACTAAATCTGTTTTCATAGTCTTTTTTTGCTTGGCTAGAAAGTTCCTGTCTTAGTGTTGCATCTGTAGCTAATTTATCAATAGCAGATGCTAGAGCAGCAGGGTCTTTTGCTGGGACTAAAACCCCATTTTTATTTGTTACAACTTCGTTTAATCCCGGTATATCAGTCGCAACTATGGTTTTACTATTCATAAATGCCTCAATGGCAACTAAACCAAATCCTTCAAATACTGAAGGTAAAACACAAAAATCAAAACTATTGATACATTCAGCAATGTCCTTGCGATATCCTAAAAAAATTACCGAATCTTGAAGGTCTAGCTCTTTAACCTTGTTTTCCAACTCTTCTCGAAGCTCACCATCACCAACGATAAACAATCGAATATCCTTAACAGTCAATAAAGACATGGCATCAAGGAGATAAGTCAAGCCTTTTTGCTCAGATAACCTGGCAATACAGCCAAGTTTAATCCCATCATAACTTATAATCTCATCGACCTGGTCATCCGTTTCTTTTAAAATGACTCCATTATAAATAACCCGGCTATCAGCAATGCCTACGTCTTCTTTTAAGTTTTTATTTACAGCTTCTCCCACTGCTACACTTTTAGCATTTTTTAAAGCAAATCCATATAGAGGCAGTTTATCTTTAAAGACATTGTGGGCTGTATAAACGTGTATCAATTTTGGATGAACAAGTTTTAATAAACGGATATAAAAAGCAGCCATCCGATGATGAGTGTGGACTATTGTTATCCCTTTTTGTTTGATAATCTGGTGAATACTAAAGAGTAGCTTTAATACCGTCACGGGATTTTTACTATCGATATCTAAAATTTTATGATGTTGAATCCCTTGAGCAGCCAGTTTGCTCTCCCAAAGACCACCCGTAGATGCGACATGAACACTGTCAAACTCATCTTTCAAATCTGAGCTCAACTGGTAAACAATACGCTCCGCACCACCTATATCCATGGTACGCGAAATATGTAAAATACTATTTTTTCGATTTTCGTTTTTCATCTAAAACTCGCTTAATAAAAGTGGCATTCCCTACAAAATAACGTTTAAAGAGGCGTCTAGGTTCATTTGCCACTCGGAACAGCCACTCAAGATGCGCATGTTGCATCCATAAAGGAGCTCGTTTAATATGGCCAGATAAAACGTCAAAACTACCTCCAACTCCCATAAAGACCGAGTTTACTCCATTGTCCATAAACTTCTGGATCAAGTACTCCTTTTTAGGAGAGGTAATGCCAACAAAGACAAAGTCAGGATTTTTCTCACGAATATCCTCTTGAATAGCCTCCTCCTCTTCTGCAGAGAAATAGCCATTGCGATGACCCTCTACTCGGAGATTCGGATAATCCTTTTTAAAGATGGTCAGCATATCGTTCAAGACTTCCTCTTTTGCGCCGAAAAAGTAGACAGAGTAGCCTTTTTCATTGGCCAAGCGAAGCAATTCCTGCATCAAATCAATCCCAGCGACTCTCTCAGGAACTTGATAACCCAAAAAACGGGAAGCAAGAACAACTGAAGCCCCATCCGCATTAATGATTTCAGAATCGTTAACAATCTTTTTAATAGATTCATCTGTTTGGCATTGATTGATTTTGTCCGCGTTCACTCCCATTAGATGGAGTGGACGTTGCTCAAGAACAAATTTTTCAACAGCTTGGACAGTTTCGTCCATTGTTAAGGGGTCAATTCTGACCCCCATTAAATCAAAACTATTCAATTTAATCTCCCCACGTAGACTCAAAATGACCCTTACGCTCAGCTTCTTTGGGTAATTGCATGTAATCACCGTATATTTTTGTCAAATATTCATCGGGATTTGCATGACAACTAATTTTTAAGTTTTCAAACTCTAGTAATTGCGGTTCCCCGAACACTTCTTTTCTTGCGAGTTCTCGTTCGCGGTAGGAACCTAAGACATTTCCGACCATGCTACTAGTCTCGTAATCATATTGTTTAATGATACTTTGTAATTTTTTGTTAATTTTTGAAGTGTTTAAGAGTTTATTTAATTTTAAGGCTTTCGAAACTTTCACAATCGCATTTTCTAACGAACCTCTATCTCTCTCATGTATGCGATCGATGACAGAAATTTTAGACAAGGCACGATACAATTTTATTTTATTCGTATGCAACCAGTAATGGATTCCGTCTTCTGGGTAACCATCTAAGGGAAAGATATCAATAAAAGGACTACACCATTCATTGCCAAATTGAATTTGGATTGAAGTATCCATAATCGAAGTATTGCCTAGATTATCATCGTGAAGTCTTAAAATAACACTTTCAGGAAGCTCTTGCTCACAGATTGACAAGAATTTTTCGTAATCTTTCCTAGGCATCCCTAGATCCATATCGTCATCCCATGGGATAAAACCCTTATGACGAATAGCGCCGAGTAACGTCCCACCCAAGGCGTAATAACGCAAATCATGTTTTTTACAAAGATCGATATAACTTTCTAAAAGAGTTAACTCTCCTAATTGAATCTCTCTCACTTTATTCATTGAATCACTTTGCTCCATCTCTCATCACAACTACTTTTATTGTTTTTAATAAAATTTCGAAGTCTTTCCAAATTGTCCAATCATCGATATAGGCCACATCTAGTTTGACAACATCATCAAAGTTGGTAATTTCACTACGACCACTAATTTGCCACAAGCCAGTAATTCCTGGTTTGAAACTCAAACGACGTTTTTGTTCAGGTGTGTATTTTTCGTATTCGTCCACTGTTGGAGGTCGAGTTCCTACTAGGCTCATATCACCAATCAACACATTCCAAAATTGGGGCAGTTCATCCAAACTTGTCTTTCGAATAAAGTGTCCAATTTTGGTAACGCGAGGGTCATTGTCCATCTTAAACATACCACCTTGCATGGTATTTTGGTCCATCAATTGCTCCTTGATTTCTTCCGCATCTACCCTCATAGAACGGAATTTATAAAAAGTGAAATGACGACCATTTTTTCCTATTCGGGTTTGAGAAAAAATTGCTGGTCCACCATCTTTTCGAATCATTGGAACAAGGACTATACTTACTAGTCCACAGATGATTAACCCAACAATTGCCCCTAAAATATCAATAATTCGTTTGGCGACTATGTGGCTTGGTTTATATAAGTTTGTAGAAAAAGTTACTACATTCAAACCAGCCATCTCATGAATTTGTTTGTTGCGACCTAAATTTTTATCAAAAGCATTTAGATTAACTGTAACATCAATCCCCATCGTTTCAAATTGCGAAATGATGCTACCGATATCATAATCCTCACTAGGCAGGTTCACAAAAACTTCGTCTACAACTTCATGAGTTGCATAATTAATGAGGTTTTCTCGAGGAATAACCGTTACTTTATTGTGTTTAAAATCTGGTTTATCTAGTACACTCACAGCAACAAGTTTCCCACCGACATCAGTTGCATTTAACAAACGGTCGATAACCTTCTCAATTCGGGATGTCGCAGTGATCAAAATGATTTTACGGCTCCCCTTTAAATTATGGTTAAAATGGACCCAATATTTTTTGATAACAAAACTCAGGAAATAATTAAACACTCCGTACAAAGATAGGAAGTAAATCATACCACGCCTTGAAATAACAAATTGGTCTTTCAGGAAAAAACTAGAAAAACTAATCAGCAATGCGAAAAAGATGATGTATTTTATTATCTCTATCAATTCGACGGATTGACTGCGTTTAAAAAAATCCTTACCGTAGCCACTGATATAAAAAGCTGCAAAATGAAGAAAATACAGAACAAAAACCGTTTTTGCAACAATTTCTGTTTCAGATACAGAGATTAGTATATAAGCTAATATACTGACCAGTATACTCTGTAAAAACGCTAAAGTTACGTTGTAGAAACCCCTTCCTTCCATACTTCCTCCCTAAACTTATTTTTTACCGTAGGCACCGTAATTCCCGTATCCGCCATATGTACCGTAAGTACCATATTTTTCAAGTTGAATATTAAATTTATTCAGAATAACTCCTAAGAATGGTGTTCCTGTTTGCTCTAGCTGGTCTTTAGCTTTTTGAACTTCTCTCCGTTTTGTTGCAGAAGCTTCAGTCACCAGGATAGAGGCATCACATTTTTGTACGATAATCGCTGCATCAATGACAATTCCGATAGGAGCTGTATCTACAATGATATAGTCAAAGTATTTGCGCAAGGTCTCAATCATTGCTTCAAATTTTTCACTTTGAAGAAGAGCAGTTGGGTTTGGCGAAACGGCTCCTGATTGAATGACAAACAAGTTTTCTACGTTTGTTTCACACAAACCATGAGATAGATCTTTGGTTCCTGACAAGTAGTCTGTCAAACCTGTAATTTTTTCTCGAGACTTAAAGACACCTGACATGACTGAATTACGAATGTCGGCATCGATAAGGAGCGTCTTGTAGCCTGCACGCGCGAAAGCCCAAGCTATATTGGTTGAAGTGGTAGATTTCCCTTCTCCAGGTCTAACCGAAGAAAGTGCAATTACTTTTAGACCATCTCCACTCAACTGGATGTTAGTCCGTAGTGCGTTATAATACTCCTCAGCTTTTTTTATAGAGTTTAATCGTTGTTCTGATAATTCTAACTTTGCCATATTTCCCTCTTTACTTTAATTTCTCAAGATTTGGAATAACACCTAAAAGCGAGAGGTGCATCACTTCTTCGATATCTTCTGGACGTTTCACTCGATCATCCAACAATTCAACTAAAAGCACGATAATCGTAACGAATCCCACACCTGCTATAGTAGCCATCATTGTATTACGACGAATATTTGGTGAAGATGGTGATGTTGCTGGTCTTGCTTCCTCAAGTGTGGTTACATCTGACACCCGTGTTACAGAAATAATTTTCTGAGCGGCTACTTCTCTGAGTGCATTGGCAATACGACTTGCTTCCTCAGGATTGCCATCTCGAACCGAGATAGATACAATACGAGTGTCTGCCGGAACTGTTACTGAAACTTTTCTTCCAAGAGTTTTTGCATCCATAGGTAATTTTTGGTCGGCAACTACTTTTTCAAGAACATCCTGAGAGAGGATGATTTCACGGTAGTCTTTTACCAAGTAAGCACCCGCCTGCAAATCTTGGTTGGTCAAGCCAGGCTTATCTGCTTGGTTACGATTGACAACGTAGATGCGGGTAGTACTGGTGTACTGAGGTTTTATCACAAACGAGCTATAGGCAAACGCTGCTAGACCTGCTATTATTGCAGTTAAGACGATGAGGAATTTTCGTTTCCAAAGCACTTTTACCAATTGAAATACATCAATTTCAAATTTTTCTTGTTCTTTCATCATTTCTCCTAAATAAGTTGGTCATTTATAATGTTTAATGGGTTTGTTTCAAACAGTTCATGAGCTTTTTCTGCTCCGTATTTTTTAGCGATGAGTTCATAAGCTTCTCTCATATACGGCGGGCGATTATCTAAATTGTGCATATCGCTAGCCACTACATGTACTAGGTCCTTGTCCAAGAAGTATCTAGCACGCTTTTTCATAAACTTGTAGCTGTCACCAAACAGTCGTGGTTTTAATACACTCGAACTATTAATCTGCATATAGCATCCCATATTAATGAGCTCTCTTACTTTTTTCTCATCGTTTTCCAAGGTGTGGTAGCGCTCAATATGAGCAACCACAGGTGTAATCCCTAACATTAGAACTTTGGTCAAAGCGTTATGAATATCTCTGTAGGGTGTATTCATGCTAAACTCAATCAAAGCATAACGACTTCCATTGAGTTTTGGTATAATTCCCTGTTCAAGTTTTTCTAAAACATCACTGGAAAAATAAATTTCAGCCCCGTAAACTATATTCAAATCTGGCGCAATTTCTTGAGCCAACTGTTTAACTTCGCTAAAATTAGCTGCAATTTTGTCTTCTGGCGTTTCAAACATCCCTTTTCTACGATGAGAGGTCGAAACAATGGTTCGAACACCTTGCGCATAAGCTTCCTCAAGGAGAGCCTTGCTCTCAGCTTTATTTTTAGGTCCATCGTCAACATCGAAAACAATATGTGAATGAATATCAATCATCTTATTTTCCTTCCATGGTATCTTTAATGGCCGTTTTAACAGTTTCCAAGCTTGTTGGGTCGATTTCTAACATGTAAAGATTGCTATCCGGCATAGCGTAAGACGGAAGGCCCATACGACCAGTCCCTTTTAAATCTTGATTGGTTACTGTATATTTCCCTCCACTTGCCAACTGAGTATTGACAAGACTTACCATTGTTTCTGGAGGCATATTGGTCTGAATTGAATCCTGCAAGCTCTGAATAATACTGTCATAGTTTTTTAGAGATTCTGCTGAAGTCAATTTCTGGATAATAGCCGCAATGACTTTTTGTTGGTTGCGACCGCGATCCCCATCACCATCCGCAAGCGAATAACGTTCACGCACAAATCCCAAAGCTTGTTCAGAATCCAGATGGACATTGCCGACTGGGAAGTGGTATTTCCCATGACGCGATGTGAATTCTTGGTCATTATAGACATCAACACCTCCAAGAAGGTCAATCAGTTTCAAGAAAGAGGTGAAATTAAGTCGAGCATAATAGTTCAAGTCGATACCATAAAGATTTTCTAAGGTATGGATAGAAGCATCTACGCCATAGATACCCGCATGCGTCAACTTATCGTTTTGGTTGTTTCCACCATCTGCAATAGGGACATAGGCATCTCGAGGAGTTGTCGTCAAGAGAATCTTCTTAGTATCTTGATTCACTGTCATGATGATATTGACATCTGAACGCGAAACAGAACTGATTGGACCATAGGTGTCAATACCGCTGATATAAACATTAAAAGAATTTCCTGTAGCTGCCTTAGGCGCTTCCACTTTCTTAGTCAAGTCCTTGGTATAGATTTTCTTGATCTTCTTAGCGTGGTCAGGATATTCCTGCTCAATCAGATTTTCAAAAACGCCATTTAAGACAATTGCTTTGGTTTCTCCGTCTAACAAACTCTTATAGGCCGCTAGGTAAGAAGAAGCTTCCTCAACTGTCAATTCCTTATTTTGAGTTGTTTTAATGTCATCTATCAATTTTTTGATATTCTCAGCATCTGTTCCTGTTGGAGCTGATACACTAGAAAGTTGAGAAACATTATCGATCTCACTATCTGCAAGTACTGCCACACTCATAGAGTAGCTTGAATAATTTGAAGTTGCATTGAACTGATTGGCGAGCCCTACAAATCGATTGACAGCTACTAATGCTACCGAACTAAATAAGACTGAGACCAACAGAATTATCAGGGTAAGAACCTTAGCTTTTCGCTTGACTACCAACAAGAGGGATAATAATGCTATGAGCACTAAGACGACTGACAAGATGATATTAAAATAACTGACCGCTAAAATCTGATATCTAAAAATCAAAAATAATAAACAAGAAGCAAGAACAGCATAGATTAGCAACAAACCTATGTTTAAACTCTGCTGAAATTTATCAGTTTTACTTTTTTTTATGCGTCTACCTTTCATGGAATACCTCTTCAAAACATTTTAATTTAATTATATCATAAAGTAACTTTAAAGGCTATCTCCATCCGTCATGGAAGCGCTTGTTTTTAAAAATATTTTTAGTTAATGTATATTTACTATCATCTTTTTTCTATGTTTTGTGTTTCCAAAACACAACAAAAACAGAGCTCTTAACAAGCTCCATTTTTTATTATTTAACGTGACTTTCGAATTCTTTTTGATTCTTTTCAACTGAATTTTTACGTTCTTGTTCCCATTTGGCTTTAGCTTCGTCAAATTGAGCAGTTGTTACCACTTCTGTTTGCAATTTCATATACTTATAGTTGCTACCAGTCCCTTTGATTCCGACAAGTGAGTAAGCTCGTGTAAATGGTGTCACACGTGTTACTGAAGCTCCACCACCGTTTGAATTTACAGGGAGCAATAGCGAACTATCAATCAGCCAAGCTTGTGCGTCTGCATAATTTTCATAACGTTTGGCTACGTCTGTATTTTCTGCATCTGCCGCTTTCAATTTTTGAGTATATTGGTCCAATCCGATATTTGTAATCTTATCAGTATCCTTGCTTGGATCAAGTCCTAAAATCTTGAGATAGAATCCATCCTCAGCGTTGAAAGGATTGAGGTAAGTTGATGGATCTTGGTAGTCTGCAGACCAACCATCCAAGTTCAAATCATAGTCATGATCAGCTATAGTTGGCGCTTGGAATGTCGCATTGGCATAGTCTTCTGTTGAAATTTGAACGACATCAATCACTACATTTTCAGCTCCAAGAGTTGATTCGACCGACTGTTTAATCGAATTGATCTTAGGAAGCAGGGTTTTATTCACCTGATCCACCGGCAAGTCCAAATGAATCGGGAATGTCACACCTTGTGCTTCTAGTTCTTTTTTAGCCTCTGCAAACTGAGCTTGAGCTTTTTCTTTATTGAAGTAGCCGTCTTGAGCGTCTTCAAGATTCATATTTGACCACTGCGTACCGTAGTTTACCAACTTAGATGAAACTGTCTCACCAAAAGTCTTGTCACCTACTTGCACGAAAGTTGGTGGCACAAGTGTGTTACGAAGAGTGTTTTTAGCTGCTTCTTCTCCGTTAGACTGAGCCGAGTAGGCTGTACGGTCAATGGCAAAGTTGATAGCTTGACGGAAGTTTTTATTCAAAATCGCAGCTTGGGTAGCTTGTTTTTGCTCATCGCTAGTCTTAGCTGTATGATTGTATGTTTGGCGATTAACGTTAAAATTATAGTACCAAGAAGTCGCATCCTGCAAGCTATAGACGATATTATCCTTGTATTTCTCCTTTGTCTTAGCAAAGTTTGAACTATTTGGATAGACTCCTGCAGATGAATAAGCACCACTTTCAAAGTTACGAATCGTCATATCTTGGTCAGAACCATCCACATAAGCCAACTTAACTCTTTCAATTGTCACTTTTTCTTGATCGTAGTAATGAGGGTTCTTCATGTACTCAAGTGATGATTTTGATGTGAATTCTTTTAACAAATAAGGACCACTATAGAGAATACCATCTGGTTTTAATTCTCCAAACTCTTTACCTTTAGAAGCTAAGAACTCTTCATTGACTGGAAAGAGGATACTATTGGTTGTTTTAGAGTTCCAAAATGGCTCTGGACGTGTCAAACTATATTGGACAGTGTAATCATCTATAGCTTTCACACCAACATTTGAAAAGTCAGTGTTTACTCCTGTCACATAATCATTTAATCCCTTAATTGAGTTCTGAATCAAATCGAGAGCTTGACTCTTGTTATCAGCTGCATACTTGATACCTGTGACGAAATCTTGTGCTTTAATTGGGGCGTACTCTTCCCCGTCAGCAGTGAACCATTTAGCATCTTGACGAAGTTTATAAGTGTAAGTCAAGCCATCCTTTGAAACACTCCAATCTTCTGCAAGAGCAGGAATGAGATTCCCATAATTGTCATTTTCAAGCAAACCATCTACCAAGTTGGTTACAACAGCGGTATTGTCACCAGAGTAATCCAACAGGTAGTTGAAGGTTGTCGGGTCGGCACCAAATGTTGACGAGTAGGTTTTAGCATCTGATGCTGACTTCCCACACGCTGTCAATAAGACCGCCGCGGCAAGCGTCAACCCCGCTCCAATCAGTCGTTTTTTGAGTTTCATGATTCATTTTCTCCTTATATGTTAGGTTTTATGACATAAGTCTATTTTATCAAATTTCACTCTAAAAGTAAAGTTATTTAATTATTTGCCCTCTCGTCAGTATATGAAAAAAAGAAAGAAATCCCGCATAAAACCAGGATTTCTTTCATCGTTGTTTAAGATTATTTAACGTGGTTGGCTAACTCTTTTTGATATTTAGCGTTTGTTTCAAGTTTCTCTTTTTGCCATTTCTTAAGAGCTTCTTCGTATTCTTTAGTGGTTACAATATCATTTTGCAACTCTAAACCTTTAAATACAAACGGATCTCCCTTGATCCCAACTTGAGAGTAGGCTTTCGAAAATGGTACTGTACGACTAACTGTAGGAGAACCTCCTGAAGATGCTACAGGAATAAGGAGTGAGCTATCAGATACCCAAGCCTGTGCTTTGGCATATTTTTCATAACGTTTGTTAAGGTTGGTTGTTTCTGATGCTGCATCATCCAAGAGTTTCTTGTACTCATCAAGTCCAACTTGAGCCATGACTTCTGGATCTTTACCTTTTGTGATACCCAAGTGTTTAAGGGCAGAACCCTTCTTAGCATCCAAGATATTTAGATAGGTAGCTGGATCTTGATAGTCTGGTCCCCAACCAGTTCCGTTCAAGTCATAGTCTTTTTGAGAAGGGACCTTAGCTTGAGATGTAATACTCATTTTCTCATTATCTGTCATTTGAAGCACATCGATGACAACATTTTCAGTTCCAAGTGCTGCTTCGACAGATTGTTTGAGGGAGTTGGTTTGTTGAACAGCAATAACATCTGTTTGTTCAACTGGAATATCCAAATGGATTGGGAAGGTTACACCTTTAGCTTGCAATTCTGATTTTGCTTTTTCAAAGGCAGCTTTTGCTTTTGTTGGATTGTAAAGAGTGTCTTTACCATCTGTCAAAGCTACATCTTTCCATTGGTCTCCGTATGTTACCAATTGTTCTTGAGCCAATTCACCGAAGGTCTTTTCACCGACCTGAACATAGTCATAAGGTACAAGGCTGGTACGGATAATCTTGTCTGCTCCTTCTTCACCGTTCATCTGAGCAGAGTAAGAATGACGATCAAGAGCAAAGTTGATTGCCTGGCGGAAGTTTTTATTGAGAAGCGCTTCTCTTGTAGAAGTTTTTTGTGCTTCATCTGTCTTTGCAGTTTTATTGTAAGACTGACGATTCACGTTGAAAGTAAAGTAATAGCTGGTCGCTTCTTGCGGACTATAGACAATCTTATCCCCGTATTCTTGCTTAGTTGAATCAAAGTTTGAACTTGTTGGGAAGAGACGAGCTGTTGTATAGGCTCCTGATGAGAAACTACGAATCAATGATTCTTGGTCAGATCCATCGTAGAAAGTCAGTTTGACGTGGTCAATCTTAACATTGTCTTTATCCCAATAATTTGGATTTTTTTCGTACTCGATCACTGATTTTGAAGTGAAGTTCTTCAAAATATATGGTCCATTATAGAGAATCCCTGAAGGTGTAGCTGCACCATAATCTTTACCTTGAGAATTCAGGAATTCTTCATTAACTGGGAGCATAGTCGCTGTTGTTACCTTAGAATTCCAGAAGCTTTCTGGTTGATTCAAGGTGTATTGAACAGTGTAGTCGTCAATTGCTTTAACTCCAACTGTTGAGAAGTCATTGCTTTCACCACTGACGTATTCTGCCAAACCTTTGATAGAATCTTGGATCAGACTTAAGCCATCTGACTTACCATCAGCCGCATGTTTCAAACCAGTCACAAAGTCTTGAGCCTTGACCTCGGCGTACTCCTCACCTTCAGAAGTATACCATTTGACACCTTTACGTAGTTTGTAAGTATAGGTCAAACCGTCTTGTGAAACCGACCAGTCTTCAGCAAGAGATGGAATCAAGTTTCCGTACTTGTCATTTTCCAAGAGTCCGTCGACCAAGTTAGCAATGACGTCCGATGTTGAACTTTTACTAGTAACGCTATAGTCCAATGTTGATGGATCGATGGCATATACGTATGAAAATGTTGTAGGAGCATCTGCTTTTTTCTCTGTCTTTCCACAAGCCGCTAAAAGAAGAGCTGCACTCATCGTTATCCCTGCTACTGCGAGCAACTTTTTCGATTTCATCGGTATTCTCCTTTAAAATACTATTTTTCACCATTATACCCTATTTTTTTATAAAAGCAAGGGTTTTCATGCAATTTTTTAGAAAATTCAAACAAATATTTTTTTAAGAAATTTCTACACTTATTTTAGAAAAAACTCAAGCATCTTGGATACTTGAGTTTTTTAGGTTTAATTGGCCAATTCGACACAGAATGCATCCCAAGGAGCTAGTGTTAGTTGCTCGAGCTTTTCTTGAACCTCGGTGTTAGCAACCAAGATTGATTTGAGAACCCCATTAAAGTGAAATTCTTGTTCTTGATTTGAGAGGTTAGCTACTACTAGGAAACGACGTTCCCCGTCCTTGCGAATATAGGCAAAAACTTTCTCAGCCGTTTCTAATAATTCAAAGTCAGCTTGAACCAGCCAGCTGTTTTCTTTGCGAATTTGAACTAATTTTTGATAAGTATAGAAGATGGAATCTGGATTTGCTAAAGCCTCTTCTACATTAATCTTCGCATAGTTTGGATTGACTCCTAACCATGGTTTCGCGCTTGAAAAGCCAGCGTAGTCTGTCGTGTCCCATTGCATTGGGGTACGCGCATTATCGCGTCCAATCACACGAATGCTATCCATAATTTGCTCTAGCGGTACACCTTGTTCTAGCGCTTCTTTGGCATAGTTGATAGATTCAATATCTTCTACTTGGTCCAGTGTTTCAAATGGGAAATTGGTCATGCCGATTTCTTCGCCTTGATAAATATAAGGTGTTCCTCTCATAAGATGAAGCAAGATTGCATACGCTTTAGCAGATTTTTCGCGATATTCTCGGTCATTTCCCCAGATAGAGACGATTCGTGGAAGATCATGGTTATTCCAGAAAAGGGAATTCCAGCCATCCTCAACTCCTAATTCTGTCTGCCACTTGTTGAAAATCTCTTTTAATTTCCCTACATTTAGCTCTTTTTGGTAATGCCACTTAGGTTGTCCTTCCTGATACTGAAGACAGATATGTTCAAATTGGAAGACCATAGACAACTCTTTACCTTCTGGATTCGAATATTTCTTGGCCTCTTCTGGATTTGCTCCCCAAGTCTCCCCTACTGTCAAAAGGTCTTTGCCGCCGAAAGTAGCCTGATTCATTTCCTTGAGGTAGGGATGAAGCATGGGACCATTGTTGACAACCTTCTGGTCAGGTATCTTCCCAATCATGTCAATAACGTCCATACGGAATCCACCAATCCCTTTATCAATCCAGAAATTCATCATCTCATAGATTTTATGGCGGAGCTCTTCGTTTTCCCAGTTGAGGTCTGGTTGTTTCTTACTGAAAAAGTGTAGATAGTATTGACCAGATTTTTCATCATATTCCCACGCAGAACCGCTGAAAGTAGAGGTTAAATCATTGGGTTCATTACGCCAGATATAGTAGTCTCGCTCAGGACTAACAGGATTTTCACGCGCTTCGA
Source organism: Streptococcus infantis (assembly GCF_047463275.1). GTDB lineage: Bacteria > Bacillota > Bacilli > Lactobacillales > Streptococcaceae > Streptococcus > Streptococcus infantis_AF. The sequence continues at coordinate 21,672 of NZ_JASHEE010000008.1, read as the reverse complement.
TAAACCAAGCATGCTCATCGGATGTATGATTGACAACCAAATCCATAATGATTCGAATATCTCGTTTTTTGGCTTCAGCAATCAGCTGGTCCATATCTTCCATGGTTCCAAAGATAGAAGCGATGTCTTGATAATTGGCAATATCATAACCATTGTCATCCATAGGGCTATCATAAACTGGAGAAAGCCAAATTGCTGTGATCCCAAGCTTAGCTAGATAGTCTAACTTACTAGTAATTCCAGGCAAATCACCAATCCCATCTCCATTACTATCCTTGAAGCTTTTAGGGTAGACTTGATAAACAACTGCATTATGCCACCATTTTTCTTGCATATTTTCACCTCTTTTAAATTCACTTTACTCCATCATAGACTTTTTTTATCGTTTGTGCAAGCGTTTGCTTTATCTTTTTTCTTACTTTTATTACTCTCTAGTTTCTTATCTTCTATTTTTTTTATATAATAGAAAATAGAGGTAAAAAAATGAAAAAACAAGCTTTTAGTTCTGAAAAATATCTAAATTTACAACGTGACCATATTTTGGAGCGTATTAACCAGTTTGACGGCAAGCTTTACTTGGAGTTTGGAGGCAAGATGTTGGAGGACTTCCACGCTGCCCGTGTCCTTCCTGGCTATGAGCCGGATAACAAAATCAAACTCTTGCAAGAGTTGAAAGAACAAGTCGAGGTTGTTATTGCCATTAACGCTAGCAATATCGAGCACTCAAAGGCTCGTGGTGACTTGGGTATTTCTTACGACCAAGAAGTGCTTCGTTTGATTGACAAATTCAACGAACTTGGTATCTTTGTTGGCTCTGTCGTTATCACTCAATACGCTGGTCAACCTGCAGCAGATGCCTTCCGTAACCAATTAGAAAAAAATGGGATTGATTCGTATCTCCACTACCCAATCAAGGGATATCCGACAGATATGGACCATATCATCTCGCCTGAAGGTATGGGTAAAAACGACTATATCAAAACGAGTCGCAATTTAATTGTCGTGACTGCTCCAGGACCTGGTTCAGGTAAGTTGGCAACTTGTATGTCTAACATGTACCACGACCAACTGAATGGCGTCAAATCTGGTTATGCTAAGTTTGAAACCTTCCCAGTTTGGAATCTACCTCTCCATCATCCGGTTAACTTAGCCTATGAGGCTGCTACTGCAGACCTAGATGATGTCAACATGATTGACCCATTCCATCTTCAAACTTACGGAGAAACAACTGTCAACTATAATCGTGATATCGAGATTTTTCCTGTTCTCAAGCGTATGCTCGAACGTATCTTGGGTAAATCTCCTTATGCATCTCCAACTGACATGGGTGTTAATATGGTTGGTTTTGCAATCACGGATAACGACGCTGCCATTGAAGCTTCAAAACAAGAAATTATCCGTCGCTACTATCAAACAGTACTCGACTTTAAAGCCGAAAAGGTTGCTGAGTCTGCTGTCAAGAAAATCGAACTTCTCATGAATGATCTCGGCATCACACCAGCTGACCGTAAGGTCGCTGTTGCCGCTCGACAAAAAGCTGAAGAAACAGATGGACCTGCTCTAGCACTTGAGTTACCTTCTGGTGAAATTGTCACTGGTAAGAATTCAGAACTCTTTGGTCCAACAGCTGCTGCTGTGATCAATGCTATCAAAAAGTCAGCTAACATCGATGCCGAAACAAAATTAATTGAACCAGAAGTGGTGAAACCAATCCAAGGTTTGAAAATCAATCACTTAGGTAGTCGAAATCCACGTCTTCATTCTAACGAGATTCTCATCGCTCTTGCAATTACAGCCATGCAGAATCCGGATGCAGATCGCGCCATGAAAGAACTCGGAAACCTCAAAGGAAGCGAAGCTCATTCTACGATTATCTTAACAGATGAAGACAAGAACGTTCTCCGTAAATTGGGAATTAACGTAACCTTTGATCCATACTACCAATACGATCGTTTATATCGTAAATAGATTGAAGACTCGTAAGAACTTCTTATCAAGTATCACCCCTCCTCGATAGATTTCAAATCTCTCTTAAGGGGTGACTTCCTTTTATGCTAGAATTCCGACAATCTTCGGTTATCTTCTTTTCTAATTATTCTAACATTACTTCGGGAGTTTATTTATAATGAGAGAACTACTCAGCCAAAAAGAGCAAAGGCAATTAAAAATTTTAGAGTATTTGTTTGAAAATACTGACTGGATTTACCTAGATGACTTATCTAAAATCATTGGTTACAATGCTCGTATCATCAAGAGTGATATCAAGGATTTACGTGAAATTTTCCCTGACTTTGATATCAGACACTCAACTGCAGGGATTATGATGGTGAATACGAAAAATAATGGTATCGAGCGAATTTACCAATATTTTTTACAAACATCTGATTATTTCCAAATTTTAAAAACCTTCTTCCTTTTGGACAGTCCCTTTACTTATGAGCATCTTTCTGAATCTTTGGATATTTCCCTTCCTTCTTTGCGAAAGAAAGTTGCGCATATCAATAAGATTCTCGATGGAACCTACCGCTTCAAGCTCAAGGTAACCCCTATCTCTATTATTGGAGATGAAAAAGATATTCGATTTTTCTTCTCCCAGTATTTCCATGAAGCTTATAGCTTTTTAGAGTGGCCTTTCACAGAAATCAAAGAAGCAGACATCGATAGCTTTGTTTCCTTCTTTATCAATTTGGCAAAATTCCCTGCAAAATATCAGAACCTCTACCAAATCAGAACTCAGGCTACAGTCGATTTGCACCGAATGAAGAGAGGTTATTTTGTTCGTTTCCCAAAACAAACCACTTCCTGGTTGAGCCCTATCTACGACCAACTCTCTGATTTTCAGCATCAGTTACAAGACTTGGCCAAAGGGCTTAATATTGAAGTCACTCCTGAAACCATCAATCAGATTTTCAGTCCCTTTGCTGAGCCTGGTCTTTTCTTTACAGTCGAAGATTTCCTAGAGGCTCGTCAGTCTTACGAACAAGTCAATCGTTCCTATCATGCTGCTCGAGATATCCTAGACAACTTGACTCGTAGATTTAGCGTTCAATTTTCAAATACGGATACTTTGATTTGGAACCTGCACAACACTGCCTTGCTTGAGCGAAGAGAAATCAACTCCGAATCGATCATTTCACAAAACAAGGATTATACGCTTGGAAAAATTAAAAAATTCTTCCCTAAATTTTATGAAGCAACCGTCTTTGAAATGTTGCGATACAAAAACATTATGGGACAAAAGGAGAAGACTCCTGCCCTTTCTCACCTGATCTACACGCTGTTCACTCACGCTGAGGGGCTTACAGATCAATTATTTGAACATAAAAAGAAAGTCAAAATCTTAGTTCTGAGTGAGTATGACTTTGCCCATCCACAATTCTTGATTTCTCTCTACGAATTCCATACTTCAAATAATATCCAGTATGAAACATGGGATAAGGAAACCCTAAATATTGAAGAAATCATGGACAGTGACTACGATGCTATCATCACTAACTTTGATATCAAAGACATTGAAGACAAGTTAGTGATTAATATCAGTCGACTATCTATCTTGCAAGTTGTCAACGAACTTAATAAGATTTCCATGCAAGATTTATAATAAAAAAGTCTAGTTAAACTAGACTTTTTTATTATTCTACTGTAACTGATTTCGCAAGGTTCCGTGGTTTATCCACATCAAGTCCACGATGTAGGGTTGCAAAGTAAGCGACTAGTTGCGTTGGTACGACCATTGAGATTGGTGAGAGGTAAGGGTGTACGGTCGTAAGAACGATATCGTCTGTATCTTTGGCAACATTTTCTTCTGCGATTGTGAGGACCTTAGCGCCACGCGCTGCCACTTCTTGGATATTCCCACGAGTGTGGTTAGCAAGAACTGGGTCTGACAAGAGGGCTAAAACAGGTGTTCCATCCTCAATCAAGGCAATGGTTCCATGCTTGAGTTCTCCTGCCGCAAAACCTTCACATTGGATGTAAGAGATTTCTTTGAGCTTGAGACTGGCTTCCATGGCTACATAGTAATCTTGACCACGTCCGATGTAAAAGGCATTGCGTGTCGTTTCAAGAAGCTCACGAACCTTGCTATCAATCAATTCTTTTTCTGAAAGGGTTGACTCGATAGACTGAGCGACGATAGACAACTCATGAACCAAATCGAAAGTTTTGGCTTTTTCATTGCCATTTGCTTCACCAACTGCTTTTGCAAGGAAGGCAAGGGCTGCGATTTGCGCAGTATATGCCTTGGTTGAAGCTACGGCAATTTCAGGACCTGCATGAAGCAACATAGTATGGTTAGCTTCACGAGAAAGAGTGGATCCTGGCACATTTGTCACTGTCAAGCTTGGGATTCCCATTTCATTGGCCTTGACCAAAACCTGACGGCTATCAGCTGTTTCACCAGATTGGCTGATAAAGATGAAGAGTGGTTTCTGGCTGAGAAGTGGCATACCGTAACCCCACTCAGAAGAGATCCCAAGTTCAACTGGCGTATCTGTCAATTCTTCCAACATTTTCTTAGAAGCAAATCCTGCGTGGTAAGAAGTCCCAGCTGCTAGAATGTAGATGCGGTCTGCCTCTTGAACAGCCTTGATGATAGCCGAATCTACCACTACTTGACCAGCCTCATCTGTGTAAGCTTGGATCAACTTGCGCATCACCGTTGGTTGCTCATCGATTTCCTTGAGCATGTAGTAAGGATATGTTCCCTTACCGATATCTGACAAGTCAAGTTCAGCAGTGTAACTAGAACGCTCACGACGATTGCCATCATAGTCTTGAACTTCAACGCTATCAGCTTTCACGATGACCAACTCTTGGTCATGGATTTCCATGTATTGGTTAGTTTCACGAATCATGGCCATGGCATCTGAGCATACCATGTTGTAGCCTTCTCCAAGACCAATCAAAAGTGGTGATTTGTTCTTGGCTACATAGATGACATCTGGATTTTCAGAGTCGATCAAGGCAAAGGCATAAGAACCACGGATGATATGAAGAGCTTTTTTGAAGGCTTCAAGTACTGACAAGCCGTCTTCTTCTGCAAATTTTCCAATCAAGTGAACGGCGATTTCTGTATCTGTTTGTCCCTTGAAGTTGTGCCCTGCAAGGTATTCTTCCTTAATTTCAAGATAGTTTTCGATCACCCCATTGTGGACCAAGACAAAACGTCCTGTCTCAGAGCGATGTGGGTGAGCGTTATCTTCTGTTGGTTTCCCGTGAGTGGCCCAACGAGTATGTCCGATACCAGTTGTTCCCTCAACGTCAGCTGTCTTAGCAGACAATTCTGCGATACGACCAACAGCCTTGACCAAATGACTTTCAGCACCACCTAGAACAAAAATTCCAGCCGAATCGTAACCACGGTATTCGAGTTTTTCAAGTCCTTGAATCAAAATATCAGTTGCATTTGTGTTTCCAACAACACCAACAATTCCACACATAGTATATACGACACAGACAAACTGTGCTTTCTCCTTAAAATTGGTATAGTCTAATTCTCGCTTTGAAGAATCAGCAAAAACAGTATATACTTGTTTCTTTCACTTGTCAAGGATAAAAATTGGTATAGCTCAATTGCTTTTAGACTGCAAATAAAGAACCATTCAAGAAATAGCTCTTGAATGGCTTAGAAATATAGCTAATCAACTGATATCCATACCCTATCTAACACTAGATATCATAGTTTATCTTTCCTCACTCCTCGCAGCCAATTATTTATTAGGTTGGATGGGATAGGCGCTTTCAAAAGTATCCACTATCTCTACTAAATGATCATCCAAATAGGCCATGGCTTGATTTCTGATTGGAGCAGGAATTCCATAGTAGGCTTGCGCAAGACCTCCACAGATGGCAGCGATGGTATCGCTATCTCCTCCTATGGAAATAGCATTTCTGATAGCATCTTCAAAATCTTGTGACTCGAAAAAGGCTTGGAAAGCCTGAGGAACTGATCCTTGACAAGTCACATCAAAACTATAGTCCTCACGAATTTGGTCCAGGGTAAAGTCCATGGGATAGTAATTTTTATCGATGTAGTCTCTGATTTCATGGCGGCTAGAACCAGTTCTAGCCAAGAAGATAGCTACTGCAACTGCTTCTGCACCTTTTAGTCCCTCAGGATGGTCGTGGCTGACTTCTGTCACTGCTTGTGACAAGGCTTTTGCCTGTTCTATGCTATCTGCCACAAAGCCAACAGGGCTAATTCTCATGGCAGATCCATTGCCATAACTCCCATAGGGTTGAGGATCATCTGAAAAGATCCAGTAGAAAAAATGACCGCCATAGCCACAATTTGGATATTGTCTCCCTATCTCTTGCATATATTTCACTGCATTTTTCGAGAGTTGACTCCAGTCTTCCCTACTAGCCAATAAGGCTTTAGCAACCGCCAACGTCATGATACTATCGTCGGTCGGACAAGAATCACGAGTGAACAAATCAAACTCTTTACTCTTATGATTATCCGCCTCAAATCGGGAACCAATAATATCTCCAATAACTGCTCCTAGCATAAGCTACCTCCTAGAAGTTTTTCTCCTGTTCACAGGCAATACTTCATGAATTTCCTTCATTATACCATGTTTACTAATGTTTCAGTATTTCCTATGCAATCTATGGGCGCTTTTGTTTGGATTCCACATAGGTATAGGTTCGAGTACGTGGACAATCTTTTTCCATCTTCACTCTAAAATAAAACCGATGTTCCCTTCCGTCCTTGGCATTTTCCTTATTCAAGACAAAGTAGTCCTTTTGGTTAATGGCCATGGTTCGTAGAATATCATCAATCAAGAAAGTCAAGGGTACATTCATGGCAGAGTATTTTTGGAAATCTTCTTCAAAGCGGATGTAATCATCTGAGAAGTAATCCATCTGCAATCTGTTTTCATATAACTCTTTTCTAGTCATCAACTTCCTCCTGACACAGTTGGATGGCGAGAATATCATCTACCCTTATTAATCGATAGCCTTCATCCGTTCTAACCGAGATTTCTTGAGGAGATAATTCTCTTACTTCTCCCAATATCATGCTTTTATGATTTTTCTCCTTGACCATAAAAGAACCTTTTAGTCGTCCAACGTAGAGCTGGGAAAGTAGCAACAACTTCTCGACTGAATTCAAATCTGTCGATAAATCGACACGATTTTTTTCTGCATCGAGTGAACTGGTATGCTCCGATAGAAAAAAGCCCATCCACTTCTGCATGCCTGGATCCTGATAATTCCTCGCGGATTGGAAGGGCAAATAAGAGCGATCAATCATTTTAGTCCATCTAATCCTCCAGCAGAGTGCCCTCCGATCAGCTTACTTCTGGCAATACTTCTCGATGCATCCTCTAAGGCAGTCGCCTTCAAGAGAGAAGTAAAGCCGAATTGCTCTCGAATGGAATCAATGGCGGTCTGGAGCCTTTCTTCTTTTTCTACTTTATCAACATCATCAAAAAGGGAAATCAACCCAAAGGATTCGTCCACAAATCCTGAATAACTAACGGCTACACTCCTGACAGCTCCAGAAGTATATTTGCTATGGAATAATTTCAGTACATAACTGACTAAAAGACTGGTATTATTGGTCGGCTCCACCTTCATCTGGGTATGGATGGAGCGTTTTTGTTCCTGCTTAGAAAACCCAAGATGTATAGAAACGACCGTTGTCTTTTTCCCAGCCCGTCGAAGCCTGATAGCCACCTGCTCAGCCATCTCTCGAAGGATAATTTCGATGTCTCGCTGCTTGACATAATCTCTCGGTAAAATTTGCGAATTGCCTAAGCCGTGAGATTTGGCTTTATAGGGCTTGTGAACATTACTCTCATCAATTCCATTAGCATGAAACCACAAGCGAAGTCCAGCTTGCCCAAGTTCTTTCTTCAGGAAATCCGGATTGCTATTGGCTAATTCCTTAATCGAATAGATTTCCAAGCTATTCAAGCGCTTCTCCATCCGATGCCCAATCCCCCAAAAGTCGGTCATCTTTGGAATGGACCAGACCTTGTCTTCCACATCCTGGTAAGACCAATTGGCTCGCATGGTCGGTGTGTGCTTGGCTTCATTATCCAAGGCCAACTTAGCAAGCAGGGGATTGGCATTCGACATACCGACTGTTGAGTAAATCCCTGTCTGCCGCCAGATATCCCTCTGGATACGAGCCGAAAGCATATCTAGCTTATCTCTACGAGAAATCTGCTGGTCTGGGACAAAATAATTGAGCGAACTGGTCAGGTCAATGAAACCTTCATCAATAGAGTAGGGATAGATATCATCTGGACTGCCATAATTCTGGAAAATGCGCTGAATGTCCATATTGACCGCGATATACTTATCCATCCGAGGAGGGACAATGACGGTCACTCGAGCCCAGTCTTCGATGAATTTCACATAGTCTGGGTCTGTCCGTAAACCTTGTTTCTTGGCATTGTAGTAGGAAAATTTACGCGTCTTGATATCAAAGGGAAGGTCATAAGCACGACCGACATTGGCTTTCCCAAAGACCTTTTTAAACATAGGCGAGGATGCAAGAATAAGCCCAACAGAATTATCCGCCCGACTCATGACACAAAGGGAGGTTTTGAGGGGATGAAGTCCTCTTTCCACACACTCAACGCTAGCATAAAAGGACTTCATATCGACAAAGGCAATATCACTTTTGGGCTCTCTGGAATAATCAAAGTAGCCCATAGACTATCCCTCCATGGGTACGAAATTGCCTACGATAATACCCACAATCCGCGGATCTTCTTCGTAAGAAATGTGAATATCCTTATATTTAGGATTGATGGAGACCAAACGCAGACCATCTTCTTCTCGATAGACCCGTTTGATATAGGTCTGATTGTTGCAAACCACTGCATAGACTGCCCCGTCATAATCAAATCCGGTCTCCCGAATCAGAGCTACTGAACCATTTTGATATTTGGGTTCCATAGAATCCCCTGATACCCAGGAAGCAAAATCGTGAGCCAGTTCTTCATTGAAATAAACCGTATCGAAGTTTCGATCATCATAAACCGAGGCCCCAATCCCAGCCGACATGCGTTCGTAGACATGATACTCGTAGAGTTTTTCTGAAATGGCAGTCACCTTCTTGGCTTGTTCTTCTTGAGCCAAATTGCGAGCATAGACTATCACCTTTTCTTTTCCTTTATTGGAAAGGCTATTATAGAGGCGGACAATTTCGATTTGAGTAAAATAGCCTTTTGGTACTTTTAAAAGATCTTCTAGCTGTTTAACTTTTTCTTTAGAAGGCTCCTTGACTCCACGCTCCCAAGCTGAATAAGCCTGAAAACTAATTCCAAGTCGCTCTGCAATCTCTTTTTGTGTTAGTTTTAGCTCTTTCCTACGAGCTTTGAGTTTTTCTGGTTGGTACATGTTTTACCTCCTAGTGTGATGCTTTCATTGAAGGTTGACTTTATTTTAAAAAATTCAACCTTTTTGGTTTAGTTTTATTATATAAAAAAAGCAGACGAATGTCTAGCGGAAAAATCGAGCTTTACTAAATGTAATTATCTATTATCAAAAAGGTAGGACTAAATCCTACCTTATAGCTTATTTAACTTTTTTGAATTTAGCAATCTTCATGTAATTACTAAACACATCCTTATCTTTATCCTTAAGTGAAGGGTTTTTCACATCCTTAAAAGTTAACACATCTCCAGACACTTCATAACTAATTTCGGTTTTTCCTTGATTAGTTTCCGATACAAGAGTTTTTGATTTTTGATCCACTTTCAAATCAACCGTTTGATTAGACTTTTTCCCAGCTAAATCTGACTCAATTTTCATCTCCCCTTTATCATCATTGATAGTGATAGAAATAGAAACTTTATAATTATCACCAACTAAAGATTGGAGCTCAGACGGTACAATTTGTTTCATTTCCTCTTTTGTGGGTTCAAAAACATAGGTTCCATTATCTTTTTTTGAGTTACAAGCCACAAGAAAAACCGCAGCAACTGCCAACAAAACTCCTAAGAAAAGACGCTTCAAAGATTTCATTTCAATCTCCTTTTAAAATTTAATATCTATATTCTATCAAATAATAAAGGTATTATCAAATAATTATAGAATTAAATCTAGACAATGTATAGGACTCAGTTAAACTCAATCTGAAATTTGATATCTAAGAAATCTCTATACCACAATCAAATGTTATAGCTTTCATCCTTCATCTACAGTATACTAATCGAAAAACACCCCATGGTATGAACCATGAAGTGCTTTGAAACGTTGATAGTATCGTATTGATTAACGTTTTGAGGCAACTGACTTTGTCACGTTGCAGCCACAAAAGATACTTCCTAAATACTAAATAGTTAAAATGAATAATAGTTTGTCAGAATGTTGATCTTCAATTTAGTAGTTTCAACGAAAAAAACTATCGATTGACAGTTTTTCTTTACATACTTACTTTTTGTTCCTAACTAAAAACTATAGAAACTGACTTATTTTATTACAAACTATATTATTAGACTTTTCTTTCTTCCACTTGTTTGTAATAATTTTTATTCTCCCGATATCGAGCCTCTAATACATCCTCAATATGATTCTTATACTCTTGATGATAACTATCCAAATTGTTCTCGATTTCGTAAATATAAGGTTGGATTTCAGCAAAACTACAATCTCTACACGCATAGGTAAGAGTATCTAGAAGATTAGATGTCTCCCTATTAAATCTTTGGTAGTAATTATCTAAATCTATTTCCAAACGCTCTAAGTCTCGCAGTTTACGATTATGCTCATCCTCTAGTTTCTGAAGTTCCTTTTTATCCATGACCAGTTTTCTCCTAGTTTTTGATTGGACTTTGTAAAGTAGGTGTTTGTATGGTCTGGGTTAAGTAAGTTTCAGCTGCATCTGCCGCTTTCCCCTCAAATCCACCCTTAATATTGTTCACATAGGTCTTAGAAGCATACTCTTTCATATTTGCAGCTGCTTCTTGCAACTCTTTCGCTAACTCAGCTCCTTTAGCAAGAATTGACAACTCTTTTGCGGTTACCAAGCCCCCAACTGCTTGTCGTTCTTGTTCTTTCATTCTTTCTTTGAAGCCTCTGTCGAGTTGCTCTCTTGTAATTAAAGTATCCTCATCCGTTAGGACTAACATTTTTCCCCCTCCATGTTTGTTTTACATCCGCCAATAGATTATTAAAAGCCTCAGCGCTTTCCGTATCTATAGTCTCAAAGGAAGCACTAGCTTTAACCAGGCTTTCCCCTAGTTGCTCGATTTGTGTCAGGAAGGATTTGGCTGCTGTCTCCGTATCGCTCGCAAGACCTTCATCCCAAAAATTTGTCGTATCAAAACCAGAAAGTAGATTCGTAACTTCTGAACTTGACAAGTATCCAACCATGTCAAACGCTGTCTGTCTTGTTTCTTTTATCATGTTTTGAATATCTTCCTTAGCATCTGAAAGTAAGGTTTTCACATATTTAACTTTATCTTCCATATCAAAATTCGCTAACTGGGCTGCTGTCTGAAGCAACTGAGCTCGAACCAAGATTCTTTGATTTCCTGAAAGATTGCCGTATCTCAGTTGTTCCTGATAACGAGGAATAGCCTCATAATCCCACTTTATAGATTCCTGACGAGCTTCTTCGACGATTTTACTATATTCAGTTGTAAAATTCTCGTAAACAGCATAACCAATAGCTGCCTTTATTTTAAACTCACCTCTCCTAATTGAATTTAAAATATTAGCTGCTACATTTTCGTCAACTCCTAAAGCCCTAAGAGAATCCAAAGATGTCGCAATCAATCGAGCTAGCTTTTCACCTGCCCTGAGTAATTCGGGATGAAAATCTTCAGACGCGGTCAACAAGTTCCCTGTTCCATCCGATTGGAAAACACCAAAGTCATGGGAACTTTCCGGATCAGAAATCTGGGTATAGTGCAAGGGAACAAGGACATTGACCTTACCGACTGGTTTTTTGAGGAGTTCATCGGAATCCCCAGGTAATTTGGTAATGGTGTGTTCTCGATTAAGCATGCCCACGATATCAAAAGGATTGACATAATACTCGATTTTTTCGCTAATCTTTTGGATTTTCTCATCGCTGAGACCCATTTTCTTTAAACTCTTTGTCGTGTCTGGACCGTCAAAGAGAACAACTTTGCCGATTTTCTTCAGTTCTTGATCAGTGAGTCCAGCTACCCCTTGCGCAGAGACAATGGTCCCTAGGGAGTGAGCTGCGATGTCCATCGTAGCTTGCGGAGCTTTTTCAGTCATCTCTGCGATCTTCGTTTTCATTCCCACTGTCGCTAACTTAGCTTGCGGTGTATGGATATGATTGAGAGCGAACTTAGCGTCGTTGTCGATCCAGTCATTCCAATTTTCCAAACTGATGGCATCGCTCCCGCGGATAGCCATATAGGTTTTCGTAGTATCTTCCCCCAAGGTCGGCGTATCCGTTAAGTAGTAGGCACTAAAACCAGCTTCATCATCAGTTAAGAGTCCTTTTTGATAACGTTTGTGATGAATATCCTGCCTCATCCCATTCGTATCCGGAACTGGTGTCGATGTGACTTTATAAGTATCTCTCAAATCAGGATCCGGTTGCAAGTAGACTTTACCATCATGAGGAAGTTTTTTACCTCCGGGGGTGATTTCCCATTCTCTTTTATCTTTATTATAAAATTTATTATCTCTAGAGAAATCAAACAGCTGATAATCAAGAGCATTGTTATCTGGCGGAAAATTATTGGGGCGCCCATTATATGCAGATTGTGCTAAATCTGCATAAAAATTATCAAAGGTTTTTAAATTACTATTAGTCATAATAATACCATCCCCCATCCCTATAAATTCTTATAGGCTGCATTTCATAAATTCCAAATTCCTTTGGTATACTGTTTGCATTATTGTCTAAAGAAAATCCAACCATGAATTTCGTCTTATCATTATTATTTACCTTTCCTCTAAGTGTCAACATATAGCCACCACCTTGTGGAGTTCCATTTCCTACTTGACTAACCTTCATACTATCCCAATCGAACTGAACACTTTCAACTTTAGGACTTAAAGACTTGACAAAATCAGCCATATCTTCTTCATGTTCTTTCAAATAAGCCAACTGCTTAGCTCGTGGGCTCAGAGTTATTCCTCCAAATAGATTTGTCTCTTGTGCCATCCATGCGCCTCCTCCAAAAATTACAAGGGCTAAAACTAACCAAAGTAAAGTACGTTTTTTCATCTCTTTCCTCCTATATAGCGGAATCTATGTATATTATATCAGAAATGTAAAAAAAAATACTTTTAGCAAGTATTGTAAGTCAATAGGGAATGAGTGATTATAAATTTGAGTAAAAATTATCAAAGGTTTTTAAGTTACTGTTAGTCAAAAATCCTTCCTCCTACTCTTAAATAATTGGCTAAAGCCATTGAATTAGGAATAATTTTACCATTCTCAATATCAAAAGTTACATTCCAGGAAGAGGACTCAATATGATTAAAGCTACCATATACATTTACAATTTCTCCTCCTCCTTGAGGAGTCCCATTCCCGACTTTTTCCCATTTGGTTTCATCCCAAGCAATCTGAACAGATTCAATCTTTGAATTTTTAGACTTTACAAAATCCTTAATCTCCTCTTCATGCTCCTTTAAATAAGCCAACTGCTTAGATCGCGGACTCAGAGTTATCCCTCCAAATAGATTTGTTTCTTGTGCCATCCATGCGCCTCCTCCGAATACTACAAGAGGCAAAACCAGCCAAAGTAAGGTACGTTTTTTCATCTTCTTCCTCCTATATAGCGGAATCTATGTATATTATATCATGAATATAAAAAAAAATACTTTTGGTAAGTATTCGAAGTCAGTAGGGAATGAGTGATGTTAAATTTGAGTAAAAAATATCAAAGGATTTTAAATTACTATTAGTCAAAAAGTTTACCTCCAACACGTAAAGGACTACCAATTCCGATAGAATTAATTAAAATTTTTCCATCTTTAATCTTAATAATAACACTCCAGCTTGAGTTTGATATATTATTAAACCCTCCATAAACCTGAACAATATCGCCACCTCCTTGAGGTGTACCATTTCCTATCTTATCCCATTGTGTCTGTTTCCAATCTATTTGAATAGATTCGACTTTAGGATTTAATGATTTTACAAAATCTTCTATCTCTTGTTCGTTCTCCTTTAGATAAGCCAACTGCTTGGCTCGTGGGCTCAGAGTTATTCCTCCAAATAAATTTGTTTCCTGTGCCATCCATGCTCCTCCTCCAAGTACTACAAGAGCTAAAACAAGCCAAAGTAAGGTACGTTTTTTCATCTCTTTCCTCCTATATAGTGGAATCTATGTATATTATATCATGAATATAAAAAAAAATACTTTTAGCAAGTATTCGAAGTCAACAGGGAATGAGTGATGTTAAATTGGAGTAAAAAATATCAAAGGTTTTTAAATTGCTATTACTCAAATGGTTTCCCTCCAATGCCAAGGCCATTAACTAATGTCATCGAAGCTAAATCAACTTTTCCATCATCTACAATTATCATTATATGCCAACCAGAATTATCAATGTTATTAAACGTTCCATAAACATCAATAATATCTCCTCCTCCTTGAGGTGTACCATTTCCTACCTTATCCCATTGCGTCTGTCTCCAATCAATCTGAACAGATTCTATCTGTGCATTTTGAGATTTTACAAACTCTTTAATCTCTTCTTCATGCTCCTTTAGATAAGCTAACTGCTTAGATCGCGGACTCAGAGTTATTCCTCCAAATAGATTTGTTTCCTGCGCCATCCATGCGCCTCCTCCAAATACTACAAGGGCTAAAAACAGCCAAAGTAAAGTACGTTTTTTCATGATTATCCTCCTTAAACGTGGATTCTAAACCTATTATATCATGAATGTAAAAATTTCTAAGCATTCTATGTCAATAGTGGCGAGCAGTGAAGTCAAATTTCTGTAATCATCAAAAAAATACCCCATAGTGTGAACCATGAAGTGTTTCGAAACGTTTATAGTATCGTATTGATTAACGTTTTGAGGCAACTGACTTCGTCAGTTTGCAGCCACATTTGTAAGCGACTAAAGTCGCAACAACTGTGTCAATTGCACCAATTTAGTCAGAAAGTATAAAAAAGAACACCCCGAAAGGTGCTCTTTGTAAATATAGTCATTCTTTCGAAGAACGTCTACTAAATTGTAATACTTTACAAGCTTTTTTCAATCCTGGTTTGAAAAGTCTGGCTTTTAGGACATCTCAAAAGTGCTCAATAGCAACCGTCAGAAGAGTTTCTGCCGATTTTGATTTCAAGAAATAGGAATAGATGTATTTAAAATAGTGCAATTTCTTAACGCAAAACTTTCAATCCTATCCTCTTCCTTCTTATCCTAACAAAGTTTGTAATATTGGAATAACAACGATAAATAGAACCGTACTTAGAGTCACCACATTCGTAGAGAATTCCACATCTCCTTTTCCCTGATTAGCAAGGATCGGAAGAACAGCTAAAGCTGGTGTAGCGGACTGAATCATAAAGGTCTTAAATTCTACTGTCGCCATATTTGATGCAAAGAACTTCAATACAAGAAGCATGATTAGAGGAGCTAGGATAAAACGTCCAACTAAAGTGACAATTGTATCTTTATCAAAAGTAATAGTATTCAAGCCTGCCTTTGCAAGAACGATACCAATATAAATCAGAGATAGGGGAGTAACGATATTTCCAACATAGGTTAAGGTATTCGTTGCGAAATCTGGAATAGAGATTCGAAGAATCAAAAATAGCAGAGCCACAAGAAAACCTACAAGCGGAGCTGGTAGCAATTTCTTCCAGTCAAATTTACTTGTCTCCTTGCTTTGACCCGATTTACTGTCACTCGTCATCAAATACACGCCCAATGTCCAGGTGGAAATCGTGTTGGTGATATAGTAAATTAAGAAATAAGGAAGAGCCTGATCCCCAAAAAGAGCAACGTTTAAAGGTAAACCAATAAAAATAGTGTTGGCATTCACAAAGGTATTCATCATGGTTCCTCGCCGTCCTGGACGAACCTTGAAAACCATAACAGCAATATAAGCTACGATATAGCCCAAGATAAAGGCCACAAATGTATAAAGGAGACCTCCAGAAAGACTGATTAGTTTATCTAGTGTCAGGTATTTCATTACCGACACAAAGATTGACGCTGGCAAGGCTACATTCATGATCAAACGAGATAGGTTAGGTCCAAAGGCATCTCCAAACCATCCCTTCACCTGAAGAATATACCCCAAAACAATAATAGCGATAATCGGAATGATACTCGTAATCGAGGTTAAAAAGAGTGACATAGGTATCCTTTCTAAATTACTTAAGTCCACAGCCCATACAAATCTGTCGCTAGCGAAGGATAGACAGCAGCAGTGAATTATTTATACTCTGGATACCACTTCAAATCACGAACTGCTTTGGCCATATCTGTTTCCTTAGCACGCGCAAGACCTTGCTCTTGTGCTTTTTTAGCGACTGCTTCTGCTACTTTAATAGAAACATCTGCTACATACTTGAATGGTGGCAAGACAGGAGCCCCTGGTTGGCCTGGATTGACAATACCACTCAATGAATGAGCTGCTGCTCCAATCATTTCATCAGTCAAAAGACTTGCTTCAGAAGCCAACATACCTAGACCAAGACCTGGGTAAATCAAGGCATTATTGGCTTGACCAATCACATAGTCGACACCTTTATAAGGAACCGTATCAGCAGGAATTCCTGTTGCGACAAAAGCTTTACCATCTGACCATTCAATCAAATCTTTGGCACTAGCTTCAGCTAGTTTAGTTGGATTTGACAAAGGGAAAATCATCGGACGTTCTGTATTTTCACACATAGCCTCTACTATTTCTTTAGTGAAAGTATTAGGCTGAGTCGAAGTTCCTACAAGAATTGTTGGTTTCACAGTCTTCACTACTTCAAGCAGGTCAGTCAACTTGTCTGCGTTACTAAAGTCAGCACGTTTCTTAGCAAATGGTTTTTGCTCTGGTGTCAAGTCATCCATGTCATCAAAGAGAAGACCTTGTTTATCAACCATAAAGAAACGTTTATAGGCTTCTTCTTCAGAAAGACCTTCACTCACCATTTCACGAAGAACACGAGAGGCAATTCCTGCACCCGCAGTACCACCACCATAGCAGAGATAAACTTGATCTGTTAATTTTTCACCACTAATATCTAGTGAACCAAAGATACCACCTAGGGTAACGATTCCTGTACCTTGAATATCATCATTAAAAGTTGGAATTTGTTTCCGGTATTTTTCAAGAATATTGGCAGCATTCGAGCGGCCGAAGTCTTCCCAGTGAAGGTAGAGTTTAGGAAAAAGACGTTCTGCTGTTTGAACAAATTGGTCAATAAAGTCGTAGTAACGATCTCCGCGAACCCGTTCGTGACGATTTCCTAAGTAATTAGGATTATTACGAAGTTCTTCACGGTTAGTCCCTGCATCAATAACTAAAGGAAGGACCATAGAAGGATCGATTCCAGCAGCACCCGTATAGACCATCAATTTCCCAACAGAAATATCGACACCATTTGTTCCCCAGTCACCGATTCCAAGAATTCCTTCTGCATCTGTTACAACAATGAGACGAATCTCGCGATCCCCAGCAGCATTTTTCAAAGTGGCTTCAATATTTTCAGGATGATTGATATCAAGATATCCCGCATATTGGGGATCTACAAAGAGGTCACTATAGCCTTCAATGGTATCTGCAATGGTTGGATCGTATACAATTGGATTAAATTCCTCCAAATGTTGAGAAAAGAGGTAATAGAAAAGAGTCCGGTTGGTATTAAAAATTTCCATTAGGAAAAGACGTTTTTCCAAATCATTGGCTTTTGTTTGCATTTGCGCATAAGTTTGCGCCGCTTGTTCTTCAATCGTTTGAACATACGGTGGCAGTAAACCAATAAGACCTAGTTCCTTTCGCTCCTCTAAGGTAAAGGCAGTACCTTTATTGAGGAAAGGGTTGTTTAAAATATCATGTGCAGTCATAGTGCAACCTCCTTTTTATTTCTATTATACCACTTAAAATGAATTGTTCGGAAAACTTTGTTGTTTAAAAAATACGATTGTATCCGCATATGTTATAATGAGTCTACGAGAACAATTTTCTAATAAGCTCTTTTATACTTAAAACACTATTATTGATGATCCTTCAAGTTGTTATATTTTATAAAGTTCTGAACTCATAAAACTCTCGATGATCACTCTTTCCTAAAAGTTTCGAGTAAAAGAAACTAATCATACAAATTGGCAATCCGAATTAAAATAAATATTATATAAGTTTGTTATACAATACTTTGTATTTTTTAAGATGTTTTTTTGTCATGCAAAACTTGTATTCTATTTATATGACGAATAAAAACTATTTACAACACTATATTTCCCAAAAAGTGAAATATTTTCGAACACAGAAAAAAATGAGCCAGGAAGAACTTTCGGAACAAGCGGGGCTCGGGCTTAAGTATATCAATCAACTTGAAAACCAAAATGTGAATCTGACCATTCACAGTCTTGAAAAAGTGATTGTCGCCCTAGAGATGACCCCAGAGGAATTTTTCAATTTTGATAGCCTTGAATCAACCTCTGATAAGACCGACAATCTTTCACTCAAAAGAATCAACATGAAGATTAAACAGCTCCCTATTGATAAACGAGAAAAGATGTTGGTCATTTTTGAAAGTATCTTAGATAACCTCTGATATCCCTGACTCACTTACATTTTAACCGGCGAATACTCGTATAGTCAAATTGTAGGATACGGATAAAATTTATTTATCTGGTGATTTCCAATTTTTTCTCCATTTAATGAAAGTGAGCCCCTATGAATTTAAAAGATCTACAATATTTTTATGACCTTTGCCAGCTTCAATCCTATACGGAAGTAGCAAAACTACATAAAGTCAGCCAACCATCTATTTCTTATGCCATCAAGCGCTTAGAGGAATCTTTTAATTGCAAATTGATTCACCATGATCCTTCACATCGTTCCTTCAAACTCACTCCTCAAGGGCAAATCCTTCTAAAGCATACAGAAAAGATCTTACCTGAGGTTATTTCTACTCGCAAAGAAATTAATCGTTCCTTGGCCCAATACTCTACTGTAGGATTCCCTCCTATTATCATTCAGTATCTCTTTGCTGCCTTAAACGAAAAAGATAAATTCGATTTTTTAAAAAAAGTACGCCCTATCCGCGGTGGCTCCGTAGAGTTATTAAATCTTCTCCTCAAGGGAGACCTTGATGCAAGCCTACTCGGCTTGATTGAACCACTCAATCATCCTTCAATAGAGACACATGAGCTCTTTCATAAAGAACTGTATGTCGTTTTATCTAAGAACCATCCTCTTTCTACTGCTCCTTCCCTTGCTTTTGAAGAATTAGTAGATCAATCTTTTATACTTTTAGACGAACACTTTGTTCACCTGAAAGCTTTTGAACTACTTAATCAAAAACATCAAAACAAGGCAGAAATATTCTTTAAGAGTGACGACATTGTCATCATTAAAGAACTTTTAAAGAAAGGGATTGGCCTTAGTTTACTGGCTGATATCGCACTTTCTGATGAAGATGATGATTTAATAAAAATCCCTCTAATACCTGAGGACCAGATAACATTTACAGTTTATTATGCTTATCTCAAATCAGCTACACTGTCATCAGAAGTAGAAGCCTTATTTCATCTCATTAAATCCTATGAATAGAAAAAAACTCTAACTATCAACTACCTGATAGCTAGAGTTTTTTTACATTATAGGTATTAGACTAAAGCACGAAGGAATAGGATATGATCGCCGAATTTTTCATTTACCCGATACCCTTCAAGGAGATTTCTAATCATAAATCCACAAGATATCAATAAAAAAGAACACCCCGAAAGGTGCTCTTTGTAAGTATAGTCATTCTTTCGAAGAACGTTTACTAAATTGTGATGCTTTACGAGCTTTCTTAAGACCTGGTTTGGCTAACCTAACAACTAAGCTCTTTCAAATACGTTCAATTAAGCTATTTTTAACTACTAAAATCTCAACTAATCTTAAATAGTTTTATTTAAATAGGATAAGTTTTTCTGTAAAATAATCCTCAACGAGTCAGCTATATCAGTTATTTACCCTAAATTAGAAAATGAGTGCCAAAAACGATAAGACGAAATATCATCCCTACTTCAAAAAGTAAGGATGATATTTTACTATAGACCTATTCTGAAAAAATTAATACAAATGTGAATATAAATCTAGGATAGGTACACCTTTTTTATATAAGAAATTGCCTATTGCCTTTTCAATATCATGACGTCTATATCCATTTGGAATATTGCCTAACGGAAAAAGCAATACAAAAGACTCATCCCATTTTAGTCCTAAGTTATGAAGAATAATACCAGCAGAATTATACTCCCATTCATCTTTATCTCGCTTTTCATACTCATTATATACTCGAATTTTTGAATTATACTCAGATTTATTCTTAGGAATTTGAAAGTTAACATCATTACTTGTAGCAACAACTCCAAGATGGCCATTGTTAGCAAATTTTAACCATACTAGATCTTTTTCACTATTCAAGCTATACTCCTTTTGTATTTCTCTATAGTCAATCTTTTGGGGATCTATCCTAGGTTTTTTAGTCGTTCTAATTCCAACTTTTTCTAAAAATGCTAAAATCTCTTCTTCTATTATTTCTATTGCTACTACAGGTTTACTATTTTGTCTTTCTGCTTCTTTAAAACGAGACTCCCCATAATGTACTGATTGGCAATACTGTTTCCCTTGATCTGTGTATCCAAAAGCTCCATCGATATCAATAACTAAATATTGTTCTAGTAAACTATTCATTTAACACCTCCTGATAGGTTATTATATAATACGTTTTGATTATTGTCAAAAAACTATAAATACTTGGAATTAAAAAGCTTTTTAATCACACTCCATTTTCAAACAAACTGTAACAATCAAAAAATTCTGGCTATTTCAACAATACTTTTTTAACTTTATCTACAAAATTTTTACAAAAATTCTTGACTTTCTGTTTAGATAGCGCTAAAATATAGTGGTCGTCGTTCTACCACATATCCTAAAAAGGAGATTCGTATGAAAATTTACACTTATTCAGACTTTCTGAAAGATAAAACTGCATTAACTTTTGAAGAAGCCGGGGAAATTTATGGCAATCTAGTTAGCTCTTTAAATACAAAAGATCCTGATTTTCTTGAAAACTGGATTACGTTAATCGAATTAGCAGCGGAATATACTGAACTTCGAGTCAGATCTGAAACAATTTCACTACCCAAAAGAGAGCAAAATGATATTTCTAGGAGATCTACTCATGAATCTTTTAGAAGACAACTAAAAGTTATTAAATATTTCTCTGAAAATGACGAAAAAAATACTAATTGGTATGATCAAATTACAGAGGATCGACAACGTCAGGGAGATTTTGCAAATTATTTAGCATATATCTACTCTGTAAATACTAGAAAAAAATAGATATAAAAAATATAATTTTTTATATATAATCAATAGGAGGATTTTATGGGAACTTGGAGACCAAATCGAGTCGTTCTAAACCAACCATTCAACGTTATAAAGGTCTTGGAGAGATGGATGACCACCAACTTTGGGAAACTACGATGAATCCTGACCATCGTCTCATGGCTCGTGTATCAGTAGATGACGCTGCAGA
>NZ_JASHEE010000007.1:0-54446 GCF_047463275.1 Streptococcus infantis | reverse complement strand
ATCAGGCGGTTAGAGGTTCGACTCCTCTAGGGTGCATTAACAATTTAATTCGGGAAGTAGCTCAGCTTGGTAGAGTACTTGGTTTGGGACCAAGGTGTCGCAGGTTCGAATCCTGTCTTCCCGATTGGTCAATACTTAAATTGGGGCTATTGCCTTTTTTTTATTTGATTTTAATCATTATTATCTGTAAATTTACATTGCACTTTCTTAAATGTTTCGTTACCTTTTCATGTCAAAACTAATAAATGTGTAAAGAATTATCTTATCGATAGTTCTTTTTTTTAAAATTTGATATCCTAGTCATATGAAAAGAATCAAAATTGATGTTGTAGTTGTGCCTTTAAGTGGACATTTGTACCCAACAATGAATTTATTAATACCTTTACTTAATAACCCTCGATATAATATTCGCTTATTCACTGGTCCTCAAAAAAAAGCCGTTGCTGAGTCTGCAGGTTTTCATGTAGTTCCAATACTAGAAAATCACATTGAGGATTTTGAACGTGCAGCTAATAATGATCAGCAATTAGGGATATTATCCGCTTATCAACAACTTTCATCTAGTATTGATTTAATTAATGTGGTTTCAGATCAATTATTGGAAGAGTGGCAAAAGAATCGCCCTGATATCGTCATTGCCGATTTTATAACCTTGTCTGGAGGTTTAGTAGCTAATCAACTTGGAATTCCTTGGATAACCACCATGGCTACACAATTTGTTTTAGAGACTACTGATGGTCCACCTTGTCTAATTGGTGGAATTGGAAGTCCCAAGAATGTCTGGCAAGTTTCCGTACAATTTTTAGGTAGAAAAGCGACTCGTTTAGTGAAACGAATTGCATCTTTTCTGCTTCGTGATCGCTTAAAAAGGTATCATTTTAAATTGTATAATCAACTCGGTCATGAGACCATTTATTCTCCATATTCAATTCTTGGTATTGGTATGAAAGAAGTAGAATTAAAAAAGGGATTTCCAAAACACTACAAGTGGGTTGGTCCTTCTGGTGCTTCAGTTGAGGCAGGAGAGGATTATCCTTTAGATTTGTCTCCTTTTATGGAGCGAAAGAAAGTTTTGATGACTTGTGGGACACAACTAGCTTGGGCAAAAGAAAATCTTATTTATCAAGCTACGCAACTTGCAAAAGCTCATCCTGATTGTCACTTTTTTGTAACTCGTGGTGTAGGTGGAGAGGCCTTCCAATGTGAAAATCTCATGGAGAACCTTTCCGTAGTTTCTTATCTACCTTATAAGGAGTACATTCCCCAGATGGATTACGTGATTCATCACGGGGGAGCTGGGATTTTTTATCAATGTATCATTTATGGTAAACCAGCTTTGATATTGCCTCATGATTATGATCAGTTTGATTATGCCGTTCGTGGGGTTGAAGCCGGTGTTGCTTTCTCAGCTAAAAGAGATAATAGCAAGGCCATTGGACAAGCCTTTGAGGAGCTGTTAGCTAAAGAAAATTGGCCAGAATTAGAGACTTTGCGCCAAGCAGCACAGTCTTATCATCCGACGGAAATCTTAGAGAGCGAAATCCATCGTCTGCTAGAAGATAAGGAGAAGGAAAAATGAAAACAGTTTTAGTAACTGGAGCGACAGGTTTCTTGGGTAAATATGTTGTAGATGAATTAGTCGAGCATGGCTATCAGGTTCGAGCTTTTGGTAGAAACAGTAAGGTTGGTTGCTCTTTAGAGAATTCTTCGGTTAGTTTTTTTCAGGGTGATTTGACCAAAGCTGAGGATGTGCTAGCGGCTTTCAAGGGGATGGATCTGGTCGTTCATGCGGGAGCCCTGTCAACAGTTTGGGGTCCTTGGGAAGATTTTTATCAGGCTAATGTTTTAGGAACTAAATATGTTCTTGAGGCATGTCGCCAAACAGGTACTCAACGTTTGGTCTATGTATCCTCACCAAGCATCTATGCTGCTCCTAAGGATCAGTTGGCTATCAAAGAAAGTGATGCTCCAGAGGAAAATAATCTCAATAACTATATCCGTAGCAAATTGGCTTCAGAGAAACTCTTTAAAGATTATCCAGATGTTCCGAGTATCATCTTGAGACCTCGTGGGCTTTTTGGGATTGGGGATACCAGTATTTTGCCACGGGTGATCAATCTGAGTCAAAAACTTGGAATTCCTTTGATTGGGGATGGGCGTCAGCTCATGGACATGACTTGTGTGGAAAATGTTGCTCTGGCAATCCGTTTGGGCATAGAAGCTCCAGAAGCTAAAGGTGAGGTTTATAACATTACTAATGGTGAACCGAGGGCTTTTAGAGATTTGCTAGAGGAAAGTTTGACAGGCCTGAGTTATCCAATCAAATATAGAAAAATTCCAGCATCTCTCTTATCAGGAATTGCAAGTAGTTTAGAATTTATATACAAGACCTTGAACCTTAAAGGGGAGCCACCTCTAACTCGATATACCTATTATCTGCTTCGCTATAGTCAAACGCTGGATATTAGCAAGGCCCAGAGGGAATTGGGGTATCATCCGAAAATTAGTATTTCAGAAGGGATTGAACAATATGTCCAAGATTATCGAAAGCATTGAGTATTTCCCAGCCGGATATTGTACTAGTTATGCCGGTTTGCTATTCAAGGGTGTCAAGAATAGAAAGATGACTTTCCCCGCAGGAGTGTTCCTTATCAAGCACAGGGATAAGGGCTATCTGCTCTATGATACTGGCTATCACTATGATATTAAGACGAAACTTCGTTATGCTTTTTACCGTTTGGGGACGCCAGTTCAAATGACGGAGAAAGATCAGATTTCGCACTTGCTGAAAGCTAAAGGGATCAAGCCAGAAGAAATCAACTATGTCTTGCTGTCTCATCTACATCCAGATCATTTGGGAGGGGCTAGCTTCTTTCCGAATGCAAACTTTATCCTGACCCAGGAAGTCTATGATGTTTACAAGAAACCAAAACTAAAGGATTTAATTTTTAAAGAGTTTTTGCCGAGTGACTTCGAGGAAAGATTGACAGTCATCAAGGCAAATCAGCAAAATGCTAACTTTAAGTATCGCCCTACCATCGATCTTTTTGGAGACGGAAGTATCCTTGTATCTTCTATTGATGGGCATGCTAAGGGCCAAGCCTGTCTCTTTATTCCAGATTATCATCTCTTTATCGCAGCAGATCTTTGTTGGGGAATAGACCTCTTACCTTACACCAAACAGATGCATCTGATTCCTTCATTGGTGCAAGATAGTAAGTATGACTATATCAAGGGAACAGAGCTACTGGAAGAGGTTTTAAAGGATGGCATAGAAGTGCTAGTTAGCCATGACCCTGTAGAAAGGATTGAGCGGATCTTGTATGAAAAAAATAACCTTCCTTAAAACTTTTATCCAAACTCGCTGGCTTCATAATTTTAGATCTCGAGAAGCATTAGAAAACTATCAGAAAAAGCAACTGGCTAGCTATATGGACTTTCTTAAACGTGAGTCACCTTATTTTAAAAATGGTGTACCTAACGACTTTGATCATATGGATAAGGCTTTTATGATGAGTCATTTCAATGAGCTTAATACTCAGGGTGTGGATCGAGACGAGGCCTTGGCTTTGGCTATTGAAAGTGAAAAGACCAGGAATTTTACAGAGCTCAAGGGAGAAATAGCTGTTGGGTTGTCTTCTGGAACATCTGGACACCGGGGACTCTTTATCACAACTGAAAAAGAGAGAAGTATGTGGGCAGCAGCTATCTTGGCAAAGATGTTGCCCAAGGGCCAACTTTTTGGGCACCGCATAGCCTTTTTCCTCAGAGCGGATAATGAACTCTATCAGACCATCAATACGGCACTTATTCGTTTAGAGTACTTTGATATTTTCAAGAATACAGATGAGCATATCGAGCGTCTCAACAATTCTCAACCGACCATTGTGGTGGCGCCTGCTTCTATGTTGATTGAATTGAGCAAGCGCCTAAAAGATGGGGAGTTAGTCATTCACCCACAAAAAATCGTTTCGGTGGCTGAAATCTTGGAAGATAGTGATAAAGAGCGAATTTTGAGCGCTTTTGAGTTACCGATTATTGACCAAGTCTACCAGGCAACCGAAGGTTTCTTAGCTTGTACCTGCTCTGCTGGGAATCTTCATCTCAATGAAGACATCATTTTTGTGGAAAAACACTACTTGGATGACCGACGTTTTTATCCGGTGATTACGGACTTTAAACGAATCAGTCAGCCTGTTTATCGCTACCAACTCAATGATATTTTGGTCGAAAATCCTGAACCCTGTCCATGTGGATCTCATTACACAAGGATTGACAAGGTCGAAGGGCGTTCTGACGACATCTTCTATTTTGATGGACAAGATGGAGGTCAGGTAACGATTTATCCTGACTTTATCAGACGTTGCATTCTCTTTGTGGAGAATGTTGGAGATTACCAAGTCAAACAACATTCTGAGAAGCTAGTGGAAGTTTGTTTGAGTCGAAGAGATGAGCAAGTTGAAACAGCGATCACAGAGCAGTTCCGACTCTTAGCGAAACAAAAAGAGTTTAAAGAACCTGAAATACAATTTTCAGATTATCACTGGGATACAAGTCGTAAGCTCAAACGTATCCAACGTTTATGAAAGGACAAAAAAATTATGACAGAAGTAAAAAGACATGTAGAAATTGCAGGTTATGGAGTCTGCCTTCCAAAAAATACGGTTCAATTTAAAGACCAAACCCGTCATCGTGTGGTTGAAAATGAAGAAACGCAACTAGATTTGGCTGAAGCAGCTATCCAAGCTGCACTTGAAAATGCAAATTTGAGTATGAAAGACATTGATTGCCTGGTATCAGCAAGCGCGGTTGGTGTTCAGCCGATTCCTTGTACGGCAGCTTTGATTCATGAACGTGTGGCAAAAGGGCTCTCTATCCCAGCTATGGATATCAATACGACTTGTACAAGTTTTATTTCAGCCCTTTCGACTATGTCGTACTTGATTGAAGCTGGAGAATACCATCGTGTTTTGATTGTATCCAGTGAAGTTGGTAGCTTGGGTCTCAATCCAAAGCAAAAAGAAAGTTATGAACTCTTTAGTGATGGAGCGGCTGCCTTTATTTTCCAATTAAGTGATAAGGATAAGGGAGTTATCGCTAGTCTTCAACGTACTTGGTCAGAGGGGGCTCACGATACAGAGATTCGTGGAGGCTTGACTTCTTATCAGCCAAAAGAGTACTCTGAAGAGACCAAGACCAATTTTATGTTTGATATGAAAGGCAAGAAAATCCTCTTGCTTTCTGCTCGTGTCATACCAGAAATGTTCCAAGAATTCCAAGAGAAATCTGGTATTTCTAAAGATGCTGTAGACTATATTATTCCCCACCAAGCTAGTCGCGCTCTTCCTTTGGTCATGGGAAAACTGGGTGTAGATGAAGACAAGTACCTTAATCTCGTTACGGATTATGGAAATATGGTCTCCGTTGCGGTACCTTTTGGTTTAGCCTATGCACTCGATCACGGATATGTGAAGGAAGGAGATACCATCTTCTTAATGGGAACTGCAGCTGGTATGACGGTCAATATGTTGGCTTTGAAATTATAAAATGAGAGCAGGCACCTATAAGTGACCTGCTTTTTAAATTAATTTTAAACGTAGAACTATCGGCCTATACAGAAAAAGCTTGATAACTTTTACGAAACTAAGTATACTAGAAGGTAACAAGCGTTTTCAGACAGTATATTAGGGAGTATACTTAGAAATTGAGAGGGAGATATGGGAATCAGAAAATTTCGCTTATTAATGTCCAAGTATGGTTTTAGTATTGCGATTATCCTGATAGAATTAGTTCTTGTTTTCGGAATTATTCTTTACATGAGCCAGATTGCTCCGATTATTTGGGTGCCTCTTGTATTTTTGATTAGCGTAGCAACCGTTATAGCGATTGTCAATCGTTCGATGTCACCTGAAAGCAAAGTGACTTGGTTGATTGTGACCTTTGTACCGGTGTTTGGTCCACTGCTTTATCTCATGTTCGGTGAGAGAAGACTATCAAAAAAAGAACTGAAACAACTCCAAGAATTGAATTCTATTGCATTTCATGAGAATAATGGGCGGCAACTCCATTTGCAACTACAGGAGACAGACAAATCAGCTTACGGAATTATCAATGCCTTGCTACATATGGATAGTAATGCAGAGGTTTATGACCATACAGACTCACAATTCTTTGCTAATGGAGAAGAAATGTGGCAACAGATGCTGGAGGATCTTAAAAGAGCAGAAAAATTTATTTTTCTAGAATACTACATTATCGACGAAGGTTTGATGTGGGATAGCATGCTCGAAATTCTGGAAGAAAAAGCAGCTCAGGGAGTCGAGGTCAAGATGCTCTATGACGACATCGGTTGTATGGTGACTTTGCCTGGGGATTATACTGTTTATTTGCGTTCTAAAGGGATTGATGCTCATAAATTTAATAAGGTGATTCCTCGTATGACAGTGGCCTATAATAACCGTGACCACCGGAAAATATTAGTGATTGATGGACAAATTTCCTATACTGGAGGAATCAACCTTGCAGATGAATATATCAATCATATTGAACGTTTTGGACACTGGAAAGATAGTGGGATTCGGATTGATGGTCCGGCGACTCAAGCATTTACCAGACTATTTCTCATGAACTGGTACATCAACCGTGGAGAAATCAGTGACTTTGATCAGTATCATTTGGAAAATCAGACACGATTTGGTAGCGGTCTTTGTATCCCATACGGCAGTGGACCGAAACCAATCTATAAAACTAAGGTAGGGAAGATTGTTTATCAAAATCTGATTAACCAAGCAGAAGATTTTGTTTATATCACAACGCCTTATCTCATTATCGATTATGATTTAACAGAGGATATAAAAAATGCGGCGATGCGAGGCGTAGATGTGAGAATAGTCACGCCCCATATACCGGATAAAAAACTCATTCAACTTGTAACACGGGGAGCTTATCCAGATCTTTTATCTGCGGGTGTTCGCATTTTTGAATACACACCTGGTTTTATCCATAGTAAGCAAATGATTGTTGATGATCGATTCGCGGCTGTCGGTACTATAAACTTGGATTATCGTAGCTTGGTTCATCACTATGAAAATGCAGTACTACTCTACAAAACAGAGTCAATAGCGGATATTCGCAAAGATTTTGAAGGAATTTTTGAACAATCTCAAGAAATCTTCTCGGATACCATAAATCCTACATGGTATCAAATGATGATTAAAGAAGTAACACAGTTATTTGCGCCTATGCTTTAATTGAAAGAATTAACTGAGAATAGATGATTAGAGGAGAGGTTGGGACAAAAGTCCTAGCCTCTCAATTTTCTTTGGATTGTCGAGCAAGACGCAGTGGTTGAGCGGGCTCTACTACGCTGATTTCATCAGCTTTTACAGCCCTACTCAACTGTGCGGAGGTGGGACGACGAAATCGAATTCTAACGAATTACCGATTTCTGTCTCCCTCTCTTTTCTGTAAGCAGTTTCCTTGACATCTTATTTATTTTTCGTTATCATATGTCCATATAATATATGGGAGTCTGTGTACAGTCTGAGAGGAAGTGTTAAACTTCGACCGCACCTGATCTGGGTAATGCCAGCGTAGGGAACGATACTTGGCCTAATTTTGCACCTTTTTCATATATGGAAGAGGTTTTTCTTTTTTTACAAAGAAAAACTGTAACTTAGAAGGAGGTTTGAATGAAAGCAAGCATTGCTTTACAAGTCCTACCCCTGTCACAAGGGATTGACCGCATAGCTGTAATTGATAAGGTCATTGCTTATCTGCAAGCTCAAGAAGTGACCATGGTGGTGACACCATTTGAAACGGTCTTGGAGGGGGAGTTTGATGAGCTTATGCGCATTCTCAAAGAAGCGCTAGAAGTGGCAGGTCAAGGAGCAGACAATGTTTTTGCCAATGTGAAAATAAATATAGGAGAGATTTTAAGCATTGATGAGAAACTTGAAAAGTATAATGAGACGGCATATTAGTCTGCTAGGATTTTTGGGTGTCTTATCCGTTTGGCAGGTGGCGGGATTCTTAAAACTCTTACCAAAGTTTATCCTGCCGACACCACTTGAGATTCTCCAGTCTTTTGTTCGTGACAGAGAATTTCTCTGGTACCATAGTTGGGCAACCTTGAGAGTGGCTTTGCTAGGTCTAGTCTTGGGAGTCTTGATTGCCTGTCTCATGGCGGTGCTCATGGATAGTATGACTTGGCTCAATGATTTGATTTACCCTATGATGGTGGTTGTCCAGACCATACCGACAATTGCCATAGCCCCTATCCTAGTTTTATGGTTGGGTTATGGAATCTTGCCCAAGATTGTCTTGATTATCTTGACGACGACCTTCCCTATCATCGTTAGTATTTTAGATGGTTTTAGGCATTGTGACAAGGATATGCTGACCTTGTTTAGTCTGATGCGAGCCAATCCTTGGCAAATCCTGTGGCATTTTAAAATCCCGGTCAGCCTGCCTTACTTTTATGCAGGTCTGAGAGTCAGTGTCTCCTACGCCTTTATCACAACAGTGGTATCTGAGTGGTTGGGAGGCTTTGAAGGACTAGGTGTCTACATGATTCAGTCCAAAAAACTGTTTCAGTATGATACCATGTTCGCGATTATTATTCTGGTATCGCTGATCAGTCTTCTGGGTATGAAGCTAGTTGATATCAGTGAAAAATATGTGATTAAATGGAAACGTACTTAAAAGAAGCGTTTTGTAAAAAGAAAAGAGGAAATAAAAATGAAGAAAACATGGAAAGTGTTTTTAACGATTGTAGCAGCTCTTCTAGCTGTCGTGCTTGTGGCTTGTGGCCAAGGAACTGCTTCTAAGGACAACCAAGAAGCAGAACTCAAAAAAATTGACTTTATCCTAGACTGGACACCCAATACCAACCACACCGGTCTTTATGTAGCTAAAGAAAAAGGTTATTTCAAAGAAGCTGGAGTGGATGTTGATTTGAAATTGCCACCAGAAGAAAGTTCATCTGACTTGGTTATCAATGGCAAGGCGCCATTTGCTATCTATTTCCAAGATTACATGGCTAAGAAATTGGAAAAAGGGGCAGGCATTACTGCAGTTGCAGCAATCGTTGAGCACAATACATCAGGGATTATCTCTCGTAAGTCTGACAATATCAATAGTCCTAAAGATTTGGTAGGTAAGAAATACGGAACTTGGAATGACCCAACTGAGCTTGCGATGTTGAAAACCTTGGTAGAATCTCAAGGTGGAGACTTTGAGAAGGTTGAAAAAGTACCAAACAACGACTCAAATTCGATCACACCGATTGCCAATGGCGTTTTTGATGCTGCTTGGATTTATTATGGTTGGGACGGTATTCTTGCTAAATCGCAAGGTGTGGATGCTAACTTTATGTATTTGAAAGACTACGTTAAAGAATTTGACTACTACTCACCAGTCATCATTGCAAACAACGACTATCTAAAAGATAACAAAGAAGAAGCTCGTAAAGTCATCCAAGCTATCAAAAAAGGTTACCAGTACGCTATGGAGCACCCAGAAGAAGCGGCTGATATCCTCATCAAAAATGCCCCGGAGTTAAAGGATAAACGTGACTTTGTCATTGAATCTCAAAAATACTTGTCAAAGGAATATGCAAGCGACAAGGAAAAATGGGGACAGTTTGATGCGGACCGCTGGAATGCCTTCTACAAATGGGATAAGGAAAATGGTATCCTCAAGGAAGACTTGACTGATAAAGGATTCACGAACGAATTTGTAAAATAATGACAGAAATTAGACTAGAACATGTAAGCTATGCCTACGATGATGAAAAGATTTTAGAGGATATTAACCTACAGGTAACTTCAGGTGAAGTGGTCTCTATCCTAGGCCCCAGTGGTGTAGGGAAGTCCACTCTCTTTAACCTGATTGCAGGGATTTTAGAAGTCCAGTCAGGACGAATCATTCTTGACGGTGAGGAAAATCCCAAGGGGCGCGTGAGTTATATGCTCCAAAAGGATCTGCTCTTGGAACACAAGACTGTCCTTGGGAATATCATTTTGCCCCTCTTGATCCAAAAGGTGGACAAGGCAGAAGCCATTGCCAAAGCAGATGAAATTCTTGCTACCTTTCAGTTGACGGCTGTAAGGGATAAGTACCCTCATGAACTCAGTGGTGGGATGCGCCAGCGTGTTGCTTTACTCCGTACCTACCTTTTCGGGCATAAGCTCTTTCTTCTAGACGAGGCCTTTAGCGCTTTGGATGAGATGACTAAGATGGAACTTCATGCCTGGTATCTTGATATTCATAAACAGCTAGGCCTGACGACGCTCATCATCACGCATAGTATCGAGGAAGCCCTTAATCTCAGTGATCGCATCTACATCCTAAAAAATCGCCCTGGTCAGATTGTTTCTGAAGTCAAACTCGACTGGTCTGAAGGCGAAGACAAGGAAGTTCAAAAAATTGCCTATAAACGACAAATTTTAGCGGAGTTGGGCTTAAATAATTAGAAATGAAGAGAGTTGGTGAAGTTTATACTTTGCCAGCTCTTTTTGTCTATAAATGGAAATCCTGATAGATAAAAAGTGATATAATTGAGGTATAGTGTTGTGATGAAAAAAGAAGAAAGTGATAAAATTGAAGCAAGGAAGGATATAAATAATAATTCTCAAATGAGCGAAGTTAGAAAGCTAGCGCTACAGAACGGAATTTATTCAAATCCTATCAAAAAAAGCCGTAAAAAAATGACTGAGAAACAAATAATCGAAGCTGTTAGTGGTGGAAATATGATGCAAAGAGTTATCTTATTGATGTGAACTCATTGAAAGATAACCCTGAATTTCACAAGATATTGAGTTTTATCAATACAGCGGATTCTAAACAAATGAAAGGGGCTGAGGGACATGAAAGATGATTTTGAAGAAGTAAATTGGTCTGATTATTGTTATAAAGAAAATGATGGCGATAAAACTTGGTGGGTTGATACATCCTGGTTTGCTAAAGGCTTGATGCTAATCACATTCAACAAGAAAAAATTCTATAATCTTTTTAAAGATTATCCTCATAATATGAGTTCAGAAGAGGTTGAAATCTTTGATAAAGAGAATCCTTTCTGGAGAGATTTTTTCTCAGATAGAAAGTCATAAACTATATGTTTATATTTGCTTATTGTATGTTTGTAATGCTTGAGAGCTGTGACTAAAAATTATATATAACAGTAAATATGTATAGATACATATTTACTGTTATTGATGTTCAGTCACCTCCCTCATAGTTCATTTTTGATGGATACTGTGATATAATTAAGATACGAAGGATAGAGGTTGAGAATCTGTCACCAACGCGCCATTTAGCTAGTGGGTCGAGAAATGCAGGAGCCTCGACAGTCCTGCCTATCCTTGCAAATAAATCAGCCCTTAGAAACAAATCTAAGGGCTTTTTAACTGGTCGATTTTATCAGCAATTTCAACTTTTAAAATTTCATTTTCAAATAATCTCATCCATCGTAAACCTGTTTTAACAGATAAAGCATCATACTCTTCATCAAAAGTATCCTTATCTTCAAAAAGACAAATTCCCTCAAAGGTCTGGTTATCAACGTCTGTAATCGTTACAACTTTATTGTTAAACTTTCTAAGTTCCATTTTTATTTTCCTGCTTTTGTAGTACTATAGTTTGTTATATTATTGGAATTCCCTTAAGGTAAGCTTCCTTAGCTTCTACTAAAGTCATCTTATTAGGTCCGCCATCAATATTGGTCTCCCCTGTGTTTTGCCAATTACAATGTTCACAAATGTCATAAACGGCGGTCAATGTTCCGCAAACTGGACAATGTACATATTCTTCATCATTAATCATTACTAAGTTTTCTCTATCAGTCTTATTCATAATTACTTACTCCTAATTATCGTTTTAAAATAGTGAAACCAGAAATATTAATTGGCTAGAGCTAAATGCTTTATATTTTTAAATTTATTATCTTTCTATACTTTACTGAGATAGGCTTTCTTAGCTTCTGCAAGAGTTATAGTATCATTATACTTTAATCTAGTTAATATTACTAATGAATGATAAAGTCTTTTAGATATGATATGATATAATAAAAAAAGGAAGGTATACCATGAAAGTTAATAGAGTTATCGGTCAAAATAGACTTGGAAACTATTTAATTCTGTACTTAGATCCAGAATTAGATAAGGGACTTAATGGAACTATTATCTGTCGGAAAGTAAGGCTAAAAGGTTCTGAATACGAAACTGTTCCTTCCTTTGATTCTAAGTACATGATCGCTTTTGAAAGTGATTATGACGAGAATTATATTGGTGAAATAATTGAATATGAATAAGCACCTAGAGAAATCCAGTTACGTTTTTAAATTTTAAAAGAAAAGAAGCATGACTCCCCCACAGCTATAAAGCTTTTTGGGCGGGAAAACCACACTTCTTTCTTATCTAAATTATAACTCAAAGAGGCATCTTTTACAAGAATTAGCTGAAGATAATAAGCATAAAAAATAGAGAGCACACACCCCCCACAGCCGAAGCCTTTAATGTAGGAGGTAGTAACTCTCATTACTTAAATTATAGCATAAAATAGGTTATTGATTGTCAAACCAGTTCCTTTATTTGCTTGAGTATATAATATTTTTTAAGAAAAGAAAAATAGCAGGTTAGTTTATCAGGAACTTGTTATTTTTAAGTAAGATATACTATATTTCTTTTATTAGTAGGAGCGGGCGATGAAATACAGTCAACAAGTCTTAGACATGCTAAAAAGAGGAGTAGATGGAGATGTTGATGATTACTATGACTTTTTTCTTGAACTCACTGCCAAATTAGGCGAAGATGAGGCTTTTGCTGACGGTTTGATAGCAGAGAATGAAGCTCTTTTTGATGTTATTAATGATGAACCAATGTATTATTTCTATGTCGAAGAAGATACAGAGAACAGAGAATTGTGCCAAAATTTTTTAAAGACTTACTATGAAAAAGCAAAACAACTAGTAAATAACTAAATTTGGGCTTATCTTGTTCTTTGAGTTTTATAAGTGGAATGGTATTGTATGAAAAAAGAAGAAATTAAAAAGTATTTAGATACAGATATTGAATTCAATGTTAATGGCCGAGGTGCTTGTTTCTTATCCAGCATTTGTGTAGTTGGTTATGATTATGAAGGTCAGAAGTTTGATACAATTGATGAAGCTATGGAAGCTAAAGTTTTTGATGGTAAAAGTTTAGTAGATATATGGGATGATATTTTCCAGCAAATAAAAATATAATTTATATTGGACAGAGAAAATAATGGTAAAATTTAATTTGATTGAAGTTGTGAATGGTTTTTATCGTTACGAGATTTTTCCTGAAGGTGATGAGAGCAGAAGGGAGATTTTTGAATTTAATCCTTCTACCCGTGAGCTAAAGCGAAATGATCCCTCAAAATATGGTTTTGATTATGTGTCAAAATGTATTATAAATCTAAAAAATGAAGACGGCAGCTTGAAAGAATCAGGGCAAGTTGTGTGGTACTAAATGACTTGAACTTCTTTGGAAAATATAGTATATAGGAAAAAGCAATGTTGAAACTAATTAAAATTTTCAATTCTAGTATTTTAGGATATTGGTATATTCCAGAAAATCGTGACCCAGGTTTGATTGAGATTGATGAGCAAACTGGTGAAGTTACAGTTGCTATCGAGTCAAATTATGATAAAGAACTTGGGGCACCCTATTATGCAAACAAAGCTCGTGGAGCAGTGAAGCAGATGTGGGATAGAGGAGAATTACCAAGCGAGAAATCATTTACCTGGTGGTAATTTTAAGAGATAACAAAAAGTGATTAAATAATGTTAAATAATGAACTAAATGACTATAACAAAACAGACTCATCCGATGAAATAGATGAACCCATTTTTTCGGAGTCTAATCTTGAAGGGTACAGTGATTTTTACAAAGATAGTGAAGAGTCAAAAGTTTGGTGGATTGATAAGATAGATGTTAGAGGAGAAATATTATTCAGCTTTGATAAGAAAAAAATTTATAACCTTTTTCGTGATTATCCTCACAATATGACGGAAGAAGAAGTTAGAATTTTTGATAGAGAAAATCCTTACTGGAGAGATTTTTTCTCTCGATGATAGATATGAACTATAGTTAGTGAACGAAAAACAATCTAAACTACAAAAAACTTCGGTATACCATTAATGATACCGAAGTTTTATTTTCTAGACTTTACGAAATATTTCTTAGATTTGATCATAAATAACATACTTTCAAAGGATTTGAAAGCTAGGTGTAACTTTGTTATTATAACATAATTGTAGGATAGAAAATGAAATGGGAATTGCTTGTTACCTATAGCTATTTTTAAAACTCAGTATTTCCAAGGACTTAGCCTTAAAAATTTGACTTATAGAGTCTTAAATGATAGTATAGTCAAAGATAGTCAAAGTTTAAGAAGGAGGTAGCAAGCTATGAAATTTAAAAATACATCGGACCATATTGAAGCTTATATCAAGGCGATTTTAGAACAATCTGGTATCGTAGAATTGCAACGAAGTCAGCTAGCAGATACCTTTCAAGTCGTACCTAGCCAGATCAACTATGTGATTAAGACTCGTTTTACAGAGAGTAGAGGATATCTAGTTGAGAGTAAACGTGGTGGTGGAGGCTATATTCGCATTGGTCGAATTGAATTCTCTAACCATCATGATATGCTCCGTGATTTGTTGTATTCAGTGGGTGATGAGGTGAACCAAGTCATCTTTGAAGATGTCTTAAGACTCTTAGTCGAACAAGAACTCATGACCCGCCAAGAGATGAATCTATTATTAGCTATGGGGACAGACCGAATTCTAGGTGAGGAAGCTGATTATATTCGTGCTAATATGCTTCGTCAGTTGTTGCACGAAGTAGATAGAAAAGGAAAATAAAACGACATGAAATATTCAAAAGCATTGAGAGAATGCATCGATAGCGCCTTTCTGGTAGCGAGTCGCTTTGATGCAGATTACCTAGAGTCTTGGCATTTGCTGATTGCCATGGCCAATCATAGCTACAGTGTTGCTGGAGCAACTTTAAATGAATTCCCGTATGAGATTGATCGTTTGGAGGAAGTGGCTGTAGAATTAACAGAAGCCAACTATAACCACAAGGAAGATTACAAGGAACTCCCATTTTCCTATCGTTTGAACGTCTTGATGTTGGAGGCGGAACATGTTGCTTCGGTGGTACATGCCAAAGCATTGGGAACAGAGCATCTTCTCTACGCTATCT
The DNA here is from genome assembly GCF_047463275.1 of Streptococcus infantis. Lineage (GTDB taxonomy): Bacteria > Bacillota > Bacilli > Lactobacillales > Streptococcaceae > Streptococcus > Streptococcus infantis_AF. Next base: position 39,210 of record NZ_JASHEE010000007.1, on the reverse strand, counting down.
TGCATGATGGTAATGCCCTAGCTACTCGCATTTTGGAAAAAGCAGGATTTTCTTATGAAGATCAGAAAGATCAAGTCAAGATTGCTGGGCTTCGTCGTAGTCTTGAAGCGCGTGCTGGTTGGACAAAGGAAGATTTGAAGGCTCTGCGTCAGCGCCACAGATCAGTAGCAGATAAGCAAAATTCTATGGCCAATATGATGGGTATGCCTCAAACTCCAAGTGGTGGTTTGGAAGATTACACTCATGACCTCACAGAGCAAGCTCGTTCTGGCAAATTGGAACCAGTTATTGGACGTGACCAAGAAATCTCTCGTATGATCCAAATCTTGAGTCGAAAAACAAAAAACAATCCAGTTTTAGTTGGAGATGCAGGTGTTGGTAAAACAGCTTTGGCACTTGGCCTTGCACAGCGAATTGCCAACGGAAATGTACCTGATGAGATGGCTAAGATGCGAGTCTTAGAACTCGATTTGATGAATGTGGTTGCGGGAACTCGTTTCCGTGGAGACTTTGAAGAACGTATGAACAATATCATCAAAGATATCGAGGAAGACGGTAAGGTTATCCTCTTTATCGATGAGCTTCATACCATTATGGGATCAGGAAGTGGTATTGACTCAACCTTAGATGCGGCCAATATCCTGAAACCCGCCCTAGCGCGTGGAACTCTGAGAACTGTTGGGGCAACCACTCAGGAAGAATACCAAAAACACATCGAAAAAGACGCAGCCCTTTCTCGTCGTTTTGCAAAAGTGATGATTGAGGAACCAAGTGTAGCTGATAGTATGGCTATCTTACAGGGTTTAAAAGCAACCTATGAGAAACACCACCATGTCCAAATTACTGACGATGCTGTTGAAACAGCTGTCAAAATGGCGCATCGCTATTTGACAAGTCGTCACTTGCCGGACTCAGCCATTGATCTTTTGGATGAAGCAGCAGCAACTGTTCAAAATAAATCGAAACACGCTAAAAAAGATGAGTCAGGTTTAACACCTGCAGACAAGGCCTTGATGGATGGCAAATGGAAGCAAGCAACGCAACTCATTTCAAAAGAGCAGGAAGTTCCAGTCTATAAAGATGTAGTAAAAGAATCTGATATTTTGACAACCTTGAGTCGCTTGTCAGGTATTCCAGTTCAAAAATTGACGCAAACAGATGCCAAGAAGTATCTCAATCTTGAAGCTGAACTCCACAAGCGTGTGATTGGGCAAGAACAAGCAGTATCTAGTATCAGTCGTGCCATTCGCCGAAATCAATCGGGTATTCGTAATAACAAACGTCCAATTGGTTCCTTTATGTTCCTAGGACCAACAGGTGTTGGTAAAACAGAATTGGCCAAAGCCTTGGCAGAAGTCCTCTTTGATGATGAATCTGCCCTTATCCGCTTTGACATGAGTGAATATATGGAGAAATTTGCAGCTAGCCGTCTTAACGGAGCTCCTCCAGGTTATGTAGGCTACGAAGAGGGCGGAGAGTTGACCGAGAAGGTTCGCAACAAACCATATTCAGTCTTGCTTTTTGATGAGGTAGAAAAGGCTCACCCAGACATCTTTAATGTGCTCTTGCAGGTCTTGGATGATGGTGTCTTAACGGACAGTAAGGGTCGCAAGGTTGATTTCTCAAATACCATCATTATCATGACATCAAACCTTGGTGCGACAGCTCTTCGTGATGACAAGACAGTCGGTTTTGGAGCTAAGGATATTCGTTTTGATCAAGAGAGTATGGAAAAACGTATGTTTGAAGAGCTGAAAAAAGCTTATCGACCAGAGTTTATCAACCGTATTGACGAGAAGGTAGTCTTCCACAGCTTGTCAAGTCAAGATATGCAGGAAGTGGTTAAGATTATGGTCAAACCATTGATTGCAAGCCTAGCAGAAAAAGGAATTGACTTGAAACTCCAAGCATCTGCCCTTAAACTTCTAGCTCAGAAAGGGTATGATCCAGAGATGGGAGCTCGTCCACTGCGCAGAACTCTTCAAACAGAAGTAGAAGACAAACTTGCAGAGCTCCTTCTTACAGGTGAACTGAAAGAAGGCAAGACCCTTAAGATTGGTGTCAAAGCTGGTCAATTGAAATTCGACATTGTATAAAACAAGAACTATGAATCTATAATTTGTAGATCCGCCCTCTTTATTGCCATCAAAAGCAGAAAGGAAGTGGAAGATGATGAATCAGATAATTCCAACCGGGATGACAGAAAAAGAGTACTTTGAAGTTCACGCTAGTCAAGCTGAATTTTTAGACTGGTACCACAAGCAAGCACTCCCTCAGTATGAAAAACCAAGCGTGACTGTGGATATGGTAGCCTATTGCTTTGTAGAAGGGAAAATGAAACTCTTTCTGATTCGTCGGAAGGCACACCCTTTTCAAGATTGCTTAGCGCTAGTTGGTGGTTTTATGGATAAAGGGGAAGATGCAGCCCATGCTTGTCAGCGAGAGGTAAAAGAAGAAATCAACCTTGAGCTTCCACTGGAAAAGATTGAGCAGCTAGTGACAGTATCTACTCCTGGTCGTGATCCCAGAGGTTGGACAGTTACCATTGCCCACCTAGTTTACCTACCTAGTCGAGCTCTTGAGTTAGTCCAGGCTGGAGATGATGCAAAAGAAGTCGTTCTTGTAGATGTTGATTTTCACACAGGCAAGTGTTACTTGGATGGCAAAGAACTTGTCGAGAAGGACTTTGCATTTGACCATGCCGCCATCATTCAAGAATCCATCAGGAAAATTCAAGAAGCTATCGACTATGACCCTCGTTTCCTTTATCTACTAGAGGATGAGTTCACAGTGGATGATGGGTTAGCCCTCGTTGAGACTCTATGCCCAGAGAAATCCTGTACAAGTGATAGTTTCTTAGAGAAATATGGAGACAGCATAGAGGAAGTTGGTTTTAAACGGATTCCTCAGAAGGAAGTTATTACTATTTATCGATTAAAATAAAAAGTGAGGTCGGGATTTTCTCGACCTCTTTTTGTTTAAGGATGTTTATCTTTATTAGAATTGCTCATGATTCGAATGAATAAATCTTTGTATTTATATTTTAAATAATGTTCGTGTAAATACAATAAAGCCACGTAGACAATCATGAAAATGGCAGTTAGGTAGAACAAATCAAATGTTGTTTGAGCGTAATGAGTAGCTGCCCCATAAGAAACGAAAGTAGCTAAAATCAACCAAGGAAGATACTTGTAATAGTTTCTTAACATAAGCCTACACCTCCAATATCCTATTTCAATTTTATTATAGCCCTTCAAGAAAAAAATACAAGCGATTACACTTGTAAAATATAGTATTTTTAGTAGGAAAAATTTTCCTGTTTTTTAAATTTTTAACGAATAATAGAGATAGGAGGATTAAAAAGAACAAATATAAATAAAAACCAAAACCATATATAAATAGTTGACAAACCCTAAAATAAATATTACAATAACATTACAAAAGTATTTCATAATATTTCAAAAAGATTACACAGGAGGCACATCATGAAAACAAAACATTCAATTCGTTTACTAGCAGTAGCCGTATTGGCTTCAACTTTGCTTTTAGGAGCATGTGGTAATAAAAAAGAAGAAGCTAAAAACGACAATGCAAATAAAACAACACAAACCACGTCAAGTTCAAAGGCAAGTTCTTCAAACAAAGAAAGTAAAACTCAAGCTTCAACAAGCACCACTACTTCAGAAAAAGCTAAAGCTTCCTCTGAACAAGCTTCAAGTCCTACAACTCAGGGTCAAGAATCCAACCAAGCTGCACCAACTCCCCAAGCTCCTCAGCAACAGGAAACTCCATCTCAACCATCTTCTAATCAGCAAGCTTCACAAAGTCAATCTAATCAAGCAAGCCAGTCAACTTATGATCCAACGACTGACCGCAAATTACAAGACCAGCAGGCGGAACATAATAAACGTTACAAAGGCGTTTTAACCATGGTAGATGGTGATTTTTCAGCAGCAGCAGGAAGCTGGAAGGGTGCCAATGGCGAGACTATCACTGTCTCATCAGGAGGTCAATTTACAGTAGAAACTGCTGATGGAAAGAAAGAAAATTATTCTATTAGAGGTTACGCCTATACTCTTGATGATGGTAAATATAATGCCAAAATTGGTGGTGGAAAAATCATCCAAATTACAACAGGAGCAGATGGTACAGTTTCTAGTGTTGTCTTGATTCAACCATAGAATCTAGCGGAAAAACTTCTCTCAAAACAAATGCAAACCCGTAACTCAGTTGAAGTTACGGGTTTTTTGTTGTCTTTTATACCTTCTCTAACTGCAAGAGTTCTTCAATCTCAGCCAGAGTACTGGCTTGCGAGATGGCTCCACGGAGTTTGGCTGCACCTGAGGTACCACGGAGGTAGTGAGGGGCGAGACCACGGAATTCACGAACGGCAATGTGCTCACCTTTGAGATCAATCAAGCGTTTCAAGTGTTCGTAAGCAATCTTCATTTTGTCTTCAAAAGTCAAATCAGGCAGGATTTCTCCAGTTTCAAAGTAGTGGTTGATTTGGTTGAAGAGATAAGGATTTCCCATAGCTGCGCGACCAATCATAACGGCGTCAGCACCAACTTCCTCGATGCGCTGTTTCGCTTCTTGGACAGTGCGGATGTCACCGTTGGCGATAAATGGAATCTTGGTCAGAGCTTGTGCAACCTTATGAAGAGTCTCAAGGTCCGCATGGCCAGTATACATTTGCTCGCGTGTACGACCGTGCATAGCAAGGGCAGAAACACCAGCAGCTTCAGCGGCTAGGGCATTCTCAACTGCTAGAGATGGGTCAGACCAACCTGTGCGCATTTTGACAGTGAGGGGGATATCAAGGACAGATTGGACCTTGTTGATGATAGAGTAAATCTTGTCGGGGTCCTTGAGCCACATAGCCCCAGCTTCGTTTTTCACGATTTTGTTAACTGGACAGCCCATGTTGATATCCACGATATCAGTCTTGGTATTTTCTTGGATGAACTCTGCTGCGCGTGCGAGACTATCTTCATCACTACCAAAAAGTTGGATAGAGACTGGGTTTTCCCCTTCATCGATATGAAGCATGTGAAGAGTCTTTTCATTATTGTATTGGATACCCTTGTCAGAGACCATTTCCATGACCACGAGCCCTGCGCCAAGTTCTTTTGCGATAGTACGAAAGGCTGAGTTAGTCACACCTGCCATGGGTGCGAGGACCGTCCGGTTTGGGATCTCGACGTTCCCAATCATAAAAGGTGTATTAAGATTTGTCACGAATGAGTTCCTCCAGGTCGTTTTCATCAAAGTTATAAGTAGTTTGGCAGAATTGACAAGTAATCTCAGCCCCGTGGTCTTCGTCCTTCATCTCCTGCAAATCTGAACTTGGAAGGCTGGCAAGAGCATCCATAAAGCGTTCTTTGCTGCAGTCGCATTGGAAACGAATTTCTTCTTCGGACAGACGTTTGTAGGGCTCGTCACCATAGATAGCCTTGAGAAGGGCTTCAATATGGTCATCGCTTTCCAGAAGAGTTGAAATGGCTGGCATCTCTTGGATTCGTTTTTCAAAACGAGCAATTTCTTCTTCCTTTGCTCCTGGTAAAACTTGGAGCAAGAAACCACCTGCAACTTCGACCTTGTCGTCTTTGTCTAAAAGAACATTGAGGCCGACAGCTGAAGGGGTTTGCTGGCTTTCTGTTAGGTAAAAAGCAAGGTCTTCACCGATTTCTCCAGAGATGAGGGGAGTCATAGAGTTATAAGGATTACCAGTACCGTAGTCAGTAATGACTAGGAATTGACCGTTTCCGACAAAAGGACCTACTAGGACTTCGCCTGTTGCAGTCTTTTTAATGTCAACTCCAGGGTTTTGAACGTAGCCTTTGACGTTACCTTTGGTATCTGCAACTGTGATAATGGCACCGAGGGAGCTAGTTCCAAGAACCTTGACGGTTAGCTTGGTATTTCCTTTTTCGTTGGCAGCGAGAATTTGGCTGGCGATAAGTGTACGGCCAAGCGCTACAGTTGAGCTAGCTTGGGTTTGATGTTTTTCTTGAGCAGTGCGGACAGTTTCAGTGCTGTCTAGTACATAAGCACGAAAAGCCCCGCTTTCTGATATAGTTTTAATAATTTTATCCATAGCTACTATTTTAGCATAAAAATGCCCAAAGAGGGAGTGGTGTGTTTGCTAGTTCTGAGGATTATTCTGGAATTTTTTATATTATGTTCCGCTTGAGGGAGAAAATAAAAGAGGTAACGAATATATTTAGGAAACTTGATGGGAAAAGCTGAGTCAAGTTAATTTTTTACTCTTGGATTTTATTTATTTTGTAAATAATTTTGTCTTGTTATTGGGATTTAGTGGTAAGAGTCATTGGTTTTTTTATTTAGGAAATTGGATAATAGAAGTATATAGTTTTTAAATTATGATATAATTAATAAAGTTAATTATCCTTGATAATATGATAGGGAGTAATCCTAAAATGACAAATCGGGAGATGAGAAAAAGAGAAAAGGAGTCCATCTGGTATGAATTATTTTGAGGGGAATGAGTTTTTCCTTCTATTGTTTGTGGTTTTACTGATTGGCTTTGTTTTAAACTACTTTGGCAAGCGTAAGGATTATTATATTTTAAGTCTGTCAATTTTATTTGCAGGAGCCATCTATGGTAAGAGTAAATCCATGGTTGTTTATCTATTGGCTTTCATCATCTACCAATATGTCCTAGTTTTCATAGCACAAAGAATGGATTCAAAACGGTTAAAACCTCTAGTTATGTTATCCATTTTACCTTTAGTGGTCAATAAAGTCTTTGCAATAACCCAGCTACATTTGTTGGCTTTTATTGGGATTTCCTACATGTCCTTTAAGACCATTCAGATCATGCTAGAAATATCGGATGGTTTAATCAAAGAAAAAATCAGTGTAAAAGATTATCTGCAGTTTCTACTCTTTTTCCCTACAGTTAGTTCTGGGCCAATCGATCGTAGCAGAAGATTTCTAAAAGAGATCAATGGAGTCATGCCTAGAAAAGATTACCTAGAGTTAGCAGGTGATGGTATTTATCGCATCGTTTTAGGCCTTCTCTACAAGGTTGTTTTATCAACCTATGTTTACCAGATACTACTTGCTCTAAGCAATACTGGTACAGTTGTCTACTCAATCAAATATATGTACCTGTATACTCTCTATCTGTTCTTTGACTTTGCGGGGTATAGTTTGATGGCTGTTGGAAGCAGTAATATTTTGGGTATTCAGACACCGATGAATTTCAATAAACCTTTCTTGAGTATTGATATCAAGGATTTCTGGACTAGATGGCACATCACCTTGTCAACATGGTTGAGAGATTTCGTATTTTCAAGAGTTTTGATGCAGGTTATCAGAAAGAAATGGTTTAAGAATAGATTACACAATGCAGCCTATGCCTATATGGTCAATATGTTGGTTATGGGATTTTGGCATGGAATTAGTGTCAGCTACATTGCTTATGGTTTTTACCATGGAATCTTGATGTCTGGATTTGAAATTTATCAAAAGAAAAGCAATTTTTATAAGAAGCATAAAAATAAAACATGGTACAAGCTAATAAGTTGGTTTGTGACCATGAATTTAGTTATGGTTGGCTTCTTTATCTTTTCAGGTGAACCTTATAAGATAATTATGGCAATTCTAAGTAGATAAAGAGATCTGCTGAAACAAGGAGATTGGACAAAACAAGATGATTAAGTTAAAAGCATTTTTACTATCGCTTGTGCTCGTAATTGCGACTCTTGCTCTTTTAAATGTGACATATGTCAAGAAGATTGACGACTATTATAAAGTCAAGGACAATAGTATTCGCTACAGCACTTCTTATGAAAAGTATAAAAGTAGAGATATTCTAACAAATAATATCACTCCCAATACACTAGTTCTAATGGGTTCCTCAGAGTTAGTTGCGACGATAAATGAAGATTACCATCCCAATAAAATTTTTAACTACAATGATTTTAATATCATGCAGATAGGAACCAGTTACTCTCAAAATATCATTCAAGCTACGACCTTGAGCTCGATTGAGGGGGCTATGAGTAAGCGAAAAGTAGCCATCGTAGAGTCTGTTCAATGGTTCGAAAAGGATGGGACTCATCAAGACGCCTTCTTAAACAAGGCCTCTCAGGAACATATTTTTCACATGCTAGATAACGAGAAAATCAGTAAGGAAACGAAAGAAAAACTGATTAATCGCATTATTGAGATTACCAAAGGAAATAAACAACAAAATGATATCTATAAAAAGTATAAAAGATATTTCATAGAAGGAAAAGGAACAATCATTGATAAAAAACTGTTGGAGCTTGACAATGCCGTTTATTCCTTTAAGCTTAAACGAAAATTCTATGAAAATCATGCCAAATCAGACTATCCTGCACTAGGAGATAAAACGCCGGATTATGATTGGGAGGAGATGACGAAGAAGTTTGTAGAAGAAGTTAAAAAGAAAACAGATAACAATGATTATGCTGTGGATAATAACTACTACAATACCTACTTGAGAGACCGCTATGCTTCGTTGAAAGATTCTAACAAAGACTTGAGCTACCTCGAGTCACCAGAGTATTCAGATATGGAACTTTTCTTGACAGTTGCCAAGGAATTGGGAATTGAAGTTGAAGTCATTATTTTTCCAGTAAACGGGAAGTGGAACGATTACACAGGTGTTTCACGAGAAATGCGGGAGAAAACTTATAAAAAAATAGAAGATGTCGCAAAAGCTCATGGGGCAACGGTGCTAAACTATGGAAACAGAGAGTATGATGATTACTTTTTATTTGACGTGATGCACGTTGGAGTGAAAGGATGGATGGAAGTTGAAAAAGAACTTTACAAATTTGCAAATGAAACTAACTGACACACATCGTTTAATCTTGTGGACCTTGTTTTTCTACACAGTTATTTTAAGCATCGTAATCTACTGTTTTGTGACCGATTTTTCGAACATTCAAGATTTCATCTATAGTGAATTTTAAGATTACATTTTATAAAAATCTCTAGGTAAAGGAAATTCCACCGATAAAGTGAGACATAAGATAAGGCTCTATAATATTTATAGCGGGGAAAATCCTCTATAGGTAGTATAGAGCCTACTTTGTTATAGGTCCCAATATAATCTATACTGAAAAGCATTAAAGCTATCAGTAGAAGGTATCATATGGAACGATTTAATGATGTTGAAATGTAGTGGAAATGGACGGAAAACAATTGAAAAAATAGTTTATAAAGTGGTATAATAGCAGAAAATAAGTTAGTAAGAAATTAATTTTATTTTAGTTGAAAATTACAGGAATGAAAGGTTTTTCTTGATGAAACAGAGTAAAGAACTCTATCTCTTTCTTGGTCGGACAGCCTTGTATTTTATCATTTTCTTGGGCCTACTTTACTTTTTTAGTTATCTCGGTCAGGTTCAAGGTAGCTTTATCTATAATGAATTTTAACTTAAAGGAGAACCCCTACCGTGTCAAACCAACCAATTACTGATATGATTGAGGCGATTGAGCGTTACGCCCAACTGCAACCAGACTATCCTGTCTACAATGTCCTTGGAGAAGAGCATACCTATGGCCAATTGAAGGCTGATTCAGATAACTTAGCAGCCCATATTGACCAAATGGGACTTCCTGAAAAGTCACCTGTTGTGGTCTTTGGTGGCCAAGAATATGAAATGTTAGCAACCTTTGTGGCCTTGACCAAATCTGGCCATGCTTATATCCCAATTGACAGCCATTCTGCCTTGGAGCGCGTGTTTGCTATTCTTGAAGTAGCTGAGCCAAGCCTAATCATCGCCATCAATGAGTTTCCAATTGAAAACCCAGCTGCTCCAATCATGTCCTTGGAGCAAGTGCGTGAAGCTTATGCGGCTCAACATGCCTATGATTTGCAACATCCGGTCAAAGGGGATGATAACTACTACATCATCTTTACTTCGGGGACGACTGGGAAGCCAAAAGGGGTGCAGATTTCACATGATAACTTGCTCAGCTTCACCAACTGGATGATTACAGACAAGGAATTTGCGACGCCAGAGCGCCCACAAATGTTGGCGCAACCACCCTATTCCTTTGACTTGTCTGTCATGTATTGGGCACCGACCTTGGCTCTTGGAGGAACACTTTTTGCCCTTCCATCAGCCATCACTCAAGACTTTAAACAACTCTTTGCGACCATCTTTTCACTTCCGATTGCTATCTGGACTTCGACACCATCTTTTGCAGATATGGCCATGTTATCTGAAGATTTCAATGCTGAAAAGATGCCAGGCATTACCCATTTCTACTTTGATGGGGAAGAGTTGACTGTTAAAACTGCTCAGAAATTACGCGAACGTTTCCCAAATGCGCGCATCATCAATGCTTACGGGCCAACAGAAGCAACAGTTGCTTTGTCGGCAGTTGCTATTACGGATGAGATGTTAGCAACTTTGAAACGTCTGCCAATTGGTTATACCAAAGAAGATTCTCCAACCTTCATCATTGATGAGGCAGGAAATAAATTGCCAAATGGTGAGCAAGGTGAGATCATCGTGTCTGGACCGGCTGTCTCAAAAGGTTATATGAATAATCCTGAGAAAACAGCAGAAGCTTTCTTCGAATTTGAAGGTCTGCCAGCCTACCATACGGGAGATGTCGGAACTATGACGGATGAAGGCCTTCTTCTTTACGGTGGACGGATGGATTTCCAAATCAAGTTTAATGGCTATCGTATTGAACTAGAGGATGTTTCTCAAAACTTGAACAAATCTCAGTACATTGACTCGGCTGTTGCGGTACCGCGCTATAATAAAGATCACAAGGTTCAAAATCTCTTGGCCTATGTCATCTTAAACGATGGCGTCAAAGAGCAATTTGAACGAGAAATCGATATTACGAAAGCCATTAAGGAAGACTTGGAAGATATTATGATGTCTTACATGATGCCATCTAAGTTTCTTTACAGAGAGGAATTGCCACTGACTCCAAATGGCAAGATTGACATCAAAGGATTGATTAGCGAGGTAAACAATAGATGATGGAGCTTCTTAAACAGATTCCTCATATTGAGCCATATGGGAATCCACAGTACTTTTTGTACGTAATTACTGCTACCTTGCCAATCTTTATCGGTCTTTTTTTCAAAAAACGCTTTGCCTGGTATGAAATGCTGGTTAGTCTGTTCTTTATAGTCACTATGTTGACGGGAGGCAAGACCAATCAATTAGCTGCCTTGGGTATCTATCTGTGCTGGGAAATATTGCTCCTGCTTTTCTACAAGCACTATCGAAAAAGTAAGGATGGCAAGTGGGTATTCTACCTCGTTAGTTTTCTGTCCCTCCTTCCGATTATCTTTGTAAAGGTGCAGCCGGCTATCAATGGAACGCAGTCTTTGTTCGGGTTCTTGGGAATTTCTTATTTGACCTTTCGTTCGGTGGGGATTATCATCGAACTCAGAGATGGAGTCATTAAGGATTTGAAGATAGGGGAGTATTTGCGTTTTCTTCTCTTTATGCCGACATTTTCAAGTGGTCCTATTGATCGTTTCAAACGTTTTAATGAAAATTATAAGACGATACCAGAGCGCGATGAGTTGCTAGATATGCTAGCCGAGTCCGTTCGGTATATCATGTGGGGATTTCTGTATAAATTTATCCTAGCTCATATTTTAGGCGAGATTTTATTACCACCGCTAAAGAATTTAGCTTTACAAACAGGTGGCGTCTTTAACTATTATGTAGTGGCCATCATGTACACATTTGGTTTGGAGCTCTTCTTTGACTTTGCAGGTTACTCTATGTTTGCTATAGCTATTTCAAATCTGATGGGAATTCGTAGTCCGATTAACTTCAACAAACCTTTCTTGTCAAGAGATTTGAAAGAGTTTTGGAATCGTTGGCACATGAGTTTATCCTTCTGGTTTCGTGACTTTGTCTTTATGCGCATGGTCATGGTGATGACGAGAAAAAAGCTTTTTAAGAATCGAAATGTGACCTCAAGTGTTGCCTATATTGTAAATATGCTCCTTATGGGATTCTGGCATGGGATAACATGGTTTTATATCGCTTACGGACTCTTTCATGGGATAGGCTTAGTGATGAATGATGCTTGGATTCGAAAGAAAAAAACGCTCAATAAAGAACGGAAAAAAGCAGGGCGACCACCCTTGCTTGAAAATCGTTGGGCTCAGTTGCTTGGCATGGTGATAACCTTCCATGTCGTAATGGTTTCATTCTTAATCTTTTCTGGATTTTTGAATGATTTATGGTTTAAAAAATAAAAGGAATTAAAAAATGGATATAAAATCAGAAGTTATTGAAATTATCGATGAATTATTTATGGAAGATGTTTCTGACATGATGGATGAAGATCTCTTTGATGCGGGTGTCTTGGATAGCATGGGAACGGTTGAATTGATCGTGGAAATCGAAAATCGCTTTGATATTCGTGTCCCGGTTACAGAATTTGGTCGTGATGACTGGAATACGGCTAATAAAATCGTGGCAGGAATTACGGAGTTAAAGAATGCTTAAACGCCTGTGGTTAATCTTCGGGCCGATTCTTATTGCAGGTTTATTGGTTCTTCTACTTATTTTTTTCTATCCTAGTAGTAAGAGTCATAATCTAATGGAGGAAAAATACTCTGCAGCCTCAGTAAGTGCAGAAAGTTTCAAAGAGAGAAGTCAAAAAGTGAGAGCTCTCACGGATCCTAATATACGTTTTATACCCTTTTTGGGTTCGAGTGAATGGATTCGTTTTGATAGCATGCATCCAGGAGTGTTGGCTGAAAAGTATAACCGCTCCTACCGTCCTTATTTTATGGGGCAGGCAGGAGCCGCTTCTCTTAGTCAGTATTTTGGGATGCAACAAATCACATCTGAGCTTGAAAACAAACAAGCTGTATTTGTAATCTCTCCACAGTGGTTTACAAAAGAGGATCATGACCCGACTATTTTTCAAACTTATTTTAACAATGATCAGTTGACTGCCTTTTTAGAGAATCAATCTGGAGACGTAGCTTCTCAATATGCGGCTAATAGACTCTTGAAGCAGAATCCTAGCGTACCGATGAAGGGGATTGTTGAAAAACTGGCTAAGAATGAACAGTTGTCAGACTTTGATCATTCAATAATTACAGCTTCTGCAGAATTCAATGAAAGACAAGCGGCCCTTTTTGGTCAATTCTCCATCCGAGGCCGATTAAAGTATAAAGATCATATTGAAAAATATTTGAGCAGTCTCCCAGATCAATTTTCTTATGAAGAATTGGAAAATATCGCTCGAAAAGAGGGTGAAGAAAATACAACCAATAATGATTTGGGAATGGAGAACCATTTTTACAATACTCAGATAATGAAAGATTTGAAAAAGTGGGAAGGTTATCAAAAAAATTACAACTTTCTCAAGTCTTCTGAGTACAATGATTTGCAGCTAGTGCTCGATCAATTTGCCAAATCCAAGGTGAATGTGCTCTTTGTCTTTCAACCTGTCAATAAAAAATGGATGGATTATACTGGACTGAGTGAGGAAATGTATCAACATTCTGTCGAAAAAATTCGTTACCAGTTGGAAAGCCAAGGATTCACCAATATTGCTGATTTCTCAAAAAATGGAGGAGATCCTTACTTTGTTAAGGATACGATTCATATTGGTTGGTTAGGCTGGCTGGCGTTTGATAAGGTTGTAAATCCTTTTTTAAGTAATCCAACAACAGCACCTATTTACCAAATGAATAATCGATTCTTTAGCCAGGATTGGGCGGATTACGATGGGAATATTAAAGATTTTCAATAAATAGCAAAAGAGCCTGAACCTTGTTTTGGGCTTTTTGTTCAGACTTTTTTATGAAATGTCGAATATTTTACCCTGAAAAAAGGCTAAAAGTTTCAAAATGATGATAAATAACGTATAATAGTTAAAGAACTATGAATAGAAAGAGGTTTCAAAATGAAGAAACAGTTCTTATTGCCCATCCTATCTACAGCTTTATTAGCTCCAGCCTTTTTAGCCAGTCAGGTCTATGCGGAGGAAAGTCCAACTCCACCTGAGACAACTAAAATAGTACCAGCTGCAACAACCCAAGCTGAGCCAGAAGCACCTACAACTGTCGAACCAGCGACACCCGTAACAAGTGAGGAAGTCTCTGAAGGAGCAGCAGTGACTCCTGTCAAAGAAGAACAAGATACTGTTATCTTGCATACCAATGACGTGCATGGCCGTATCGTAGAAGAAAAAGGAGTAATTGGAGATGCCAAGCTCGCGACAGTTATTGAAAAAGAGCGAGAAAAGAGTGATCAAACGACCCTAGTAGTAGATGCTGGTGATGCCTTCCAAGGTCTGCCAATTTCAAACTCTACAAAGGGTGAAGCTCGTGCCAAAATCCTAAATGAGATGGGTTATGATGCCATGGCGGTAGGAAATCATGAGTTTGACTTTGGACTTGACGAAGCTAAAAAATACAAAGAAATCTTGAACTTCCCACTGCTTAGCTCAAATACTTATGTTAATGGAGCTCGTCTATTTGAAGCAGCAACAATTGTTGATAAGAACAAGGATGTTGAAGGTGATGAGTTTGTTGTCATCGGTGTGACAACACCTGAAACAGCTACTAAGACTCACCCTAAAAATGTTAAAGGCGTAACCTTTACAGAACCTATTGCAGAGGTTAACAAGGTTATCGAAGAAATTCAAGCTAAAGCCTTGGCAGAAGGCAAAGACTACAAACATTATGTTGTTCTCGCTCACTTAGGAGTTGATACAACAACACCTGTAGAATGGCGTGGTTCAACACTTGCAGAAGCACTTTCAAAAAATCCTCTTTTGAAAGGTAAGCGTGTTACAGTGATTGACGGTCACTCTCATACAGTAGAATCAACTACTTACGGAGATAATGTGACTTACAACCAAACTGGAAGTTATCTCCATAACGTTGGTAAAATTACTTATAAATCACGTCAGCTTTTGGGCAATCCAACTCAGATTCCGGCTGCTGATGCTAAAAAATTGGAAGCTAATCCTAAAATTGAGAAACTTGTCAAGGACATCAAACAAAAGTATGACGCTGAAAATGCTGTAGAAGTTGTTTCAAACAGTCCAGTTGAATTGAACGGTGACCGTGAAAATGTCCGGGTTCGTGAAACTAATCTTGGAAATGTTGTAGCAGATTCTCTCTACCAGTATGGTCAAACAGGATTTAGTCATCCAACAGATATCGCTGTGACAAATGGTGGAGGATTGCGTGAAACTATTGCCAAAGGTAAACCAATCACAAAAGGAAATGTCATTGCAGTTTTACCGTTCGGAAATACCATCACACAAATCCAGGTGACAGGCCAACAAGTCCTTGACATGTTTGAAAAATCACTTGGTTCTATCTTGCAGGTTGATAAGGCAGGAAAAACCGTCTTGGATGAAAATGGTCAACCATTGTTAGAGCCAAGTGGAGGCTTCTTACAAGTTTCTGGTGTCAAGGTCTATTATGACACAAACCTACTTTCAGGTAAACGTGTCTTGGCTGTTCAAGTGAAGAATCGTGCAACTGGTCTTTATGAAAAACTAGATTTGGCGAAAATCTACTACCTAGCAACCAATGACTTCCTTGCAGCAGGTGGTGACGGTTATACCATGCTTGGTGGTGCTAGAGAAGAAGGTCCTTCAATGGATGCTGCCTTTGAAGACTATCTCAAAACAGCTGATTTGACTCAGTATGAAAAGGTAAATCCAAATTCACGCACGATTTCTGTGGACTCAAAAACATTTAAACTTCCTGAAGAAGGTAAAGAGCAAGATCCAGCTAAACCAATAGAAGACCAAGCAACAAAACCGACTCAACCTTCTACTGTAAAAGTTGATTATAAGGTTGCAGATAAGTTTGCTAAGAAAACAGTAGTCTCAGAGAAACTACTTCCAAATACAGGTAGTGAGCAATCTATTTTCATGATGCTACTTGGTGTGATTCTTGGAGCGACAGCCCTCTGGACTAGCCGTAAACAAGAAAAATAATTCTAAAGGATGAAAACATCTCAGGTGTTTTCATCTTTTTTCTTGATTCTTTTTTGGTTTATGATATAATTAACCAGTAAAGAATCCGTGGGAATCTATATTGTTTTAGGAAAAAGATAACTAGGAAAGGAGAAGTTCATGAGACAATTAGCAACAGAAATTGATCATTTTTTAAATGAAGTAATCCTGAAAGCTGAAAATCAGCATGAAATTTTGATCGGTCATTGCACCAGTAATGTGGCTTTGACCAATACCCAGGAGCATATTCTCATGCTTTTATCAGAGGAATCATTGACCAATTCTGAGTTGGCACGTCGCCTTAATGTCAGTCAAGCGGCTATTACCAAGGCTATTAAATCTTTGATTAAAGAGGGGATGCTAGAAACTTCTAAGGATCCAAAGGATGCTCGAGTGATCTTCTATCAATTGACAGACCTAGCTCGACCGATTGCTGAAGAGCACCATCATCATCATGAACACACCCTATCGACGTATGAGCGTGTTGTCACTCAGTTCACACCAAACGAACAAAAAATTATCCAGCGGTTTTTAACTGCTTTAGTAGGAGAAATCAAGTAATGAGATACATCACAGTAGAGGATTTGTCCTTCTATTATGACAAGGAACCTGTGCTTGAGCACATCAACTATAGTGTTGATAGTGGGGAGTTTGTCACACTGACAGGAGAAAATGGAGCAGCTAAGACAACGCTAATCAAGGCTAGTCTGGGTATTTTGCAACCAAGATTTGGCAAGGTTACCATTTCAAAGACCAATATTCATGGGAAAAAGCTAAGAATTGCCTATCTTCCTCAGCAGATTGCCAGTTTTAATGCAGGCTTTCCAAGTACTGTTTATGAGTTTGTCAAATCAGGTCGCTACCCAAGAAAAGGCTGGTTCCGTCGTCTGAATGCCCACGATGAAGAACACATCAAGGCTAGTTTAAACTCAGTTGGCATGTGGGAGCATCGGGATAAACGGATTGGTTCTCTCTCTGGTGGGCAAAAGCAAAGAGCTGTTATCGCACGTATGTTTGCTTCAGATCCAGATATCTTTATCTTGGATGAGCCGACAACAGGGATGGATGCTGGCACCAAAAATGAATTTTATGAACTCATGCACCATAGTGCCCACCATCATGGCAAGGCTGTTTTGATGATTACTCACGATCCTGAAGAAGTCAAGGATTACGCAGATCGTAATATCCACCTTGTTCGTGACCAAGATTCGCCATGGCGTTGTTTCAATGTCCATGAAAGTGACCAGGAGGTGGACCATGTTTAATCTATTTTCTTATGATTTTATGCAGCGGGCCTTTTTGGCTGTTATTGCCATGAGTCTCTTTTCACCAGTCCTTGGGACCTTCCTCATCTTGCGTCGTCAAAGTCTTATGAGTGATACTCTGAGTCACGTCTCGCTTTCAGGGGTTGCCTTTGGCTTGGTTTTAGGAATTTCTCCGACCATCTCAACCATTGTGATTGTCTTAATTGCAGCGGTTTTCCTCGAATACTTGCGTACGGTTTATAAAAGCTTTATGGAGATTGGGACAGCCATTCTCATGTCTACAGGACTTGCAGTTTCGCTTATTGTTATGAGTAAGGGTAAGAGCTCTAGTTCTATGAGCCTGGATCAATACCTTTTTGGTTCTATTGTGACTATTAGTCAAGAGCAGGTCATTGGTCTCTTTGTTATTGCAGCGGTTGTTTTAATCCTGACCTTCCTCTTTTTAAGACCCATGTATATTCTAACTTTTGACGAGGATACAGCTTTTGTCGATGGCCTTCCAGTGCGTACTATGTCTATTCTCTTTAACATGGTAACGGGTGTGGCTATTGCCCTCATGATCCCAGCTGCGGGAGCACTTTTGGTATCGACTATCATGGTCTTACCAGCAAGTATTGCTTTGCGTCTAGGTAAAAACTTTAGTTCTGTGATGATACTTGCTAGCGCCATTGGTTTTCTAGGCATGGTGGCAGGACTTTATATTTCCTACTATGCAGAGACACCACCGAGTGCAAGTATCACTCTTATCTTTGTAGTTGTCTTCTTGTTAGTCAGCTTACTCAAACGTTTTATCAAATAGGAGAAGTAAATGAAAAAACTAAGCCTACTTTTGGCAAGTCTTGTGACGGTATTCTTAGTCGCTTGCTCCAATCAAAAACAAGCAGACGGGAAATTAAATATCGTCACAACTTTCTATCCTGTCTACGAATTTACCAAGCAAGTAGCAGGCGACACAGCCAATGTTGAACTCTTAATCGGGGCTGGGACAGAACCACATGACTATGAACCATCGCCTAAGGCAGTCGCTAAAATTCAAGACGCTGATGCCTTTGTTTATGAAAATGAGAACATGGAAACATGGGTTCCTAAGCTATTAGATTCCCTAGATGCGAAAAAAGTAAAAACAATTAAGGCGACTGGAGATATGCTACTTCTTCCAGGAAGTGAAGAAGAGGAAGACCATGACCATGGTGAAGAAGGTCATCATCACGAGTATGACCCTCATGTATGGTTGTCTCCTGCGCGTGCAATCAAACTTGTAGAACATATACGTGATAGTCTTTCAGCTGACTATCCAGATAAGAAGGCGACTTTTGAACAAAATGCAGCAGCCTATATCGAAAAACTGCAAGCCTTGGATAAGGCCTATAGTGAAGGGCTTTCTAATGCTAAGCAAAAGAGTTTTGTGACTCAACACGCAGCCTTTCGTTATCTAGCCTTGGACTACGGACTCAATCAAGTCTCTATCTCAGGTCTTTCACCAGATGCGGAGCCTTCAGCAAGCCGTTTGGCAGAATTGACCGAGTACATCAAGAAAAATAAGATTTCTTATATCTACTTTGAAGAAAATGCTTCTCAAGCCCTAGCGAATACCCTCTCAAAAGAAACAGGAGTGAAGTTAGATGTTCTGAATCCTCTTGAAAGCTTGACCGAAGAGGACATGAAGGCTGGAGAAAACTATATCTCTGTCATGGAGAAAAACCTCAAGGCACTCAAGCAAACAACTGATCAGGCAGGAGCAGAGATTGAACCAGAAAAGGCAGAGGAAACTAAAACCGTTCAAAATGGCTACTTCGAGGATGCAGATGTTAAGGACCGTACCTTAAGTGATTATGCTGGCAACTGGCAGTCAGTTTATCCTTTCCTTGAGGATGGGACTCTTGACCAAGTATTTGACTACAAGGCTAAATTGACTGGTAAGATGACCAAGGATGAGTATAAGGCCTACTATCAAAAGGGTTACCAAACAGATGTGACCAAGATTAACATCACGGATAACACTATGGAATTCATCCAAGGTGGCCAAAGTAAGAAATATACTTACAAGTATGTCGGCAAGAAAATCTTGACTTATAAGAAAGGGAATCGTGGAGTACGCTTCCTCTTTGAAGCGACTGATGCAGACGCCGGACAATTCAAGTATGTTCAGTTTAGCGACCATAATATTGCTCCAGTCAAGGCAGAGCATTTCCATATCTTCTTTGGAGGCACTAGCCAAGAAGCCCTCTTTGAAGAGATGGACAACTGGCCAACCTACTATCCAGATGGCTTATCAGGTCAAGAGATTGCTCAAGAAATGTTGGCTCATTAAAGCGAAACAATCCTTCCTACATGGGGAGGATTGTTCTTGTTTTATCAGCGTTGAGCATCTAGATTGACATTGGTTAAGAAGGGAGTACAATAGATGTAATAAAAATAGTTACAACAAAGAGAGGTTTTCTATGGTTTACCAATATAATAGTCAGATTTATTTGGCTGAAGTAGCTTTAAATGTCAAGGATTTAGAAAGTCAGACAGCATTTTATCATCAGTTGATTGGGTTGGAGATTTTGAATCAATCGGAAAATCAAGTTCTTTTAGGTGTCGGAGGAAAACCGCTGGTGAAGCTTATCCAAACAGAAAATATAGGCAATTCTAAGCAGAGCTACGGTCTTTACCATATGGCCTTGATTTTACCGAGTCGAGAAGATTTGGCCAATATTTTTAAACACTTGGTCGATTTAAAGATACCGCTAGTGGGTGGAGCGGACCATGGTTATAGTGAGGCTATCTATTTGGAAGACTTAGAGGGCAACGGGATTGAACTCTACAGAGATAAACCTGTGACAGTCTGGGATATTCGTGAGGATGGACGAATTATTGGCGTGACAGAAGAACTGTCTGCACAAGCTATCTATGAACTAGGCAAAGAATTTGATCATTTTGTAATTGCAGAAGGCACTCGCATGGGCCATGTTCACCTATCTGTGAAGAATAGCCGAGAAGCGAGTGCATTCTACCAAGAGTCTCTTGGTCTTGAGGATAAATTCACGATTCCGAATGCCAGTTGGATAGCATCGGGGAATTACCATCATCATCTAGCAGTTAACGAATGGGGTGGCCGTTTGTTAGCGCGACGTGAGCAAGGAATGGTAGGTCTTGCCTACTATGTCGTTGAAGTTGAGGACAAAGAGGAGTTGTTAAAGGTATTTGCTCAGTCACAAAGCAATCAGGCGATAACACAGTGGACTTCTTCGGCAGAGTTCAGCATGACTGATAAAGACGGTATCGTTACAAGAGTTAGAGTAGGAAATTAGAATAGAGTGGTTCGGTCTAGGTTATGAACTGCACCCCAAAAGTTAGATTTTTTCTGTCTAACTTTTGGGGTGTTTTATTATGAAATTGAGTTATGAAGATAAAGTTCAAATCTATGAACTGAGAAAACAAGGACAAAACTTCAACCAGCTTTCAAATCAATTTGGGGTGAACGTTTCTGGTCTAAAGTACATGGTGAAATTAATTGACCGTTATGGAAGAAACATCGTCAAAAAGGGAAAGAACTGTTATTGTTCCCCTGAATTAAAACAAGAAATGATGAATAAAGTCTTACTTGAAGGGCGTTCACGTAGAAGTGTAAGCCTTGATTTTGGTCTCCCAAAGCAAGGAATACTTTCAAATTGGCTGGTGTAATATAGAAAAAAACTGAAGAGATGACAGAGTTAGAACGTCTTCAGGAAGAATTAGAATATTTGAGAGCGGAGAATGCTATTCTAAAAAAGTTGAGAGAACTCCGATTGAAGGAGGAAAAAGAGCAAGAAGAAAAATGGAAATTGTTCAAGGATTAATAACAGAATTTGCCATTCCAGCAAGCAGTCAAAAGCTCTATTTATCACCGGTTTTAGATGACTTTAATAGCGAAATTATCGCCTATAATCTTTCTACGTCACCGAATTTGATACAAGTGAAGACTATGTTAGACCAGGCTTTCGGTGAGAAACATTACGAGAATACCATTCTTCATAGTGATCAAGGATAGCAATATCAACACGATTTTTATCACAGGTTTTTAGAAAGTAAGGGATTCAACCATCCATGTCACGTAAAGGCAACAGCCCAGACAACGGCATAATGGAGTCCTTCTTTGGCATTCTTAAGTCTGAGATGTTTTAAGGTTATGAGAGGACCTTTCACTCACTTGAGCAATTGGAACAAGCTATTGTAGACTACATTGATTATTACAACAACAAGCGAATTAAGGTAAAACTAAAAGGACTCAGTCCTGTGCAATACAGAACTAAATCCTTTGTGTAAATTATTTGTCTACTTTTTGGGGTCAGTACAAAAAGTGGTTTGAACTGCTCTCTTTTTATTCAGGTTTTTCGAGAATGAAAAGTTCTTTTGTTGCGTACTTACTTTCCTTATATCCTAGTGTTTCATAACTGGCAATTACAGAATCATAGACATCGTTTTTCCCTTTTTGTTCTCGTGGAATTACAATATAATCAATTGATGGGTCAGCTTTTCGCTGGTTGTGGTAGAAAATATCGTAAAGGGCTTGATGTTTTCTCAGTGCAGGTGTATAGCCTCCTTCTGCAACGATTGAGGCATCTTCTGGCAGAATTTCTAGGCCATATCTAATTGCATCATATTTGTCCTTGTTTTGTTGGTAATAGGTAATATTAGAAGACCAAGCATGAGTGAAACGATGAAGAAAAGTACCAGAAAAAATAATACCCATAAAAATGACTGAAATCACCATTTTTTCTTTAATGAGTTTGTGTTCTTTCAGGTCTTCTAAAGCAAGCAAGGCCATTATGAAGAGTAAGGCTCCACTGCCATAACTATATTGAAAGCCGATATCGTATTGATAAGGCCAATCCGGCAATAAATTGATAACTACTAAAGGTATAGCTAAAAAATAAGTTGACCAGTTCCGTTGCAATAGTGGTAGGAAGCACATGGGAGCTAACATCAGGAATAAATAGCCTAGTTTTTTAGCCATAAACAAATGGCTGATAGCAAAACTTGGATGAAGAATTAAATTTTTAAATACGGTTAAAATTCCACTTTCATCTTTTAGTAAGAACGCATCGAATCGAGAGACCATCCCCCCTTCTCCAAATGCGCTTAGGAGATACATTGCTAAGGTAAAGTATAGAACTGGCAAAAGGAATTCAGTAATGATTAGCCATTTCTTAGTTTTGGTGGTAAGATTAAAACGTTTCTGGGTTAAGAAGAATATTCCTATGCTGAAGACATAGATAAAGGCATCTTCTTTGACTAAAAGTAGTAGGATAGTGGATATGAGAATCCCCCACTTCTTTTCATTTACTATGAAATAGAATACCCAAAATATCAAAGGGACCAAGAAACAATTTTCGTGCAGATGATAGCCTCCTGCTGTAGTTAATACAGGTAAAAGTACGAACCAAAGAATTGTCAAAATGTTTGCCAATTTCGATAGATTCAATTTGGAGAGAAGCAATCTTAGAGGAATTACTGCAGAGAATACAACCCAAATTTGTAGCACTTCTAAAGTTTCAACATGTGGGAAAAGCTTATAGAAAGGTAACATCAGATAGAAAATGGGTGAGATGTGAACTGCAAAGTGAGATAATACTCGATCGCGTTCGAGTGTTGTGATGGCTGTCAAGTCAGTACTCATCCGATGAAACATCTGTGAGAATAATCCAATATCAAAGGTGGAACCATCAAAGGTTTTTACCTTATAGACAAAAACAACTGAGAGATAGACTATATAGAGAGCAACTATAGAAAATACACCATAGGTTAGTAATTTTTTGTAGCGCTCTAAGTATTGCTTAAGCGGGGAGTTGTGAATTAAAAGAAGGGTAGCTCCCGAAAGCAAACCAGCAAAGATAACAGGCCAAATAATGATGTTAAATCGAGTGTCTGCCAGATTGAAAGCATGAAACTCAAGTGCAGTATCTTGGAAGTTTGAACTGGCCAATGTCAAGAGTCGAGGTGTTGTGAATAAAATAACGAGCAGATATGAAAAAGAAAGTTTTTCTTTTCTTAAAAAACTGCCTATATATAATACTAATGTCAATAATAGCAGACCTAGGGATAAGAAAAAGGACATGCTTTTATAAATGGAGACCAATAGTACGATATTTAATAACAAAATATTGACTTTGAAAATACTTAAAAAAGGAATTTTTTGAGTAAAGAGTATCAGAACAGACCCAGCGACAAAAAAGACCCCTAATGTTAAAATTGAAGCTGGAGTTAAGGCAAGAAATATATCATGTGGAGTTGACGTTAGTAATCCAACTAATATCATAAATAGATAAGCGCCTAAGATACAACGAAAGTAATCGTTTCGATTCTCTAATAGTTTGATCCAAAATTGTTTCATGTTATAAAAACCTCCGTCTAATATTTTATCATAAAAATTGAATTTTCTTTAAAAAGATAATTCAATTTTTAATAGCTTCTGGTAGTGTAAAATAAGTTGTGTAAATACAAAAAGGAATAAATCCGTTATAGTAGAGTTGCGAAACATTACTAAATTTATTCCTATGACTCAGTTTACTAAAGAACAACATAACTTCCTAGCGCAAAAGCAAGATATTGATGAATTTTTCCTTACTTCTCTTGAAACAGCTATGAATGGTCTGCTTCAAGCAGAATTGTCAGCCTTTTTAGGGGATGAGCCTTACGAAAAAGTAGGCTATAATTCTGGCAATAGTCGGAACGGAACCTATTCACAGAAATTTGAAACCAAATATGGGACTGTTCAGTTAACCATTCCAAGATATCTATGAACTAGGACGAGGCATAGAGCCTTTTGCAATTGCAAGTGGGACTCACATGGGGCATGTTCACCTATCTGTTAAGAATAGCCGAGAAGCGAGTGTGTTCTACCAAGAGTCTCTAGGTCTGGAGAATAAATTTACGATTCCACATGCTAGTTGGATCGCATCAGGGGCTTATCATCATCATTTGGCTGTCAATGAATGGGGTGGCAAAAACTTAGTTCGACGTAAGCATGGAATGGTGGGGCTAGCCTACTATGTGGTTGAAGTTGAGAATAAAGAGGAATTATTAAAAGTATTTGCTCAATCTCAAACTGGCAAGGCGATAACTCAGTGGATTTCTTCAGCAGAGTTCAGCATGACTGATAAAGACGGTATTGTTACGAGAGTCAGAGTGGAGAACTAGGAGGTTTTATCTTTAAGAGAAGTGATACTTTTGACAAAGGGCTTTATTAGAGATATAATGTAAAAAAATCATTTAAGGATAAATAGATGACAAAATCAAAGTACATTACACGCCTCAAACGCTCAGAAGGTCAATTGCGGGGTATCCAAAAAATGATGGAGGAAGAGCGGGATTGTGTCGATATCATCACCCAATTAACAGCAGTTCGTTCAAGCGTTGATCGTATTATTGAGTTGATGATAACCGAGAATTTAACAGCTTGTATTAATGAACCTTTAGGCGACCCTCAAGCGCAGAAGGAAAGATTGGAAAAGGCAGTTAAATACTTGATTAAACGGAAGTAACAGAATAAAGGCTTACTTGAAAAGTTGATAGAATAGTAAAAGAGCAGTTGGTTTTCTTTAGAGTAAACCAACTGCTCTTTTTGTATTTGATTTATTCTACATCACCGGGCCAGGCATTCATGCCACCTCGGACGTTGATAACATCATAGCCTTTTTTCTTGAGCTTTTTAGCAGCCATCTTGCTTCGAACACCAGAATGACAAATGACATAGAGTGTTTCTTTTGTCGTGGGCTTATAAGAACCGATTTCAGTTAGGGGGACATTTTTTGCGTTTTTGATATGGCCTCTACGGAATTCTGTAGGCGTTCGAACGTCCAGTAGCTGAATAGGTTCCTTTAGTTTAGCTTCTAATTCGCTAGTAGAAATACTATCAATTTTTGTAAATAAGTGAAACATAGGCACCTCCAAATATACCCTTATGGGGTATATTAAACCACTAAGTAAAGCTTTTGTCAAGCAAGTTGCATTGATTAGTGTTATCTCTTTTTTATTAAATTGTTTTATTCATTTTCAGTATACAAGATGCCAACTCACAATCTAAAGAGAGAAAGTTTTAGTTGGCCGGTAGGTTCATTAATAGAACCTGTCCTATTTACTTAACAACAACTATTTTCTTAGAAAACTACCTTTTCTGAAAACTGACAAACCTCAATACTAAGGCAAGAAAAAAAACAAGCAAAGTCCTTGAAAAATCAGAGAAAATCAAGTATAATATGAGTAATCATTTGTCGTAGGTTTTGTCTGAAATATTGTCCGGACAAGGCTCACAGCAGTTAAATCTCCTGAAAAAAGTCGGATTTAACTGCTCTTTTTGTGCTTTTTTTCGGTATTTTTTGCATCTGTAACAGAGATTTAAAGATTCTGAAAAATTAGTCAAGGGGGATAAGTTGATAGGGGTTTTAGAACCATTAAACGATAATTATTAGCTTAGGTGACTAAGCTTGGAACTTTATTTACAAAGGAGAATCATCTTGGCAGGACATGACGTTCAATACGGGAAACATCGTACCCGTCGTAGTTTTTCAAGAATCAAAGAAGTTCTTGACTTACCAAATTTGATTGAAATTCAAACTGATTCATTTAAAGATTTCCTAGACCATGGTCTGAAGGAAGTGTTTGAAGATGTATTGCCAATTTCAAACTTCACAGAAACAATGGAGTTGGAATTTGTTGGCTACGAAATCAAAGAACCTAAATATACGCTTGAAGAAGCTCGCATCCATGATGCTAGTTATTCAGCACCAATCTTTGTAACTTTCCGCTTGATTAACAAAGAAACTGGCGAAATCAAGACACAGGAAGTCTTCTTTGGTGACTTCCCAATCATGACTGAGATGGGTACCTTCATCATCAATGGTGGTGAACGTATTATCGTATCACAGTTGGTGCGTTCTCCAGGTGTTTACTTTAATGATAAAGTAGACAAAAACGGTAAAGTGGGCTACGGTTCAACTGTTATCCCTAACCGTGGAGCTTGGTTGGAACTTGAAAGTGACTCAAAAGACATCGCCTATACTCGTATCGACCGTACACGGAAAATTCCATTTACGACTTTGGTTCGTGCTCTTGGTTTCTCAGGCGATGACGAAATCTTTGATATCTTTGGGGACAGCGAGTTGGTTCGCAACACTCTTGAAAAAGATATCCATAAAAACCCAATGGACTCTCGTACAGACGAAGCTTTGAAAGAAATTTATGAGCGTCTTCGTCCAGGTGAACCAAAAACTGCTGAGAGTTCACGTACCTTGCTTGTGGCTCGTTTCTTCGACCCACGTCGTTATGACTTGGCAGCTGTTGGACGCTACAAGATTAACAAGAAATTAAATATTAAAACTCGTTTGCTCAACCAAACAATTGCTGAACCATTGGTGGACCCTGAAACTGGTGAAATCTTGGTTGAAAAAGGTACTGTAATGACTCGCGATGTCATCGAAAGTATCGAAAGTCACTTGGATGGCGATTTGAACAAGATTGTCTACACTCCAAACGACTCAGCTGTTTTGACAGAACCAGTTGTTCTTCAAAAATTCAAGGTTGTGGCTCCAACTGATCCAGACCGTGTTGTAACAATCATCGGAAATGCAAATCCAGATGATAAAGTTCGCACGATCACTCCGGCAGATATCCTTGCTGAAATGAGCTACTTCCTTAACTTGGCTGAAGGCATCGGTCGTATCGATGATATCGACCATCTCGGGAACCGTCGTATCCGCGCTGTTGGTGAATTGCTTGCCAACCAAGTACGTCTTGGACTTTCACGTATGGAACGTAATGTTCGTGAACGTATGTCTGTTCAAGATAACGAAGTATTGACACCTCAACAAATCATCAACATTCGTCCTGTAACAGCTGCAGTCAAAGAGTTCTTTGGTTCATCACAGTTGTCACAGTTCATGGACCAACACAACCCACTTTCTGAGTTGTCTCACAAACGTCGTTTGTCTGCCTTAGGGCCTGGTGGTTTGACACGTGACCGCGCTGGATATGAAGTGCGTGACGTGCACTACACTCACTATGGTCGTATGTGTCCAATCGAAACACCTGAAGGACCAAACATCGGTTTGATCAACAACTTGTCTTCTTACGGACACCTCAACAAGTATGGTTTCATTCAAACACCATACCGTAAGGTTGACCGTGCAACTGGAAAAGTAACCAACGAAATCGTCTGGTTGACGGCCGATGAAGAAGATGAGTACACAGTAGCTCAGGCTAACTCTAAATTGAACGCAGATGGAACTTTTGCTGAAAAAGTTGTCATGGGACGTCACCAAGGGGTTAACCAAGAATATCCAGCATCAAGCGTTGACTATATGGACGTTTCTCCTAAACAGGTAGTTGCCGTTGCGACAGCATGTATTCCTTTCTTGGAAAACGATGACTCCAACCGTGCCCTCATGGGAGCCAACATGCAACGTCAGGCTGTTCCGTTGATCGATCCTAAAGCGCCTTTCGTTGGTACTGGTATGGAATATCAAGCAGCCCATGATTCAGGAGCTGCAGTTATTGCACAACATGGTGGTAAGGTTACCTATGCGGATGCGGACAAAGTAGAAGTTCGCCGTGAAGATGGTTCTCTTGATGTTTACCACATCCAAAAATTCCGTCGTTCAAACTCAGGTACTGCTTATAACCAACGTACCCTTGTTCGAGTTGGCGATGTCATCGAAAAAGGTGACTTTATCGCTGATGGACCTTCTATGGAAAAAGGTGAAATGGCGCTTGGACAAAACCCAATCGTTGCCTACATGACATGGGAAGGTTACAACTTTGAGGATGCCGTTATCATGAGCGAACGCTTGGTGAAAGACGATGTTTACACATCTGTTCACCTCGAAGAATACGAATCAGAAACACGCGATACAAAGCTTGGGCCTGAAGAAATCACTCGTGAAATTCCAAACGTTGGTGAAGATGCCCTTAAAGACCTCGACGAAATGGGTATCATCCGTATCGGTGCTGAGGTTAAAGAAGGGGATATCCTTGTAGGTAAAGTAACACCTAAGGGTGAAAAAGACCTTTCTGCTGAAGAGCGTCTCTTGCACGCTATCTTCGGTGACAAATCTCGTGAAGTTCGTGACACTTCCCTTCGTGTACCACACGGTGCCGATGGTGTCGTTCGTGATGTTAAAATCTTTACACGTGCAAACGGTGATGAATTGCAATCTGGTGTCAACATGCTGGTTCGCGTATACATCGCACAAAAACGTAAGATCAAGGTCGGAGATAAGATGGCCGGACGTCACGGGAACAAAGGGGTTGTCTCTCGTATCGTTCCTGTAGAAGACATGCCTTACCTTCCAGACGGAACTCCAGTCGATATCATGTTGAACCCACTTGGGGTACCATCACGTATGAATATCGGTCAGGTTATGGAGCTTCACCTTGGTATGGCAGCTCGTACTCTTGGTATCCACATCGCAACACCAGTCTTTGACGGAGCAAGTTCTGAAGATCTTTGGGATACTGTCAAAGAAGCAGGTATGGATAGCGACGCTAAGACTATCCTATACGATGGTCGTACTGGTGAACCATTCGATAACCGTGTGTCAGTTGGTGTCATGTACATGATCAAACTTCACCATATGGTTGATGATAAATTGCACGCACGTTCAGTCGGACCATACTCAACCGTTACACAACAACCACTCGGAGGTAAAGCTCAGTTTGGTGGACAACGTTTCGGTGAGATGGAGGTTTGGGCGCTTGAAGCCTATGGTGCGTCAAATGTCCTTCAAGAAATCTTGACTTACAAGTCTGACGATATCAACGGACGTTTGAAAGCTTATGAAGCCATTACAAAAGGAAAACCAATTCCAAAACCAGGTGTTCCAGAATCATTCCGAGTTCTTGTAAAAGAATTGCAATCTCTTGGTCTTGACATGCGTGTCCTTGACGAAGACGATCAAGAAGTGGAACTTCGTGACCTTGATGAAGGAATGGACGAAGATGTCATCCACGTAGATGACCTTGAAAAAGCCCGCGAAAGAGCAGCTCAAGAGGCTAAAGCAGCCTTTGAAGCAGAAGAAAATGCAAAAGCGGAAACAACAGAAGAAACTGCTGAACAAGAATAAGCAGTTCACTTATAATAGAAAGGGAAGAAATAGTGGTTGATGTAAATCGTTTTAAAAGTATGCAAATCACACTAGCTTCTCCAAGCAAAGTCCGTTCATGGTCTTATGGAGAAGTCAAAAAACCTGAAACAATCAATTACCGTACGTTGAAACCAGAACGTGAAGGACTTTTTGACGAAGTGATCTTTGGTCCTACAAAAGACTGGGAATGTGCTTGTGGTAAATATAAACGCATTCGTTACAGAGGGATTGTTTGTGACCGTTGTGGTGTTGAAGTGACGCGTACAAAAGTTCGTCGTGAACGTATGGGACACATCGAGTTAAAAGCTCCTGTATCTCATATCTGGTATTTCAAGGGGATTCCAAGCCGTATGGGCTTGACCCTTGACATGAGTCCTCGTGCCCTCGAGGAAGTTATCTACTTTGCTGCTTATGTGGTGATTGATCCAAAAGATACACCACTTGAGCACAAGTCTATCATGACAGAGCGTGAATACCGTGAACGCTTGCGTGAATTTGGTCAGGGTTCATTCGTTGCCAAAATGGGTGCCGAAGCTATCCAAGACCTCTTGAAACAAGTAGATCTTGAAAAAGAAATTGCTGAACTCAAAGAAGAGTTGAAGACAGCTACTGGACAAAAACGTGTGAAAGCTATCCGTCGTTTGGATGTTTTGGATGCTTTCCACAAGTCTGGAAACAAGCCTGAATGGATGGTTCTTAACATCCTTCCAGTTATTCCACCAGATCTTCGTCCAATGTTGCAGTTGGATGGTGGCCGTTTTGCCTCATCTGACTTGAACGACCTTTACCGTCGTGTTATCAACCGTAACAACCGTTTGGCTCGTTTGCTTGAGTTGAACGCACCAGGTATCATCGTTCAAAATGAGAAGCGTATGCTTCAAGAAGCGGTTGACGCTTTGATTGACAATGGCCGTCGTGGTCGTCCAATTACAGGACCAGGTAGCCGTCCGCTTAAATCATTGAGCCACATGCTCAAAGGGAAACAAGGACGCTTCCGTCAAAACTTGCTCGGTAAACGTGTTGACTTCTCAGGACGTTCTGTTATTGCCGTTGGTCCAACTCTTAAGATGTACCAATGTGGTGTGCCACGTGAAATGGCAATCGAGCTCTTTAAACCATTTGTCATGCGTGAAATCGTTGCGCGCGATATCGTTCAAAACGTTAAAGCGGCTAAACGCTTGGTAGAACGTGGAGATGAACGTATCTGGGATATCCTCGAAGAAGTGATCAAAGAACACCCAGTACTTTTGAACCGCGCACCTACCCTTCACCGTTTGGGTATCCAAGCCTTTGAACCTGTCTTGATTGACGGTAAAGCCCTTCGCTTGCACCCTCTTGTCTGTGAAGCCTACAATGCCGACTTTGACGGGGACCAAATGGCCATCCACGTACCGCTTTCAGAAGAAGCCCAAGCAGAAGCTCGTATCTTGATGCTTGCTGCTGAGCATATCTTGAACCCTAAAGATGGTAAACCAGTTGTTACTCCATCTCAGGACATGGTTTTGGGTAACTACTACTTGACTATGGAAGAAGCTGGTCGTGAAGGCGAAGGTATGGTCTTCAAGGACCGTGACGAAGCTGTCATGGCTTACCGTAATGGTTATGTTCACCTCCACTCACGTGTTGGTATCGCAACAGATAGCTTGAACAAACCATGGACAGAAGAGCAAAAACACAAAATCTTGCTTACAACTGTTGGTAAAATCCTCTTCAACGATATCATGCCAGAAGGACTACCTTACTTGCAAGAGCCAACTAACGCTAACTTGACAGAAGGTGTTCCGGCTAAGTACTTCTTGCCATTAGGTGGAAATATCAAGGAAGCTATCGATGGACTTGAACTCAACCCACCATTCAAGAAGAAAAACCTTGGAAATATCATCGCTGAAATCTTCAAACGTTTCCGTACGACAGAAACATCTGCCCTACTTGACCGTATGAAGAACCTCGGTTACCACCATTCAACTCTTGCAGGTTTGACAGTGGGTATCGCCGATATTCCAGTTGTTGAAGACAAGGCTGAAATCATCGAAGAATCACACAAACGTGTAGAACAAATCACAAAACAATTCCGTCGTGGTATGATCACAGATGACGAACGCTACAATGCTGTTACAGCTGAATGGCGTGCTGCCCGTGAAAAACTCGAGAAACGTTTGGTTGCCAACCAAGATCCTAAGAACCCTATCGTTATGATGATGGACTCTGGAGCCCGTGGTAATATCTCAAACTTCTCACAGCTTGCCGGTATGCGTGGTCTGATGGCTGCTCCGAACGGACGTATCATGGAATTGCCTATCCTTTCAAACTTCCGCGAAGGTTTGTCAGTACTCGAAATGTTCTTCTCAACTCACGGTGCCCGTAAAGGGATGACCGATACGGCCCTTAAGACAGCTGACTCAGGTTACTTGACTCGTCGTTTGGTTGACGTTGCCCAAGACGTTATCATTCGTGAGGATGACTGTGGAACTGACCGTGGACTCTTGATCCGTTCTATTACTGAAGGTAAAGAGATGATTGAGTCTCTAGAAGAACGTCTCAATGGTCGTTACACTAAGAAAACTGTTAAACACCCAGAAACTGGTGCAGTTATCATCGGTCCAAATGAATTGATCACAGAAGACAAAGCTCGTGAAATTGTTAATGCCGGTGTTGAAGAAGTAACCATCCGCTCAGTATTTACATGTAATACTCGTCATGGTGTCTGCCGTCACTGTTATGGTATCAACTTGGCGACTGGTGATGCGGTTGAAGTTGGTGAAGCAGTTGGTACAATCGCTGCCCAATCTATCGGGGAACCTGGTACACAGCTTACAATGCGTACCTTCCACACGGGTGGGGTTGCCTCAAATACCGATATCACTCAGGGTCTTCCTCGTGTCCAAGAAATCTTTGAAGCCCGCAATCCTAAAGGGGAAGCAGTTATCACAGAAGTCAAAGGGGAAGTTACAGCAATTGAAGAAGATGCTTCAACTCGTACTAAGAAAGTCTTCGTTAAAGGTGAAACTGGCGAAGGCGAATACGTGGTACCATTCACAGCACGTATGCGTGTCCAAGTTGGCGATCAAATTTCTCGTGGTGCAGCTCTTACAGAAGGTTCTATCCAACCAAAACGTCTCCTTGCTGTACGTGATGTCTTGTCAGTTGAAACTTACCTCCTCGGTGAAGTACAAAAAGTTTACCGTAGCCAAGGGGTAGAAATCGGAGACAAACACATCGAGGTAATGGTTCGTCAAATGATCCGTAAAGTCCGTGTCATGGATCCAGGTGATACAGACCTTCTCATGGGTACTCTCATGGACATCAATGACTTTACAGATGCCAACAAAGATGTTCTTATCGCAGGTGGTGTTCCAGCAACTGGTCGCCCAGTCCTTATGGGAATTACCAAAGCCTCACTTGAAACAAATAGTTTCTTGTCAGCTGCTTCCTTCCAGGAAACAACTCGTGTCCTTACAGACGCGGCCATCCGTGGTAAGAAAGACCATCTCCTTGGTCTCAAGGAAAATGTTATTATCGGTAAAATCATCCCAGCTGGTACTGGTATGGCTCGCTACCGTAACCTTGAACCACAAGCAGTCAATGAAGAGTCACTCCTTGCAGATTCACAAGAAGAAGCTCCAGTTGATACGACTGTAGAAGAAGTCGTTGAAACTGTTGAAGTAAGCGAATAAAATAATGCTTAAACAAAAAGAGGGTCTTCCCTCTTTTTTTGTATTAAATATATAGAAAAGGTATATTGATTTTTATATGATTTACAAAATAATTTGAGCTATAAAAGTAGAAAAAATTTTTTCCAAAAAATTGAGCAAAATGCTTGGTATTCAAGGACTGGCATGATAAAATATAACAGCGGGTAGTTTACGAAAAATAATGAATAGTAAATACATATTTATTCTAAACTAAGTTAAATTTTATGCAACTTGGAGGTAATGTTAGTGAAAAATGATTTGTTTAATGACCGTATTAGTCGATTTTCGATTCGTAAGCTTCATGTAGGAGTTTGCTCGGTCTTACTCGGAACGTTAGTCATGCTTGGAACAGCTACAGGTGTTGGAGCTGATGAAGTAACAGAAGAAAAACAAGCTGATGGAGTTGTAGCTACAACAGATGTTGACAAAGCAGAAGCTCCTCTAACTACAGAAGCAGCACCTGCTAAAGAAGTAACGTATCAAGCAGAAGCAGCGCCTGCAGTTTCTACTGAAGTAAAACCTGAGCTTAATAGCGACAAATTGGCAACTTACGTTGCTGAAATTGAAGCAAACTTAGCAAATGGTAAATACAGCAGCAAGACAGACGAGAGTGTTGAAATTCTTAAAGTAGCTCTTGCTAATGCTAAAAATGCACTTACTTCTGCTACAAGTCAAGCTGAGTTGGATGCAGCTTATCAATCACTTGTAACAACTGTCAATGCTAAACTTAAAAACAAAGAAAAAGTTGTAGCTGAAGAAAAAGTAGCAACTGCTGATAAGACAGAAGCAACAACTGGAAAACCTGCAGAAAACACAAAACCAGCTGAAGGTACAAACTCAATTGCGAATACTGGGGGAAACGACCCTCGTAATGGTAAAGAGATTGATAAGAATACTGCCTTCCGTGCAGATACTGCAACAGCTACTGGAATTGGTGCAGACGTTGAAGACGCAACTTCAACTCCAAAAGTTGAAAAACCAGGATTTACAACAGATATAAAAGCAGCGGATTTGGCGAGTCAAATCTCATGGTTGGACTTTGGGGATAAGACTAACTGGACAGGTACAACGACAACTTCAGATGGCAAACTTGCACTCCAAGTTGGTGCTACCTATACTAAGGAAATAATGCCAGGCTATGTAGTTACCATCAAGGTTAAGTCTTTGAAACCATTCCAAGCAACTGAACTCTATAAAAAACGTCTTGAAGAGCGAGGAGCAACAGAAGCAGAAAAAGCAACCTATGATCCAAATGCAAAAAATGGATATATCAACTCTATTAATGATGCAACAACAAAAGCTGCTTTTAATAATAAAGAAGAAGCAAAAGTAATTGCGGATCCACAACATAATAGATGGACTGAAATCCGTAAAGAAGGGATCGACACTGGTACTAAACAAACTACGATTTCTTCAGAATTCAACGGTGGAAATATCGGTGTTCAGTTTGAAATTTCTGCGACCTTCCGCGGGAAAGCGGTCAAACCTGCTATTGTCATGGCGGATGGTGAGTCAGCTAACCCAGGTGAGTTAGTACTCTTCACTACAAACGGTTCAGGTTGGCAACATGTTGGGGAATGGTTTAAAAATAATAACCGAAATACGAAAAACTATGTTCCTCAAGATACAAATAACTTATTCGATCCTACAAAACCTAATAACGTTGTAAATATTGATGGAGTTAACATTAATGGACTTAACTTAAACCTTTTACGTAGAGCAACTGGTGTGGGTGAAGAAGGTAAAACTGTAGCATGGAAATACTATGGAAGCGCAGACTTGAAGACAGGTGGTTTAGGAACAGGCGTATTTGGTCCTAACGTTTCTGCAAGCACGATTGCCGTACCTATGGTAATGACACGTGGCGCTTCTGAAATTGGATTATATATCGCATCTTCAGGTAAACAATCAGCAATGCTTGGTTTCTTCCCACTTGATGAAGGAGATGCTCCTGAATCATACGGCAAGGCAGTTCATTCAATTGCAACTGTGGATGGGATTACCGGTAAGAAAGTAAACCAACCTTATCTCGGCCACTTGAGTCCTGATATGGATGAAAACAATACCCTTGATTGGACTGGTGACGATAAAGCGACAACGGCTGATGAAGGCATCGACCAATTGCTTCCAAATGATCTTAAAGGGAAAACCAATGAGATGATCAAGATGGACCGGACACGTCCAGGTAATTACACCATTTCAGTGGAAGCTCATACGGATGGAGCAGCAAAAGCTAACATCTATGGTTGGATAGATTTCAACCAAAACGGAACCTTCGATGAAGATGAACGGTCTGATTTAACAACCATTACTCAAGATGGAACGGCTACGTTAAGATTTACAAAGAGTAAAACCTATATTGATCCTAGTGTCAATGAATTAGGGGTTCGTGTTCGTATCGCTAAGGATGCTGCTCAAATTGAGAGCCCAACAGGTATGGCCTTCTCAGGGGAAGTAGAAGACTTCAAGACTCAAATTACCCACCCACCAAAAGGAGAATTCAAAGAAACAACTGGTCTTCAAGGAGCGAAGCAAACCGCTACTGTAGCCTTTACCGCTCGTGGTTTACAAGGATATAGCTTAACTGAGCCAGCAAAAATTGATGAAACAGTAGCACCATACATTGTCGATGCAAATGGGAACAAGGCTACTTTGGATGCGGAAGGTTACTATGTCGTGCCAGGTCAAGGTAAATACAAAGTTACTGGTAATGGTAAAGATGTAGATGTGGAATTCATCCCAGAAGATCACTTCCTTGGAACAGCTGACGGTATCTCTATCCGTCGTACGGACAGCAATGGCTACGATACTGGTTGGTCAACAAAATTCCCAGCTGATGAAGCCAACGTTGATACAGTATTAAACACAATGGATGGTCTTTACATCCCAACTGTTACACCAACGGAAATTGAAGGGGTAGATAAGACTTCAACAGATGTCCAAGGTGCGACTCAAACTGGTACTCCAACCTTTAACACAACTACAACTAATGCTAATGGCGAAAAGATCTCTGTCACTCCAAGCTTGGAATACCCTGCTAAATTGGTGGACCCAGCGACTGGTCAAGTAACCAATGCAACCTCTGTAACAGTAGCAGGCGAAGGGACATACTCAATCAATGACGCTACAGGAGAAGTTACCTTTGTTCCAGAACCAGGATTTACTGGTACTGCAAGAGGTGTTACTGTATCATTGACTGCACCTGTCGGAAGAGATAAAGATGGAACAGTTCGTGATGAATACCTCAAGACTGCTACGGCTAAGTACACTCCAACTGTAACTCCAATTACGGTGACTCCTACAAACAAGGTTTCTGAGGATGTTCAAAATGTTCCTCAAACACAAACACCAACCTTTGATTTGAGTAACGATAAGACTGCGAAAATCACAAGTAAGAAATTGGTGGATCCCGCAACTGGTCAACCAACTGATGAAACAACAGTGACAGTAGCAGGTGAAGGTAGCTATACTATCGACCCAACGACTGGAGCAGTAACATTTACGCCAGAAAAAGACTTTGTCGGTACTGCAAAAGGAGTAACTGTTCAGGCAACGGCTACTATTACAAATGCTAGTGGTAAGACTGCAACCATTACTTCAGATGCGACCTACACACCAACGGTTGTGCCAGCAGTTCCAACTGCAAGCCCTGCAACTTCAAAAGATATCCAAGGTGCGACTCAAACCGGTACACCAACCTTTGCAGGAACAACTGTTCAAGTAAATGGTGAAGATAAAGCTATTACCATTAAAGATAATAGCTACACATTGCTAGATAAAGATGGTAACGAAGTTTCAACGACACCAGCTTATGCTGAAGATGGAACAACACCAATTGGTACATTCACAGTTGATAAAGCAACAGGTGTTGTAACCTTCACACCAACTGATAAGTCTTACACAGGTAAAGTAACTCCTGTTAAGGTTCAAGCTGAAAGCTCAAACGGAATCAAGGTTGATACAACTTACACACCTGAGATTGTTCCAGTAACACCAACTGCGACACCAGCAGAAACAACAGACATCCAAGGCGCGACTCAAAAAGGTAAGCCTGAATTCAAGGGTGGAACTGTAACGGTTGATGGAGTAGAAAAAACTGTTCCAATCAACGAAGCTGTTCCAGCAACATTTGACGATGGAACAACAACTAAGACAGTAGAAGGTGTTGGTACATACACAGTAGCAGCAGACGGTACTGTTACATTTGTCCCAGAAAAATCATTTGTTGGTAAGGCTCCTGCTGTAACAGTTGTTCGTGAAGATAAGAACGGAACAAAAGCTTCAGCAACCTACACACCAACTGTTACACCAGTAACACCAACTGCAACACCAGTTGAAACTACAGATATCCAAGGTGCTACACAAACTGGTAAACCTGTATTTACTGAAGGCGATAGCCGTGTGCCAATGAACGATGATATTCCAGCGACATTTGACGATGGTTCAACAACGAAGACAGTAGAAGGTGTTGGTAAATTTACGGTTGCAGCAGATGGAACAGTAACATTTGTCCCAGAAAAATCATTCGTCGGAACTGCACCAGCTGTAACAGTTGTCCGCGAAGATAAGAACGGAACAAAAGCTTCAGCAACCTACACACCAACAGTAACCCCAGTAACACCAACAGCAACACCAGTTGAAACTACAGATATCCAAGGCGCTACACAAACTGGTAAACCTGTATTTACTGAAGGCGATAGCCGTGTGCCAATGAACGATGATATTCCAGCGACATTTGACGATGGCTCAACAACTAAGACTGTAGAAGGTGTTGGTAAATTTACGGTTGCAGCAGATGGAACAGTAACATTTGTCCCAGAAAAATCATTCGTCGGAACTGCACCAGCTGTAACAGTTGTCCGCGAAGATAAGAACGGAACAAAAGCTTCAGCAACCTACACACCAACAGTAACCCCAGTAACACCAACAGCTGAAGATGCTACTTCAACTGATAAACAGGGTCAAACACAATCAGGTAAACCAACATTCACACCAGGTAACTCAAACGTACCAATGGATGATGATACACCAGCAACCTTCGAAGATGGTTCAACAACTAAGGTAATTCCAGGTGAAGGAACCTACACAGTAGCAGCAGACGGAACAGTTACATTCGTACCAGAAAAATCATTCACAGGCACAGGAACAGGCGTGACTGTTAAACGTGTCGATAAGAACGGTACACCAGTTACTGCTAAATACACACCAACAGTAACCCCAGTAACACCAACAGCAACTCCTGCTGAATCAGTAGCACCTCAAGGAGTGGTTCAAACTGGTACTGTTACATTCACAGAAGGTGACCCAGTTGCACCAATCGACAAGGATACGATTACTCTTCTTGACGAAAATGGTCAACCAGCAGCTTCAGTAGTTGCTAAGTCACCAGACGGTAAGGTTATCGGTACATTCACAGTTGATAAAGCAACAGGCCTTGTAACCTTCACACCAACTGACAAGTCATACTCAGGTGATGTCGTTGCCGTTAAGGTTCAAGCTAAGGATGCCAACGGTACACCGGCTGAAACAACATACACACCTAAGATTACTCCAGTTGTTCC
The DNA here is from genome assembly GCF_047463275.1 of Streptococcus infantis. GTDB lineage: Bacteria > Bacillota > Bacilli > Lactobacillales > Streptococcaceae > Streptococcus > Streptococcus infantis_AF. The sequence continues at coordinate 602 of NZ_JASHEE010000007.1, read as the reverse complement.
AACTGCAGAGGATGTAACTTCAACAGATAAACAAGGTCAAACCCAAACAGGTAAACCTAAGTTTACAGAAGGTGATCCAGTAGTTCCAATGGATGATGATGTTCCAGCAACATTCGAAGATGGTTCAACAACTAAGACTATCCCAGGTGAAGGAACATACACAGTAGCACCAGACGGAACAGTTACATTCGTACCAGAAAAATCATTCACAGGCACAGGAACAGGCGTGACTGTTAAACGTGTAGATAAGAACGGCACCCCAGTAACAGCTAAGTACACACCAACAGTAACTCCAGTAACACCAACAGCAACTCCTGCTGAATCAGTAGCACCTCAAGGAGTGGTTCAAACTGGTACTGTTACATTCACAGAAGGTGACCCAGTTGCACCAATCGACAAGGATACGATTACTCTTCTTGACGAAAATGGTCAACCAGCAGCTTCAGTAGTTGCTAAGTCACCAGACGGTAAGGTTATCGGTACATTCACAGTTGATAAAGCAACAGGCCTTGTAACCTTCACACCAACTGACAAGTCATACTCAGGTGATGTCGTTGCCGTTAAGGTTCAAGCTAAGGATGCCAACGGTACACCGGCTGAAA
>NZ_JASHEE010000006.1:0-69255 GCF_047463275.1 Streptococcus infantis | reverse complement strand
CTTCTGTTGTTGTAGTTGTAGAAGTAGTTGTTGGCTCTTCTGTTGTTGTAGTTGTAGAAGTAGTTGTTGGCTCTTCTGTTGTTGTAGTTGTAGAAGTAGTTGTTGGCTCTTCTGTTGTTGTAGTTGTTGTAGAAGTAGTCGTTGTTGGCTCTTCTGTTGTTGTAGTTGTTGTTGTAGAAGTAGTCGTTGTTGGCTCTTCTGTTGTTGTAGTTGTAGAAGTAGTTGTTGGCTCTTCTGTTGTTGTTGTTGTAGAAGTAGTCGTTGTTGGCTCTTCTGTTGTTGTAGTTGTTGTTGTAGAAGTAGTCGTTGTTGGCTCTTCTGTTGTTGTTGTAGTTGTAGAAGTAGTCGTTGTTGGCTCTTCTGTTGTTGTAGTTGTTGTAGAAGTAGTCGTTGTTGGCTCTTCTGTTGTTGTAGTTGTTGTAGAAGTAGTCGTTGTTGGCTCTTCTGTTGTTGTAGTTGTTGTTGTTGTAGTTGTTGTTGTAGTTGTTGTAGTTGTTTTTTGGTCTGTAATAGTTTTAGCAACTGGAGCTTTTGGTGTTGTGAATTCACCAGCTTCAACTACAGTATCAGCTGCCAACTCATAACCTTCTGGAGCTTGAATTTCTTTAATGATGTATTTATCACGCAAGATGTTCTTAACAGTGAACTCACCATTAGCATCTGATTCAAACTCACCGATGACATCTTGGTTAGTTGCACGGATAACTTGGAATTTAGCGCCTTTCAGTGGAGCACCGTTTTCGTCTACTTTTTTCACTTTAATGCTAAATTCGTAACCGATACCTGCACCACCAGCGATTTGGATGTTGACACCATTATGTGATGTATTACGTTTATCATCGGGATTTAAACCATCACCTGTGATAGTTGCAGTGTTTTTAATTCTTTCCCCGTCAACAGCAGTATAGTTGATATCAGCTTCGTATTGTAATTCAAAGCCGTCGTTCTTCCCAATGTTACCAAAGTTGATAGAGAATGAAGTATCAGTTGCATTTACAGTATAGTTAGAAGTAACATCTTGTTTGTTTTTAAGAGTCCATTTACCGCCAGCAAATTCCCAAGTACCTTTGTAGATTCTGAAGCTATTTTTACGGTAAGTAACTCCTTTTGATTCGAGCTTATCAGAAATCACTGCATTGTTGATTACTTGATTTGTTCTGTTGATAGAGATTCTGTATCCAAGTTCTTTGTTGTTGTTACCAGTCCACCCAGATTTTATGATTGGGTAACCTTTACCAACGTCACCAGTTTTACTTGTTACCTTACCAGTGAATTTCACTTTATCGTTAACATGAACCTTAACTGGCGCATCACCATCGTTAGGGAATTTGTCTTTGTTAACTGCTGCGTAGAAGAAGAATGAACCTGAAACGTCATTTTTCGTTTCAACGAATTTTGTGAATGTCAAGACAATCTTACCAGTTTTTGCGTCAACTACTGCATCGGCAATCTTTTTACCAGTGATTGTGTCGTTGATTTCAAAATTCTGAGACTTGATGTCGATAGGTGCATCAATCTTAAGTTCTGTCGTATCACCTGCTTTGACACCTTTTCCTTCTAACTCAAATTTTGCGTTAAGACGGAAAGTATCATAGGTGTCAAGTGGAGCTGTCAATTCTCCACCTTTGTCATTTTGGATCTTGATCTCCGTGATGACATCGACATTTTTGGACGTGGCTGCATGTACCACACCAGCTGACACCATGAACAATACCGTCAATACTGATACGATTAATGACAGTATATTACTAGTTTTTGCAAACTTTTTCATTATGGTTTCCCCTTTTTTTATTGAATGATAAAATGATAATCTCATTTTTCAGAATTGATTATATCATATTTTTTTTTTATTGCAATAGATTTGAACAATAAAATCTTTATTTTTCTACATTTATTTTTTTTTAGATGCTTTTTAGAATTTTGACATCCTTTAAGTACAAAAATATATCATTTCTAGAGAATAAAAGATTTCACTTCTTCTTTGAAAATAGAAAATTTGTTTCATACTTAATAGCAAAAAAGTCACAATGCCCTTCTACCGAGAACTATCCACTAGGGTAATTAATCTACAACATTTCAATTTCTAAGCTTACCAAACTGACTACATGGATTGGAGTTTTTGCGGAATCTATCATTCCTTCGTTTGAACATAAAAAAGCCGAGGAGAAAACCTTGGCTATTTTTCTACTATATAAAGTACAAGTTTTTCAAATACTTCTGAGAAGTTTTTGCTAATAGTTTCAAGTGAAACTTGAACTTCTTCTCGCGTTTGGTTGTTCTTAACCTTGACTTGTCCACTTTCGACTTCGCTCTCTCCAAGAGTGATGAGGACCTTAGCTCCAAAAACATCTGCTGACTTGAACTGGGCTTTGAGCTTGCGATTGAGGTAATCACGCTCTGCTTTGAAGCCTTGTTGACGGAGAGCTTGTACTAACTCCAAGGCTTTCAGATTAGCCTCTTCACCAAGGACAGCAATATAAACATCTAGGGCGTTTTCGATAGGTAGGGCCACCCCTTGTTTTTCAAGGACTAAAAGAAGACGCTCTACACCAAGTCCAAAGCCAAAGCCAGCAGTTTCAGGACCACCGAAGTAAGCAACTAAGCCATCGTAGCGACCACCTGCGCAAACTGTCAAGTCATTGCCTTCAATCTCTGTGATAAACTCAAAAATGGTATGGTTGTAGTAGTCCAGACCACGCACCATGTTGGTATCGATGATATAGTCTACTCCGAGATTTTCCAACATCTGACGAACAGCATCAAAGTGAGCTTGGCTTTCTGCATCCAGGTAATCCAAGATAGATGGTGCATTCTCTACTGCCACCTTGTCTTCTTTTTCCTTCGAGTCCAAGACACGGAGAGGATTTTCTTCCAAACGACGTTGGCTATCCTTAGACAAACTGTCCTTGAGTGGTGTTAAGTAGTCAATTAAGGCTTGGCGATAAGCTGCACGGCTCTCAGGATTTCCAAGAGTGTTGAGATGCAGTTTGACACCTTGAATGCCAATTGCTTTCAAGAAGTGGGCTGCCATAGCGATCGTTTCCACATCGGTAGCTGGATTGCTAGAGCCAAAGCACTCCACACCAATCTGGTGGAATTGGCGCAAACGACCTGCTTGTGGGCGCTCATAGCGAAACATTGGACCCATGTAGTAAAACTTGCTTGGTTTTTGAACTTCTGGTGCGAAGAGTTTGTTTTCCACATAAGAACGAACGACTGGTGCTGTTCCTTCGGGACGGAGAGTGATATGACGATCGCCCTTGTCGTAAAAGTCATACATTTCCTTGGTTACGATATCAGTTGTGTCCCCAACAGAACGACTGATGACTTCGTAGTGCTCAAAAATTGGGGTACGTACTTCTGCGTAGTTGTAGCGTTTGAAGATTTCACGCGCAAAGCCTTCAACGTACTGCCATTTGGCAGACTCAGCAGGTAAAATATCCTGCGTTCCTTTTGGTTTTTGTAATTTCATAGAGAATCCTCTTTATAACTTAATAGTCCTATTTTACCATAAATGAAAGGATTGGGACAGTATGAGGAAAGCATGGATTTAAAGATTATTTTTGAGATTGAGACTTGTCAGAAGAATAGCTAACAAAGAAAGACCTACAAAAAGCATCCAAGTCAACTGCATATTCCATACTGCCACCAGTGAAAAACAGGCCGTCCCCACTGGTATAGATAGAGTAAACAACAAACCTAAAAAATTACTGGTACGAGAGAGAACCTCTGGAGCAAGATTTTTCATGAGCAGAGCACTAATCTTTGGAGAAATTTTCCCAGAAATATACATGGTAAAAAAGACGAAAAGCATCCCAAGCAAAACTTGGTGTAACAAATTAGATATACCAACTAGACTGCCTCCTAACGTAACCCACATCATCAATCTAGACAGGGATTGCTTCCCAAAATAATCATTGCCCGTAAGGCTACTGATGATAACTGCTAATAAGGTAATCAATTGTAAGATAAACAAGGCATCCTTGTAGGAAAAATCCAGTAAGGAATGATTTAAAAGAAAGATGTTATAAATACCACCTAAGGCACCACCCAAAGCATTGATAAGCAGGATAGCAAAGAGCATAAAACCAAAGTTTTTCTGTCCACTTTTAAGAAAAACGAGACGTAGGTTTTGGTAAATCGTTAAAAACTGATCTTTGATAGAAAGCTTCTCATTTTTCAGTGATTTACTATCAGCAAATGGAGTTGATAAGCTTAATTCAGCCCTTCCTAAAAAGAGAATGAGAGCTGATACTAGGAAAAATATGGCATTGATTCCAGCTACGAGCGAAAAGTTCTGTGTCGACACCCCTAATAGCCAAACACCGAAAGCCTGTCCGCCAATCGCAGAGATGTAGGTAATAAACTGCGAAAAGGAATAGGCCTCCATCAGATCTGACTCTGCTACTTTTTCTTTAACGAGAGGCATTCGCAAGCCCCCAGCAAAATCACTGGCTACATCACTAATGACATTGATAAGACAAAGGGTCGAAAAGGCAAAGAAACTAGCTTGCTGAACAACTAGGGCTGCCAGAAAAAATAAAATTGCCTGAAATAAACCGACACAGATCATCCATTTTACCTTGTCCCTCGTATAATCTGCACGAATTCCCACAAAAACCGTAAAGAGGGCCGGAAGCATCATCACAACATTCGCCACGGCAACGGCAACAGAAGCCTCTGGTAAAGTCGAGGCATAGACCACAAACACTAAATTAAAAATGGATGCTCCAAAAGCATTGAAAAATCGTGATAAACTCAAAACTTTGTAAGCTTGGTTTCTTAGTAATAGTTTCATATAGATTCCTCTCTCACATACTACTTTTATGGTAGCTCTAGTATAGCATCAAGAATCTTACGAGAAGATATTTTTGAATATATGCAACAGATTAAACGAATAACGAAAACGATAGAACTTGTCTAATGCTAATAAGTATCTTCACAGTCCTATCGTTTCAAGTTATTTTATCTAGTTGCAGATATTCAACACTCCATAGCGCTTCTATAAAAGTCTGCAGATTTGCTACAACCAATCATCTCGAAAATACGGAGAGCGTCCTCCATCTTTCTCTGCCCTTCCTCTACTCTTCCTTGCTTACTATCAAGCAAACCTTCTGCCCAGAGGTAGACTATTCGAAAATAGGTTTCATTTTCTTCAAAGAAGTTCTTTTCAATTTGTTTTTTAAAATAGAGGGCATTGGTAAAATCATCAATTTCAATACAGGCCATAAAAGCATTGAGGAGCAAGGTGTACATCATATTTCGATTTTTCCCAACTCCTTGCAAGAAATCTGACTTCCGCAACATTTCTCGAGTATACTTTGTCAAAAGCTGGACTGATAAAAGAGGAGAGCAGGAAGAAAAGAACGAAAGTTCATAAAGCCCCCAAATTTCAACAAAAAATAGATAATCATGTAGGACTCTTTCTTCCTCAGAGGTCAATGTAACTGTCTCATCAATAGCTTTCATATAGGATTTTATTAAAATCGCATTGAGAATGTGTTCTTGTTTATCCTTTGAAAAAGGAAGTTGTTGATATTCTCTCTGGTAGAGAGTACGCAAAGATGTTAAATCTTGTGGGTCTATAGCCTCGACTATTCTGTTTCTAAATTCAGAATAGACATCCTGATGAAAACCTCTCGCCAAAAATAACAATTCTTCCATACTCGCATGAATATTCTCCAAAGCTGTGATTAACTTTGGAGCAGATATTTCACTCTGACCATTTTCAAAACGTGACAATAAGGATGCTGAAAAGCGTCCACCTGTTGCTTTTCTCAAGGAAATTTTTCTTGATTCTCGTAGCTCTTTAAAAACTTTTCCTAAATTCTTCATCCTCTTACCACTCATCTTTTATTTTTTCCTATTTTACCACATTTCCTAATAAATACTAGTTCCAAACTAGCATTTACAATCTTCCGCAGGCATGATACAATGAAAACCATCAGATATACGAAGGAGAACTTATGAAAAAGAATATCTTGACAACCCTTGTAGCTGCCCTTGCCTACTTTCTCTGTATCGGAGTGGGTGTTCTACTAGGGAACCTTGTCGACCACGCTGGAAATATGTTTTACGCCCCTGCCTTTTCTGCTCTTGTGGGCGGTAGTGTCTATATGGTCCTTTTATCCAAAGTGCCTCGTTTTGGAGCGATTACTTCGATAGGACTTGTGATTTCTCTATTTTTCCTCGGGAGTAAGCATGGTGCTGGAGCCTTTCTGCCAGGTATTATCTGCGGTCTTGCAGCAGATGGTATCGCTCACTTAGGACAATACAAGGATAAGTTCAAGAACCTTCTTTCCTTTCTAGTCTTTGCTTTCGGTACTACTGGTCCTATCCTACTCATGTGGTTGACCCCTCAAGCCTATATCGCAACTCTAGTCGCTCGTGGAAAATCTCAGGACTATATCGATCGCATTATGGTTGCACCGAATCCTGCTAATATCCTCCTCTTTATCACAAGTGTTCTCATCGGCGCTTTACTTGGTGCCCTGATTGGACAAGCATTAAGCAAAAAATTCGCACATAAAGCATCATAAAAAAGAGCCATAGGGCTCTTTTCTTTTTTATTTATGACTTAATTTCTTGGTTAAGAAATCTCCCAAGAATTGAATCGTAAAGATAATCAAGATAATGATGATCGTCGCAAGAATGGTTACATCGTGATTGTAACGATTAAATCCATAGGCAATCGCTACGTTACCGATACCTCCAGCTCCGACCGCTCCCGCCATAGCTGTCTCACCGACAAGGGAAATCAAGGTTACAGTCGTCACGCGAATCAAATCTGGTAGCCCTTCTGAAAGGTAAACTCCTACAATATCCCAGAATGTAGCGCCACTGGCTTGAGCTGCCTCGATGACACCACCATCAAGCTCAGCTAAGACAACTTGCACCTGACGTGCAAAGAAGGCAAAGACTGCAAAAGATAGGGGTACGATAGCCGCATTTGGACCAATGCTTGTCCCTACGATTAGATGAGAGAAGGGTGACAAGACAGCCAAGAGAATGATAAATGGCACCGCACGGAAGATAGAGGTAATCTTATCTAAAATCCAGAAAACCACCTTATTTTCCAAGACACCTCCGGGCGCAGTCAAGACAAGGAAAAGCCCTGCAACCAGTCCTAGGAAACCTCCAATGATAAAGGAAAGAACCGTCATATAAAGAGTCAAGTAGATAGCTGTCCCCCAGCCAGCTTGACCAGACCAACCCATCTTGTAGACGTTTGGTAAATATGTTTGAATCAAGTCTGCCATCTTACTGTCCTCCCTTCAATACTTTTAGTTGCACACCAGCCTGACGGATGGCCTCTTGAGCGCTTGCCAAGGCTTCTTTTTCCCCTGACAAGACAACAACAAGCTCACCAACAGGAGTACCATCCAAAATTTCGATGTTTCCATAGAGAATATTGGCTGTTACTTGGTAGTGTTTATACAATTCATTTAAAAGTGGCTCATCTGTAGAAGCTCCTGCATACTTGAGTTGTACCAGAATACTATTGTCAGATAAGTGCTCTACGATTTCTTGTTTCTCAATCTTGACCATAGCTTCATCGATACCAGTAGCCGTTGAGATAAAGTCCTGAGTCAATGGCTGCTTAGGATTTGAGAAGATTTCAAGAACGCTACCTTCTTCAATCAAGCGACCATCCTGCATGACTGCCACACGGTTCGCAATGTCTTTGACAATTTGCATCTCATGTGTAATTAAGACAATGGTCAAACCTAGTTTTCGGTTTAATTCTTGCAAGAGTGATAAGATTTGTTTGGTTGTCTTCGGATCAAGAGCTGATGTTGACTCATCTGAAATCAAAATTTTCGGATCGTTGGCCAAGGCACGCGCAATAGCTACACGTTGTTTTTGCCCACCAGAAAGTTGTGAAGGGTAGCTTTCAGCACGGTCTGCAAGACCAACCAGGTCAAGCAGTTTAGCTACTTTAGCCTTCTTATCTTCCTTGCTGAGTCCAGAGTGTTTGAGAGCAAAGGCTACATTTTCCTCGGCCGTTTTTTGACTCATAAGGTTAAAGTGTTGGAAAATCATCCCAATATCTTGACGTTTGCGACGTAATTGCTCAGCAGTTAAGGTTTCTTTTCCATCAAAAATCACATCATCATCAATGGTAATTCTACCTGCAGATGGTTTTTGCAAAAGGTTGATAACACGGACCAAGGTTGACTTCCCTGCTCCAGAATATCCAACGATTCCGTAGATATCCCCTTCTTGGATGTGAATAGTCACATCCTTGACCGCTGTGATAGTTCTTTTCTTTTGGTGAAAAGTCACATCGATCTGATCTAATTTGATAATATCTCTACTCATAGCTTCTAATCAGCTCCTCTACTAATTCAATATGGGTGTAATAATCTGCGATTCTCACGTTTTCATCCCCACCATGGTCTCGGCTATTGGCATTGCCTAAGCCAAAGGCAACCATAGGTACTTCTAAGGCATCAAATACTGTATGCATGGGACCTGTCCCAGCCGTTGTCGGCAAAACAGATACCCCCTGTGGATAGAATTTCTTGGCCAGCTCAATGACATTGAGAATAGCTGGCGCACTCATGTCGCTTCGATAGCTCATCTCACCCAAAGTATAGTACAATTCTACCTTATCAAAGCCGTTTTTGTCTAGTTGTTTTCGGATTTTCTCCAAAACATCATGAGGTTCAAGCCCTGGAACCAAACGGACTTCTAGCTTGGCACTAGCCTCTGCTGGCAAAATCGTTTTAACTCCTTGCCCTTGATATCCTGACTGGATTCCTTCGATATTGAGAGCTGGCTCAAAGAAAAAACGTTTTAGAAAAGCGGTACGTTCCTCTTGTAACAGTGGTAATTCCAAACCATAAATCTGGCTGATTTCCTCTGGATTGCGTTGAGCATAGGTTTCAACCAAGGCCAACTCTCGTTCATTAGGCTCTTGAACATCATCGTACAAACCGTCAACCAAGATACGACCATCTGCAGCTCGCAAACTGGTCAAGGCTTGAATGAGGTACCAAGGAGCTGACTCAACAATGCCACCATAGCTGGAGTGGATATCCACATCGGCACTCTTAACCTTGGCATCAAAGGTCACAATCCCCTTGTTTCCACCTGAGATTTCTAACTGCTCTAAGGCATTTTTGGTTCCTTGTTCCCAGACTAATAGATCTGCACCTCGGAGCTTGTCCGCATGTTTTTCTAGATATTTATCCAAATCCATAGAGGCCGATTCCTCTGCCCCTTCCATGATGAAGCTGATATTGACAGGAAGGTCGTCATGGTGTTGCATATATTTTCTCAGAGCGCTCAAGCGAGCAGTGATATGCCCCTTGTCATCATCCACCCCACGCCCATACATGATACCATCACGGACAGAAAGAGTAAACGGATCCTCTGTCCAAACTTGATCACCATCTGCTGGTACTGTGTCATAGTGGTTGTAGAAAATGATGGTCTTAGCATCTGGTCGCGAACTCTTGAAATGTGCCATGACAAAAGGCGCCGTATAACTCTCATCAATCTCAACTTCTGCGCCTACACGCTTAAAAATATCCCCTAGATAACGAGCCACCTCTTTCAAGCCGACTTGTTGGGCAAAGACTGATTTTTTAGAAATCAAGGTACGCAAAACTTCAAAGTAGTGTTGTGCTACATGATCCTTTTCAAACTTTTCAATTTGTTCTTCTTGACTAGGGAAAACCATTTTTTCTCTACCTTTCTACTAAGACTTGTACCTTCAGAATCAATACAAGTGGATTTCATTTGTTTTAAGCTCTATATAAAAGCAAGAGGTGGAAAATATCTCTCCCACCTCCCTGTATTTATTACCAAACTGGTTGATCCAAGCCGTCTGAAGTTTCTTCGATAACTTTTTTAACTTCATCAGTGTGGTAAGCAGCGATAATTTTCTTGATTGCTTTAGCTTTAGTCGATGTTTCCCAATCACTCTTAGCAACGATGATGTTGTACCATTGTTTTGAGTTTTCGTCAGCTTGCTCTTTAAAGAGTGCTTTCTTGTAGTCCAATTTTGCTTCTGTAACAAAAGTGTTGTTTACAACAGCCGCATCAACTGATGATAATGAACGAGCTGTTTGGCTAGCATCCAATTCAGTGATTTTCAAATTTTTTGGATTTTCTTTGATGTTTGCGATGGTAGCAAGTTCTGTTCCTGAAACATCCAATTTAATCAAACCTGCTGATTGAAGAAGGTAAAGGGCACGGCTTTCGTTTGTAGCATCGTTTGGAATTGCGATTTCACCCTTATCTGGGATTTCATCTACTTTAGTGTACTTATTTTGACCATCTTTTGTTCCAGAGTAAAGACGAATTGGTGAAATGTAGGTATCTGCAATCGCAACAAGCTCTTGTCCATTTTCTTTATTCCAGTTATGCAAGAAGTTATAGTGTTGGAAAGCATTTAAATCTACTTCATCGTCAGCAACTGCTTTGTTTGGTTGTGAGTAATCTGTAAACTCTGTGAATTCCAATTTAATGCCGTCTTTTTCAACCAATTCTTGGATTTTATCCCAACGTGCTTCTTCTGAACCACTACGGTTAACAGTCGCAATTTTAACTGTAGTTGTATTTTCTGCTTTCTTGTCTGAATTTCCGCAAGCTGCAAGTGTAAGGCCTGCTACTGTAGCGATAGCTGCTACGCCTAACCATTTTTTGATTTTCATGATTCTTTCTCCTTTAAAAATAATACCGTAATAGTATCTCATACTTTATTTGATTTCGCAAATTGTTAATAGATAGGCAGAGGTATAGTTTAAAACTATATATATTAAACTGCTAAACCCGTTCACTCTTTCATTAAACTCACATTAAAAGCTACCTAGCAAGAAGCTAAGTAGCCTTAATCATTATTTACCTTGTCTTCTACGTCTTGTAATCATGCCTGCCAATCCAAGACTTGCAAGCAATCCATATCCACCATATAAGGCCATTTGACGCTCTACACGTGAGTTAGTTCCTGTATTAGGCAACTCTTTGCCTGCAGGTTTTTGGCCTGTCTTCTCTGCTACTGGGCTTTGAGGTTTCGCAACTGCTTGTTCTAGTGTACGAATATCAAGTTCTGGAAGATTCTCTTGAACTGGAGTATTTTTTGGTAGACCAATAATCATTCCATCTTTTTCTGCTAATTTCAGCATATTTTCTGCTTCAAGTACATCTAATAAAGCTTGTAGCTTCGCTTTAGCTTCTGCAAGAGCTGTTTGAGCCAATTTCAATTCAGCTTCTGCTTGATCACTAACTTTCTGTGCATTTGCTTTATCAGTTTCTGCTTGCTTCAAGGTTGTTTCCAAGGCTGATGCTTGACCTTTCAAGGCCATTGCTTTATCGCGTTTTTCTTCTGCATTCTTAATAGCTGTAGCCAATTCTGCTACCTTGGTTTGCAAGGCTTTTAGATTTTGGCTTGCTTTATCTGCCTCTTGTAATTTTTCAGCCGCTAATTTAGATTTTGCTTGCGCATCCGCTGTCAGAGATACCAAATCAGATTTAGCTTGTTCTAGAGCTTGTTTAGCTTGTTTACGAGCAAGTTCAACATTGCTTGCTTGTTTAGTTATCTCATCCAAATGTGCCACTAAATCTGCTTTTTTATTTTCAGCATCTGCTTTTTTAGCATCTTTAGCAGCTTTATCTGCTTGTAATGATGCAAGTTCAGCCTTAATGTCAGCAGATTTGTCAATAACTGTTTTTTCTACATACACAAAGTGATGTTCTGGCAAGAACTTCATGCTCTTACCATAGAATGTCGGATGCAAAGGATCATCTTCTTTAAAGTTGTTATAGTTAGACCAGAATTCACTCGAGTCTCCACCTTTCACAAATGCATTCCCTGCAAATGTATGATAAATCTTGTTAGGATCTTTACCCTCGATAGTTCCTTGGGCTAATGCACCTTTCCCTCCAACAGATGCAAGAAGGACTCTGCGGTGTCCATAGTCGATTCCTTTTATATTATTAAAGTCTGCATACCAACCTAAAAGGGATTCATAAGCAAACTGTTTATAACTCATGATTCTATCGTAATTATAAATAGTCTGACCATTTTTAACTTCCACAAAGTTAGGTGCACCATCTGACCCAGGGATTAAATATGCCATTCCAATATTTTCTACACGAACATCTTCTCCTTCTGGATGTGATAAATTGGTATCATGGCTTAAAACCCCTGTGGTAGCCATTTCATTTGAACGTTCCTCTGCATGTTTGAGGTAGGCTTCATCTAAAGCAAAGTCTTTAGTAACACCATTAGCGTGACGAAGTTCATTTAGCACTTCCATGAAGGCCTCTGATAATTTGTGATTATCCACAACAAATTTAAAGGTTGGTCTAGCTTTATATTTATGGTTGACTTCATCATATGGGTTTGCATTATAATCAGCCAGCGCCTTAGTGAAGCGTTTCATTTCTTCAGTTGCTTCCTCTTCAACTTCACGAACACCTTGGAAGGCAACATTTTCCATCAAAGGTTTCCCTGAGGTGGGGTCTTTAGGACGATTGGTTTTGTTAAACTCATAGTCATCCTCAGTTGCTGGAGCTTTATGGCCTTGCTCTTCTGGGTTCAAGACCTTTTTCAAGACTGTTGGCTTATAATTGTCAAGTTCATTTTGCTTTGCAGCCACTTTAGCTGCTGCTTCATTTGCTTGTTTAGTCACCACTTGAAGATCTTGATCCGCCTTTTGGATTTGATTTTCTGTATTGGTGATTTGAGCTTTAAGGCTTTCGTCTGAGAGTCCAGCTAGTTCAGCTTGTTTTTCTTTTACCTCTGCTGCTTTAGCGTCACGCTTTTCATTGGCAGATTGGCTAGCTGTTTTAGCTGTTTTCGCTTCCTCTTTGGCTGTTGCATCAGTTGATTGAGCACTTGATAATGCTTTTTCAGCTTCTGACTTTTCAGCCCCCTTCTCAGCTACTACCTTACCTTGTTCTTCTGCGATAGCATCAGCATTTTTTGAAACCTCAATAGCCACTTTCGTGTCTGCTACTTTTTTATCAGCCTTAGCTTCGTCCTTCTTAGCTTCGGCATCTTTTGCAGTTTTTTCATCTACAGAGGCTTGGGCTTTCTTAACTTCCTTTTGCGCATCTGTAATCTGTTTTTCAGATGATGACTGTGCAACAGCTTTTTCCTTACCATCTACTGGTTTTTCATTAGCCTGAACCTCTTGATTTATCGCAGTCGCTGCTAACAAAGCCGCAGCTAATGTAAATGAGGATAGAAACTTTTTGTATTTCATGACAAACTCCTTTAAAGGTATTATATACTATTATAACCTATTCAAGCAGCCTCTGTCAAAGAATATTAGGTAATCCAGTCGCTTTTTTTGAATGTGCTTACATAAAAAATACCCCTGTCACTAACAGAGGTAATTTTTAACTATTTAATGTCAGCTTCTGCTGGGAGGTAAGAACCACCAAAGAACTGTTGAGATAATTTTTCAAGAGTTCCGTCTTTATAGAGTTCTTGGATGCGTTTGTCCACAAAAGCTTTCAACTCATCTTGACCTTTGGCAAGAAGTGGGTAAACATAAGGCTGTTGGTCACTTGGGAGTTCGATGACTTTCAAGTTATCCAAACCTTGGTTTTTGATAACTGTCTCTACACCGATCTTGTCAAAAATCTTATAGTCAAATTGTCCATCGCTCAAACGAGACATGATTTGTTGGAAATCTGCCTTAGTATAATTAAGGATAGTTGGATTGTCCGCATGTTCTGTGTTGTATGCTTCCAATTGTTTAGCTGAGGTTGTTCCTTGAACGACTTCAGTAGATTTTCCACCGATATCATCAAGAGACTTGATGCTAGTGTCGTCCTTCTTCACAACAAGAACGTTAGGGTTTTTAGCAGTTGGCGCTGCGTAGAGGTATTTCTCTGCACGTTCTTTGGTATAACTGAGGTTGTTAACGGCCATTTGGTAACGATCGCTATCAAGTCCTGGGAAAATCCCTGACCACTCTGTCTTTTCAAACTTGACAGTATACTTGTCTGAGTCTTTAAAGATAGCACGAATAAGCTCAATCTCGTAACCTGTCAATTCACCATTTTCTTCATAGATAAATGGTTTTGGTGATCCATTAGTTGCTACAACGATTTCTTTCTTAGCAGTTGTTGCTTCACCCGATGCCGCATCTTTCTTCTCACCACCTGAACAAGCTGCCAGTACACCTGTGGCAACAAGCCCTAAAGCAGCAAGTGATGAATATTTGATAATTTTCTTCATAATATTTCCTCCAAAATAGAATATAGTCTTATCTTAACAGAAAAAAAGCAATTACGCTATTATATGATTTCTATATTTGCCATAGGTTTTCTTTATGGCTGATTAAAAAACCAAGCGTAGGACTGCTATCAAGACCACTCCAAAGATAACCGTCCCCACCAGATTGCGGTAACGAAAGGCGACAAAGGCTGTCGGAAAGACTGCTAGAAAGTCTAACCACTTTATCTGTGGGAAACTTCCAACTTTTCCTGTCACTACACTTGAAAGAATCAAGGCAAAGATAATAGAGACTGGGAGGAATTTCAAAAAACGCTCTACGATTGCTGGCAATCCTTTGTACTTAGCAAGGATGAAAGGAATCATTCTCGGAATCCAGGTCACCAAGCCAGAGAAGATAATTGCCATTAAAATATACTTACTGACCATCCAAAATCACCCCCATGGTACAACCCAGCAAGGTCGCAAACAGTACAGCTAGTGACTGGGACACCACTGTCAAAAGCATAAAGAAGGAAAGAGCAACAACCGCTAGAATTATCAGTAGATTGTGGATAGGAATCCGTTTTTGCATAATTTGAAACTGGGAAGTAAAAATCCCGATAAACATCCCCACTAGGGCAAAATCTAGACCAATAACTTCCGGATTTGGTAAAAGTCCACCTAGAGCAGTCCCGAAAACAGTTCCGACAAACCAAGCTAGATAGCTGTTAAGGTTGTTTCCGTGCATCCACATAGGATTGACCTTGTCCCTATGAACCAGCTCTCCCATCAAGACCCCGTATGTCTCATCCGTCAAGAGGCTAGACATTCCTATATTATGCCAGAGACTAGTATGACGGAAATAGGTCGATGCATGTAAACTCAGCAAGAAGAGACGCAGATTGATCAAAAAGACCGTCATGGCAATGGCTGCCACAGGGGCTTGAACTGCTATCAAGGCTATCATGGCAAACTGGGCACTTCCAGCATAGACAAAGAGACTCATCAGGCCCATCTCTACAGGGGTTACATAAGGGGAACCGATAATGCCACAAGCAAGGCCGATACTGACATATCCTAAAGCCGTTGGCACCGCAGCCTGTACTCCCTCCCAAAATCCTTTTTCTTTCATAAACCTCCTCATTCTTACAAGTACATCATTCTATTGTCACAAAGCGTTCAAAACAAGAACCCTAGGGGGACTACCATCGAGATTGATCGATGCAAATATTATATTGGTTGTTCTCAGGATTATCCTCATCCTCATATTTTGTAGGATAGACATCAATCCAGAGTTCTCTCCTTTGCTCTTTCAGTTTGACCTTAAACCGATAACCACCATCATCCCCGACCAAGGCATCAACTTTCAAAGACTGAAAGTTAGGTAAAGCTTCAATTTCTGCTTTCATGTCTTGGGTCATCTGATAAAAGATTTCTTTCTGTTGAGCTTTAGAAGCTACAGGGAAATAAACCGACGCCCCTTGTAAACGATGTGATTTTGAAAAAGTAAAGGTCACGCGACCACTATAACCTTTCCATTTAAAATTTTCGTAGTCGTAGAAAAGACGTCCCGTTTTATAGAAATAGGGGTCTTTTACACGCCAAGGATTGTGATAGCCTGTTTCTGTCTCTTCTACTATTTCATTAGGTTTTCCAAACACTTTTTCAAAGGATTCGAGGGGCATGTTAAATGAAATAGATTCAAACATGACCAATTGCGTCTTTTGAAACATCTGAAAAACCATCAGAGGCAGCAATAATACCACTAGGGCAAGCGCCATACTGATTGTTTTTTTAAATCTCATATTTCTACTATACTAAAAAACTCGCGCATTTGTCCAAGATAAAAGAGTTAACGCTGAGCTAACTCTTTATTCCATAGTATCAAAAGCGAGGCTTATGGTGTATACCTCCGATATTGACTTATACTAACCCCATATTCCTTGTCCTCAGTTTTTTTATGATAACCAAGTTCTGTCGGAGAGACTTCAACCCTAAGTTCCCCCGTTTTCCCTTGCAACTTAACTTTATATTGATAGGTCTCATGTTCCATTCCTACCATTTCAACCGTCAATGATTTGTAATCTGGAAGAGCTTCAAGTTCTGTTTTTACAATTTGGGATAAATTGTCGACCAGTTCTTTCTGTTGAGCTTTGGAACTCACAGAAAAATAAACCTTCGCCTCTTCCAAAATATGAATTTGTGAAAAGGTAAAGTTCGCTCGAACGGTATAATCGTTCCAGCTAATATTTTCGTAGTAATAGAAATGCCGTCCCGTTTTATAAAAATAAGGGTCTTCTGCACGCCAAGTATCACGATAGGCCATTTCCTCTTCTTCTACCACTTCGTCAGCCTTTCCAAATACTTCTTCAAAAGACTTCTCAGGCATATAAAATGAAAGGGATTTAAACATGACTAGTTGAGTTCTTTGTATTTGTCTCTCTGGAGCATTTAGGCATGCTGTTAAAGACAGCAACAATACCCCTAGGGCAAGTACCATACTCATTGTTTTTTTTAATTTCATATGTCTACTATACTAAAAAATTCGCGCATTTGTCCAAACAAAAAAGCCAGCCTCAAGCTGACTCTTTATTCTATGGTATCAAAAGCGAGACTTATGGTGTATGCCTCCGATATTGAATAATCCTAACCCCATACTCCTTATCTTCAGGCTTTTCATGATATCCAAGTTCTGTCGAATAAACCTCGACCCAGAGATCCTCCGTTTGCCCTTGTAATTTGACTTTATATTGATAAGAATCTTGATCGAGTCCTACCATTTCAACTGTCATAGACTGATAGTCTGGTAAAGATTCAATTTCTGTTTTTATAGCCTGCGATAGTTTGCCAAGTAGTTCTTTCTGTTCCATTTTTGAAGCAACAGGAAAAGAAGCCCTCGCTTCTTCCAAGGTATGCCATTTTGAAAATGTAAAATCTGCGCGGATAGTATAGCCTTCCCATCTCATATTTTCGTAGTAGTAGAAAAGACGCCCTGTTTTATAAAAATACGGATCTTCTGCACGCCAAGTATCTCGATAGGCCATTTCCTCCTCTTCCACGACTTTGTCAGCTGCTATAAATGTATTTTCAAAAGATTCTACAGACATATAAAACGAAAGCGATTTGAACATGACTAGTTGCGTACTAGGGAATTCCATATTTTTAAAATTTTGGTAAGATTTTATAAATAAGACAAGCACTACTAGCGCAAGCAAACTACTGATTATTTTAAATTTCATACTTCTACTATACTAAAAAACTCGCGCATTTGTCCAAGATAAAAGAGCTAACCCTAGGCTAACTCTTTATTCCATGGTATCAAAAGCCAGGCTAGGTTTGGCGTTTAGCTCCAAACCTGCAAAGTTTTCTTTGTTCCACTCGCTGACGCTAGCATAGGCAATCATACCCGCATTGTCTCCGCAAAGTCGCAGAGGGGGGATGATGACCTTGACATCTGTGATTTCAGCTGCTAAGCGTTCTCTGAGACCTTTATTAGCAGCCACACCACCAGCCACAACTAGGGTTTTCACAGGATATTTCTCCAAGGCTTTCTTGGTTTTTGCCATGAGAATATCCATAACTGCTGCTTGGAAAGAAGCAGATAGATTTTCCTTAGACAAGTTTTCTCCCTTTTGCTCGGCATTGTGGTGAAGATTGATAAAAGCAGACTTCAAACCTGAGAATGAAAACTCCAGATTGTCCTCCTTGATCATGGCACGTGGGAAATCATATACATCCTGACCTTGATGAGCCAACTCATCAATCTCACGACCTGCTGGATAGGTCAAGCCCATGACACGGCCGACCTTATCATAGGCCTCACCAACTGCATCATCACGTGTTTCCCCAACAATCTTATAATCACCAGCCTCAGACACATAGACCAACTCTGTGTGTCCACCACTGACTAAAAGGGCTAACAAGGGGAATTCCAAAGGTTCCACACTTTGAGCCGCCATGAGATGACCAGCCATATGATTCACAGGAATCAAAGGAAGTCCATGCGCCCAAGCAAAGGCCTTGGCAGCTGACAAACCAACAAGCAAGGCTCCGACCAAGCCTGGTCCGTAGGTAACCGCCACAGCTGTCACATCGTTTTCAGTAATTCCTGCTTCTGCTAACGCCTCCTCGATACAGGCTGTAACGACCTCGACATGGTGACGGCTAGCCACTTCTGGCACTACGCCCCCAAAACGTTTATGACTCTCAATTTGACTAGCAATGACATTGGACAAGAGCTGGTCGTCGTTTTTCAGGACGGCGACACTAGTCTCATCACAGGATGTCTCAAATGCTAAAATATATCTATCCTTCATCTATTTCTCTCTTCATGATAATGGCGTCCTCAACTGGATCATGGTAGTAGGACTTTCTCTCAGCGATGACCGCCATTTTTTCTTTCTTGTAAAATGCTTGCGCTCGGTAGTTGGACTTTCTAACTTCGAGGAAAATCTCCCTGTCTGTCGGCAATGTTGCAAACAAGGCTGAGGCTATCCCCTGACCTTGATAAGCTTTCTTGACAGCGATTTGCAGGACTTCTGCTTCAAAAAGATTCTCCTGCACGGCTAGAAAACCTATCACTTCTGCCCCATCATAAGCTAGAGCATACCAAGTCTGGTCTTGGGACAGGTCTGCTTGGATTTGTTCCAACGTCCAAGGACTGACGGGATAAACATCCGTCATCACTTCGTAGATAGCTTGTGCCACATCAGGCTGCTGTTGGATTCGTTTGATTTCTATCATAGGCGTTTAATGTAGGACTCGCCAGACTCGGCGTGGTTCTTGAGCCAATTTTCCTCAGCTTCGACACGTTTGAGGTAATTCGGCACAAAATCGTGCAGGGAGTCTGCTTCCTTGTCCCAGGCCCAAAGAGCAAGATTCGCTGCGTTTGGTAAGGTTTCTTGATAGTTAGCCTGTGGTAATCGCTCTTGAATCTGCTCGACAAAGGCATCCACTTCACCGACAAAGGTTACCTGGTCAGCATCCTTGACCTGCTCTAGGACTTCCACAAAGGACAGATGCGCTTCTGGAAAGACAGGTTGAGCATGTTCATAAAATCCTGCATACACATTGTTACGGCGTGCATCCATCACAGGAACAACCAGACCTTCCTGTTGATTCGGTACCAGAGCTAAAAGGCTAGACATACCTACTAATTCAATGTTTAGGGTATGAGCCAAGGTCTTGGCAGTTGCTACTGCGATTCGCAAGCCAGTATAACTACCAGGCCCTTCTGCCACGACGATTCGATCCAAATCCTTGGGTGTCCAATCCAAACTTGCCATCAAAAAATCGATGGCAGGCATGAGGGTGATACTGTGATTTTTCTTGATATTAATTGTCGTCTCGGCAAGAACTTGCTTATCCTCTAAAATGGCTAGAGAAAGAGCCTTGCTGGACGTATCAAAAGCTAATACTTTCATAACACATTCCTATCTTTTTGTCTGCTTACTATTATACTACAAAAGCTGACGCATGGGAATTTTCTTTGTTTTGAATCAAGAATGCCCTGCCAAACAGACAGGACAAGCACTCAAGAATTCAAACCAAAGTAAAATACGAACCAGACCACATAGGTTACAAGGAGGAGAAAAATTGAATAGAGAGTCACAAAAGCAAGCTTCCAAAGGAATTTTGTTTTGCGGTGTTCCAGATGCACAAACAAGGCATTCCCCCCATAGACACAAGCTACAAAGACTATAAACACCAAGAGGCGAGCTCCTATCGCAAATTCAAACAAACTAAACATTCTTAATCCTCCTTTTGGTATTGCTATTTTTATATAAACTGTTGACAATGTTGGTCTATCAATGTTAAAATGTAATTCAACATTGGTAGGAAAATCAGGTCGAGTCGTTGACTCTTCGGGTTGCAGTGCTATCCCTGAAACTTTGGTTTCTAAAGAACTGGAATTGCGATTAAATAGTTCGCCCCCAGTGTTGTTAGTAGGCTCTTGACTTCGGTCAAGGGCTTTTCTTTACCTTTTAGTAAGCAATCCACTCCATCTTGCTATTTCTACATCATTTTACTTATAGATTGACTTCTTAGCCTCATAGATGATAGAATTAAGTAAATGCTGAGATCGAGTTTGATTTGGTGACAAGTCATTCAAAGGTTGCGATGCATTCGCTTCAGGTAGAGGTGCTGCCATCTGGACTGCTCCAGGAAAATCCCCGAGTTTTGTCTCAGCCTTTTTGGTTGCTCTTGAGATTTCTCAAGAGCTTTTTCTTTTTTCAAAGATATCATTTTCCCCAACCATCTACTCTAACGATTAATGAAACTAGAACTATATTCTTCCTTAAATCTACTATCGCTTTAGATTCCCCTTTAATTATAACACCTAAGCGCTCGCCGGCCAATTGCTACCTATCTTTTAGCTCCTCCTTCCCCTCACGACTTTCTCGTTTCCTGCTTTTACTAATTCCCCTTTTTATGTTATAATTGAGATAATTGTAACGAATCAAGGTCAATACAGGCAGAAAATGAAATAGAAACAAACAGCTTCAAGCTGGTAATTTTTTGAATACAGCTGACCTGAAAACAGAAAGGAAACACATGATTTACAAAGTTTTTTATCAAGAAACAAAAGACCGTAGCCCACGTCGTGAAACAACACGCTCACTTTACTTAGACATTGATGCCAGCTCAGAACTTGAGGGACGTATCATTGCCCGTGAACTTGTTGAAAAAAACCGTCCAGAATTCAACGTTGAATATATCGAGCTCTTGTCAGACAAATTGCTAGACTACGAAAAAGAAACTGGCGCATTCGAAATTACGGAGTTCTAATATGGCCTATACTCTTAAACCAGAAGAAGTGGGCGTTTTTGCCATTGGAGGTCTAGGAGAAATCGGTAAAAATACATACGGAATCGAATACCAAGACGAAATCATCATCGTTGATGCAGGGATAAAATTCCCTGAAGATGACTTGCTTGGTATCGACTACGTTATCCCTGATTACTCTTACATTGTCGAAAATATCGACCGCGTCAAGGCTCTCTTGATTACACACGGACACGAGGACCATATTGGTGGGATTCCTTTCTTGCTCAAGCAAGCAAATATCCCTATCTATGCAGGTCCACTAGCCCTCGCTTTGATCCGTGGGAAACTCGAAGAGCATGGCCTTTTGCGCAATGCTACACTTCACGAAATCAACCACAACACTGAGTTGACCTTTAAAAATCTTAAAGCAACTTTCTTTAGAACAACTCACTCGATCCCAGAGCCTTTGGGAATTGTTATCCACACACCTCAAGGAAAAATCGTTTGTACCGGTGACTTCAAGTTTGACTTTACACCAGTTGGTGAACCTGCAGACTTGCACCGTATGGCAGCCCTAGGTGAAGACGGAGTGCTTTGCTTACTCTCTGACTCGACAAATGCTGAAGTGCCAACCTTTACAAACTCTGAAAAGGTCGTTGGTCAGTCTATTATGAAGATCATCCAAGGTATTGAGGGACGTATCATCTTTGCATCCTTTGCCTCAAATATCTTCCGTCTCCAACAAGCAACTAATGCCGCTGTCAAAACAGGGCGTAAGATTGCTGTCTTTGGACGTTCTATGGAAAAGGCTATTGTCAACGGAATCGAGCTTGGCTACATCAAAGCGCCAAAGGGAACCTTCATCGAAGCAAATGAAATTAAAGATTACCCTGCAGGTGAAATTCTTATCCTTTGTACAGGTAGCCAGGGCGAACCTATGGCGGCTCTCTCTCGAATCGCTAACGGAACCCACCGTCAAGTGCAACTCCAACCTGGCGATACGGTTATCTTCTCATCTAGTCCAATCCCAGGAAACACCACTAGCGTTAACAAGCTGATTAACATCATTTCTGAAGCTGGTGTTGAAGTTATCCATGGTAAGATTAACAACATCCATACATCTGGACACGGTGGTCAGCAAGAACAAAAACTCATGCTCCGCCTCATCAAACCAAAATACTTCATGCCTGTTCATGGTGAATACCGCATGCAAAAAGTCCACGCTGGACTTGCCGTAGATACTGGAGTTGAAAAAGACAATATCTTTATCATGAGCAATGGTGATGTCCTTGCCCTTACTGCAAACTCTGCTCGTATCGCAGGTCACTTCAATGCTCAGGATATCTACGTCGATGGAAATCGTATCGGCGAAATCGGGGCAGCAGTCCTAAAAGACCGCCGAGACCTATCCGAAGATGGTGTTGTACTTGCTGTCGCAACGGTAGACTTTGAGTCTCAGATGATTATTTCTGGACCAGATATCCTTAGTCGTGGTTTCGTCTACATGCGCGAATCTGGCGACTTGATCCGTCAAAGTCAGCGCATCCTTTTCAATGCTATTCGTATCGCTTTGAAAAACAAGGATGCCAGCGTCCAATCTGTCAATGGTGCTATCGTAAACGCCATTCGACCATTCCTTTACGAAAACACTGAACGTGAACCAATCATCATTCCGATGATTCTCACACCAGATGAAGAATAATAAAAATTCTCTGAAATCCTATGACTTCAGAGAATTTTTTATTATTTAACGACAATTTCGTAACGAGTTTTGCTGGTAAAAGTCTCACCTGCTTTGAGAATCACTTGATCTTTCAGGTCACTGTGAATAGCATCTGGTAAAGCCTGTGCTTCAAGAGCAATCCCATTGTGCTGAATCATCGGCTGACCAGCGATGATGACACTCTCATCCACAAAGTTTGCTGTATAAACCACAAAGCAAGGTGCTTCTGTCTTAAAGAGTAAGAAGCGACCTGAATTTTGGTCATAGAGGAAACCAGCATTATCATGTCCTGCAGGCAGAGCAAATGGGTGGTCCAAACCAGATACGAGTTGGATTTGCTCATCTTCTTCTGCAAAGATATCTTTCAACAAGGCGCCATTGTAGATATGTTTGACCACATCACGATCGGCATCTGGAGTTTTAGTTGGTACTCCATCAGGAGCAATTGGATAGATACCCTCAGTGTTCAATTGGAAAACATGGCGGTCAACCGTCTGCGTGAAATCACCAGACAAGTTAAAGTAGCTATGGTTGGTTGGATTTACCAGCGTATCCTGGTCTGTCGTCACCTTGTAACTAACTTCGTAGGCGCCAGTTTCTTCCAAGTGGTAGCTAATCCAAATCTTAAGATTACCTGGGAAGCCTCCTGTACCGTCTGTTCTTTCTGTGTAAAGAGTCAAACCATGGTCGCTCACCTCGACTAGCTCAAACAAACTAGAATCCCAACCTGTTGAGCCGCTGTGGTTACAGTTGCTTGCGTTATTGACTTCGAGTTCATAGGTTTTCCCATTCAATTCGAATGTCGCACCTGCGATACGACCTGCAACTGGACCTACACTCGCTCCATGTTTAGGACTGTTACCTACATAGCTGTCAAAATCATCAAAGCCTAGGATAACATTGGCAAAATTACCAGCCTTATCAGGAGTTACATAGCGTAGAATCGTTGCACCATAGGTCATGATTTCTAGTTGGTAGCCTGCTTCTGTTTCAAAGCGATAAGCGACAACATCCTTGTCATCAACTTTCCCAAATACACGTTCTGTGTATGTTTTCATCCTTTTCTCCTTATTATTTGAATTCGTGAATAATAACACCTTGAACGACGCGGTTTACTGTACCTGTAGGTGATGGTGTATCCGGTCTGTTTCCAACCTTAAGCGAAGTCAAAAGGGCAAAGAGTTGGGCATAAACGATGTAAGGGAAGACACGGTAAATATCGTTCAAGACACCGCCACAACCAAGTGCTACTTCTTTGACATTTTCAAGTCCAAAAGTTTGGTCACTCAAGAGAACAACGCGACGAGCAATTTTATCACCTGCAACTTCACGAACTAAGTCTAAGTCATACTGACGAGTATAATCTGTTGTAGAACCAAAGACTAAAACTACAGTATCTTCATTGATAAGAGATTTTGGACCATGACGGAAGCCGACTGGACTTTCATACATTGTCGCAACCTGACCAGCAGTCAATTCCAAAATTTTCAGTTGTGCCTCATGAGCAAGTCCGAAGAATGGACCTGCACCTAAGTAAATCACTCGGTTAAAGTCTAGGTCAACCAACTCTTTCACATCTACCACATTGTCAAGAACTTTACGACCAAGACTAGAAAGCACTTCAAAACGTTCAGCTTTAACAGCAAATTCAGTTGGATCGAAGACCAAAAGTGCTGTCAACATCATTGAAGTAAAGCTTGATGTCATAGCGAACCCAGCATCGTTAGAAGCTGCGGGTTGCAAGAGCAAGAGGTTGCGATCATCACCGTGGGCTTGAAGTGCTAATTCCCCTTCAGCCGCACATGTGATTGTTACTTGATAAAGCTCGTCAACTAAGGCTTTTGCCAAGTCAACGGTTGCTACACTCTCAGGTGAGTTTCCGCTGCGTGCGAATGATACCAAAACAGTTGCCACATCTTTTTTCAAATAGGTTTGTGGGGTTGCAACGATATCTGTTGTCGCAATAGCATTGAAATTCCATTTACGTTCGTCATAGACTTCCTTGAAGTATGGAACCAAGGTATCACCCACATAAGCTGAAGTCCCAGCACCAGTCAGGATAACCTTAATGTAGTCATGTTTATCAGCAATTCCTTGCAAAAAGGCTGCAATTTCATCACGGCGTGCTTGATAGGATTCAAAAGCTTCCTTCCAAACATCTGGTTGTTGGTAAATCTCGCGTGTGGTGATCTCTGCTCCCAACTTAAGCAAATCTTCTTTTGTATAATCTAGCATTGAAAACCTCTAATCTAATATTGTTTCATGATTGAAAACATGGGAATGGGAGTCGCTCCCATTCCCATGTATATTTTCTATAAGATGATTTAACATTTTAACGCAATCACATCTTATACTCAATGAAAATCAAAGAGCAAACTAGGAAGCTAGCCGAAGGCTGTACTCAAGTACGGCAAGGCGAAGCTGACGTGGTTTGAATTTGATTTTTGAAGAGTATTATTCATCTTCATCGTCGTCGAAGCTTGCCAATAAATCATTAACTTTCACAATGCTTTCTGAAGCACGACTCTTATAGTCCGCATCCATGCCTGTTAGGCTAGCATTGATAAATTCAATGACCATCGGAAGATTCATCCCTGCATACAGTTCAATGTCGCGACCTTCCATAATCAGACGGCTCACCACGTTACATGGTGTTCCACCAAGAAGATCTGCAAAGACTAGGAAATCATCTAAACCTTCAACAGCAGCTTCAAATTTAGCAGTAAATTCTTCTGGTCCATCTTCTGGAAGAAGAGCCACCGCATGAATGTTATCTTGTGGTCCCATAATCATTTCTGTGCTACCTTTAAGTTCTTCACAGAAACGACCGTGACTCACTAAAATCAATGATTTAGTCATAAATTATGCGCCCATTCCAAGCAAGAATTTTCCGATGAATGAAAGTCCAACTGCAAGAGCAATGATAATACCGATTGCTTTTGTAGAGTTCATACCTTTCTTACCAAGCAACCAGAAGATGAAGGCAGTGAAGATTGCTGGAAGCAAACGTGGGAAGATTGAGTTCAAGATGTCTTGGAAGTCAATCATTTTCTCACCGATTGGCAATTTGTAAGAAATTTCAAAGTTGATCATTGTTGCTACAAGAGCACCCATCATGAATACACCAAGTACAGATGCAGCTTCAATCAAAGCTGTCAAAGTACTTTGCATGTTGTTGATAAGGTTAACCCCTTCTTTGTATGCAAATTCCAACTGTTTCCAACGGAAGATGTCATACGCTACTGCAACTGCGATCCAAAGGAAGATACCCCAAGGTTGGCCGGCAATAGCCATTGTTGCAGCGATAGATCCCATGATAGCAGGTACAAGTGAACCAAAGATTGTATCTCCAAGAGGAGCGAATGGTCCCATCAAACCTGTCTTGATACCGTTAACCGCATCTTTTGAGTCAACGCCATCTTTTTCTTCCATAGCAAGGTCAAAACCAGCGATGATTGTGTGGAAGAATGGTGAAGTGTTGAAGAATTGAGTATGAACTTTCATCATTTCTTTCAACTCAGGAGTTCCATCTCCATACATTTTACGCAATTGTGGCAAGATCATGTAAAGGTAACCTGATGCTTGCATACGTTCGTAGTTCCATCCCAATTGGAAAGTGAACAAGCTACGTTTGTTAATTTGATTAAAATCTTCTTTTGTTAATTTGTAATTAGAATTCGTCATCTTCAATTTCCCCACTTTCTGACTGTGTAGAAGGTGCTGCTACAGCAACTTTCTGGCTGTTCTTGAAGTGAACAACTGCAAGGAAGATACCAATGATAGAGATACCGATCATAGACAATCCTTTGAAGTTGTTAGCAAAACCGATAGTTTGAGCAACTTCAGCAGGAAGAGTGCCAATGATACCAGCAACTGCTCCACCAAGACTTATTACGTTTGAGTAAAGAACAGTCAACATAGCTGTCAAACCAAATCCCATAGCAAGATAGTGAAGGTTACGTTTAACTGGAAGGTAACGAAGCAAGATAGCGAATCCAAGACCTGGAAGCATACGACCTGCAAGAGTCAAACCGTCTGCAACCCATTGGTATTCTTTAACAAGATTTACAACACCTGTAACGAATTCTCCACCGAAAGCAAGGGCGAAGAATACTGGAAGGGCACGAGATAGAGCCCATGGAAGCGCACCAAGAAGGTAGTTGCGTTCGATTCCTTTATAGTCAAAGCGTTCGATCGCAGCATCAATACGGTGAGCGAAGAATGTTGTAGTCATACGACCAAGTACGTCGAAGTAAGTCAAGAGTGCCGCTACTGGTACAGCGATTGTAGTGATCGCAAGGTCTGTTTCAATACCTTGTGCAACTGAGAAAGCTGTCGCAAGAACCGCACCAGAAGTTGCGTCGATACGAGAAGCACCACCGAAGGTACCTACCCCAAGTACGAACAACTGCAAGCTACCACCGATAAACAAACCAGTTGTCAAATCTCCCATGACTAAACCAGTAATGAAACCAGCAAATACAGGGGAACCTGCAGAAGAAACGATCGTCAACTCATCACAGATTTGATAAGCTGAGTACAAAGTGAGAAGTAAAATTTGCCACCATTGTATCATAACAATGACCTCCTAAAAATTTTTTCCTATTTTAATAAGCTCAAAAAGTCTGAAACTGGATCATTTGGAACCATTTGAGCAGTGAGTTTAACACCTTTTTCCGCTAATTTACGGAAATCTTCTACATCTTTATCTACTACGTTGATAGAACGAGTGATAGGACGTGTTTCTGGTGTTTGAGACATGTTGCCGACATTGACAGTTTCAAGTGGCACACCTGCTTCTACCAAACCGAGGAAACGGTCAGGTTTGCGTGCTACAATCAACAGACGTTGGCTATCGTATTTACCAGCAAGGATATTCGCTGCTGCTTTATCAACTGGCAAAATACTAAGTTTTACACCTGGTGGTGTTGCAAGTTTCAAGCCGCTTTTTTCAACGTCGTTGTTCACAACATCATTGTCAACGACCATGATACGTGAAACATTAAGTTTAGCAGACCAAAGGTTTGCTACTTGTCCGTGAATTAAGCGCCCATCGATACGGCATCCTACAATTGTCATAAGTTTTCCCCCTTTATAAGTTTTAGTGTAGGTTTACAAGTTAAATGTATGTGTTCCTTATACTCCCCTTCTGTTTCAAAGATAATGATGCGGTTGGCACCTTCTTTGAGATAGCTATGTGGAATATAAAGAGATAAGGTTGGACCGACATTCCAGAAACGACCTAGATGATGTCCGTTGATATAAGCAATCCCTTTACCAAACTCAGATAAGTCTAAGTAGGTATCCTTTGGCGCCTCAACTTTAAAGTCATAAGCGTAAAAGGTAGGTTGCCCTTCTGTCCATCCCTTAGAGAAATCAATATTCTCTGGGTTATCAAGAGGAAGTGGATATTGCTTCCAGTTGAGCAAGAAATGCAAATCTTTACAAACACCTGTGCGAATTCCTTTTCGCTGTGTATCTGCTAAGAATTTGTGCCCATAGTTGACACGCCCCATATTTTCAATAAGTATATCAATATTGGATAGCGTTTTCTTTTTACCTTGATAAAAGATATCTTCACCGATTTCTGTTTGGTACTGTGTTGCCACTCGTTTGCCATCGATAAAGAGTTGAGCTCTATCGCGTCCGTCAATGATTCGAATGCGTTCTTCATCCGCATCCCAACTTGCTTCCGTACGATAGAGTAGGTAGCCGTAACCTTGTCCTAGCTCTTCCATTTTCTTAGGGTAGAGACTTTCGATAGGACTTGTCAGGCTATCCAAGGTTTCGAAAAGAGAAACTTTCTCGACCAGTGGAATGTTTTCAACTTCCATACTCTCTTTGTAAAGCGGTTCAGATTGCGGATACTCAGGATAGTAAGTCGCCATCATTTCTTTCACTGCGAAATATTTAGCAGTTGGGTTTCCAGCTTCATCAAGAAGAGCGTCATAATCATAAGATGTTACTTGTGGTAAATCAATGGTTCCTCGAGCTGAACAACCATTCATAAAACCAAAGTTGGTTCCACCGTGGAACATGTAAAGGTTAATAGAGCCTTGCTCTAAAACCTCGTGGACAGCTTCTGCTAATTCCTCAGGTTCACGCTTAATGATTGGTTCTTTCCATCGATTGAACCAGCCATCCCAAAATTCCATACACATGAGCGGCCATTTCTTGCCGTGCTCATCAAAGAATTCTTGCATCTGTGAGAAATTATAAGCAGCCTTGGAACCAAAGTTCCCTGTCACAAAGAGATCATCCTCAATTAAGGTTCCAGCCTTAAGAGTTGCTCGCCATGGTCCATCTGATGTGAAAAGCGGACAAGTCACTGCTCGTTCTTCCATCAAACGTCGAATTTCCCTCAAGTAGGTCTTGTCCTCGCCATAGGATCCGTACTCATTTTCGACTTGCATCATGAGAATGTTTCCACCGTTTTCCAATAATCTCGGAACTAGACGTGGAAGCAACTGATCATAGTAGCGACCAACCGTGTCAATGAAAGCTGGGTCAGATGACCGTATTCTCATATCCTTGGTCAAGAGCCATGCTGGTAAACCACCGAATTCCCATTCTGCACAGATAAATGGAGAAGGACGTACAATTGCATATAAGCCCAAATCTTGTGCAGTTTGAAGAAATCTCTCTAAATCAAGATTGCCTTCAAAGTTAAAGTTACCTTCAGCAGGTTCATGCATGTTCCAAGCAACATAAGTCTCAACCGTATTGAAACCTAGTGCCTTGAGGTTATACAATGAATGATGCCAATCTTCCGCAGGAACTCTAAAATAGTGAATGGCGCCAGACAAAATCTTGAATGGTTTCCCATCCAGATAGAAATCATCTTTAATTTCAAATCTTGCCATTCTTCCTCCCCTAAAAGCGAAAAGTTTGCGCTTTCATGTATTGTTATATCAACTATAAACTAATTGGGGATTAATGTCAATACTTTTTGAAATTTTCTTTAAAATTTTTCTATTTTTTTACTGAATCTTTTCTAAAACTCTGCTCAAATCCTATAAAATCAACATTCTGAAAAACTAATGAAATTAAGGAGGAAAACACAAATTATTGATATCTATCCTAAATTCTTATTCCGATATTTTAATTTTTTTCTGTGCTTTTCTACTATTTTTTTCTATTTTATGTTAAAATGATAAGTGGAGAAGGAAAAAACGAGGTGAAAATATGGCAATTCCAAAGTATCAATACATTAAAGATGAATTGAAAAATAAGATCATTTCTGGTCAATTTGCTAGTGGAGATAAATTCTACACTGAAGCAGAATTGATTTCCATGTATGATGTTAGTTCAATCACAGTAGTCCGCGCCTTGAACGACCTTGCCAAAGACGGATATATCGTCCGCCAACAAGGTAAAGGAACTTTCGTAGCTCGTGCACGCAAACACAAACTCGTTGAATTTTCTGATGTGGAAATCTTCGAAACCAAAGATGATAAAGTAACTGTTCTTTCTATCGAACGTGGGAACGATCTTAAATATTTAGAAAAACTTGGCCTACGCGGCGATCAATTCTATTATAAGATTGAACGCGTTCGTGAAACAAATGGTGTTACCTATATCTATCACAATTCATACATTCCTGAACAATACATCAATGCCAACTATCCAAATCTTGAATACTATAGTTCTATCTATACTCGTTTCAAATTGGACTACCACATTCACATGAATGACGAGCATTTTGAAGAAATTAACGAAATTGTATTTCCGACTCCAAAACATGCCGCTTCTATTTTAGGAATCGACACTAAATTCCCAACTGTTTTCCAAACTAAGACAACTCAGCTTGAAGCAACTGGTCAAGTTTTGGAATACATCGAAACTTATAAACGTTCTGATTTCTACAAAATTAAATTCATTTCTTGTGACCGTGGTCACTAATTTATAAAAATCCTGAGGCAACTCTCTCAGGGTTTTTATATACCCATTATAGCATCAGCTCCCTTCCCCGAAAATAGCATTTCAAGCAATTCTATAATTAGTAACCTTTTTACTAAAAAATAGTCAAAACTTAAAAAATGTATCTTAATTTATAAATTATTCTATTTTTTATAGTAATTTCCTCAAAAACTTGACTTTATTTTAGTTAGAACATAAAATAGGATTAGTATGTGAAAACGCTATCAAAAAGTTCAAAAGGGAGGTTTTTTAATGAAACCAGAAAATAAACAGCGCTTCTCTATTCGTAAATATGCAATCGGAGCCGCTTCCGTATTGATCGGCTTTGCCTTTCAGGCGCAGGCTGTTGCTGCTGACGGAGTCGTACCTGCTCCAACAGAAAATCAGCCTGCTGTCCAAACTACTGGAGAAGTCACTCCACCAACGAGTGAAGAAAAACTCGAGACTGCTCCTTCAACAGAAAATGCTACTCCAGCAGCTCCAGTAGCAACTACTGAAGCTCCAAAAGTTGAAGTTGCTCCTGCACCTGCCGTAGCAGAACCAGTCACAGCAGAAGAAACTCTAGCTAAGGCAGAAATTACTGAGGAAGCTAAGAAGGTAGAATCTGAAAAAGAAAAAGAAGAAAACAAAGAAGTTGCTAAGGTCGAAGCACCCGCAGTCGCTACAGAACGAGCAGCTCAAGTAAATGAAAAACTGGCTAAAAAGAAAATTGTTTCTATCGATGCTGGACGTAAATACTTCTCTCCAGACCAACTGAAAGAAATCATCGACAAAGCCAAACACTATGGCTATACTGATCTTCACCTTTTAGTCGGAAATGATGGCTTGCGCTTCATGCTTGATGATATGTCTCTAACTGTAGGTGACAAAACTTACGCAAGCGATGATGTCAAACGTGCTGTTGAAAATGGAACCAATGCCTATTACAACGATCCAAATGGTAATCATTTATCCGAAAGTGAAATGACTGATTTAATTAGTTATGCTAAGGATAAAGGAATTGGACTTATCCCAACAGTCAATAGCCCAGGTCATATGGATGCTATCCTTAACGCCATGAAAGAACTTGGCATTGAAAAACCTAACTTCAACTACTTTGGAAAAGAATCAGAACGTACTGTTGACCTTGACAACGAAAAGGCCGTTGCCTTTACAAAAGCTTTGATTGATAAATACGCTGCTTACTTTGCTGGCAAGTCTGAAATCTTTAACATCGGTTTGGATGAGTATGCTAACGACGCTACAGATGCTAAGGGATGGAGCGTGCTTCAAGCCTATAAGTGGTATCCAGAAGATGGTTTTCCAGACAAGGGTTATGATAAATTCATCGCCTATGCTAATGACCTAGCTCGTATCGTCAAATCTCACGGTCTTAAACCAATGGCCTTCAATGACGGTATCTACTATAATAGCGATACTACTTTTGGTACCTTTGACAAAGATATCATCGTGTCTATGTGGACTGGTGGTTGGGGCGGTTACGATGTCGCTTCTTCTAAATTACTTGTTGAAAAAGGACACGAAATCCTCAACACTAATGATGCTTGGTACTATGTTCTCGGCCGTAATGCTGATGGACAGGGTTGGTACAACCTTGATCAAGGTTTGAATGGTATTAAGAGCACACCGATTACTTCTGTTCCAAAAACTGAAGGTGCCGATATCCCTATCATTGGTGGGATGGTAGCTGCTTGGGCTGATACTCCATCTGCCCGCTACTCTCCATCTCGCCTCTTCAAACTCATGCGTCAATTCGCGAACTCAAACGCTGAATACTTCGCCGCTGACTACGAGTCTGCTGAACAAGCTCTCAAAGAAGTGCCAACTGACCTTAGTCGCTATACTGCAGAAAGTATTGCTGCCGTTAAAGAAGCTGAAAAAGCCATTCGCTCTCTTGATAGCAACCTTAGTCGCGCTGAACAAGATAGCATTGACCAAGCGATTGCAAAACTCCAAGAGGCCGTTAGCAACTTGACCTTCACTCCAGAAGCTCAAAAAGAAGAAGATGCCAAACGTGAAGTTGAAAAACTTGAGAAAAATAAGGTTATCTCAATCGATGCTGGACGTAAATACTTCACTCTAGACCAACTCAAACGTATCGTAGATAAAGCCAGCGAACTTGGTTACTCTGATCTTCATCTCCTCCTTGGAAATGATGGACTTCGCTTCCTCTTGGATGACATGACGATCACTGCAAACGGCAAGACCTATGCAAGTGACGATGTAAAAAATGCCATCATTGAAGGAACAAAATCTTACTACGACGATCCAAATGGAACAACTTTGAACCAGGCTGAAATCACTGAGCTTATCCAATATGCTAAGGATAGAGGCATTGGAATCATCCCTGCTATCAACAGTCCTGGCCACATGGATGCTATGCTTGTCGCTATGGAAAAATTGGGCATTGCAAACCCTCAAGCTAACTTTGACAAGGTTTCAAAAACAACCATGGACCTTGAAAACGAAGAAGCAATGAACTTTACAAAAGCCCTTATCGGCAAATACATGGACTTCTTTGCAGGCAAGACTAAAATCTTTAACTATGGTACAGATGAGTATGCCAATGATGCTACTAATGCTCAAGGTTGGTACTACCTCAAGTGGTATGGACTCTATGGTAAGTTTGCAGATTATGCTAATAGTCTAGCTGCCATGGCTAAAGAAAAAGGTCTTCAACCAATGGCCTTTAACGATGGTTTCTACTATGAAGATAAGGACGATGTAGAGTTTGATAAAGATGTTATCATCTCTTACTGGTCTAAAGGTTGGTGGGGTTATAACCTTGCATCTCCTCAATATCTAGCAAGCAAGGGTTATAAGTTCCTTAACACGAATGGAGATTGGTACTATATCCTCGGTCAAAAACCTGAAGATGGTGGTGGTTTCCTCAAGAAAGCTATCGAAAACACTGAAAAAACTCCATTCAACCAGCTAGCTTCAACTAAATATCCTGAGGTTGATCTACCTACTGTTGGTAGTATGGTAGCTATCTGGGCAGATAGACCAAGCGCTGAGTACAAAGAAGAAGAAATCTTTGAGCTCATGACTGCATTTGCAGATCACAACAAAGACTACTTCCGTGCTGACTACAAGGCTCTTCGCGAAGAACTTGCTCAAATCCCTGAAAACTTAGAAGGATATAGCACAGAAAGTCTCGATGCTCTCAAGGCTGCTAAAGAAGCACTGAACTACAATCTCAACCGTAATAAACAAGCTGAGTTGAATACACTTGTAGCTAACCTCAAAGCAGCAAGACTCGGTCTCAAACCAGCTGCAACTCACTCAGGAAGCCTTGATGAGAGTGAAACTTCTGCTGCAGTTGAAAACCGACCAGAGCTTCTCACAAGAACGGAAGAAATCCCATTTGAGACTGTCAAGAAGGAAAATCCTAACCTTCCAGCAGGACAAGAAAAAGTTGTCACTGAAGGTGCCAAAGGCGAACGTACAATCTACGTCTCAGTTACTACTGAAAATGGTAAGGAAACTGAAACAGTTCTTGAAGAAAAAGTCACAAAAGAAGCTGTCAATCAAGTGGTTGAGGTCGGAACTCCAGTCACTCATGTAGGAGACGAAGAAGGAGTTGCTCCTGTTGCAGATGCCAAACCACGTGTTGTCATCGAGGACGAAGAAATTCCATTTACAACAATCACTCGTGAAACAAACCAACTGCCTAAAGGACAATCTCGTATCGTGACTGAAGGTGTGAACGGTCGTCGTACACATTTCTATTCTGTGACTACTGCTGCTGATGGTTCTGAAGTGAAAACTTTAATCAATACTGTTGTTGCTCAAGAACCTGTCACTCAAATCGTAGAAGTTGGGACTCCAGTCACTCATGTAGGAGACGAAGAAGGAGTTGCTCCTGTTGCAGATGCCAAACCACGTGTTGTCATCGAGGACGAAGAAATTCCATTCACTACTATCACTCGCGAAACAAACCAACTGCCTAAAGGACAATCTCGTATCGTGACTGAAGGTGTCAAGGGTCGTCGTAGTCATTTCTACTCTGTGTCTACTGCTGCTGACGGAAGCGAAGTGAAAACATTGGTTACTAGTGTTGTCGCTCAAGAACCAGTTACTCAAATCATCGAAGTCGGAACTCCTGTAACACATGTGGGAGATGAAAAAGGACTAGCTCCTGTTGCGGATGCCAAACCACGTGTTGTGATCGAGGACGAAGAAATTCCGTTTACAACTATCACTCGTGAAACGGATGCCTTACCTAAGGGAGAAACTCGTGTCGTAACTGAAGGTGTTAAGGGACGTCGTAGTCATTTCTATTCTGTGTCTACTGCTGCTGACGGAAGCGAAGTGAAAACATTGGTTACTAGTGTTGTCGCTCAAGAACCAGTTACTCAAATCATCGAAGTTGGGACTCCTGTAACACATGTGGGAGATGAAAAAGGACTAGCTCCTGTAGCGGAAGAAAAACCAGCACTAGAGATTCCAAATATACCGGCTCCTATTGCAGAAGAAAAACCAGCATTAGAGATTCCAAATGTGCCAGCTCCTGTTGCAGAAGAAAAACCAAAATTAGAAATTCCAAGTAAACCAGCTCCAGCAACTGTTCCTGCCGAGGAAAACAAAGTTCTTCCTCAAGCCCCAGCTCCTGTGGCAAAAGAAAATAAACTTCCTGAGACAGGAAGCCAAGGTTCAGAATGGTTGATTGCTACAGGTTTGATGGCTGCACTCACAGCTTATGGACTTAGCAAGAAAAAAGATTAAGCATAAATAAAAAGCGAGATACAATCTCGCTTTTTTATTTTATGATTAGTCACCCAAACCAATGCGTTCGAAAATTTCATCCACTCGTTTGGTGTAGTAAGTTGGGTTGAAGATTTCATCGATTTCTTCTTGGGTAAGGCGTGATGTTACTTCTGGATCTGCTTCGAGAAGTGGTTTGAAGTCAACTTGGTTATCCCATGATTGAGCCGTCTTTGGTTGAACAAGGTCGTAAGCTTGCTCACGGGTCATGCCTTTCTCAATCAAGGTCAACATGGCACGTTGGCTAAAGATAAGACCAAAAGTAGAGTTCATGTTGCGGATCATATTTTCTGGGAAGACTGTCAAGTTCTTGACGATATTTCCAAAACGGTTGAGCATGTAGTCGATCAAGATAGTTGTATCTGGTGTGATGATACGCTCAGCTGATGAGTGAGAGATATCACGTTCATGCCAGAGTGACACATTTTCATAAGCTGTTACCATGTGACCACGGATCACACGTGCAAGACCTGTCATGTTTTCAGAACCGATAGGGTTGCGTTTGTGAGGCATTGCTGAAGACCCTTTTTGACCTTTAGCAAAGAACTCTTCCACTTCGCGTTGCTCAGATTTTTGAAGACCACGGATCTCAGTTGCCATGCGCTCGATAGAAGTTGCGATACTAGCAAGAACCGCAAAGTACTCAGCGTGAAGGTCACGAGGAAGCACCTGTGTAGAGATTTCTTGGGCACGGATACCGAGTTTGTCGCAGACGTATTGCTCTACAAATGGTGGAATGTTGGCAAAGTTCCCAACCGCACCAGAGATTTTACCAGCTTCCACACCAGCAGCCGCATGCTCGAAACGCTCGATATTGCGCTTCATTTCGCTGTACCAAGTCGCCAATTTAAGACCAAAAGTTGTAGGCTCAGCGTGCACACCGTGGGTACGACCCATCATGATGGTGAACTTGTGCTCCTTAGCCTTGTCAGCGATAATGTTGGTGAAGTTTTCAAGATCCTTACGAATGATGTCGTTAGCCTGCTTGTAGAGGTAACCATAGGCAGTATCTACCACGTCAGTAGAAGTCAAACCATAGTGGACCCACTTGCGCTCTTCACCAAGAGTCTCAGAAACCGCACGTGTGAAAGCCACCACATCGTGGCGAGTCTCCTGCTCAATCTCCAAAATACGGTCGATATCAAAGTCCGCTTTTTCGCGAATCAAAGCCACATCTTCCTTAGGGATTTCTCCCAACTCAGCCCATGCCTCATCAGCCAAGATTTCCACCTCAAGCCAAGCACGGTATTTATTTTCTTCACTCCAAATGTTCGCCATTTCTGGGCGAGAGTAACGTTCGATCATGTTTAATTTTCCTTTCTTTTGATGTTCCACATCAGTTAGCAAGCGGCCATCACTTTACTCAAATTCTTCTTTCCCAATCCACAAAGATGGATAATGATCTAATGTATTCAAATCCGTATCCAGCGGGACATCATAGATAGCTAAATAGTTTTCAGGATATTGAGTAACCAGCTCTTCATACTTATCTGTCACTTTTTCGTGATTGCTACTAGCATACAAGACTTCGACGACTGCTCCAGTTTTCTCTTTTTCGATAAATGCGTTGACAATGAGTTGAATCATAAAAACCTCCTAAAGCGAAATCCCCTTCATATTTGCTTCAAGAATGGGCATCTCAACACCTAACTCCTGACCTGTCTGATAGACACTTTGACAACAGTAGAAAATATCCTGTTTATCATTGTGCAAGGTCATAATTTTTCGTGTCAGCTCATTTTTCGCAAACATGATTTTCATGGCTTTTCCTGCAATCCATGAGGGAATTTTGTAAGGTAAGAGTTCAGCTTTATAAAGCTTCAAATTTACACCACGTGCTTCTACGACTTTCAGAGCCTCTCGAATGGCCTTGATGGCCAATGATAATTCCGAAGAACTATTCATCAAGTTCAGAGCCAGTTCTTCTGGGTTTTCCAGATTCCCTGAACGAGCAGCTGTCGAAGTAACACCCGCATTAATCGCCATGTGAATCCAAATCCACTCGACCATATCATGAGGCACTTCCCACTTCAAATCTGCAGAAGTCAGTAAATCCGTCAAATCACCATAGTTAGAAATGTGTGCTTTTTGCTCACCTTCTAGCATTAAATGGTCAAACAAGACGCCATCTAAATGATCCTCCTGCATATGACCACCCGCTGTCGGAAAAGACAGAATATAGTCGTAATCTCCTGCCCACTCCTGTACCTCTTTTCGAGTATCCCAGAAATTACAGAAGAAAACAAGTGTGCCTTTGATATTATTTTTTCGCAAGGTTTCCACAGCTTCTTTGACAAACCCATGACGCACACTGAGAAAAATAAAATCATATTCCGAATCAGTTTCCGCCACATGAACCTCATAGGTGTCGTGCTTATTTTCACCCTTGGAATGATAGCGACCATCTAGCAGATCAACCAACAACTCCTTGGGAGCATTGTTTTTCTTACTATCTCTCAGTACGTGTTCCACCTGATGACCTGCTTTTTGAAAAGCATAGGCATAAGTAGTCCCGATCACTCCAAGTCCTAGAATCGCTATTTTCCCTTAAAAATCAATTCCTTTCCAGCAGTAGTTGTCTGGCTTCTATTTTTCGACAAATGCGTTGACGATGAGTTGAATCATAGATTTTCTCAATTAAATTCAAAAATTTTCTTCTTCCTCAGGATCTTCGTAAGCAAAAAATTCAATCGAAAGTTTTATAGGACGGCTCGTTAATCCAAAACTCTTTATATAATCATAGACCTCATCATCATCGCGGATATGCTTTATAACTAGTTGGTTATTTGTTATCTCTACAACATGAATCCCTTCTGCATCAGGAATTTCTGGAATCTCTACATCGTCCGCATATGTAAATGTTAGAGTAGTAATATCATCTTCGAATACATCATCGAATTCTTCTACCATTT
The DNA here is from genome assembly GCF_047463275.1 of Streptococcus infantis. Classification (GTDB taxonomy): domain Bacteria; phylum Bacillota; class Bacilli; order Lactobacillales; family Streptococcaceae; genus Streptococcus; species Streptococcus infantis_AF. The sequence goes on along the minus strand of NZ_JASHEE010000006.1, from coordinate 30,983 downwards.
TAAAAATCAGTCCCTTTCCATCAATAGTTGTCTGGCTTCTCTTGTTTAACAAACGCGTTGACAATAATTTGAATCATAAACTGGTCTCCATTTAGCTTTAAAGATTATCATTTTCTAAGTCTTCATGTATAGAAAATTCAAATGAAATTCTCTCAGGAAGTCTAGGCAGGCCGTAACTACTCAGATAATCCTTAACTTCCTTCTCGGAACAAGAATATTCTAAGACTAGCTGATTACCAGCTCTCTCTAAAATATGAATCCCCTCTCTATCTGCAATCTCTGGAACAATCAAATCATCCGTATAGGTCAGTGTTACGGTCGTTATTTCATCATCTAGCAATTCATCAAATTCTTCTGCCATTTCAAAAATCAATCCCTTCCCCAAACTCATCCACACTATCCGGCACATCACTAAACAAAGTCACATGTCCCATTTTGCGGTTGTGCTTTGCTTCTAGTTTACCATATAAGTGGAGGTGAGCGCTTGGATTTTCTGTCACATATTTTTCAGCAGCTTCGACATGCTGGCCGAGGACATTGAGCATGACGGCTGGAGCATGGAGGTAGATTGCTGGAAGTGGTGCTCCGAGAACGCCCAAGATATGTGTGTCAAATTGTGAAAAATCACAGGCTTCGATTGAGTAGTGTCCAGAGTTATGTGGGCGTGGCGCGATTTCGTTGACGATGATGTCATCAGCAGTCTCAAACATTTCCACGCAAAGAGTTCCAGACAAGTTGAGTTGTTCAGCTATTCGTACTGCCATGGCTTTGGCTTTTTCTGCTAAACTTGCTGGAATACGAGCTGGCACGATAGTCTTAGACAGGATATTGTTGCGGTGGATATTTTCCTGAACGGGGAAAACCGTCACATCCTTACCATTCCCAGATACAATGACAGAAATCTCCAAGTCGAAATTGACAAATTCTTCCAAAACACAGTCAGCTGAATCCGCTAGTGCATAGGCTTCTTCTAAATCTTCCGCTGAGCGAATAACCTTTTGTCCATGGCCATCGTAGCCACCTGTCGCTGTCTTGAGGACATAGTTTTTCGATAGGTCAATATCTGCCAAATCTTGGCTTGAGGTCACAACCTTATAAGGTGCCACGGTGACTTGGGCCTTATTTGAGAGAAAGTCCTTTTCAAAAATACGGTTTTGAGAAATGCGAAGCAGGTCTGTCCCTTGTGGGAGTTGTCCATCTTTGATAACAGCATCCAAACCGTCAGCATCAACATTTTCAAATTCATAAGTGAGAACATCACAGCGTTCTGCCAACTGACGAAGAGCATCTACATCGTCGTAAGGGGCCACGATGATTTCCGCCACGCGAGAGGCCGGACAATCCACTGCAGGATCCAACGCGATAACCTTGTGCCCCATGTAGATAGCTGAGATCGCCATCATCTGACCAAGCTGACCGCCACCGATAATTCCGATTGTTTTAGATGAGCTCATTTGTAGACACCTCTGCGATTTTTCCTTGTTCTTCAGCAAAGTTAGCAAGTGCATCCGCAATGGCCTTGTCTTCTACTGAGAGGAGACGGAGGGCAAAGAGGGCTGCATTGGTTGCACCAGCTTCACCAATCGCCATAGTTGCGACTGGCACACCACCTGGCATCTGAACGATGGAATAGAGCGAATCCACACCGCTAAGAGCACGTGATTTGACGGGCACACCAATAACTGGAAGGGTTGTTTTAGCAGCAACCATCCCTGGCAAGTGAGCTGCGCCACCTGCACCCGCGATGATGACCTTGATGCCACGGCTACGTGCTTCCTCGGCATGTTTGAACATGAGGTCAGGTGTACGGTGGGCAGAGACAACTTTCTTTTCGTAGGCTACACCGAAACGGTCGAGGACTTCAGCTGTTTTTTGCATGGTTGCCCAGTCGGATTTTGAGCCCATGATGATGGAAATAATTGGTTTAGTCATAATTTTTCCTTTTTCTTCTTTATTGATAATGGTCTTAGGTGGTGGGGACGGAAGCAAACCTTCGGTTTCATTCCTAAAATTTGAGTCTAAGGTCTCAAATTTTCCCTAGACCAGAACAGATACTGTTCTGGTCTTTTCACCACGGCGACCTTTATCTTACTTTGGCTCGCTTTCGCTCGCCATGACAACTATAATATCTGTTAATCTTTTATGGCCTTGCTACCAATATCCGTACGGTAGAAGAGGCCTTCTGTTTGTTGTTGGGCGAGTTCTTGGTAGATGCTGGCCTGTGCTTCTTTGACGGTGTCTGCTGTGGTGACTAGCATATAGACACGTCCACCGTTTGATAGCAGTGCTCTGCTATTTTCAGCAAATTTAGCTCCGGCATAGTAAGTGATGATGTCGCCTTCTGTCTTGGTAGGAAGCTTGACACCTTTCTCATAAGCGAGTGGGTAGCCCTTTGATGCTACAACTACGCCCAGTGTCACACCCTTGTCCGTCCAAGTGATGGCCGGCTCTTGGCCATCCAAAATGTCCGTGATATTTTGTGCAAAATCTGATGTCAAGCGAGGCAAGATGATTTGCGTTTCAGGATCGCCGAAGCGAGCGTTGAACTCGATGACTTTGGGTCCATCAGCCGTCAAGATAAGACCGGCATAAAGGACACCTGTGTATGGACGACCTTCTTTGATCATACCTTCGAGGACTGGCTTGACAATGGTGTCAACCGCTGTGTCAACCACGCTCTGTGGCAAGTGAGGAACTGGCGCATAGGCACCCATACCACCCGTGTTAGGACCCTTATCGCCATCATAGGCACGTTTGTGGTCCTGAGCCGTTGGCATAATGTAGAACTTGTCGCCATTGACAAAGGCAAAAAGTGAAAATTCCTCTCCTGCAAGAAACTCCTCGATAACCACACGCGCACCTGAGTCGCCGAATTTATTGTCCAAAAGCATCTCGTGAGCAGCTTCAACTGCTTGCTCAACTGTCTCCGCAACGACGACACCTTTCCCAAGGGCCAAACCGTCTGCCTTGACGACGATTGGAGCACCTTTTTCTTCGATGTAGTCCTTGGCTTCCTCGAAATCTGAGAAGGTCCCATAGGTTGCTGTCGGAACGTCGTATTTGACCATGATTTCCTTAGCGAAATCCTTAGACCACTCAAGCTCAGCCGCAGCTTTAGTCGGACCAAAAGCCTTGAGACCAGCTTTATTAAAATCATCCACGATTCCAGCAGCAAGAGCGTCATCTGGCCCGATAAAGGACCAAGCAATATCGTTGGCTTTTGCAAACTCAATCAATTTAGAATGTTCGGAAATAAAGATATTTACCAATTCCAGACCATCCAGAGTCATCCCGTCATTCCCAGGAGCTACAAAGACTTTTTCAACATCTTTTGACTCAAGCAACTTCTTAGCAATGGCATGTTCACGACCACCCGAGCCGACAACTAACAGCTTCATCTTTCAACCTCTTTTGCGAATTATTTACTAATATTATAACATAAACGTTCGTTTTAATCTTGTTTCGTTTCGCTTTTAAAGCAAAAAAAGGAAAGAAACTGTTTTCTTCCCTTCTATTTTCTTAATGTCTAAAATGTCTCACACCCGTGAAGACCATGGTCAAGCCATATTTGTCAGCAGCTTCGATAGATTCTTGGTCACGGACGGATCCACCAGGCTGGATGATGGCCTTGATACCTGCCTTAGCAATTTCTTCCACGTTATCCGCAAATGGGAAGAAGGCATCCGAAGCAAGGACAGCGCCGTCAAGGCGATCTTTAGCTTGGTCAATAGCAATACGGACGGAAGCCACACGGTTAGTTTGACCTGGGCCAACACCCAGTGTCATGTGATCATTAGTCACGATGATTCCGTTTGATTTGACATACTTGATTGCTTTCCATGCAAACTCAAGGGCAGTCGCTTCTGTCTCAGTTGGCTGGCGTTTGGTCACCACTTGCCAGTCAGCTAGGCTTTCTTTGACCACGTCTTGATTTTGAACGAGGAGTCCACCGACAACACCTGTGTATTCTGCTTCCACTTCACTAGCATCTTGGGCATCAAATGGCAAGGCAAGAATGCGCAAATTTTTCTTTTTGTTGGTCAAAATGGCTAGCGCTTCATCTGTATAGCTTGGTGCGATGATGATTTCAAGGAAAACGCCGTGCATCTTCTCAGCTGTCGTAGCATCTACCTCACGGTTGAGAACGACGATACCACCAAAGATAGACACTGGGTCAGACTCATAAGCGTAGTCCCAGGCTGTTTCGATGTCATCAGCCTGACCGATTCCACATGGGTTCATGTGTTTGAGAGCCACAACCGTTGGGCGTTCTTTGAAATCGCGAATAATACGGATAGCTGCGTCCGCATCGCGAATGTTGTTAAAGGATAATTCCTTACCGTTAAGCTGTTTCGCTGATGCAATGGAGTAATCCGTTGGCAAGGCTTTTTGGTAGAAGTCTGCGTCTTGTTGAGGATTTTCACCGTAACGCATTGGTTGCTTGAGGTCATAAGTCAGAGTGAGTTTTTCAGGTTTGCTTTCACCCACTTGAGCTGTGAAGTATTCTGCAATCAAGGCATCATAAGCCGCTGTGTGACGGAAAACTTTAGCCGCCAAACGTTGACGAGTTTCGTAAGAGGTTTCGCCATTTGCTGCCAATTCGTCCAAAACCACAGCATAGTCAGCAGGGTCTACCACAACCGTCACGCTGGCGTGATTCTTCGCTGCTGAACGAAGCATTGATGGACCACCGATATCGATATTCTCAACCGCATCAGCGTACGTCACGTCTGGTTTAAGAATGGTTTCCTTGAATGGGTAAAGGTTGACCACAACAAGGTCAATCAATTCGATATTATTGTCCTTAGCTGCTTGAAGGTGGCTATCAAGGTCACGACGAGCGAGGAGACCGCCATGGATATTTGGGTGGAGGGTCTTGACACGACCGTCCATCATTTCTGGGAAACCAGTCACATCGTCAATGGCAATGGTATCAACACCAGCATTATCAAGGGAAACTTTGGTACCACCTGTTGAGATGATATCCCAACCAAGTTTTTTGAGTTCTTGGGCAAATTCAACAATGCCCGCCTTATCTGAGACTGAAATAAGTGCGCGTTTAGTCATGTTCTTTCTTTTCCTTTTTAAAAAAGTTCTTTCTTTGCTACAGTGCTACAGTCGAAAATTTTCTTTCAGCTCGAGAGCTTCCTTATTTTCGTGCAGCCCCCAAACTATCCAAGACTTCTGGATAGAGTTTGTACTCTGTTTCATGGATGCGAGCTTCAAAACTGTCGATGGTATCATCAGCTAACCGTGGCACACGGACTTGTTTGATGACCTTACCGGTATCAACACCAGAGTCCACCCAGTGAATAGTAACGCCGCTCTCAGTAACGCCAGCATTCCAAGCATCCTCAATACCATGAGCGCCTGGAAATTCAGGGAGAAAAGCTGGGTGAATATTGATGATACGGCCTTCATAAGCTGCTAGCAAGGTTGGGCCGACGATTTTCATATAGCCTGCGAGACAAACCAAGTCAATCTTGTGTTCATCCAAAAGTTCGACGATGGCTCCTTCGTAGTCTGCCTTGTTCTCAAACTCTTTAAGTTCAAAGGCATAAGATAAAACCCCTAGCTTTTCGGCACGTTCTAAGACATAGGCATCCCGGTGATCTGAAAAGACAAATTCTACTGGAAATTGTTCTGCAATCACCTGAAAGTTTGAGCCGTTGCCAGAGGCAAAAACAGCAATCTTTTTAGCCATTATTTAATCACCACACTTGCATCTGTCTTCTTGACAATCCGACCGATTTCATAAACAGGTTCGTCAAGAAGTTCCTTGACACGTTCCACATGTTCTGGTTTAACCGCAAGCATGAGACCAATACCCATGTTGAAGATTTCAAACATTTCTTCGTGTTTAATTTGTCCATATTTTTCAAGGGCTTTGAAAATTGGAAGAACTGGGACTTTGCTTTCGTCAATTTCAGCCGCCAAATCATCCGCGAACATACGAGGTACATTTTCGATGAAACCACCACCTGTGATGTGGGCAATTCCATTGACCAATTCTTCTTTGATCAGTGGCAAGACAGCCTTGACATAGATGCGAGTTGGCTCCAAAAGAACGTCTTTCAGTTTCTTACCTTCCAACTCAGGCAATACTTCTTCACCTGTATAATCGGCAAAGACACGACGGACGAGCGAGTAACCATTTGAGTGGATTCCGCTTGAAGCAAGTCCGAGAAGGACGTCTCCCTCTGCTACTTTTGAACCGTCGATGATTTGAGATTTTTCTGCAACACCAACAGCAAATCCAGCCAAGTCATAGTCGTCTTCGCCATACATACCAGGCATTTCAGCAGTTTCCCCACCGATGAGGGCCGCACCTGCTTGTACACAACCTTCAGCCACACCAGCAACCACTTGTTCTAGCTTAGCTGGTTCATTTTTACCAGTTGCTACGTAGTCAAGGAAGTAAAGGGGCTCAGCACCTGCAGCGATGATGTCATTGACGCACATGGCTACACAGTCTTGACCTATGGTATCGTGCTTGTCATACTTGATAGCAAGCATGAGCTTGGTTCCAACACCGTCCGTCCCTGAGATCAAAACAGGCTCTTTGACACCTGTTTTTGAAAGGTCAAACATACCACCAAAACCACCAAGAGCGCCCATCACACCTGCACGCTCTGTACGTGCCACGTGTTTTTTAATTCGTTCAACAACTTCATAACCCGCTTCAACATCTACACCAGACTGCGCGTATGCATTTTTATTTGTCATTTGTTTTTTCCTTTTCCTTTCCTTCAATGGGGAATTTTATTTGTAAAAACTCGTTTTTTCTTCCAAACTTCTACGATATTCTTCTTCATAGTCGTAGAGAGGAGTTGGATATTTCCCATCAAAGTAAGCCACACAGAGGCCGCCATTTGGCGCATCTGTTTCGATGCCGATAGAATCAATCAAGCCATCAATCGAAAGATAGGTCAAACTATCCGCACCAATGATTTGGCAAGTTTCCTCAACGGTATGATTGGCCGCAATCAATTCCTCACGACTCTGAATATCAATTCCATAGAAACATGGATAAGCCAGAGCTGGGCTAGCAATCGCCACATGAACTTCTGTAGCACCTGCTTCTTTCAGCAATTTTACGATACGACGAGATGTCGTGCCTCGTACAATCGAGTCATCAATCATGACCACACGTTTTCCTTTAACCACACCAGAAACAGCAGATAACTTCATCCGAACCCCTTGCTCGCGCAATTCTTGGGTCGGCTGGATGAAGGTTCGTTGGGTATATTGGTTCTTGATGAGCCCCATTTCATTTGGCAGACCTGATTCTTCCGCAAATCCCATAGCTGCGCTAAGAGAGGAGTTTGGCACCCCGACTACGATATCGGCTTCATACTTGAACTCACGTGCCAGTTGAGCTCCCATTCTCTTACGGGCCGTATGGACATTGACTCCGTGGATATTGGAGTCAGGACGTGCGAAGTAGATATACTCCATGGAACAGATAGCCAACTGAGTATCGTTTGTATAGTTGTCATACTGGATACCACTATCATCAATAATGACAATCTCGCCTGGTTTTACGTCGCGAATCCACTCAGCACCGATTACTTCAAAGGCACAGGTTTCAGATGAAACCACTACTGCTCCATTAGCCATTTTCCCGATTGACAGAGGACGGAACCCATTTGGATCAAGCGCTGCAATTAACTTATCTTCAAACATCAAGAGATAAGCAAAACCACCTTTGACAAGACTGAGTGCTTCCTTAATTTTACCCATCAGGTTTGGATTGTGGCTACGGCGAATAAGGTGAGCCAAGATTTCAGAGTCAGAGGTTGAGCTGAAAATCGCTCCTCTTTGTTCCAATTCTTGCTTGAGCGATTCTGCATTGGTCAGATTCCCATTATGAGCCAAACCAAACTGCATATCATGAAAGCGGAAAAGGAAAGGTTGGATATTGTCTACAGAAGCTTCTCCCGCAGTCGCATAACGCACGTGTCCAATAGCTCCAGTTCCTGTCAATTTATCCAAATTCGCAGGATTTTTGAAGACTTCTGATAAAAGCCCCATATCACGATGACGCTTCAATTTCCCTTGGTCATTGGAGAGGATTCCTGCCCCCTCCTGACCACGGTGCTGAAGACTATGGAGTCCAAAATAGGTCAATTTGGCAGCGTCTGGGTGACCCCAGATACCAAAAACACCACATTCTTCATTAAGAGATTTTACTTCGTATGTCATTTTATATACCTAATTTTTATTTGTGTATCATTTCTTAACGATACTAGAGCGGAATGATACGGCAGAAGCTCGTTTCACTCGCAACAACAAATCATTTGCAATTATCGCAAGTTAGATCTACTTGATTTTACATTTACTGATGGTTATCTATTAGAAAATCTGCAAAGCCTATTTCCCAGTAAAGTATTTAACCGCTGATGCAAAGAGGTGTTGGTCTTTATTTCCTGGAATATTTTGGAAGAGACCGTCTTCGAAACGTTCTGAGTGTCCCATCTTACCAATGATTTGACCGTTCTTGCTTGTGATACCTTCAATCGCATTGACAGAACCGTTAGGATTGTATTTAGAATCCATGCTTGGTTTGCCTTCGAAGTCAACATATTGGCTAAAGATTTGACCATTGTCACGAAGTTCTGCAAATTCCTCAGCTGTCACGACAAACTTACCTTCACCATGTGATACTGGGATGGCATGGATGTCACCAACTTTCACGCCAGCAAGCCATGGTGAGTTGGTGTTGGCAATACGTGTTTCAACCATCTTAGCCACGTGTTGGTTGGCATCATTGTAGAAGAGGGTTGGACTCGTGCTACTTGCATCTTCAAAGTTACCGTATGGAAGAAGACCTGATTTGACAAGAGCTTGGAATCCGTTACAGATACCGATGATCAAACCACCGCCTTCGATGAAGCTATCAATGGCTGAACGTACTTTTTCATTGAGCAAGATATTAACGATGAATTTAGCTGATCCATCTGGTTCATCGGCGGCTGAGAAGCCACCGGCAAAGAAGATAATGTTTGCTTTTTCAATGTTGTCAACCATGGTGTCAACAGACTTGACAATCGCTTCTTCATTCAGTGTGACAAATGGTACCAAGTTGACTTTGGCCCCTTCTTTTTCAAAGGCCTTAGCGGAGTCATACTCCGAGTTGGTCCCTGGGAACACCGGGATGTAAACCACTGGTGTCTCAACTGTTTCTTTGGCTTTGATCACAGCATCTGATGCCACAGCAGGTACTTCTTCCAACTCAGTTGCTTGTACAAATTCCGTTGGGTAAACCTCTTCCAATTTACCTTGGAAGGCACTGTCAAGTTTGTGTCCATCAAGCCTTACACCATTGACAGTAAGTGTAAAGTCAGCTGCTGTTTGTCCAATCTTGGCAACACCTGAAATCTCTTCCGGAGATGTGAAGACGAATCCACCCAATTGAGCTGTCAAGGCAGTCTCAAGATTTTCAAGGGTTACAGTGGCACCAATATGGTTACCAAATGTTGCAAGGACAAGAGCTTCAAGGACACCACCATATTTGACAGCTGATGCTGCTGTCACTTTGTGATCAGCTTGTATAGCTTCAAACTGAGCAAAGTTAGACTTGATAAGATCAAAGTCAATTTCTTGTCCCAAAGCTTGACCTGGGATGTAATAGATATTTTCACCAGTAGCTTTAAATTCTGGAGAAAGGACCTTACGGCTATCTGCAGTTGTGACACCAAAAGCAACCAAGGTTGGTGGTACTGTCAATTCTTCAAAGGTACCAGACATAGAGTCTTTCCCACCGATAGATGGCAAACCAAGTTGAATCTGAGCTTCAATAGAGCCTAGAAGAGCAGCTACTGGTTGACCAAAACGCTCTGCTTGTTTATCCATACGCTCGAAGTATTCTTGATAAGAGAAACGAGCCTTAGACCAGTTTGCACCGGCAGCAACCAAACGAGCGGTTGCTTCGATGACCGCATAAGCAGCACCATGATATGGAGACCATTCTGCTACATAAGGGTTGAACCCTTGCGCCATAACAGAAGCAGTTGTTGTCACACCATGTTGGACTGGCAATTTCTGTACAGAAGCTTCCGTTGGTGTGATTTGGTAGCGACCACCAAGTGGGTGATTGACTGTTGAACGACCAACTGAGCTATCAAAGATGGTTTGTAACCCTTTTTGGCTAACATGGTTAAGATCTGCCAAGACTTCAAGAGTATCTGCTTCAAGGGTTTCGGTAGATGTTTGGCGTTCTTCTGGAAGCTTGACATCCTTGTCAACCACCTTAGCATCCACAACTACACGTACACCGTTTGTATCAAGGAAACGACGTTCCAAATCAACGATGGTTTCGCCATTCCAGTGCATAACAAGATTTGGTTTTTCAGTCACTGTCGCAACGACAACAGCATCAATATTTTCTTTATTACATGCTGCAATGAAGGCATCTACATCATCTGGACGAACCACTACAGCCATCCGTTCTTGAGATTCAGAGATGGCAATTTCTGTACCGTTCAAACCTTGGTATTTCAATGGCACTTTGTCTAGATCAATTTCAAGACCATCAGCCAATTCACCGATAGCCACACAGACACCACCAGCACCAAAGTCATTTGATTTCTTGATAAGACGTGTCACTTCCCCATTACGGAAAAGACGTTGGATCTTACGTTCTTCGATAGCATTCCCTTTTTGAACCTCAGCACCAGCTGTCTCAACAGATTCAACTGTTTGAACTTTAGAAGAACCTGTCGCACCACCGACACCATCACGTCCAGTCTTACCACCGAGCAAGATAATCACATCACCTGCTTCAGGTTTTTCACGAACAACATTTCCCTTGGGAGCCGCACCGACAACGGCACCTAGCTCCATACGTTTCGCAACGAAACCAGGGTGGAAGTATTCACGAACATAAGTTGTTGCAAGACCAATTTGGTTACCATATGAAGAATAACCGTGAGCCGCTGTTTTAGAAATTACTTGTTGTGGCAATTTACCAACACGAGTTTCAGCAATTGGTGTTGTAATATCACCAGCACCTGAGATACGCATGGCTTGGTAAACATATGAACGACCTGACAATGGGTCACGAATGGCCCCACCGATACAAGTAGCCGCTCCACCAAATGGTTCAATCTCCGTTGGGTGGTTGTGGGTTTCGTTCTTGAACATGAGAAGCCATGGTTCTTTGACACCATTAACATCCACTTCAATTTCAACAGAGCAGGCATTGATTTCATCAGACACTTCCATGTCGTCCAAACGACCATTAGCACGCTCATAACGACCAAAAATAGTCGCCATATCCATCAAAGTTTGAGGTTTTTCCGTACGTCCCAACTCATCACGCATGGCGATATACTTGTCATAAGTCGCTTGCAATTGTTTTTGGAATTTAGAAGCTGAGAAGTCGATGTTTTTCAACTCAGTCTCGAAAGTGGTGTGACGACAGTGGTCAGACCAGTAAGTATCCAACACCTTCAACTCAGTCTCAGTTGGCACACGTCCAATTGACTTGTAATAGTCTTGAATGAAGAGAAGGTCATCCACTTCCATGGCCAATCCTTGTTCTGCCTTATACTGTGCAAAATCTTCTGCTGTATATGTTTCAAAGAAATCCAAATTTGGAATGGTCTTGTCAGACTCAGAGAAATCCTGTTTCGCAATACCAACAGTGATATCTTTGAAACGAGAATCCACTGGGTTCAAGAGGTAGTTTTTGACAGCTTCCAATTCATTCGCATCAATATCCTTATTGACCAAGTAGAGTTGTGCTGTATTCACCGTTACATCACTTGAGCTACCAAGCAAAAGCAAAGCTTCCTGTGAAGATGCTGCACGTTGGTCAAATTGACCAGGCAAACTTTCGATAGCAAAGAAAGCAACCTTCTCAAGATCAGCCTGAACCGCAGCTTCATCCAAAACAGTATCGGTCACTTGCTCAGAGAAGATGTGTTTTTCCGCACGCGCAAACAAATCCTCTGCCAAACCAAAAACATCATAAACCTGAACAATCCGAAGATCCTTCAAGGTTTTCAACTGAAGATTATGCTGTAATTCTTTTACTAAAGAGTCAGATTTGACACGAAAATCAGCTTTTTTCTCAACGAAAATACGTTTATCCATTTTAGTTCCTTTATCTATTTCTACTTAAAGATTGTAATGACGACCAAGTATAACTTTACTTCAATCCCTGCAATTTTTCTAACACGACCTTATAAACATCCGTTAGACTGCCCAAATCTCTACGGAAAACATCCTTGTCCATATGGTGCCCCTCAGCATCCCAAAGGCGACAGTTATCTGGTGAAAATTCGTCTGCCAAGATGATTTTGCCATCCTTATCAAAACCAAATTCCAATTTAAAGTCAATCAAACGAAGACCAATTTGTGCAAACCAATCTTTCAGCAATTCATTGATACGACGCGTTTCTTCCTTGATATAAGCAATTTGTTCATCATTGGCAATATCCAAGAACTTCACATGCTCATCATTGATGAATGGATCATCCAAATCATCGTTCTTATAGTAAAATTCAACGATTGGAGTTTCCAAATCCAAACCTTCTTCAACGCCAAACCGTTTGGAGAAAGAACCCGCAGTCACGTTACGAAGCACAACCTCCAAAGGAATGATTGAAACCTTCTTGTTAAGTTGTTCTGTATCAGAAATACGTTCGATAAAGTGAGTAGCCACACCCGCAGCATTCAATTTTTCAAAAATAAGAGACGAAATCTGATTATTCAGTACACCTTTGCCTTTGATAGTCTCTTTGCGAGCACCATTCAGCATGGTAGCCTGGTCCTTATAAACGGACTTAATCACATTTTCGTCTTCAGTAGTATAGATATCTTTAGCTTTTCCCGTATAAATAAGTTTACTGGACATTTTATTATTCGCCTTTCGTATTACTTGGCCTCATTCTAACACAAAAACAGGCAGAAATCAAATATTTTGCGAACAATAACGTATTCGCCCTTTGAGTTTTATAAAAACTGTAAATCATTTTAGGATTACAGTTTTAAAATATTATTTTAAAAAGTGAACATTATTCCCTATTCAAAAAATCATCCAAATAATAGCGTAAATAACTTTTCTTGCCTGTGATTATTTGTAAGCGGCCTTCTAATCCATATCTAAGCTTTTCAGCTTGTTCTTGAGTTATTTTTGTTTCCGCTTCTATTTTAAAGAAATTTCCTTGGTCAGTTTTGGTTGCAATTGTATCAATACTAGTGATAGTAGAAACAAGTCTCACTTGATCATTGGTGGCATTAGTCGTGGTAAAGCGCACAAAATCTCCAATCTTGATTCCCACAATATCTTTTGAACTAAGATAAGCCGTCAATTTTGCTGTTCCTTCTCTATCCAATAGTGGATATAATTTAGCCAGTAATTTTCCTTCTGTGACTACCGCAGATTGATTCCTTTCAGGATTGAGATAAAGAACTCCGTCCTCCTTGGCTCTTATTGTTCCTCCTTCGAGTAAGCTAGTTTGGCTTTTTTCTCCTATTTCTGCTTCTAAATCTATCTGCTCTTGTACAATCGAAGAATTCTGAGAAGAGAGACCTATATTTTGACGTGTAGCACTATTCTTAAGATTACTTGTTTTACTTTGATGGTCTCTAAAGTTATCCAACTGACTAGCATTGACTTCATCCTGAAGTACATCACCTAATTCCTGATACTGAACAAGTAAATCTCCTTGTTGCACCTGTTTGTTCCCTTCCAGATAATTAACTACCATACGCCGATTACTAGTTAACTGGATATTAGCAATGATACGACTAGGTTCAACTGTAGCTTTCGAAGATAAACTTATTTCCTTTTCTGCAAACATTGCAAATCCAAACATAAACACTACCAAAAGTGACATAGGAAAAATCACTCGACTGGAAAAATTATGATAACGTCGATTATAAAATTCCGTACTTTCTAAAAATTCAAGGTACATTCTTTATCCTTTCTAACAGTTAACTAAATGAGCATAAAAACTATTTCGAGCAAGCAAGTCATCATGATTCCCCTCTTCTACAATCTTACCCCGATCCAAAACAATAACTTTCTCCACCCGTTCAGCAATAGTCAAGCGGTGAGCAATGAAAATCAAGGTCTTATCTAGATTCATGAGATTGTCTACTATCCGTTTCTCTGTTAAGATATCTAGACTGCTCGTCGCCTCATCCAAAATCAAGATAGGAGCATCTGTCAAGAGAGCACGCGCCAATGCAATCCTCTGGCGTTGACCACCAGAAATCCCTGTCCCATCAGAAGTCAATTCTGTCTGGTAATTCAAGGGCATACGCTCAATATCTTCACGAATTTCTGCTAGCTCAACTGCACGTAGTATATCCTCCTGAGTCGTACCCTCCTTGGCTCCAAGGAGAAGATTTTCTAAAATTGTTCCATTGAATACATAAGGTTGCTGAGGTAAATAGTTGATATGTTGGCGCAGAGACTTTTTATCAATCTGATTTAAATTCATATCCCCCAGTCTGATTTCTCCCTGACTTGGGTTAAAAAAATTAACCATCATCTTAGCCAAGGTCGACTTCCCTGATCCTGAAACCCCTACAAGAGCTATTTTAGAGCCATGTTTGATTATCAAATTTATATCCGATAAGATATCTTGACCATAATCATACTTGTAGTGAATTCCCTTAAAAGTCATATCTCCTTGAACCATACTCAAATCCTCTACCATTTTCTGTCCTTCAAACTCAGATTTGACCCGATATACCTCGTTGAGACGACTATTCGCAACTTGAGCTGTTTGGAGCTTAGTCTGAAGGTTGATGATGTTTTCTAGAGGATTGGTGAAATAATAAAGAAGCGTATTATACGTAATCAACTGGCCTAAACTCATCTTTCCATCCATAACGAAATTAGCACCCATCCATAAAACGCAGACATTTAGCAACAGTTGAGCAAATTTTTTAAGAGCTTTTTGCTGACTTTCTGCTCTGCTATAAGTAAAGGATCTTTTCAGATAGTCCACAAATTCCCTATCAAGCTTTTGGTAGCATGTTTTTTCGCTAACCAGGGATTTAATCGTTTCAATTCCATTAATATCCTCTATAACGGAAGATGATAAGGTTGCATTTGCTTCCATAGTATCCCGGTTCATCTTTTCAAAAGGTTTCATAAAAGCAATAATAATTAGAGCATAAATGGGAAGACCTAATAAGCTTATGAAAAAGAGATTACTATTTTGCAAAAACAAAATTATAGAAATAATCAACATCATAGATATATCCAAAAAAATTGAAATAGTGGTTGAAGCCAAGGCATCTATGATACTATTAGCATCTGTAAATCGTGACACGATTTCCCCCGTCCGACGTGTTGCAAAAAAGGACATAGGTAGATTAAAAATATGTTTGATATAAGATAAAATAACATCAATCGATAGACGTTGTCCAAGGACAATTAAAAGGTAATCTTGAGCAAAAGACAAAATCTGCTGGAGAGCATAAACGATAACAAGGCATATAGAAATAATACTAAGGGTCGAAGATGTTTGATTCGGTACATAGGTATCAATAATAGATTGTAGATAGTATGAACCAACGATGTTAATCAAGGTTACTAGAACGGTCGCTAATATGATATTGGTGATCAAACCTTTCTGATTTATCAAAATAAGTAGAAAAGAAGTCAAACTCTGATTCTTGTCCTTATGTGGCTGATAATTTGGGGAGGGAGCCACAAAGATCGTTGTTCCTGTCCATTCTTCTTCAAATCTTTCACGCGATAGTTTGGTCAATCTAACCTCTGGATCTGGATCAGCTATATGGATATTCTGCTTATCCATCCCTGTCACTACATAATAATGAAATAATTCTTTGTCCTTCAGCACGTGAACCACAAAAGGAAAGATTAAATTTGGAGAATCAAACAAAGTCATGTCTGCTTGAATGGCTTGTGGCTCAAAACCTAATGTTTCCGCAGCCTTCACCAGACCCAAAGCTGTCGTCCCATTTATAGTCGTTTTGGCTAATTCACGCAGATGTGCTAATGAATAATGGCTTCCAAAACAGCTAAACACCATGGCCAACGAAGCCACTCCGCAGTCCTTTTGATCCATCTGTGAGCGATAGTGTTTTTTTCTAAATTTCATATTCTTATCCTTTTCTTAACAACCTAATTAAAAACTCTGTAAGATTATTTTAGCCAAACAAAATAAGAAATTGATAACTCTTTCTAAAAAAGCAGTATCTACACCCAAATAGCACTTTTAAAAGTTTAAGCAAGCATATGGATTTTAAAATTCGTTAAAATAAATATTCCATACGACAAAAAAAGCAACATGCCCTGCATGTCGCTTTTTCTTACATTCTATTTTTGATAATTTCCAATACATCTGCGACGCTTTGGAGATGATCGATTTCTTCATCACTAATTTCGATTCCAAATTCATCCTCAACTGTTAGAATAAATTCCATCAAATCTACTGAATCAGCATCTAAATCATCCTTTAAACTCAAGTTTTCAGTAACTACAAAGTCCTCTCCTTGACGTTCTTGAATGATGGTTACGATACGGTCAAAAATTTGTTGTTCTGTCATATTGTTCTCCTTATTCCTCTGAAAATTCACGCGCAGTTTGGGCAACTACATCTGTCTCAAGCATGGTACGAATTTGGCGTATTGTGCTATAGACAGCCTTGGCATCACTTGAGCCATGAGTCTTAACTACTGGTGCCTTAACACCAAACAGAACTGCGCCTCCAACATCTGAATAGTTGAGCTGTTTTTTCAAACCTCTGAGGTTATCCTTAAGAAGGAAAGCCCCTAGCTTGGCTCTAAGACCGCCACCTACAATAGCATTTTTAAGCAAGCCCATGATACCCATAGCAGTCCCTTCAATAGCTTTGAGCACAGCGTTTCCCGTGAAACCATCTGTTACGACTACATCAGCAACACCATCCATCAAATCACGCGCTTCCACGTTCCCGACGAAATTCAAACTCTCGTCAGCCACTAATAGGTCATAGGCTTCCTTGCGGAGTGGATCTCCCTTGCTACTCTCTGTCCCGTTATTAAGCAAACCTACACGAGGGTTTTCAATACCACGAACATTTCTAGCATAGAAGGAACCTAAGATAGCGTATTGATGCAGGTGATGGGCGGTATTTTCTGCATTGGCACCAAGGTCAAGCATGTCAAAACCTTTTCCATCAATAGTTGGCAAGGTTGACATAAGACCTGGTCGATCGATATTTTTGATACGACCAACGATGAAAAATCCTGCTGCTAACAAGGCACCTGTATTTCCTGCAGAAAGAACTGCATCTGCCTCTCCATCCTTAACAGCCTTAGCTGCCAATACCATGCTGGCATTTTTCTTCTTGCGGATAGCTTTTGTAGGCTCATCATCAGAATTTATTTTCTCATCTGTATGGATAATGCTGACGCGCTCCGTAGCTGTTAGATATTGGTTGATTTTACTTTCGTCTCCGTAAAGTTGAATCTCAATATCTGAAAAGTCAGCAAGGGCTTGATTAACTCCCTCTACAATAGCTTGTGGTGCGTAATCGCCACCCATTGCATCAACTGCGATTTTTTTCATTTGTCTTCCTCTTTCAGTAGTTGTCCCCAGTCGGCTAGGGAATCAATAAATTTCTTTGATTTCAGATGAATGCCGACATATTCCTCGTAGATTTGGTCCATAAACTTGCGCAAGTCCTGCTTGATTTCGGCCTTAAGTGAGATAGTCTCCAAGGTCTCAAAATCAATGGCTTGAAATTGATTGAGCAGATAAGGAATATTGGGATTTAAATGACATCGTTTCTCATCTTCATGGTAATGATCGGGACAAAGACAACCCCCGTATTTGAAGGAGAAGTCAAAGGCTTGCCCCACACGATGACAAAAGGTACACTCATTAAAGTTGAGACTAATTCCAAAACGTGTCAATATTTGAATTTCAAAAATATTTGTCAAAACTTGATAATCTAAGCCCTCTTCCATCAGCTCTAAAGTCTTTTGCAAAAAAGCAAATAAGGGACCATCTTCTTGGTTATCCTGCAAACTCGCATCTGCCAAGGCTGCAACGTAAGTCGCATAAGCCATAACAAAGAGGTCACTATTGATTTTCGGAAAAGTCTTCACCTCATGATAATCTTCTATGTAACTAAGTCCATCGTCATTGACTTTTAGGAGAAAATGGGCTAAGACTAAAGGTTGAATGACAGGATCTAGTTTGGATTGGCCGGCGTGTTTGACAAAAAACATGCGCTTGCCTGCCTGTTCTGTAAAGATTTTAACAAGCTTATCATCCTCTCGAAAATTTCGATTGTAAAGTACTAAACCCTGACTCGTAATCGATTGAATCATGCCTCTCTCATGTACTCCTCAAGTCGTTTCATAGCTTCTCTGATGGTTCCCATGCTAGCTGCATAAGATAGGCGAACATAGCCTTCTCCATACTGTCCAAATGCAGCACCAGGAATAAAGGCAACAGCCTTCTTCTGGGCAAAATCCTTCAGAAAAGCAAAAGAATCTTGATTATAGCCTGCTGGAATCTTAGCAAAGATATAAAAAGCACCGTCCGGCTTGATGATTTCAAAGCCAAGGTCAGTCATCTTGTCGATAATGTAGTCCCGACGCTGGATATATTCCTTCTTCATGGGTTCTGCATCGTTCTTACCAGCTGTCAATGCTTCCACCGCAGCATGTTGCGCCATGGTGTTTGCAGCAGTTACCAAATACTGATGACTCTTGATGAGTTGAGCTGTGAAGTTTGCTGGTGCAAAGATAAAACCTAAACGCCAACCTGTCATGGCATGGGATTTAGAAAGACCGTTAATAATAATTGCCTGATCTCTCAACATAGTTCCCAAAGATACATGATTTTCCCCTGTATAGGTCAATTCTGAGTAGACTTCATCACAGACTACGAAAATCTCATACTTACGTAAAACAGCTGCCAAGGCTTCTAATTGCTCGCGACTATAAGTAATTCCTGTCGGATTGGCTGGATAGTTGAGGATAACTGCCTTGAGCTTGTCACCTTGCTCTAAAATCGCTTTTTCTAGCATTTCTGGAGTTAAGACAAAACCGTTATCAGTCGTATCAATCTCGACAATCTCTGCACCAACTAGATTAACTATTGGCTCATAGCCAGGATAGGCAGGAGCTGGCAAGAGAACCTTGTCTCCTTCCTCCAAAATAGCTGTCAGAGTAGCTGATAGAGCCTCTGTCGCACCAATTGTGACCAAGATTTCATTCTCTGGATTGTAGTCTAGCTGATATTTCTCTTTTACAAAATCACTCGCCGCCTGACGCAAGGTCAACAAACCACTCATCCCTGTATAGTAGGATTGATCTTGGTCAATGGCTCGCTTTGCAGCTTCCTTGACATGATCTGGTGTTGTAAAATCTGGTTCTCCCAAGGTCAATCGCAGGACTCCAGGAATCTCTGAAATAGCCTGGTCAAATTGACGAATCAAGGAAACTTGTATCTTATCTAATTGTTTATTAAAGCGTTTGGTTAAGTCCATATATATCCTCCTTGATCAAAGAACATATATCTATTATACTACAAAAGCTCTCTGACCGCAAAATTCCGTTAATTTACAACCTTATTCCTACTTTCTATTTTACTTTTCTGATAGACAAGCTTATAATAAGAAGTGCTTATTTTCGGAGGTTTTTATGTCATTTCTATCAAAAAATTGGGCAGGACTGTTAGCCTGTCTTATTATATCTATCATTTCTTGGGCGTTAGGAAGCTTCTTGCCTGTTGTAGGAGCACCAGTTTTTGCCATTTTTATCGGAATGATTCTCCATCCTTTTATCACTTCCTATACACAACTGGATGCCGGCTTGACTTATAGCTCCAAAAAATTGCTTCAGTATGCTGTTATCTTGCTTGGATTTGGACTCAATATCTCTCAAGTTTTCGCAGTTGGAAAATCTTCCCTTCCTGTCATCCTTTCAACCATTTCTATCGCCTTGGTTGTTGCCTATCTCTTCCAGCGCTTTTTTGACCTTGATACAAAGCTAGCTACCTTGATTGGAGTTGGATCTTCTATCTGTGGCGGTTCTGCCATTGCAGCGACTGCTCCTGTTATTCACGCCAAGGAAAAAGAAGTGGCCCAAGCCATTTCTGTTATCTTTTTCTTCAATGTATTGGCAGCTCTTATCTTTCCAACTCTAGGTTCTTGGCTCCATCTCTCCAACGAAGGTTTTGCTCTCTTTGCGGGTACTGCAGTCAACGATACATCCTCTGTAACAGCCACAGCTAGCGCCTGGGATAGTCTTTACCAAAGCAATACCCTCGAATCTGCTACTATTGTCAAACTGACACGCACCCTGGCTATTATCCCTATTACTCTCTTCCTCTCCTACTGGCAGAGCCGTCAACAAGGTAACAACCAAGGAGTGAAGCTTAAAAAAATCTTCCCCGTTTTTATTCTCTACTTTATCCTAGCTTCTCTGCTAACTACTCTTCTCACATCATTCGGTGTCAGCAATAGCTTCTTTTCACCTCTCAAACAACTCTCCAAATTTCTCATCATCATGGCTATGAGTGCTATTGGTCTCAAAACAAACCTCATCGCAATGATCAAATCCAGTGGAAAATCCATTCTTCTTGGAGCCCTTTGCTGGATTGCTATCATCCTGACTAGTCTTGGTATGCAAACACTCATCGGCATTTTCTAATACACTTCGAAAATCTCTTCAAACCACGTCAACGTCGTCTTGCCGTACTCAAGTACAGCCTGCGGCTAGTTTCCTAGTTTGCTCTTTGATTTTCATTGAGTACAACACAAAAGGTAGCCCATCAGCTACCTTTTTATTGTTCAAGAATTAAACGTGTATGTTCTCTCTTAATACAACGGTTCATCACGATGTCATCGCATCCCCCAGCACGCAAGATTTCTTCTGCTTCCAAACTTTCAAGTCCTAGTTGTGCCCAGAAAATCTTGGCATCCGCCTTGAGAAAGTCTCGTGCTACATCAGGTAAAAATTCACTGCGACGATATACATTGACGATATCTACAGGGAAAGGAATTTCAGCTAGACTGGCATAAACCTTTTCTCCCAAAATCTCTCCACCTGCAGCTTTAGGGTTTACTGGAATAATTTTATAGCCACGAGCCTGCATTTCTTTAGTCACTCGATTGCTAGTTGTTTCCTCACGATCGGATAAGCCTACTACAGCTAGAGTTTTACTGGTTGCTAGATACTGACGGACCACTCCATCACTTGGATTGATAAATTCTTGAGTCATAGAAATCCTCCTTTTCATCAGTATAGCACATTTTGAAAAGGCTTGCAGTTATTGGCTACAAAAAAATTTCCTAGCAAGAGAAAAGTATGCTAGGAAATTCGTTTATTCAAGTGAAAGTTTAGATTTTTTTCTCGATACTAAATAATGGAGAAAGAGGACGTTTTTCATGGATACGTACAATAGCATCACCTAGGAGATGAGCGATAGAAATTTGTTCAATCTTATCAATTAAACGTTCTTCTGGAAGATAGATAGTGTCCAAAACAACCAATTTTTTAATGGCTGATTTCTGGATATTCTCCATTGCTGGACCAGAAAGAACTGGGTGCGTACAACTTGCGTAAACTTCAACAGCTCCTGCTTCTGCTAGAGCATCAGCCGCATGACAAATGGTTCCAGCTGTATCAATCATATCGTCAATCAAGATACAAGTCTTACCTTCTACCTTACCAATGATATTCATAACTTCACTAGTATTCATCTTGTCTACACTACGACGCTTGTCGATAATGGCAATTGGAGTTTTCAAAAATTCTGCTAATTTACGAGCACGAGTCACCCCACCGTGGTCTGGGCTGACAACGACATAGTCGGAACCAACCATGCCACGACGCTCAAAATAATCCGCAATCAATGGAGCGCCCATCAAGTGATCCACCGGAATATCAAAGAAACCTTGAATCTGCGCAGCGTGCAAATCAATCGTCAACAAACGATCAACTCCAGCCACTTCAAGCATATTTGCAACGAGTTTTGCAGTGATTGGTTCACGCGCTCTAGCCTTTCTATCCTGACGTGCGTAACCATAATAAGGCATAACAACGTTGACAGATTCTGCACTGGCGCGCTTCAAAGCGTCTACCATAATCAAAATCTCAAGTAGATTATCATTTACTGGTGAGCTAGTTGATTGTAGAATAAAGACGTGTTTTCCACGGATAGATTCTTCGATATTAACTTGAATTTCTCCGTCTGAAAATTGACGAACAGTCGATTTTCCCAACTCTATCCCAATCTCTTGCGCCACACGCTCTGCCAATTCTCTATTTGAAGAAAGGGCAAACAGCTTTAAATCAGAAAAAGACATGATTTCCTCCGGTATTTATGTATCACTTGTGTTTTTCACAACATTTTTCCATCTACCATTGTAGCGCTTTTTTCTCGATTTTTCAATAAAAAATAAGACAAGAGTAGACTTTTATACTCTTATCTTATACTATTTTATATTAGTAATATCAAAGCTAAAACTTGTCAACCTTCTCATCCTACTTCATGCTACTCCAGAAGCTTTTAATTAGAAAGTTAGTATATTTCCCTCATACTACCTGTATCTACATCATAAACAGCTCCTGAAATAATAACATCATCTGGAATTAAGGGGCATTCTCGCAGCAATTTCATATCCTCTCGAACACTCTCATCGATGTCTTGAAACGGTAAAAAGTCCTGCCCAGATACATCAACTCCCAATTCACATTTTAGGTGCTCTTGAAAATCCTCGTTATTGAAGGTTTGAGCCCCGCAGTCTGTATGATGAAGAACCACAATTTCTCTTGTCCCCATTTGTTGTTGGGAAATTACAAGTGAACGAATCATATCCTCTGTCACTCGACCACCCGCATTCCGTAAAATATGGGCATCTCCCAGAGCTAACCCCAGAGCAGGTGCAACGTGTAGACGCGAATCCATACAAGTTACGATTGCAACCTTGGTCTTGGGTTTAATGGATAAATGGAGGTCTCCATGTAGTTCTACATAGGCTTGATTAGCCTTTAAAAAATTTTCAAAATAGGACATGACAACTCACTTTCTTACTTGCCAGATAATTTGAACACCAAATTATTTATCTCCTATCTTACCATCTTTTCTTTGTCTTGTCAGTTTTCAACTTTCCTATAAAAAACTAGAACAGAAACATCCAACAGCTAACTTGAGTTTCTGTCCTAGTTTTTTTATTATTATGAACCTTTTTGGATATACTTATTGAGAGAACCTGCAAAGCTTTGAAGATTGAGACTTTGTACGTAGACCTCACCAGTACCTCGGAAGGTGTTCACCACTCCTTCGCCTGTACCAATAGACTGCCAGAAACCATTTTCTAAGTGGATATTATAGTCCAAAGATTGACTCCAAGCTACCACATGGGCATTGTCGATGGTTATTTCTTGGTTTTGTAGTTCAATTTTCTTGATAGAGCCAAAGGCATTGGCCAAAAGAGTACCCTGGCCTTGAGTGGTCATCACAAAGAAACCGCCTTGCCCTCCGAACAGAGCTTTCCCAATAGACTGGCGCTCCATTGTATAGAAAGCTGTACCATCAAGAGCTAGAAAGGCTCCATCATTCAGTCGATACTGCTTTTCACCTAGCTCAAGAGCAATCACTTGACCAGGAGTATCTGGTGCTAAAGCAAGGTTTCCGTTGTCAGACTCTGCAACAGCTTGAGTGATAAAGGTGCTTTCACCAGAAACCATTGAACGCCCTACAGCTTTGACAAAACGTCCCAAACCAGAACCACTCGCATTAAGTTGGGTATTAAGGCTTATATTCGGCGTGTGGTAAACCATGCTACCGCGCTGAATAAAGACCGTTTCTCCCTGATTGAGCGACAACTCTACCAAAGGAAATTGCATATGACTATCCATAGAAAATTTCATCAGAAATTCCTCCTTGTTTTAATAAATGTTAGCAATAAAATAATTTGTAATCAAAAACTGAGTAGAACGATTAAGAAAATACTTTTTTCAAGACTTCCTGAATAGTCGTCACTCCAATCACCTGAATTTCCTTAGGTGGCTTGATTCCAGTTAAAGAATTTTTTGGTACATAGATTTTTGTAAAGCCTAGTTTAGCAGCTTCATTGATCCGTTGCTCGATACGATTCACACGTCTGATTTCTCCCGTCAAGCCCAACTCTCCCACAAAACATTCCTGAGGATTGGTTGGCTTGTCCTTATAACTCGAAGCAATAGCAACTGCAACTGCCAGGTCAATCGCCGGCTCATCCAATTTGACACCACCAGCTGATTTGAGATAGGCGTCCTGATTTTGCAAGAGAAGCCCTGCACGTTTTTCCAAAACAGCCATAATCAGACTAGCACGATTAAAGTCAAGTCCTGTCGTCGTACGCTTGGCATTTCCAAACATAGTCGGTGTTACCAAGGCCTGAACCTCCGCAAGAATTGGACGCGTCCCTTCCATGGTCACAACGATTGACGAGCCAGTCGCTCCATCCAAACGCTCTTCTAGGAAAACTTGACTCGGATTGAGAACCTCAACCAATCCGCCCGACTGCATCTCAAAAATCCCAATCTCATTAGTGGAGCCAAAACGGTTTTTAACCGCTCTCAGGATTCGGAAGGTATGGTGGCGTTCCCCTTCAAAGTAAAGCACCGTATCCACCATATGCTCCAACATACGAGGCCCAGCCAAGGTTCCTTCCTTTGTCACATGCCCTACGATAAAAATCGCAATATTGTTGGTCTTAGCTAACTGCATGAGTTCAGCCGTTACCTCACGCACCTGAGAAACTGACCCCTGCACTCCTGAAATCTCAGGAGACATAATGGTCTGGATAGAGTCAATAATGAGGAAGTCAGGCTGAATACGCTCCACCTCTGCGCGAACACTCTGCATATTGGTCTCTGCATAAAGATAAAACTCACTATCAATATCACCCAAGCGCTCTGCACGGAGTTTGATCTGTTGAGCAGACTCCTCCCCACTAACATAGAGAACTGTTCCTACTTGAGATAACTGGGTTGATACTTGTAAGAGAAGGGTTGATTTTCCAATCCCTGGATCTCCACCAATGAGGACAAGACTTCCTGGCACCACACCGCCACCAAGCACTCGGTTAAATTCCTCCATCTCAGTCTTAGTTCGATTGACATTGATAGAAGTAACCTCAGCCAATTTCATAGGCTTGGTTTTCTCACCTGTCAAGGACACACGCGCATTTTTGACTTCTGCGACCTCAACTTCTTCTACAAAAGAAGACCAGGCCCCACAGTTTGGACAGCGTCCTAAATACTTTGGTGAATTATATTCACAATTTTGACACACAAATGTCGCTTTTTTCTTCGCTATAATTCTAATCCTCTCATTTTAAAATCTCTTATTAATTTTTATATTAATGACTATTTCTTTTCAAAACAGTGAGCCCGCCATCATCCGCATGGACATAATACTGACCATCAGGGCTAAATCCAAAAATATAGGGTAAATAACCTTTATAGATTTGACTTCTATCTTCCTTATCTTTTTCCCAATAAATAGTTAAAATCGGATAATCTTCAAATTGGTCTTTATCCATTGTCACTCTGATGTCTTTGTCATTATACAAAGGAAGGCTTCCACCATATTGTCCAGCGATAGGGATAGGTGAATCATATCCCTCACACATGGCTACTAACTCTACCTCATCGTAATCTCCGTCTATCGGTGTTACTTGCCCATTTTCGCTATCAATGATTGACATGTAGTCTGAAGAAATACACAGAATTTTATGATAGGCATCAGGGAGAAATGCTAGGTAAAGAAATCCTCCAATACTAATCTCAAAAATCTTCTTATACCCTCGACAATTCTCGGCGGTAAAAGCTTGAAAATCCTTATAGCTCATTTCATTGTACCTCTTTCTATATCTCTATCTCACATTCAATCACTTGGCAAAAATCAATCTTCTCATTTGGTACAAACTGGCGCATGAGCATTCCGTGAGTTACAATGATAATAGTTTTATAATTTTTATATTTTTCCAAAGCTCTTAAAAAACGATGACGCATCTCTAGATCAGTTTCATAGCGATAAGGAGAATCTTCAGATAAAGCTCCTTGATGTTTTAGATAATATTCATGAGCTACCAATACACTAGTTAAATCAGAGTTAGTACCATCTATGTCTGGACGCCACTCATGAAAAAACGGCTCCACAAACAAGTCCAATCCTGTTTCAACTGCTATATAATGTGCTGTTTCTAAAGCCCTCGTCACAGACGATGAAATAATAATCTCTGCCTTTCCAAAACATGCAGTTTTAGCAACTTCTTTTGCCAGACTGCGACCTTTTCCTGTCAATGGTGCTAAATCACGACCAAAACCACTATAGAGTTGCGGATTTTCAAGTTTATCAAGCATACTATAATCTGGCTCCCCATGACGGACAAAGATAATCTTCATCTTAATGCCCTGTCGATCCAAACCCACCAGTACGAACTCCGTCTGCCTCATCTCCATCAGCGATTAAAAATGGTGCAAAGACAGCCTGAACTACACGTTCTCCAACTTCAAGAACAACTTCTTGATCTGTGATATTCTTCATCTGCGCAAAGATATGTCCCTCATTCCCTGGATTACCATAATAGTCTCCGTCAATGACACCCACAGAGTTAATCAAGACCAAACCTTTTTTACGAGGATTTGATGAACGGTCATAAAGATAGAGCACTTCAGTCGGCTGCATATAAGCCTTAACACCCGTTGGGACGAGAACAATCTCTCCTGGAGCGATAACCGTACGCACCGCAACCTTTAAGTCGTAGCCAGCTGCATGCACTGTCTCACGCTTCGGTAGCAAACTCTCATCTGTAAAACTCGAAACCAATTCAAAACCACGAATTTTCATATTATTCCTCTTTTTAATCTTTTATTCTAGGTTATTTTATCTTATTTATTCGAAAAAAGCACGAAAAAAGAGCACACAATTCACACTCGCTTAGGGCTGCTGGATTCCTCCCCTGACCCGCTTCACGCAGAACTGTTGCTCCACTAGTTATTATACCACATTCCCCTTTATTTTTAAAGAGAAATTATTTTTTACGTCGATTTCGGAAAAAGTCTTGCATAATCTCTGCGCACTCATTCTCTAAAACGCCTGTTTCAACGTCCACACGGTGATTGAGCCTCTCATCTGTTAAAATATCGTACAAGCTCCCAGCGGCGCCAAATTTCTGGTTTTTAGCCCCGTAGACCACGTTTGGAATCCGTGCGAGACCAATTGCCCCACTACACATAACACAAGGCTCAATGGTCACAAAAAGCGTACAGTCGAGCAAACGCCAACTCTCTTCGCTCAAATTAGCATTCTCAATGGCCATAATTTCCGCATGCATGACCGCCCGTTGCAACTCCTCACGTGCATTGTGCCCCCGACCAATGATTTCTCCATCCTTTACAATCACACAACCAATCGGGATTTCATCATGATCTAAAGCAATCTCTGCCTCTTTTAAGGCCTCTCTCATAAAAACTTCTTTTTCTTCAACTGTATAATCCATAACATCTCTCTTTTCTCGCCTATCAATTCTATCATTATAGCATGTTTTCCTAGACAAAAAAAGACCTCTATAATACTTGCAGAAACCAACTTTAGATAGTATTCAATCTCTGGTTTGTAGAAATAATGTTACAAAAAGAGTATAATAGTAGCAAAATTGAGAGAAACATTAGAAATCATGAACTGAGAGTAATGGAGACAACTGATACAAAATATCCAAATCTGTCGGAAGATTTTTAACCATAAGTCTCCAAGAGATGATTATCCTGAGATTTAAATAATAAACAAAATGAAAGGGTAACTAATGCAATTAGAATTTTTACAGGATGAACCAAAACTTACCTTGATGTTTCCATATAAAGATACATTTAATAGAGTAGGGGGACCATCCATGATATCTATATCTGTTATGATTCTCTGGATTCTGAAGCGTCTGATGACTTACAATACTGATTTTGCAGACAAGATTGTTATGGCGGTAGCGCTGATTTATGCTCCCCTCCTTATATGGTTTATGGGGTATTATCTCTTCATAAATGGAGTAAAATTAGAAATTTATAAAAACAATATTGTTCAGTATTATACCTATAGCAGTAGAGGCCACAGCCTATTACATTATCAATTTGGACTTCAAGATATCGAACAAATAACCATTAAAAAGCGTCCTTTTAATTGCGTAAAGTTAAGCATAAAAATTAGAAATCCTATTTTTTTAGAAGGACATGAAAAAAAACTAAATAAGCTAGTCAGTGTCAATATCATCACAGACAAACTAAAAGCAGATGCTTTTATGCACGAAATGAAGCAATTTCAAAGTGATAAATCAGATAATCAAGTTATCAACTAAGTTGATTCATATAAAATTCAAGTTTGTCTAACTTACAAATTCTCAAGAAAATAGTTCACTGAAGAGGCTGGGATCAGAAATCCCAACCTCATTTTTTCTTAGTTATGCATCTTTGATGTGATGGCAAATTGAACGACTTGTTGGTATTTGAGAATTCAAAAAGCTTCTTTTACCAAAACTTCTTTTCTCAATTCACAACTTTAACCAATTTACCCAAATGTTGAAACCTCACAGATCTGGGTGTCCCAAATCGAGGGTTGGTCTAAAGATTTCTGTCCCACTATTTTTTTCTTTGTCTTAAAAGTAAAGAAGCCACCTAAATATGACTTAAAAGCTGACAAAAAAAGCCACCGAATGCGGTGACTTTATAGGGAGATTATTATGAAAAAGAAAAGTTTAGGAAATTTGTTACAACAAGTTAGGAGGTCTTCTTGTAACTGTCTGTAGTATATCCAACCTGTCTTAAACAAATCTTAAAAAATCTCCTATGACCAAACACTTTCTAAAATATTTGTCTGTTCACGACCAGGACCTACTGAGAATGTTGAAATACGAACACCCACCAATTCGCTAACACGGCGAACATAGTTGCGTGCATTTTCAGGAAGCTCTTCCAAATTACGTACTCCAGTGATATCTTCAGACCAACCAGGCAATTCTTCGTAGATTGGTTTACAACGTTTCAATTGTTCGAGACTAGCTGGGTAGTAATCAATACGTTGACCATCAAGATCATAAGCCACACAGATTTTTACTGTATCCAAGCCACTCAAAACATCGATAGAGTTCAAAGAGAGATTTGTGATACCAGAAACACGACGGCTATGACGCATAACAACTGAGTCGAACCAACCTACACGACGAGGACGCCCAGTAGTTGTCCCATACTCATGCCCCACTTCACGAATACGATCACCAACTTCATCAAATAGCTCAGTTGGGAAAGGACCATCACCTACACGACTTGTATAAGCCTTACATACACCGACAACTTTGTTAATCTTGCTTGGACCTACTCCAGAACCAATTGTCACACCACCAGCCACCGGGTTTGATGAAGTAACAAATGGATAAGTGCCTTGGTCAATATCCAACATGACACCTTGTGCACCCTCAAAGAGAACCCGTTTACCATTATCAAGCGCGTCGTTCAAAATAACAGAAGTATCTGTCACATATTGTTTGATTTGTTGCCCGTATTCATAATATTCTTCAAAAATATCATCAAATGAAATAGGTTCACTATCATACAATTTTACAAATTGACGATTTTTCTCAGCAAGATTACGTTCTAAACGTTCACGGAAGATTTCTTTATCTAAAAGATCCGCAATACGAATACCCACACGGGCTGCTTTGTCCATATAGGCTGGACCAATTCCTTTAATTGTAGTCCCAATCTTATTATCACCCTTAGCTTCTTCTTGAAGACGGTCTAACTCGATGTGGTAAGGCAAAATAACATGCGCACGATCAGAAATTCGGAGATTATCTGTTGTAACACCTTCCTCATGAAGATAAGACAATTCTTTCACAAGAGATTTAGGGTTGACAACCATCCCATTACCAATAACAGAGATTTTTTCTGGGAAGAAAATACCTGAAGGAATCAAGTGCAATTTAAATTTCTTTCCATCAATAACAATTGTGTGACCTGCATTATCTCCGCCTTGGTAACGAGCAATCACTTCCGCATTAGCCGAAAGAAAATCTGTAATTTTCCCTTTACCTTCATCACCCCATTGGGTACCTACAACAACAACTGAAGTCATAATAAATTTTCGTCTGAGCCAAAAGGCTCGTCCTTTCTCATATACATGGTGGGACTCTCACCCACAATAATATCTTACAATTTATTATAAGAAAAAAAGCCTATTTTATCAAGAATTAACACTAGAAAAGATTAGGGAATTCTTTTACTTTTGATTTAAAAAAATACAAAAAATTAGCATAATCTAAATATTTTTTTATAAATCACTTGATATTGTTCGTAATAAATGAAATGAAATTTTATTAAAATGAATAATTTAAATTTTGTCCTAATAAATAATTAAGATAGATCCGGTATGCTACTCTAAAATGACAGAGGAGAAAATCCTTCTCATTCTTAATCTTAAAACGAATTAAATAATAAAGTAAAAATTTAAGATGAAGTAATTCCCATTCATCAGTACTTTGAAATAAAATTGAATATTCATTTTCGATTTGCTTTAGAAAAACCAAAGATCGATCATAATATTTTTGAAGCATATAAAAAAACCTTTCTTATTGATAAAAAAAGTTTATCAGAAAGGCTAACTAAATAGATAAATATTTCTATAAAGTAAAAATTTTAAGCTGAACAAACTTAAAACAAAGAAAAGAAGTTAAAATAGATGAAAAAATGCTTTGAAATATCCTAGTAAATAAACCCAAGAAAACAAAAAAACGTTCCTAGGAACGTTTAAATACTCCGCCAGTAGGACTCGAACCTACGACATCATGATTAACAGTCATGCGCTACTACCAACTGAGCTATGGCGGATAAAAGCTAAGCGACTTCCATATCTCACAGGGGGCAACCCCCAACTACTTCCGGCGTTCTAGGGCTTAACTTCTGTGTTCGGCATGGGTACAGGTGTATCTCCTAGGCTATCGTCACTTAACTCTGAG
>NZ_JASHEE010000005.1:0-172171 GCF_047463275.1 Streptococcus infantis | reverse complement strand
TCCTCCTTCAGCGTTCTACTTGCATGTATTAGGCACGCCGCCAGCGTTCGTCCTGAGCCAGGATCAAACTCTCATTAAAAGTTTGAGTTCTCACTCATTTCTGTCACTGACAGATTTATTGTTTTTTCATTGTTCAGTACTATAACCTTAAGTTATAGTGCCCTGCACATTGGTTCGTCTTGTTCAGTTTTCAAAGGTCTTTGTCGCGCTTACGACAACTATATTAGTATATCACAGTCACTTTTCTCTGTCAACAGGTTTTTTTAACTTTTTTTAAATCCTATTTCCATCAACCGCGATATACCCATAGTCCGTACGGGATTCGAACCCGTGTTACCGCCGTGAAAAGGCGGTGTCTTAACCCCTTGACCAACGGACCTGAGCTTTTTAACTCTTTCTATTATACCCACTTTTAGAATCTTGTCAACTAGTTTGATTTGTTTTTCTGAAATTTTTTTCTAGTTTTTCATAGATTGGTTTTTATAATAAGAAAGAGAGGATATAATAGTATCCTCTCTTGTATCTCGTCTACCAATATTTTAGTTTTCTTCAGCCATTTTTGATTTGACTTCATCATATGATAGGGCACGTGATTCCTCTTCTACTGATTCAGGCATTTTCCCTGTTTCATAAAGAGATTTGATTTGTGTACTATCCAATGTTTCATATTTCAATAAGGCTTCTGCAATTAATTTATGCGTTTCACGATTTGATTGAATAATTTCAGCTGCTTTATTACGTGCTTCATTCAACAATGCTCGAACTTCTTCATCAATTTCATAAGCTGTACGCTCTGAAATAGATTTTTGTGGAGTTTGAGCACCAAACATTGCATGATTTCCTTCGTATTGAACAGGTCCAAGTTTTTCACTCATACCATACTCCGTAACCATTGCACGCGCCATTTGTGTAGCTTGCTCAAAGTCGTTTGATGCACCTGTTGTTTGGACATTAAAGATGATTTCTTCAGCAACACGTCCACCCATCAAACCAGCTAATTGTTCTTTCATATCTTCTTTAGACAGCAACATTTGATCTTCTTTTGGAAGAGCAATCATGTAACCACCTGCACGACCACGTGGAACAATTGTTACCTTATGAACGACACGCGCATTTGATAAGACTAACCCTACGATAGTGTGCCCGGCTTCGTGATAAGCAACCATTTCACGTTCTTTTTGGGAAACAGTTTTATCTTTCTTAGAAGGCCCTGCAATAACGCGATCTTCTGCCTCATCAATATCAGAAGCATCAATGACTGATTTGTTGCGACGGGCAGCAACTAATGCCGCTTCGTTTAATACATTTTCTAAATCAGCACCAACAAAACCTGGAGTTTGTTGTGCTACTAACTTCAAATCCACATCTTCTGCTAGAGGTTTATTTCTAGCATGGACTTTCAGAATTGCTTCGCGTCCTTTAACATCTGGACGACCAACCAATACTTTTCTGTCAAAACGACCTGGACGAAGAAGTGCTGGATCTAATACGTCAGAACGGTTTGTTGCCGCAATGACAATGATTCCTTCATTTCCTTCAAAACCATCCATTTCAATCAAGAGTTGGTTCAAGGTTTGTTCACGTTCATCATTACCTCCACCAAGACCGACTCCACGTTGGCGACCAACTGCATCAATTTCATCGATGAAGATAATAGCTGGTGCTGCTTTTTTAGCATCCTCAAAGAGTGAACGTACACGGCTCGCACCGACACCGACGAACATTTCTACGAAGTCAGAACCTGAAATACTAAAGAACGGTACTCCAGCTTCTCCTGCTACTGCTTTAGCAAGTAATGTTTTACCAGTTCCCGGAGGTCCTTCTAAGAGAACACCAGCTGGGATACGAGCACCTAATTTTGTAAAGCGTTTTGGATCTTTCAAGAATTCAACAACTTCAACAAGTTCTTGTTTTTCTTCTTCAGCTCCTGCTACATCTGAAAAGCGTACTTTGATATCTTCCTTATTAGCAGCCTTAGCTTTACTGCGTCCAAAGCTCATCGGATTGCGTCCGCTATTTCCTCCCATATTTCCCATCATAGAAAATAGGAAGAAGAATAAAATGGCAAATGGCACTACCGAAACTAGGATGTTAATCCACATACCACTTGAGCTTTCGTGCTTGACTTCAACTTGTGTTTGGTGTTCACCAGCTAGTTTTTGCAAATCTGCTACAGTAGTATCCGATGGAAGAATAATACTTGTAAATTTTTCTACTTTTG
This sequence comes from Streptococcus infantis, assembly GCF_047463275.1. Classification (GTDB taxonomy): domain Bacteria; phylum Bacillota; class Bacilli; order Lactobacillales; family Streptococcaceae; genus Streptococcus; species Streptococcus infantis_AF. Next base: position 169,950 of record NZ_JASHEE010000005.1, on the reverse strand, counting down.
TTGCAGAAGGTGTGAAAAACTGAATCCCTGTTTCCGGTTTTTCTGTTTTAGCAGTTTTATAGACACCAGACACTTCAATAACACTACCACTTGGTTGATAGGTTATTTCTTTTACATTGTCATTAGTGATTTCCTGCACCAATTCTGAGTATTTAATTTGTTGACTATGCCCTGCAGCCCTTCCAGCAAAGAAGTACTGGAATCCCGTTACTAACAAGAAAATCATCAACAAATAAAGAAATGGATTTTTTATAAAACCATTATTTTGTTTTTGCATTCAACAACTTACCCTTCTATTTTGAGTAAACTTCCTCTTTCAATACGCCTACATAAGGAAGGTTACGATAATTTTCATTATAGTCTAAACCATAGCCTACAACGAATTCATTTGGAATTGTAAAACATGTATAATCTGCTTCGATTTCTACAGTACGTCCTTCTGGTTTATCCAGCATAGTAACAATCTTAACAGACGCTGCTTCTCTCGCAGTAAACATATCTCTCAAGCTTTTTAATGTTTGTCCAGTATCAATAATATCTTCTACAAAGACAATGTGTCTACCTTTAACATCTTGAGTTACATCTTGTTTGATATTAATGACACCACTACTTACAGTTCCACCATGATAACTAGAAACCATCATAAAATCCATTTCAAGATGAGTGTCGATATATTTGACTAATTCTGCCATAAAAGGAATGGATCCTTTTAAAATTCCAACTAAAATCGGATTCTTACCTTCGTAATCTTTTGTCAATTGAGCACCTAACTTCTTAGCTGCTTCTGTAATTTCATCTTGCGAAATCATAATTTTCTTGATGTCTTGTTCTAACATGATTTTACCTATCTATTTTTTCTATATAAAGTATAGTGTTCATTATATCATTTTTCATTTTTATACTCAAATCACTGAGTTCAATTCCTAAAATTGAACAAATCTTTCCGAATTGCTCAACAATAATCGCATTTTTTCGTTTTTCTGCAGGAATTTTTAAATCAATAAAAAGTCGCCTTACTTTTTTTCGATGACCATTTATTATCAAATAATCACCTGGCTGTCGATGTCGCAAAATCAATGATGTTTCACGGGAAACATTTATTTGTTGAACATTTTCACCTTTTAGAGGAATTCCAAATGAAAATAGAAAACCTTCATAATAAACTTGATTTTGATAGTTTAACACACACTCACTACTTTTTTCATCAGACTTTGGTCTGATTTTACCAATTTGAAAGTGCTGGTATTCTTTTATAAGTTCATAACCATTTTTTATACTATGGCGATACTGACTCTTAGTTTTTAAAATATGATGAATTTCTTGAAATTGTTCTCTTGTTACATTTAAATCAGCAAAACGACTAAGGTATTGTTGTAGTAAAACTCTTTGTGTTGCTTCGGAAAAAGATAAAAACTGAGTTAAATCTTCCACATCAACCGCTTGAGATAATTCAGCCAGAGCAATTTGATAATCAGAAACTTCTTTTCCAAACTCTGAAATTGCTTTTTTTACCTGAACATTTTCTTTTTCTAACTGTGGCAGATAGAGGTTGCGAATACGATTGCGAAGATAGTGATTTTCTTTATTCGTTGAATCTTCAAAATGCTCAATTTCAGGAAAATCCTTCTTATAAAAAGACAACAAAGGACGAATCAACTCTCCCTTATCAAACATTTGTCTTTCTTTAATAGCTGATAAATGTTGTAGTCTAACACCTCTAATCAATCGCATAAAGATTGTCTCAACTTGATCATCTGCATGATGAGCTGTTACAAGAGCTGTAGATGAAGTTTTCTCCATCACTTCTCTAAAAAATTCATAGCGAAATTGACGAGCATTCGCTTCTGAAAAATCTCCAGTAAAACAAGCTACATAAATTGGAACTCCAGCTTGTTCAGCTAATTTTCTTAATTCATTTTCTTCCTTATCTGACTCCGGTCGTTGTTTATGATTTACATGAGCTAAAAACAATTCAATACCAAGTTCTTTTTGATAGGTCAAAAGAAGTTGAAAAAGAAACATCGAATCCAACCCACCAGACAAGGCTAGCACAACTCTTGAATGTCCTTCAAAGTAACCTTTTTCTAGAAAATGATTTAAAAAATCTCGGTCTCTCATTTTAGGACCTCGTAGACATCCTTAGCAATTTTAGAAATGGTATCATAATCAGAATTTTTGGTAAAGATTGAAATAATGAAAGGAGAATCTGTGTAGACTATTCCTACATCGTGTTTAAATTCATCTGCATCCCCAATTTTATGGGCTACCTTAGCAGAAATATTCTTAGCAATCCGCTGATTATCAAAAGATGTTTGTGAAAGGGATTCTAAAACAAAACCATTCTGATTATAAATAGATTCCATAACTTGACCAGCCATTTTAGCTGAAGCCAATTTATCTGTCACATCCCATTCCTCACCTGCGATAGTAGTCATTTCTTTTTTAAAGGCTTCATCTGATTTATTCGTAATATAATAACCAAGAATATTATGAGCTACATTGTCAGATTCTTTTGCTGTTTTTGTAATTAAATCTTTGATTGTGTATTCTTTATTGTCCGCTGTTTTAGGGAGACTTCCACTTCCTTCGGGCTTATAAGAACCAGGGAAATCATTAACTTCGGAAACATACTTCAATTTCGTGTCAAGTTGGTAATCACCTTGATTGATTTTTTCCTGAACAGAATAAAGATAAGGTAATTTCATAACACTAGCAGCGTACATTTTTTGATTTTCATTAATGCCAGCTTCCTTACCTGTACTCAATTGTTTAATATAAATAGAGAACTGTTCATTTTGATAATTTGCAGATAGCAACTCTTGTACTTTCTGAATACGATTATCATCATCGGAAATATAATCCGTCGAAATCCAGCCTGTTTGCTTGATATGTAAGAATTCACGACCTTCAGCAAAAATAGACATATCTGCTTCAACTTCTTGATAAGGCGCTAAAGTAGACTTTAATTCTTGTTGATCATAAGGACTATTATAAACGACAAATCCTGGTTCTAGCCATACTCGCTTAGAAAAATCGTTTACGATGGAACTATCGTATAAAAATCGTTTATCAGCCATTACAAATTGATTATTTGACAATTTAAAGACAGGCTGTCCTTGTTTATTTAATCGCCATTCTAAAACAGATAATTTTGTTTCCGCATTGACTTTTCCTGATTCTTTAATCAAGTCTTCTGTAGAATAAACTGGCGTCTCACCATAAAATTTTGGAGATTCTATAGTATCTTGATAATAAAAATGATACGGAGTATGAGTTAAAGAATAAACTTCTTGTTTTGGAATTATAACTGGATTCTCAGTGCTTACTACTTGAACGCTTTTTAGGAAAATAGGAAGTAGTAATATCACTAAAAATTTACGCATTCTTTTTCCCCTCTTCTTCTTGTAGTCGTAACAGATGATTCTTTTGAGCTAACTCATCTAATTTTTCATCTGACTGACTTAAAAATTTTTCGATAATATCTAATAAATTTTCCATTTCGCATTACCTAGGAAGTAAGTCCGGAATTGTATAAACTTCCTCCCATGTTTTTGAATAATAATATTTTGCACGGGAATATTTAGCCGCATAGGATTCATCTTTTAGCTTAGTTGCTAAACTAGCTTCTTTATCCTTTTCATCGCTCAAGTCCTGATATTGTTTTTTCAAATCAGCTAGTTGCTGGCGACGTGTTAGTAATTGTTGGTAACTTTGTGCTAAATTGTAAGTTGGTAATATGAATAGCAACATAATCAAAATCAAAACCCAACCCATAAAACGATTACGTTTTTGACGTTCTTCCATCATGTATTTACGTCGTTGGTGTTCATTTTGAATAAATGAATTATTCATTTGGACTATTTTTTTATACATCGTCTTCTACCCTTGTTTCACTGATAATTTCATACATTCCAGCTGCATCTTCTTTTTTTGTGCTATCTTTCATTTCGAGCACCTTTACAAGCAACAATTTATTTCCAAAACGAATTTCAACCTGATCATTGATTTTTAAATCAGTTGAACTTTTAGCAAGGATACCGTTTACCTTGATTCGCCCTTTATCTGCAACTTCCTTAGCTACCGTACGGCGTTTAATAATTCGTGATACTTTTAAATATTTATCTAATCTCATCTTATAATACCTCAAATTATTATTGTACCATTTTTATCCCTTTTATAGAAGAAAAAAGGTAATCCCTAATGTAACTCTTTTAAGTCTTTTATCTTCGCTAACGATTCTCCAAAGGTTAAGAGTCCTTCTAAAATCTCATAGTCTTTTTTATTTCGAATATCAAAAACAACTTCGATTAAACCTTGATTTTCAGAAATATTAGCCTTCAAATTTGTCTGAGAAAGAGCCTGGAAATAATCTTGTGTTAAAAATAGCTGTTGTGATATTTTTTCAAATTGAATGACAAGCTTATTATTTCTTCTTTCAACTCGATTGACAAATACTTTATCTAGATAAGCTTTAGCTAATCCAATTTCTAAGAGGTAAGCAACTACATCTGGATACTCTCCAAATCGGTCTATCAACTCATCTTGTAATTCTTCATAGTTGACACGGTTGTCAATTTGACGAATTCTCTTGTAAATCTCAATTTTATGTCGTTCATCTGAAATGTACTCATCCGGGAGATAGGCATCAATTTGTAGAATTAACTCAGCATTACCTTTTTCACGTTTCTTATCAGTTCCATTCTTCTTAGCAATTGCTTCTTCCAGTAATTGAGAATAGAGTTCAAAACCAACTGAATCAATAAAACCGGACTGCGAACTTCCCAAAAGATTACCCGCTCCACGGATGGATAAATCGCGCATAGCGATTTTGAAACCAGAACCCAATTCGGTAAATCCCTTGATAGCTTCTAATCTCTTTTCTGAAACTTCTGTCAAAGATTTGTCAGGTCGATACATAAGATAGGCATAAGCGATACGATTACTACGACCAACCCGACCTCTTAATTGATACAAGGTAGACAGACCCATGTGATCCGCATTTTCTATAAACAAGGTATTGGCATTTGGAATGTCTACCCCTGTTTCAATGATTGTCGTAGTTACTAAAATATCATATTCACCTTCAATAAAGTCAAGTAGTGTATTCTCCAAACGAATTTCACTCATTTGACCATGAACAAAACCAATAGAAGCTTCAGGAATTAACTCTTGTAACTCTGAAACCTTCTTTTCAATCGTGTCAACTTTATTGTAAAGATAGTAAACCTGACCACCACGATCAATTTCTCTCAATACAGCATCTCGAATGACACGATCATTCTGTTCAAGGACATAGGTTTGTACAGGATATCGATTGGTTGGGGGAGTTTCGATGACAGATAAATCTCGAATACCTAGCATAGACATATGTAGAGTTCGAGGAATTGGTGTAGCTGTCAAAGTTAAGACATCAACCTTCTTTTTTAATTCCTTCAAAGCTTCCTTATGTTTAACACCGAATCGTTGTTCTTCATCGATGATGATCAATCCTAAATCTGCAAATTCAACATCTTTAGACAAAACTCGATGGGTTCCTATCAGGATATCAACTTGGCCTTTTTTCAATTTTTCAAGTGTTTCAGTCTGCTCTTTTTTACTTCTAAAACGACTTAATACATCTACATTGACAGCAAACTGCTCAAATCTTTCCTTGAAATTACTATAATGTTGCTGAGCCAAAACTGTAGTAGGTACTAAAACAACAACTTGTTTATGATTGTTGACAGCCTTAAAAGCAGCTCGCATGGCCACCTCAGTCTTACCAAAACCAACATCTCCAACCAAAAGTCTATCCATTGGTTGAGATGCCTGCATATCCTTTTTAATTTCATCTATACTTCGAAGTTGGTCCTCAGTTTCAACATAAGGGAAAGCCTCATCAAAAGCAACCTGATCTTCATCATCTTTTGAAAATGCAAAACCTTCAAGTTGACTCCTCTCTGCATATAACTTAATTAAGTCATCTGCAATATCTTCAACTTGATTTTTAACTTTTTGCTTAGCTTTTTTAAAACGTCCATCGTTTAATTTGTTTAACTTTGGAGCCTTACCGTCACTTGAAACATACTTAGATAAGGTTTGGATTTGTTCTACAGGGATAGAAATTCGATCTCCATTTTGATATTGGATACTTACATAATCTCGGTGAATCCCTTTGAGTTCAATCGTTTCGATTCCTAAATATTGACCAATTCCATGGATTTGGTGGACAACATAGTCTCCTTTTTGGAGCTCATTATAATCCTTTAATCTTTCAGCATTACTGATATTTTGTCTTCTATATTTGCGTTTAATCTTCTTTTTGAAAATTTCATATTCAGTGATGAATACAAGATTCTCATCCACAAAATGAAAACCATGACGAAGAGTTCCTTCAACAAGATTGACAGTTCCTTTACAGATTTCACTTTGATTACTGTTGTCAACTTTAATGCTATATTCATCAAGAATCGTTGATAGTTTTTTTAGTTCTATTTGGCTGCTTGATTGAAGAACAATCGTATATTTTAATTTTTTATAGCGTTCAATTTCTTCTTTCAGAAAAGAAAACTGATTGAAGAACTCTTGCATAGGATATTGATTAAATTGATAAAGATGATCAAATTTTAGATTTCCAAGTCCCTTTTGAAAATTAGAAAAGAAGCTAGCTGGTAAATATTTTTTAAACTGACTTTCTACATCAGCAAAATATTGTAAACTTGATACAGTTTTACTGTTGTGTAAATCTTCTGTAAAGTAGCCAGCTGTTTCCTTATCAAAAATATCATACTGATTCATGATTTTTTGAAAATCATCAAAGATAATAGGCGCTTGGTTCAAGTAGTCAATCAAGGTCCACTGTTTTTTATAAAAAACAGACAAAAATTTACGAATATCAGCATGAAGAACTTGCTCTTTCGCACAACTAAAAACTTCTTCTAGGTACGACTTTAATGTAGGTGAAATAGTTTTATCAATCTCATGTTCTAAGAATTGTTGACCACGATTGTAATCTTCAATAGTTAATAAAATGTCACTAGCTGGATATATAGAAATTTCTAACCGACTTTCTTTTGATAATTGTGTATCTGCGTCGAATTCTCTAATCCCATCTATTTCATCACCAAAAAATTCTATTCGGTAAGGAGATAGTTGTGAAGTTTCAAAAATATCTAAAATATCCCCTCGAAGACTAAATTCACCTTGACTTTGAACTTGAGTAACTTTTTTATAACCAAGTGAAATCAATTGATTTTTTAATTCTCTTTGTTCACATTCTTCGCCAACTTCAAGTTTTAACACACTGTTATCAAAGACTTGAGGATCTGGTAAGAATAAACGGCTAGCTGCCATGTTACAAACTAGTATTCCTTTTTGAGATTTATCTCTTAGAAAACGCAAGGCTTCAACTCTTGAAAAAATCTTTTCTTGAGACGATACTAAAAATTCTACCATTGGTGAATCATCTACTAAAAATGGATAAACCATATCAGTACCCAGGATAGAAATTAAATCATTTACTAGACGCTCAGCTTCTCCATAAGTAGATGTCATTACTAAAATCTTGTTCTGATATTTAACACTACTTGCAATAGCTAAAGACTTTGCTGAACCAGAGAGACCTAGTAGTAATTCCCTCTGCTTGAGAGATAAATGCTCATCCCATAATTGTATCTGCTTGTTCTCTAAAAAGAATTCGATTAATGACATTCCCTTACCCATTGTATTTCTGCATTGTTTTTTCAAAGTTTTTCTCTTGTAAATAATAATTTACAGCATCGTCAACCTTGTCAATAGACTGTAAAATACCTATATAGTCATCCTTGTCAAATTTACTCAAAACGTGGTGAACAACAGACATTCCTTTTTTAGGTCTACCGATACCAATCTTTACACGATTGAAAACCTGTGTACCAATATGTTGAATAATTGACTTGATACCATTATGACCGCCAGCTGATCCTTTAGCGCGAAGTCGAATTTTTCCTACTTCCATGTCAAGATCATCGTAAATAATCAGTAAATCTTCAATATCTAAACCATAGTAGGTTAATAAAGCATGAACTGCTTTCCCACTTTCATTCATAAAAGTTGTTGGTTTCACTAGATAAATTTTTTCACCATTAAGGAAAAATGAAGCTAATTCAGCTTGGAATATTTTATCGTGTGTAAAGGATACATTCTGTTTTTTTGCTAGTTGGTCAATCAACATAAAACCAACATTATGCTTTGTCTCAAAATATTTATCCCCTGGATTTCCCAATCCTACTAGTAATTTTGTCATTTAAATTTCCTTTCAAAAGCCAAAAGGGTTGGAATTTTTTTCCAACCTAATTGACACTATTAAAAATGTTGATTATACATTAAAGCGGAATTCCATAATATCGCCATCTTGAACGACATATTCTTTTCCTTCTTCACGCAAGCGTCCAGCTTCTTTTACAGCCTTTTCAGATCCGTATTTAATCAAATCATCATAAGACATAGTCACTGCACGAATAAATCCTTTTTCGAAGTCAGAGTGGATAATTCCAGCAGCTTGAGGAGCTTTCATGCCACGTTTAAAGGTCCAAGCACGAACCTCTTTTTCACCAGCTGTGAAGTAAGTTCCAAGTCCAAGTAGATGGTAAGCAGCACGAGTCAACTTATCCACACCTGATTCTGTCAAACCAATGGCTTCAAGAAACTCTTTTTTATCTTCATCGTCTAATTCAGAAATTTCTTCTTCAGCACGCGCAGAAATCACCACTACCTCTGCATTTTCTGTTGCTGCGAATTCACGAATCTGCTTCACATAATCAATAGAATCTGGGTCTCCAACAACATCCTCATCAACGTTAGCTACATAAAGAACTGGTTTCGTAGTCAAGAGGAAAAGACCTTTGACAACCTTTTGCTCTTCATCTGTAAATTCAATAGTACGAGCTGATTTACCGTCTTCAAGGACAGGTTTAATCTTTTGGAGAACGTTAAATTCTGCAACTGATTCCTTATCTTTTTGTGTACGTGCCATCTTTTCCACACGCGCATAGCGTTTATTAACAGATTCTAAGTCAGCAAGAATCAATTCTAGGTTAATGGTATCAATATCTGCCAATGGATCTACAAAAGCATCTTCACGACCTTGCTCACGCATGACATTTTCATCATCAAAGGCACGAACTACATGGACAATGGCATCAACTTCACGAATATTGGCCAAAAATTTATTTCCAAGACCTTCTCCTTTAGAAGCACCTTTTACAATCCCTGCAATATCTGTAAATTCAAAGGTTGTTGGGACTGTCTTCTTAGGAGTAATCATTTCCGTCAATTTTTGGAGGCGTTCATCTGGAACTTCTACCATCCCAACGTTTGGGTCAATAGTTGCAAATGGATAGTTTGCAGCCTCTGCTCCTGCTTTTGTAATTGCGTTAAATAGGGTTGATTTACCAACGTTTGGCAAACCCACGATACCTGCTGTTAAAGCCATAATTTCTCATTCTCCGTTCACATTTCAATCTTCAATATTATAACACAAAAAGGGAAAACTTGCTAACCCTCTAACTCCTTGCATTTAGTCGATAATTTTACTCATTTTTCTTTCAAAATCATAGCGACTCATCATGACAACATGATCACAATTACTGCATTTTATTTTGATATCTGCACCTAGACGTGTAATTTCCCAACGATTGGCTTTTTTACCTGTAGATTTGATTGTACAGGCATGTGGTTTTTTCATTTCAACAAAATTTCCAACTTGATACATACTACTCTCCTTTTCATATTTCTGATTATATCATAAAAGAGGTGAGCTAGGCTCAACCTCTTTCCATTAATTTGTACGAACCGGTGTAATCAGCTGCATGAAATCTTCATCTGTATCAGCTGGTACCAAGGTAAATGGACGAACTGCTGAAATGAAGCTGATTGTTACCTTTTCACTATTCAAGGCTTTTAGTGCTTCAATCAAGTAAGTTGGGTTAAAGCTAATAGTTAAATCTTCACCAGATACAGCAATTGTATCGATTTCTTCGTTTACTTTACCAACTTCTGGAGAATTTACATGAGCTGTAACTACTCCTTGTTTGATTTCTAATTTTACAGTTCCATTTTGAGTAGCACTTGATAAAAGACGTGCACGTTCCATAGATTGACGTAGATTAACAACATCAAAAGTCACTGTCGTATTAAAATCTGTTGGAATCAGACGATCTGTATCAGGATAATTACCTTCTAAGAGACGTGTATAGAAGCTAATATTTTCGCTTCTAAAGAGAATTTGATTGTTTGCGAAGAAAATCTCTACTGTTTCAATATCGTCCGTAAAAACAGCTGAAAATTCGCGTAGAGAGCGACTTGGGATGACAACATCAAAATTATCACTATTTTTCTCAAGAGTTAATTTTTTCTGACTGAGACGATGTGAGTCTGTTGCAACTGTTTTTAATTCTTGATGATTACTCAAAACAAAGTGAACACCAGTCAAAATAGGACGACTTTCTTGTACACTAGCAGCAAAAGCAGTTTCATTGATAATTTTCTTAAGAAGTTTTGTTTCAAGAACTAGAGGATTACTTGCTGCGATTTCCTGAATACGTGGATACTGTTCGCTGTCTTTTCCTTTCAGAGTAATTTCTGATTTTCCACTTGTTAGTACAATTTGATGTTGTTCAATCTCTTTGAAATCAAGCGTCACATCTGGAAGACTTGAGACTACATTGATAAAGAATGAAGCTTCTAGAAGGATAGAACCTAAAGAGTTAATCAAAAGACCTGCATTTTCATCTTTTTGAGAAATGAAATTCTCAATTGAAATTTGACCATTTGATCCAATTAATGTAATTCCTTCGTTAGTCACATCAATTTTAATAGTTGATAAAACAGGAATAGCATTTTTTGAACTAATAGCACGTTTAGTAATATTTAATGATTGCAGGAATAAATTTTTATTAATAGAAAAATGAATCATGGAATCTCCTTTATTTATTTTTATTATTAGAAGGTTAATAGTAATAGTAGTCTGTGTGAAAACTGTGGAAAACCAAGTTTAGTTTAGAAAAATCAAGAAGTTATACTTGTTTAAAATTTGTTAATAAATCAGTAAAATTTTAAACACTTATCCACAAGTTATTTGATTTTCTTTTTGATGGTTTCGATTTCTATACGTAATTTATCATCAGTTTCAATCATAGATTTGATTTTTGCATGAGCATGAATGACGGTTGTATGATCTTTACCACCAAATTCTTTTCCGATTTTTGGAAGACTGTTATCAGTTAATTCTCTAGCTAGGTACATAGCAACTTGGCGAGCTAGAACAATATTCTGAACACGTCTAGTTCCCTTCATCTCCTTAACGCTCACATCATAAAATTTTCCAACTTCCTCTTGGATTTTTTCAATCGGAATGACGATCATGGTGCTGCCGCTTTGTTTTCGAGCACGTATAGCTTCAGATGCAATATCAACAGTTATAGTGTTGATTTGTTTAACTTTAGCCATGAGACTAATATCTTTAAGGGCACCTTCTAATTCACGTACATTTGAATCAAACTGGCCAGCCAAATATTCGATTGCGTCAGGTTGAAAATGATAATCAAGATCTTCCGTTTTACTGTTTAAGATAGCAATGCGAGTTTCAAAATCTGGAGGAGTAATATCCGTTGTTAGTCCCCATGAGAAGCGCGTGACAAGACGCTCAGGTAGATTTTCCAGTTGTTCTGGCCTGCGGTCACTCGTTAAAACAATCTGTTTATTATTACTGTGAAGTTTATTAAATGTATTGAAAAATTCATCCTGAGTTTGTACTTTATTTCCACTAAGAGATTGAATATCATCAATAAGTAGGAGATCTAGGCTTCGATAGGTTTTTTTAAAATTATCCATATCATTGAGTCTTAGATGATCTAAAAATTCATTAATAAAGCTTTCAGCAGGAATGTATTTAACACGCGCATTAGGATTTTTTTTAAGAATTTCATTCCCCAAAGCATTGAGCAAGTGAGTTTTTCCTAAACCGGGTCCTCCATATATAAACAGAGGATTATAAGTTAGTCCAGGATCTTCCGAGACGGCTAAAGCAGCAGACTTAGCCCAAATATTTCCATCACCTTGGATAAAATTATCAAAAGTATAGATGTCTCTTAATCCTGTTTCTGAATAGGGTATAGATTTTTTAATTTCTTCCTGTTGATGATTACTGTTTTCAACATTGCTTGCTATATCGGAGGTATTAGAATCTTCTTTAGTCAATACATATTGAGCTTTTATTTCAGTGTCATAGATTTGGAAACCGACAGCTACAATAATATCATTGAGTTTTGTACTCCAAACCATTTCCATTTCAGATCTTGGTAAAAATATAGTAGCTACGTTTCCCTCAACCTTTATTAATTCAGCAGGTGTTGCGTAGAAATCAAACATTGACCGTGTTAATCTCTCTTTAGCTAATTCTAAAATCTGATTCCAAAATTGTTTTTCTTTCAACAACAAACTCCTCCTTTTCTAAATGGTGTAATCTTAATCACTATTTTATCATATAGCAAGCAATTTTTCCACAACTTGTGAAAAACAATCCACAATGTTTAAAAGATTTATCCACAACTTGTGGATAAAAGCCCTAGATTTTGATTTTATTGATTTTTTCTCTACTAATACAGTGGATAAGTATGTGATTTGAGAAAAATAAAATAACAGCCTTATTTCAGGCTGTTAATAAAACGTTGGTACTCTTCTTGATTATGAAAAGAAATGGTTATTTTCCCAGCTTCCTTCTTTTTGAGACTAATCTGGACATCTAACCCCAGCAATTTTTTTAAATTTTCTTCTTCTTCTTTGATAAAGTGATCTTTTTCTTTGGTTTTCTTCTTATTTTTTTCTTCTTTAAGTAGATGTTCCACCTGTCGAACCGATAAATCCTCTGTCTGAATGCGATAGAGTAATTTTTTTTGTTCGTCAGTAGATAGTTGAATAAGGAGTCTAGCATGTGCTTGAGATAATTTTCCAGCTTCTACCTCGTTTAAAATAAAATCAGGGAGCGTTAGCAAGCGAACAAGATTGGTAATATACGGACGTGATTTCCCCATTTTTGCAGCAATGTCTGCGTGAGTATATCCTTTTTCAATTAAAGATTGATAAGCTTTTGCTTCTTCAATCGGATTTAAGTCTTCTCGTTGTAAATTTTCAATGATTGAGTGAACCATCATATCCTGATCAGATAATTTTTTGATGATTACAGGAACTTCTGTGAGCCCAGCTGCTATTGATGCCCGATACCGTCTTTCTCCAGCTAGAATTTCGTATCCGATAACTGGAGATTGACGAACGATAATGGGTTGAATTAAACCATTTTCTTTAATAGATTGGGCAAGTTCTTCAATTTTTTCTTTTGAAAATTCTTTACGAGGTTGATAGGGATTTTTTTGAATATCACTGATACGAATTAGTTTGAGTTCTTCCATATCTCTACAGTATCATATCTTTAATATTCTGTAAAGTAGGTTTACAAATATGTAAACTATTGATTTAAATCGCTTGTACTCTTATCTAGTTTGATTGTAGTTTTTTCTTCTTTACCATTACGGTAATAAGTTACAGTCATTTCATCTCCAATAGAGTGACTGTATAGCGCATTTTGCAATTCAGTAGTAGAAGAAATCTTAGTATCATCTACTTTTGTGATAACATCATACTGTTGTAAATGTCCATTTGCAGGCATGTTCTTTTGAACAGAACGAACAGCTACACCAGAAGTAACGTTTTCAGGAAGTTTTAATTTTTTTAGATCAGCAGTACTAAGGTTTGTCAAATTAACCATGTGGATACCAAGAGCTGGTCGAGTTACTTTTCCATCTTTTTCCAACTGTTTAATAATATTCTTAACATCGTTTGCAGGAATAGCAAAGCCAAGACCTTCTACGGATGTCCCACCATTTGAGGCAATTTTACTTGATGTAATACCGATAACTTGTCCCTGAATGTTAATCAAAGGACCTCCAGAGTTACCAGGGTTAATAGCTGTGTCTGTTTGGATGGCATTTGTTGAAATAGCTTGTCCATCTTCAGATTTCAAAGAAACGTGTCTGTTCAAGCTTGATACAATCCCTTGTGTAACTGTATTTGCATATTCTGAACCTAAAGGACTACCGATTGCGATAGCTGTTTCCCCGACAGCTAATTGACTTGAATCCCCAAATTCCGCTACTGTAGAGACCTTTTCTGAAGATATTTTCACTACTGCAATATCAGAATAGGTATCAGAACCAACAATTTCACCTGGTACTTTTGTTCCATCTGCTAGACGAATATCAACTTTTTTAGCGCCACTAATAACGTGAGTGTTGGTTACAAGATAAGCATCATCCCCATCTTTTTTATAGATAACCCCAGAACCTTCACTGTTAATTTGTTCAGTGTTTGAATCTGTATCAGTATCATCAGTTCCAACAAAACTACCTTGAGAGTTTTCTGAATAAGTGATAATCGATACAACTGCATCTTTAACTTTATCTACAGCCTGTGTGATAGAATTTTCATTTTTCGAAGCCGTCTGAGTGACCGCTGTACTATTTTGTTCTCCATTTCCTTGTTTTTGGTTGAATTGAAGAACAGTCAAACTTCCTAATAGACCACTAAAAAAGCTAATAAGTATAACTAGTAAAAGTTGTCCAATTGTTTTTGAAAACTTATTTAAGTTTTTCATACAAATCCTCCATATTTGATTTATTAGTGAAAGTATAAAATTATTAACTTAATCCTAGCTTAAAAAAGCTAAAGTTTTTAACAATCTGTGGATAACTGATTAAAACTTGTGAATTTATTGTGTTTTTTTACCTTTTTCATTTGTGAATAAGATGTGAATAGAATGCGATTATGATAAAATAGAAGCATGAAAATAAAAATTGTAACAGTTGGAAAACTAAAAGAAAAGTATCTCAAAGATGGAATTGCAGAATATTCTAAAAGAATATCACGATTTGCTGCTGTAGAAATGATTGAATTAGCTGATGAAAAGACACCCGATCGTGCTAGTGATTCTGAAAATGAAAAAATCTTGGATTTAGAGGGAAATAGAATTCTTTCTAAAATTGGTGATAGAGAATTTGTTGTTGTTTTAGCCATTGAAGGGAAGACATTATCTTCTGAAGAATTTAGTAGCCAATTAGAACAAGCTTCTATTAATGGTTATTCAACCTTAACATTTGTGATTGGTGGGAGTTTAGGACTCACTCCTCAAGTAAAAAAGCGTGCGAATCTATCCCTTAGTTTTGGTCGTGTAACTCTTCCTCACCAATTAATGCGTCTAGTTCTTGTAGAACAGATATACCGAGCTTTTACTATCCAACAAGGTTCTCCCTATCATAAATAGGATTGACTATTCTCAATTATTTTGATAAGATAAACTAGTTAGGTCTCATAGCTCAGCTGGATAGAGCATTCGCCTTCTAAGCGAACGGTCGCAGGTTCGAATCCTGCTGGGATCATATACTAGATTTAACGCTGGGGAAACCCAGCGTTTTTTGTAAAAAATGACAGTTCAGGTACAAAAATGTGCAGTTGAGAATGAATTGTTTAAAGACATACTCCGTTTTGTATAATAGGCTTGTAAGTTGATTTACAAGAAAAAAACAATAAAGGAGAATTTAATATGGAAAAAACAGTTAAATTAGAGCAGTTCAAAAAACTTACAGAAAAAGAATTACAGGAAATCCAAGGTGGGGATTGGAGATTTTTAAACTCAATACGTGAACTTATATTTCCAAAGAAAAAATAAATAAAAGGTAAAAGTAATGGATTTATTTGGATTATTAATAGCTATTTTCTATTTTTTTATAATTAGCAAAAGTTATAGATGGATATGTAAAGTAACTAGAAAAGAACAATTTATTTTTCTTTGTTATACACTTATTTCAGTGTTGTTACTTGAGGAATTTATTAATCTATTAAACTTAGGTGGCTTTGGTATATCTAAATTTTTATTTCCATTACTTGTTTCCATTTACCAGATAGAATTAAAGAAATACAATAAGTATAAAGGAATATTTATCAGTCTACTATTATCTTTATTATATCATAGCACTCATACTTTTTTATCCGTAACCATATCCTCTATAACAGGTGATTCTTTTGTAACAAAATATGAAGATTTTTTCTTTTTAGTAGTTTTATTACTAACTTATTTTATTATAAAAAAAATTATTACTTATTTTCACCTTGAACTTAATTATTTTGACAGAGACTACCTCTATCCATTTCTAAAGAAAGTTATACTTGCTTTCTTTGCTTTACATGTTCTATCACTCATTTCAGATATGGTAAGTACTCATGCGCATTTTAATAGTTTTGGTAGTATTTTAGCAACAATTGTCTTTATTTGTTTGCTACTAATCTTCTTCGCTATGAATTCTCATAAGGTGCGAGTTGAAAAAGAAATAGCCCTAAAACAGAAAAAATTTGAACAAGAATATTTACAGACTTACACAGATGAAATTGTGGCTTTGTATAATGAAATCCGTGGTTTTCGTCATGATTATGCAGGGATGCTTGTCAGTATGCAAATAGCGATTGACAGTAAAGATTTACAGGAAATTGACAGAGTTTACAATGAAGTCTTGGTCAAAGCTAATCAAAAATTACGTTCAGATAAGTATACATACTTTGATTTAAACAATATAGAAGACTCAGCTTTACGAAGTTTGATTGCTCAATCTATTGTATATGCCAGAAATAATGACGTAGAGTTTACACTAGAAGTAAAGGATATTATCACAAGGTTGTCAATAGATTTACTTGATCTTGTGCGTATTATGAGTGTATTATTGAACAATGCCGTTGAAGGTGCTGCAGAAAGTTATTTGAAAAAAATGGAAGTTGCAGTGATTAAGATGGATTTGGAAACAGTTATCGTGATTCAAAATTCGTGTAAAATTACCATGATACCTTCAGAAGATTTGTTTGAACTAGGTTTTTCTACTAAAGGTAGAAATAGAGGAATAGGACTTAAAAATGTTAAAGAAATTTTGGATCAGTATGAAAATATCATTTTAGAAACAGAGATGGAAGATAGTACGTTTAGACAGATTATTAGATTTAAGAGAGAGTTTGAATGAAAGTATTAATTTTGGAAGATGTTATTCAACATCAAGTCAGACTAGAAAAAACCTTGGATGAAATTTCAAAGGAATTAAATATTCCTATTTCTTATAAAACAACAGGTAAAGAACGAGAATTTAAGGAATATATCGAAAATGATGAAGTAAATCAGCTTTATTTTCTAGATATTGATATTCATGGAGTTGAGAAAAAAGGATTTGAAGTCGCACAGTTTATTCGTCACCACAATCCCTATGCAATTATCGTATTTATCACTAGTAGATCAGAATTTGCTACCTTAACGTACAAATATCAAGTATCAGCTTTGGATTTTGTTGATAAAGATATCAATGATGAGTTATTTAAAAAACGTATCGAACAGAGTATCTTATATACCAAGAGTATGCTACTTGAAAATAAAGATGTTGTGGATTATTTTGACTATAACTACAAAGGAAATGATTTAAAAATTCCCTACCATGATATTTTGTATATTGAAACAACAGGAGTATCTCATAAATTAAGGATTATTGGTAAGAATTTTGCTAAAGAATTTTATGGGACGATGACGGATATTCAAGAAAAAGATAAAGATACTCAAAGATTCTATTCCGCTCATAAATCATTTCTTGTCAATGTAGGAAATATTAGGGAAATTGATCGAAAAAATTTAGAAGTGGTTTTTTATGAGGATCATCGTTGTCCAATTACCCGTCTAAAGGTACGGAAATTAAGAGATATTCTGGAGAAAAAATCTAAAAAGTGATTGACAATTAGTAAGAAATTGATATAATGGTTATATCTGCTACAGATAGATGGTCCGTTGGTCAAGGGGTTAAGACACCGCCTTTTCACGGCGGTAACACGGGTTCGAATCCCGTACGGACTATATTATCCGCCATAGCTCAGTTGGTAGTAGCGCATGACTGTTAATCATGATGTCGTAGGTTCGAGTCCTACTGGCGGAGTCAAGCAAAAAGAACACCATTGGTGTTCTTTTTTTGTCTCTAATTTGCATCTCCCAACATTTTCATAAGAAAGTTTGTCATTTCTTGTGGACTTTCTTTTTTTCCATGAGCAATCCAGGTTTGGCATACACCAAATAGTGCGTTTGTTAGATAAATACTGCTATACTCTAACTCAATATTGTTTAAATTTAATTGCATAAAGCGTTTTTGGAGGTCAGTGCTAAGCATAATGTGAAGTTTATTTCTCAAGAAGTTTTGTATCTCTTTTGTACCATTTTCAGATAGAAGAGCAGCTAGTAAAGGTTCAGACTCTAAGTATTCAAACACTTCTAGAATAGCATCTCTTTTATGATTTGCGTGTTTTTGGAAAATATACTCAAAGGTATGAAAAAGCTTACTTTGGTAATGTTCAATCATATCATACTTATCTTTGTAATGAGTATAAAAACTAGAACGACTAATTCCGGCTCTTTCTGCCAGCTTAATAGTGCTAATTTGATCAAATGGTTGTTCCGTTAATAATTGAACCATGGCGTTCTCAATAGTACGTTTGGTTTTTAAGCGTTTGTTGCTCTCTTTCATAGTTCCTCCTTGTGAACAAAAATAGACTTAGTGTCTAAAAATGATAATTTTGACTTGTAAATAAGAATTTTTAATGTATAATCTATTATATCAAAATTTTAGACAATATGTGTAAAAAAGGAGACAATATGTTTAAAGAATGGAAAGCAATTTTTAAAAAACCAACCTTTATCATTGTAATGATAGGGATTTCTCTTATTCCTGCTTTATACAACATCATATTTTTATCATCTATGTGGGATCCATATGGTAAATTATCTGAGTTGCCTGTAGCGGTCGTTAATAATGATAAAGAAGCATCTTATAATGGAAACACAATGACTATTGGAAAAGACATGGTGTCCAATTTAGAGCAAAAAAAATCATTAGATTTTCATTTTGTCAGTGAAGAAGAAGGTAAGAAGGGTCTAGAAGACGGTGATTACTATATGGTAGTAACTTTACCAAGTGACTTATCGGAAAAGGCTGCTTCTATTCTATCAAATCACCCAGAACAAATGAATATTAACTACCAAACTTCTAGCGGGCATAGTTTCATTGCAAGCAAGATGAGTGATTCTGCCATGACACAGTTAAAACAGAATGTTTCTGCTAATGTAACCGAAACCTATACGAAAGCTTTATTTCAAAAGATGGGAGATTTAAAATCTGGTTTAACGAAGGCAGCTGATGGAAGTGAACAATTGGCCAATGGGGCTAGTCAGTTAGCTGTAGGAAGTCAGACATTATCTTCTAATCTTGATACTTTAGCTAGTTCAAGTTTAACCTTTTCTGATGGCACAAATCAATTTACAAAAGGGTTGACAACGTATGTAACAGGAGTAAAGCAACTGAATAGTGGCTTAGGTACATTTAATGATGGTTTACAGAACTATACAAGTGCAGTTTCACAGGTTGACACTGGACTTAATCAATTATCTTCCAAGACTCCAGAATTAGTAGCAGGTGTCAATCAGCTAAATACTGGAATGAAGACATATGCTGGAGGAGTTTCGCAACTGAATACAGGTCTCAATCAATTTTCAGTTGGTGTCAATGCTTACACAAGCGGTGTTGACAAGCTATCTATTGGGGCAAATCAATTATCTAGTCAATCAGATACATTGAGAGAAGGTATTACCCAATTAAATAAAGGGATTAAAGAAATTTCGACTCAATTGAATACTTCATCTCAACAAAAAGAGGAAATCACTCAATTAGCAACTAGTTTAGATGAATTGAATAAAGCACTTCAAGCTGTAACTATTTCAGATAATACTGAACTTAAAAGTACAATATCTAATGATTTAGCGAATATATCTACTCTTGCTCAAACTATTGTGACTAATAGTCAAACAGAGCAAGAGAAAACTCTTACCAATCTTCAAGCAACAGCAACTTATCAATCTCTTACTGATACTCAGAAACAAGAACTGACTGCAGCTGTTTCAAATAATTCTAATTCTACGATAGAGTCAGCAAAAGCAATTTTAACGACGGCAGGAGATTTAAAAGAAAATTTAGGAAGTATAAACCAACCAGTCTCTAATCTTTCTACTTTACAGACTAAAGCAAATCAACTTTTACCTATAGCGTCTAGTTCCTTGACATCTATGTCAAGTGGATTTACACAGTTGCAAAATGCTGTAGATAATCAATTAGTTCCTGGAAGTCAATCGATTGAAAATGGAGTTAATGACTATACTAAAGGATTGGATACTATTTCTTTAGGTGTAAATCAACTAAGTGAAAAGAATACAACTTTAACAACAAGTTTGGATCAATTGGTTTCTGGCTCAACCAAGTTGACAGAAAACTCTTCAAAATTGACAACTGGTTTGGATACTCTAGCTGGTAAAACACCAGAATTAGTAACAGGTATTGAAAAACTATCATCTGGTTCTAGCCAATTAAATAGTAAGAGTTCAGACTTAATTGCAGGACTTGATAAAATACAGCTAGGATCTAGTCAATTAACAGATAAATCAAGTCAATTGCTTGCAGCTAGCTCTCAGTTAGAAAGTGGAGCAATGAAAATTGCTGATGGCGCTGGAAAACTAGCAGATGGTGGAACAACTTTAACTGCTGGTATTGAAAGTTTACAAGTAGGAGCTACTGGACTAGAACATGGATTGAACGCTGCTAGCAATCAACTAAAAACAGCATCAACAGAGTCTAATAATGCAGAAGTATTATCTGAGCCCTTGAGTCTTTCAAAAACAGACAATGATCAGGCTCCTGTAAATGGGATTGCTATGGCTCCTTATATGATATCTGTGGCCCTCTTTGTTGCTGCGTTATCAACAAATATGATTTTTGCTAAGTTACCTTCAGGTCGTCATCCTGAAAGTCGTTGGGCATGGGTTAAATCTCGTTTCGAAATAAATGGAGTTATAGCTGTTTTAGCAGCTGTCTTAGTCTATGGAGGAGTTCATCTTATCGGTCTAACGGCAAATCATGAAATGAGAACCTTGTTCTTAATCATCATCGCAAGTTTGACCTTTATGTCTATGGTAACCGCGTTAACGACATGGAATAGTCGCTTAGGTGCTTTCTTCTCTCTTATTTTACTATTATTACAATTAGCATCAAGTGCAGGAACTTATCCACTTGCTTTGACTAATGATTTCTTTAAGGCTGTCAATCCTTGGTTGCCAATGAGTTATTCAGTTTCAGGATTGAGACAAACCATTTCTATGACAGGAAATATTCACCATCAGGTAGTTTTCCTTCTTGTAACTTTAGTTCTATTCATAGGATTAGGTATGCTAGCTTATCAACCTAAAAAAATGGAAGAAGATTAAAAAAATCGACCAATTTGGTCGATTTTTTATGTGCATGAATCTTGTCAAGAATTTATAAATCTAATAATAGAATGTTTAACGTGAAACAATGAATATGTTGAATAGAATCAGATTGACAGAACTATCAACTAAAAATTCATAAGAAATAAAAAAACTCAGTTGGGAGCCCAACTGAGTTTTTTAAAGTTATACTTAATCTTTCCAAAGTTCTTTGACTTTTGCTTGAACTTCAGCATTTTCTAAGAATTCATCATAGGTTTCATCAATACGATCGATGACGCCGTTTTTAGATAAGACAATAATGTGGTTAGCCAAAGTTTGAATAAACTCATGGTCGTGACTGGCAAAGATGATAGATTCTTTGAAGTTTTTCAATCCATCGTTCAAACTTGAAATAGATTCCAAATCTAAGTGATTAGTAGGATCGTCAAGTACAAGAACGTTTGATTTCAAAAGCATGAGTTTCGAAAGCATCACGCGCACTTTTTCTCCCCCTGACAAGACGTTTACAGGCTTGTTAACCTCGTCTCCAGAAAAGAGCATGCGACCAAGGAAACCACGCAAGAAAGTGTTATCATCTTCTTCTTTACTTGCGAATTGACGGAGCCAGTCAAGAATAGATTCACTGCCAGCAAAATCAGCTGAATTGTCTTTTGGTAAGTAAGAGCGACTAGTTGTAACTCCCCATTTGACAGTTCCCTCATATTCAATTTCACCCATGATTGCACGAATCAAGGCAGTTGTTTGGATGTCGTTTTGTCCGATAAGAGCTGTCTTGTCACCTGGACGTAAGATGAAGCTGATGTTGTCAAGAATAGTTTCACCGTCAATCTTTACAGATAAGTTCTCTACTGTCAAGAGGTCGTTCCCAATTTCACGTTCAGCTTTAAAGCTGATAAATGGGTATTTACGACTAGAAGGAACAATTTCCTCTAGCTCGATCTTGTCAAGCATTTTTTTACGTGAAGTTGCTTGTCTTGATTTAGAAGCATTGGCAGAGAAACGAGCAACGAATTCTTGAAGTTGTTTGATTTTTTCTTCTGCTTTAGCATTACGGTCTGCTAGCAATTTAGCAGCAAGCTCAGAAGATTCCTTCCAGAAGTCGTAGTTTCCGACATAGAGTTTGATTTTTCCAAAGTCAAGGTCAGCCATGTGAGTACATACTTTATTCAAGAAGTGACGGTCGTGGGATACGACAATGACCGTATTATCGAAGTCGATTAGGAAATCCTCTAGCCAAGTGATGGATTGAATATCCAGACCATTGGTTGGCTCGTCCAAAAGAAGGACATCTGGTTTACCGAAGAGGGCTTTAGCAAGGAGAACCTTTACTTTGTCGCCATTTGCTAGTTCACTCATATTTTGGTAATGAAGTTCTTCTGGAATATTCAAATTTTGTAAGAGTTGTGAAGCTTCACTCTCAGCTTCCCAACCACCTAGTTCAGCGAATTCTCCTTCAAGTTCAGCTGCGCGAACACCATCTTCTTCTGAAAAATCTTCTTTCATATAAATGGCGTCTTTTTCTTTCATGATGTTGTATAGTTTTTCATTACCCATGATAACAACATCAATAACACGCTCATCTTCG
This sequence comes from Streptococcus infantis, assembly GCF_047463275.1. Classification (GTDB taxonomy): domain Bacteria; phylum Bacillota; class Bacilli; order Lactobacillales; family Streptococcaceae; genus Streptococcus; species Streptococcus infantis_AF. The sequence goes on along the minus strand of NZ_JASHEE010000005.1, from coordinate 146,974 downwards.
TAGTCAAAGTGATTTTGACGAAGTACTGAAAGACGTTCATCTGGTCCAAGAGAGATATGCCCAGTTGTCGGTTCAATATCTCCAGCTAAGATTTTTAAAAAGGTTGATTTTCCAGCACCGTTGGCACCAATCAAACCATAGGTATTTCCTTCTGTAAATTTGATGTTTACATCATCAAAAAGTTTGCGATCACTAAAACGTAGTGAAACATCAGATACTGTTAGCAAAGTTTTTCTCCTATTATATGTAATACTCTAATTCTACTAGAAAATCATCAATTATTCAAATTTTTATTTGTCAATTTTTTGTAAACAAAGTTGACAACCCCTTTACGATTGAAAGGGGTAACATCTCTATTGTTTCAATAAAAAAATTATCTGTCTTTTTATTAAAAAAATGCTATAATTGAAAGGACCATATCAAAGGAGAATAAGATGAGTAAACCCATTATTTTAACAGGAGATCGTCCAACGGGGAAATTACATATTGGGCACTACGTTGGTAGTTTGAAAAATCGTGTCTTACTACAAGAAGAAAATAAATATGACATGTTTGTTTTTTTAGCTGACCAGCAAGCATTAACAGACCATGCAAAAGATCCACAAACTATTGTAGAGTCTATTGGGAATGTTGCTTTGGACTATCTTGCAGTGGGATTAGATCCTAATAAAGCAACGATTTTCATTCAAAGCCAGATTCCAGAATTGGCAGAGCTCTCTATGTATTATATGAACCTAGTTTCATTAGCTCGCTTGGAACGAAATCCAACCGTAAAGACTGAAATTGCTCAAAAAGGCTTTGGTGAAAGTATTCCAACTGGATTTTTAGTTTATCCAGTTGCGCAAGCAGCAGATATTACAGCATTTAAGGCTAACTTGGTTCCAGTAGGGAATGATCAAAAGCCGATGATTGAACAAACACGTGAAATTGTGCGTTCTTTCAACCATGCCTATAACTGTGATGTTTTAGTAGAACCAGAAGGAATTTACCCTGAGCACGAAGGTGCGGGACGTTTACCAGGTCTTGATGGTAATGCCAAAATGTCGAAATCACTTAATAATGGAATTTACCTAGCTGATGATGCAGATACTTTGCGTAAAAAAGTAATGAGTATGTATACAGATCCAGACCATATTCGTGTTGAGGATCCAGGTAAGATTGAAGGAAATATGGTTTTCCATTACTTGGACGTATTCGGTCGACCTGAGGATGCTCAAGAAATTGCTGAAATGAAGGAACATTATCAACGTGGAGGCCTTGGTGATGTTAAGACCAAACGTTATCTACTTGAAATCCTAGAACGTGAACTTGGTCCAATCCGTGAACGTCGCCTAGAATATGCTAAAGATATGGGTGAGGTTTATAATATGCTCCAAAAAGGTAGTGAAAAAGCTCGAGAAGTTGCTGGGCAAACACTATCAGAAGTAAAAGCTGCAATGGGTCTAAATTACTTTCACTAATGGATAAAATATGAACTATAAAACTATTTCTTCTTTAAAATAAGAGGGATAGTTTTTTATTTATTCTCTTATAAATTTAATTGACAAATTTTCATAGAATGGTATGATAGATACAATACAAAAAGCGTTTAGCTCAATAAAGTAAGAAAAGAGGAAACTTCAATGTCTAATTGGGACACTAAATTTTTGAAAAAAGGTTTTACCTTTGATGATGTATTGCTAATTCCAGCAGAGAGTCATGTGTTGCCTAATGATGCGGATTTAACAACAAAATTAGCAGATAATTTGACTTTAAATATCCCAATTATTACAGCTGCAATGGACACTGTAACAGAAAGCCAAATGGCCATTGCAATCGCGCGTGCAGGTGGACTTGGAGTTATCCATAAAAATATGTCTATCGAACAACAGGCAGATGAAGTTCGTAAGGTAAAACGTTCTGAAAATGGTGTTATCATTGATCCATTCTTCTTGACTCCTGAACATACAATCGCTGAAGCAGATGAACTCATGGGCCGTTACCGTATCAGTGGTATCCCAGTGGTTGAAACTCTAGAAGACCGTAAGTTAATTGGTATTTTGACCAACCGAGATCTGCGTTTCATTTCTGACTACAACCAACCAATTTCAAAACACATGACTAGTGAAAACCTAGTTACTGCTCCGGTTGGTACAGATTTAAAAACTGCTGAGAGTATTCTTCAAGAACACCGTATTGAAAAACTACCTCTAGTTGACGAAGAGGGTCGTCTTTCTGGTTTAATCACCATTAAAGATATTGAAAAAGTGATTGAGTTCCCAAATGCGGCAAAAGATGAATTCGGTCGTCTTCTAGTTGCAGGTGCGGTAGGAGTTACTTCTGACACATTTGAACGTGCAGAAGCCCTCTTTGAAGCAGGAGCTGATGCTATTGTTATCGATACTGCCCATGGTCACTCAGCGGGTGTACTTCGTAAAATCGCTGAAATTCGTGCTCATTTCCCAGACCGTACACTGATTGCTGGGAACATCGCTACTGCTGAAGGTGCGCGTGCTCTTTATGATGCAGGTGTTGACGTTGTTAAAGTCGGTATTGGCCCAGGTTCAATCTGTACAACTCGTGTTATTGCTGGTGTAGGAGTTCCCCAGGTAACAGCAATTTACGATGCAGCAGCAGTTGCTCGTGAATATGGCAAAACAATTATCGCTGATGGTGGAATCAAATATTCTGGAGATATTGTAAAAGCCCTTGCTGCTGGAGGAAACGCAGTGATGCTCGGATCAATGTTTGCAGGAACAGATGAAGCTCCAGGTGAAACTGAAATCTTCCAAGGACGTAAGTTTAAGACATACCGCGGTATGGGTTCAATCGCTGCTATGAAGAAGGGTTCAAGCGACCGTTACTTCCAAGGTTCTGTCAATGAAGCAAACAAACTGGTTCCAGAAGGAATCGAAGGTCGTGTTGCTTATAAAGGTGCGGCAGCTGATATTGTTTTCCAAATGATTGGTGGTATTCGTTCTGGTATGGGTTACTGTGGTGCTGCTAACCTAAAAGAATTACATGACAATGCTCAGTTTATCGAAATGTCAGGTGCTGGTCTAAAAGAAAGCCATCCACACGATGTGCAAATCACTAATGAAGCACCAAACTATTCAATGTAATAAAAAATCTCCTGTTAAACGGGAGATTTTTTTATTTTACATAGATGTAAATTTTAATTTACAGTCAATTGACCATTATCTACTGTAAAGACGCTCAAGTTATCAGGCAAGTTTTGAAGATGGTCTAAACTAGTAGTTGTAATAAAAGTTTGAATGTTATGAGAAATAGTTTCCAATAATTTAAGTTGACGAGTATTGTCAAGTTCACTCATGACATCGTCAAGCAAAAGAATGGGAGATTCTTTGGTAATGCTCTCCATCAATTCGATTTCAGCAAGTTTTATAGAAAGCACCAAGCTACGATGTTGCCCTTGACTTCCGAAACTTGCTTCCATTCCATTAATCATGAAAATCATATCATCCCGATGAGGACCAACTCCAGTATTCTTCTTAAATAAATCTCTAGATCTACTTTTTTGAAGTGCCATATGGAAAGATTCAGCCAAATGTTTCTTGTCAACAAAGTTTACAGAAGGTTGATAACGGATTGACAGTTCTTCTAACTGATCTGAGATGTCAAAATGTTTTTTCTTGCCAAAGAGTTCCATTTTCTGGATAAAGTCAGCTCGATGATTCATTACACGACAGCCATACTCTACTAGTTGGTCATCAAGAACAGTTAGGAAAGTCTCGTCGATGTTTTGTGTAGATTTGAGATAGGTATTTCTCTGTTTAAGGACGTGGTTATAACTTGACAGGTCTGACAAGTAAATCGGTTTGATTTGCCCTAATTCTATGTCAATGAATTTACGACGAACAGCCGGAGCGCCTTTGACAAGTTGTAAATCTTCTGGAGCGAATAAGACAACATTCATATGACCAATATAGTCTGATAGGCGAGCTTGTTTTAAGTAATTCACTTTAGTAATTCGCCCTTTTTGTGTTAAGTCAATTTCAAGTGGAATGCTTGCTGTTTTCTTTTGCAAGATTCCAGAAACTTGCAGTTGTTCTTCTTCAAATTGAATTAAATTTTTATCAGTCTTTGTTCGATGACTTCTTGTTAAGGCTAAAAAGTAAATACTTTCGAGAAGATTGGTTTTTCCTTGAGCGTTTCGGCCAACAAATACATTTAATTTTGGATTAAAATTAACTTCAACATCTCGATAGTTACGAAATTGTCTAATGGATAGATTTTTCAGCCACATAATTATCTACCTGGGAAACGTGGTACAGGTTTTGCTTTTGTTGACTGGTTCTTTTTCGCTGGCTTTTTTTGTACCTTTTTATTCATTTCCTTGACAAGTTTAGCTACACGTTCTTTCTCAAGTTTTTCTAGACGAAACTCCTCTAGTTCTTCTGATGTTGGTTTAACTAGAATAATTTGAGTTTTTAAATCAGGGATTTCAATAGAATCCCCGATTCTAATTTTCTTGCCTCGACGATTTTCTAATTCGCCATTAAAATATACAAGATGGTCAGATAAAAAAGATTTAATAGCGCCGCCACTTTGTATAACACCAAGGTCTTTCAAAAGAGCTTGGAGAGTAATAAATTCTTCAAATAATTTGTATTCCATAGTTCACCTCAATCTTTGGTATTATACCATATTTTGCTCAAAATAGTTGCGAAGAAACTACTGATATGAAAACGATTTTAATTTCAAAAGAGTCAAAGAGAACAGGAAAAATTTTCGTTTTCATGGTATAATAGAACTCTATGTAAAAGGAGGTAAAAGATGGAGTTATTCCCTGGAATTGCAGTGCATTTTATCCAATCTAAAAAGTTTAAGACAAATAAAATAACCATGCGTTTCACAGCTCCATTATCTCTGGATTTAATTTCTGGTCGCATGCTAAGTGCCAGTATGCTTGAAACTGCTAATAAAGGCTATCCAACTGCTCAGGTTCTTAGAAAACATCTGGCAGCATTGTATGGAGCAGATTTGTCAACTCATGCTTATAGAAGGGGGCAAAGTCACTTAGTAGACGTGAGTTTGACTTATGTTCGAGATGAATTTTTAAGTAAGAAAAACGTATTAACTGCTCAGATTTTAGAATTATTGTATCAAGTCATATTTAATCCATTGTCAAATGAAGATGAATTTGACAACAATGCCTTTGAAATTGAAAAAAAACAATTGTTGGCGAGATTAGAATCAGAATTAGAGGATCCGTTCTTCTTTGCCCATAAAGAATTAGATCAGTTGTTTTTCCAAGAAGAATCAATGCAGTTAGTTCCTAGAAATTTAATTGCCAGAATTTCCAAAGAGACTTCTAAATCTTGCTATTCAAGTTTTCAAAAAATGCTGAAAGAAGATAGAATTGATTTATTCTTTTTAGGTGATTTTAATGAAATTGAAGTCTTAGAAAACTTGAAGAAATTTAACTTGACAGGTCGTAAAGAAACTGTAAACATTCAATATCAGCAAGGTTATTCTAATGTTCTTAGAGAAGGAATTGCTAGGAAAAACCTGGGTCAGTCTATTCTAGAAATGGGTTATCATAGCACAATTGGTTATGGAGATGATCAAAAGATGGCCTTGCTTCTTGTGAATGGTTTGCTTGGAGCTTTCCCGCACTCTAAATTGTTTACTCAAGTTAGGGAAAAGGAAGGGTTGGCCTACACTGTTTCTAGTCACTTAGATCTCTTTAGTGGATTTTTAAGATTGTTTGCTGGGATAAATCGTCAAAACCGAAACAAGGTAAGAAAATTGATGAATGATCAATTGTTAGCTATCAAAAATGGTAGATTTACAGATGCTGAAGTAAATCAAACTAAGGAAATGATTCGTAGGACGATGTTGTTGAGTCAGGATAATCAAGATTCGATTATAGACAGAGAATACTTAAGCCTCTTTTTTGGTAAATCGGTTTTAGACATGGATACTTTGATAGAGAGACTAGAGCAAGTTGACAAGGATGAAATCTGTAGGGCAGCATCTAGTTTGAAATTGCAGGCTATCTATTTTATGGAAGGAGCAGAATGACTAGAGTTACTTTTCAAGAGAAATATTATCCTGCTGTAAAGGAAACTCTTTATCAAGCAAAATTAGAAAACGGATTGACAGTTTCTTTACTTCCTAAAAATGATTTTAACGAAGTTTATGGTGTAGTAACTGTCTATGTTGGTTCAGTTGACACTGAGTTTACAGCTAGAGATAGTAAAAAGAAAACATATCCTAAGGGGATTGCTCATTTTTTAGAACATAAACTTTTTGAAAGAGAAAATTCTGAAGATATCATGGCTGCATTTACCAAATTAGGTGCAGATAGTAACGCCTTTACAAGCTTTACAAATACAAGTTATCTTTTTTCAACCTCTGACAATGTCGCTGAGTGTTTGGACTTGCTTGACGAGCTTGTTACTAGCTTTAACATTACTGAAGAATCTGTTGAACGAGAAAAGGATATTATTCAGCAAGAACGCGAAATGTATCAGGATGATCCTGATTCTTGCTTGTTCTTTAAAACACTTGCAAATCTATATCCGGAAACTCCACTAGCTTCAGATATTGTTGGGACTGAAGATTCGATAGAAGATATTAGTTTAGAGGATCTACGGGATAATTTTGATGAGTTTTACACTCCTGTCAATAGCCAAATTTTCCTTGTTGGAAATTTTGATTTAGAGTTGATACAGAATTATTTCTCACAAAAGGATGTTGGAGGTTGTATAGTTCCAAATCTAAAAGAACCTATCGCTTTACACCCTGTAAAGAAGGTTGAGAGCATTCGTATGGATGTTGCATCACCTAAATTAGCAATAGGAGTTCGAACGAATTCTGATATGGATCATCTGGACTGCTATCGATATAGCGTCTTACTAAGAGCTTTATTTACAATGATGTTTGGTTGGACTTCTAAAAGATTTCAGAGTTTGTATGAAACTGGGAAATTAGATTCTTCATTATCTTTAGAAGTTGAGATCAATCGACGTTTTAACTTTTTGATGCTGACAATGGACACAAAGGAACCTGTTGCTATTTCGCATCAATTCCGGAAGGCAATTCAGAACTTTGCTACCGATTCAGATGTATCAGAGGAACATCTTGATTTAATCAAAAGTGAAATTTATGGAGAATTTATCCATAATATGAACTCTTTAGAATTTATTGCGACCCAATATCAGTCGCATTCTGACGAAACAACCCTGTTTGATTTACCAAAGATTATACAGGAAATGACCTTGGATGATGTTCTTGAGGTAGGACATCATTTTATCGACAATAGTGAAATAGTTGAATTTACAATTTTTCCACTATAGCCATCGAAATATAAAATAAACTAGAAAGAAGGCATGGTAAGTATGAGAAAAAAAACAATTGGTGAAGTGTTACGTTTAGCAAGAATCAATCAAGGTTTGAGTTTAGAGGAATTGCAGCGCAAGACAGACATTCAATTGAATCTGCTTGAGGCTTTAGAATCAGATGATTTCGACCAATTGCCGAGTCCTTTTTATACACGTTCTTTTTTGAGGAAGTATGCTTGGGCAGTTGAGTTAGATGAAAACCTTGTTTTAGATGCATATGATTCAGGGAGTATGATTACCTATGAGGAAGTTGATGTTGATGAGATAGAACTATCAGGTCGTAGACGTTCTAATCGCAAGAAACGTTCCTTGCTTCCTCTGTTTTACTTTATTCTCTTCTCCTTATCTATTATAATTTTTGTTTCTTATTATGTTTGGAATTACATTCAAACACAACCGACAGCAACAACTTCAGCCAACTATAATGTTGTGACTACGACAACAAGTGCAACAAGTAGTGAAACAACAACTAGCGATCAAACCACTAGCCCATCAAGTTCGAGCAATGCATCAACTGTGACGGTTTCTGGTCAGGGAGATGTTATATCGGTAGAATATAAAACTACAAAAGATACTGCCGAACTTCAACTATCTGTGACGGATGCAACAAGCTGGATTAGTGTTTCAGATACTGAATTGGCTGGAGGAACTACTCTTGAGCCTAATAATAAGATGGCCAAAACAACAGTTTCTAAAGGCTCTCCAGTAACTATCACATTAGGCGTTGTCAAAGGCGTGAAAATCAAGATCGATAATCAGGAAATTGATACTTCAAAATTAACTGGTCAAACTGGCTGGATTACATTGAAATTAAGTTCAAATTAAGGAAGGATAACATGAAAAAAGAGAATATTCCTAACATACTTACGCTTGGTAGAATTTTATTTATTCCAATTTTTGTTCTCCTTCTATCATTTGGACAGTCTCCTGTGTTACATAAAATAGCAGCAATTATTTTTGCCATTGCCAGCATCACTGACTATCTAGATGGCTATTTAGCTAGAAAATGGCAAGTAGTTAGCAATTTTGGAAAATTCGCAGATCCAATGGCAGATAAGTTGTTAGTTATGTCGGCCTTCATAATGCTAGTAGGTCTAAATATGGCTCCTGCTTGGATAGTTGCTGTAATCATTTGCCGAGAACTTGCAGTTACTGGGTTGCGCCTACTCTTAGTTGAAACTGGTGGAACTGTTTTAGCTGCAGCAATGCCAGGAAAAATCAAAACATTTAGCCAGATGTTTGCGATTATCTTCTTGTTATTTCATTGGAATTTACTTGGTCAGATAACTCTTTATATCGCTTTGTTCTTTACAGTTTATTCTGGTTATGATTACTTCAAGGGAAGCGCGTATTTGTTTAAAGGAACTTTTCGCTAGATATGGAATCGATTATTGAAATTAAGAATCTGTCATTTCGATACCAGACAGATCAAGAACACTATGATGTTCATAACATTTCGTTTCACGTTAAACGTGGAGAATGGTTGTCTATCGTTGGTCATAATGGTAGTGGAAAATCAACAACTGTTCGCTTGATTGACGGTTTGCTAGAAGCGGAATCTGGAGAAATTTGGATAGACGGTGATTGCCTAACTCCGGAAAACGTCTGGGAAAAAAGACGTAAGATTGGTATGGTATTTCAAAATCCTGATAACCAATTCGTGGGGGCAACCGTAGAAGATGACGTTGCTTTTGGGCTTGAAAATCAGGGGATTCCACTTGAAGAGATGAAGAAGCGAGTTTCTGAAGCTCTGTCATTAGTTGGGATGGCTGAATTTTCTAAAAAGGAACCAGCTCGCTTGTCAGGTGGCCAAAAACAGAGAGTGGCTATCGCAGGAGTTGTTGCTCTGCGACCAGACATTTTAATTTTGGATGAGGCTACAAGCATGTTGGATCCAGAGGGACGACTAGAGTTGATTAAGATAGTTCAAAAGATTCGTCAAGACCACCATATGACAGTCATATCCATTACACATGACTTAGATGAGGTTGCTATGAGCGACCGTGTTTTGGTGATGAAAAAAGGAGAGGTCGAGTCAACAAGTACTCCTAGAGAATTATTCTCTAGGTCAGATTTAGATCAAATTGGTTTAGATCAACCCTTTGTCAACCAATTAAAAGAATCGCTACGTACTAGTGGCTTGAAATTACCAGAGCACTACCTGATCGAAGAGGAGCTCGAGGAGGCTTTATGGGAATTATTCTAGACAATGTGAGTTATACGTATCAGGAAGGAACACCCTTTGCCTCAGCTGCCTTGTCCAATGTTAATTTGTCAATAGAGGATGGCTCTTATACTGCGATTATTGGGCATACAGGAAGCGGAAAGTCTACAATCCTTCAACTTTTGAATGGTTTGTTGGTTCCCACAAAGGGAAGTGTTCATGTCTTTGATACATTAATTACATCAACATCCGTCAATAAGCAAATTCGTCAAATTCGCAAACAAGTGGGCTTAGTCTTTCAGTTTGCAGAAAATCAAATCTTTGAGGAGACTGTCTTAAAAGATGTGGCTTTTGGACCTCAAAATTTTGGAGTTTCTGTAGAAGAGGCAGAAGCTATTGCGCGTGAAAAACTAGCTTTAGTAGGAATTGATGAGTCACTCTTTGGACGTAGTCCCTTTGAGCTTTCAGGCGGACAAATGAGAAGGGTTGCGATTGCTGGTATTTTGGCGATGGAGCCTAGCATTTTGGTCTTAGATGAGCCGACAGCTGGTTTGGATCCAATTGGTCGAAAAGAGTTAATGGCCTTGTTTAAAAAACTTCATCAGGATGGTATCACGATTGTTTTAGTGACCCATCTGATGGATGATGTGGCCGAATTTGCTGACCAAGTTTATGTGATGGAAAAAGGAAAGTTGGTCAAGAGTGGGAAGCCAAGTCTTGTTTTTCAAAATGTCGAATTCATGGAAAAAATCCAATTAGGTGTTCCAAAAATTACAAGATTTGCTCAAAGGCTAGCTGAACGAGGAGTTTCTTTTAAACAATTGCCGATAACGATAGAGGAGTTTAAGGAGTTCATCAATGGATAACATGATTTTAGGTCGTTACATACCAGGAAATTCGATTGTTCATCGTTTGGATCCTCGTAGTAAGTTAGTGGCAATGATTTTATTGATTATGATCGTTTTTTGGGCCAATAATCCAATAACTAATCTGATCCTTTTCGTTGTAACAGGTATATTTGTAGCCTTATCTGAGGTTCCCTTATCCTTTTTCTTAAAAGGTTTGCGGTCTATGTTTTTTCTGATTGCTTTTACAACCCTTTTTCAACTTTTCTTTATCTCTGGTGGAGATGTCTTGTTCGAGATGGGGTTTATTAAAATCACGAGTCATGGCATTGAGCAGGCGGGAATCATTTTTTGTCGCTTTGTGTTGATTATCTTTTTCTCAACTTTGCTTACCTTGACAACCATGCCATTAAGCTTGGCTACAGCAGTTGAGTCCTTACTTGGGCCTTTAAAGAGATTTAAGGTTCCTGTTCATGAAATTGGACTTATGTTGTCTATGAGCTTGCGTTTTGTACCAACCTTAATGGATGATACGATTCGAATTATGAACGCTCAAAAGGCGCGTGGTGTTGATTTTGGAGAAGGAAATATAATCCAAAAAGTTAAGGCTATGATTCCTATTTTGATTCCTTTATTCGCTACGAGTTTGAAACGAGCAGACTCTCTTGCTACAGCCATGGAGGCTAGAGGATATCAAGGTGGTAACGGACGCAGTCAGTACCGGCAGTTGAATTGGATGAATAAAGATAGTGTGGCCTTACTCCTGGTATGTGTGTTGGGTTTGATTCTATTTTTGTTGAAATCCTAAAGTGAAGTATAGAATGAGATAGGGTAGAGGTATGAACCGTTTTAAAAAATCAAAATATATCATTGTTCTATTTGTCGTTGTTTTAGTAGTTTCTGTTCTTTTAGTAATGACGAAATCAAGTACAGTTGTGACAAAAGCTGGAGATGGAATTTCTCTGATAGATAGAATTGTGCAAAAACCATTTCAATGGTTAGAATCTACAAAGTCAGATTTAGGAAATTTGACGAGAGCTTACAATGAGAATGAAACTCTAAAAAAAGAATTCTATCAAATGGAAAAGGAAAAGAATGAAGCAGATCGCTTAAAAGAAGAAAATGAACAACTGCGTCAATTACTAGATATGAAGTCAAAATTAAATGCGACTAAGCTAATTGCTGCGGATGTTATCATGAGAACTCCGGCGACTTGGAAACAAGAGTTAACAGTTAATGTTGGTTCGCAACAAGGTGTAACAACTAGTATGCTTGTTGTTTCTGGTGGAGGATTGGTTGGAAGCGTTGAAAACGTAGAAGACAACTCAACAGTGGTCAATTTATTAACAAACGCTGAAAATACGGAGAAGATTTCTGTTAAAATTCAGCACGGTTCTAGTAGCATTTATGGTATCATCACTGGTTATGATAAGGAAAAAGAACTTTTGAAAATCAGCCAGCTAAATAGCAGTGGCGATATTAGTCAGGGAGATAAAGTGGTGACTGGAGGTTTGGGGAACTTTAACGCTACAGATATCCCTGTAGGAGAAGTCGTATCAGTGACACATAGCACTGACTATCTAACAAGAGAAGTTATGGTTAAGTTACATGCTGATCCAATGAACCTTAAAGTTGTAGAGTTAGTGGGGAATCCATCATGAGACTTTTTAAGCAGATAGGAATGTTTTTACTATTGCCCTTGATTGTCTTGATAGATAGCCATTTAGGGCAGTTTGTAAACAGCTTTTTTCCACATCTTCAAATTGTAAGCCACTTTATCTTCATCTTCTTATTATTCGAAACAATAGAAGTATCAGAATATCTGTTTTTGGCCTATTGCTTGGTTCTAGGACTTATATACGATATCTATTTCTTCCATCTGATAGGGATAGCCAGTCTTCTTTTTGTGATTATTGGAGCAATCGTATATAAAAGCAACTCTGTTATTTTGTTAAATAGATGGACAAGATTATTAGCTATTTTAATGATGACTTTTACATTTGAATTTGCTAGCTTTATCCTAGCACACGTGGTTGGATTGACTGCTGAAAATCTACCTGTTTTTATAGTTTATAGTCTGGGTCCTACTATGATATTGAATTTTATATGGATGATAGTTTTCCAATATATTTTTGAAAAAATATATCTATAAGAAAGAAACAAAACTGTAATAAAGGCGTAATATTTATTAGGCCTTTTTTTGATATACTAGTATTGTCTTTTTTAAGAAGGAGTATTTACACATATGAAGAAAAAAATTCTAGCATCACTTTTGTTAAGTACAGTATTGGTTTCACAAGGAGCTGTTCTTTCAAGTGTTAAAGCTAACACAACAGATGAAAAAATTGCAGCTCAAGATAGCAAAATTAGTGAGTTGACAACGCAACAAAAGGAAGCTCAAAAACAAGTTGATGAAGTTCAAACTCAAGTTACAGCTATTCAAACAGAACAAGAAAAGTTGCAAACTGAGAATGAAAGACTTCAAGAAGAATCTAAAAAACTTGAAGGTGAAATCACAGAGCTTTCAAAAAATATCGTAGCTCGTAATGAATCGCTTGAAAACCAAGCTCGTAGTGCACAAACTAACGGAACTGCTACAAGCTACATTAATACAATTATTAACTCTAACTCAATCACAGAAGCTATTTCTCGTGTAGCGGCTATGAGTGAAATTGTATCAGCTAACAACAAAATGTTGCAACAACAAAAAGAAGATAAAAAAGCTATTGCTGAGAAACAAGTTGCTAACAATGAAGCAATCAACACAGTTATTGCCAACCAACAAACACTTGCAGATGACGCCCAGGCTTTGACAACAAAACAAGCTGAATTGAAAGTGGCTGAGTTGAATCTTGCAGCAGAAAAAGCTACTGCAGAAAGTGAAAAAGCTACCTTGCTAGAGCAAAAGGCAGCAGCTGAGGCAGAAGCAAAAGCAGCGGCAGAAGCAGAAGCAGCTTACAAAGCTCAACAAACAAGTCAACAACAAACAGTTGCAGCTTCAGCAAACACAACATTTGTAGCACAAGTACAAGCTACATCAACATCAGCATCTTCATCATCTGACGAAGAAGAATCAAGCTATACACCAGCTCCAACACCAACTGTATCAAGACCACGTCCATCTTATAGTTCAAATGCCTCAAGTTATCCAACTGGAGAATGTACATGGGGAGCTAAAACATTGGCACCTTGGGCTGGAGATTACTGGGGTAACGGAGCGCAGTGGGCAACAAGTGCAGCTGCAGCAGGTTTCCGTACTGGTTCTCAACCACAAGTTGGTGCGATTGCATGTTGGAATGATGGTGGCTATGGACACGTAGCGGTTGTTACAGCTGTTTCATCTACAACAAGTATCCAAGTATCAGAATCTAACTACGGTGGAGATCGTACAATCGGTAACAAACGTGGATGGTTCAACCCAACTACAACTTCTGAAGGTTATGTTACTTACATCTATCCAAACTAATGAAAAAATTGAGACTCTTTCCGAGTCTCTTTTCTTGTCTTGAAATTGTTAAGTTCTTCTAAAAAACTATCAGTAAGTGGTAAGAGTTTTTAGAAAATCAAATAATTCAATATTTTTAGGAGAACAGAGAAATCTGTTCTCTTTTTTGTTCGCTTAAAATTCTATTTGAAAGGAGTTCAACGATGTTAGGATTAGAGATTGTAATGAATTTAGACACGTTAGAAATCTTTGACGTTATCGATCATGATAAGAATGGAAACAGCGAACAAGCGCCTACAACCATCCAGTTAAGCTTATTTGACTCAATGACGTGCATTTGACAGAAGGAGATATATTAGGATGGACAGAGAAGCGCTATACAATGAATTAATTCAAAGCGAACCATTAGGTTTCATTGATCCCTTTTCTGACCTTGGCGAATTCGATCCTCTTCAGCTGAAATTTAAACAACCCGTAAAGGACTTAGTGAATCGATATTCAGGGCAGCCTTACAGTTTGGCCTGGCAACATAAAATTATGGAAATGCGGAAGTTGTTTATTGATTATCAGATAGCATTAAATGAAGAAGATAAGCAGATTAACTTTCAGCGAAGAACAAGAAGCGAAGAGTCCAAAGAACATGCTACTACTATTGTAACAACATATTTGAAGTTGGGATTTAGTTTTAAAGAAATTGAGAAGCGTGTTTCTTTATCTTACAAACAACTTCGTCGAGGATGGAGAAGAAGTGATCACATCATGACAAATAGTCCTGAATTTTATAGCAAAAGGGACTTATCCGAAGGTTACTGTTTACCGAGTAAAAAGCTACCTAAAAGTATGAGAATAAATGAGAATGAACATAGGAGGAAAGAAATATGAAAAACACAGAAACAAATAAAGATTTTACGAATTTTGATTTTAAAAGCGTGGAAAGCGCTTTTGAGATGCCGATGCGTTACGCAAACAATTCATCGCATTTGGTAGCTTGCTTGGAGAAAAGTAAGCTGATGTTAGATGACATTTTTCAAGAGAAAATAAATTTTCTCTTAAACGGTCTGTTTTACGCAGACGGAGAGGTGAAAAAGAGCTTGTTTATCGAAGAAAATATGAGCGTTTTCTTTGAGTTGAAAAAGTGTGTTTATGATGCACACATTAAGAGCTTAAATAAAATTTAAGTGTTAAAATAAAAAACCTCAGAAGAGGGTAGGAGGAAATTATATGATTTTGTTGTTTATTGTATTGTTTATTATAGGAGTGTGCATTTCGTTCAATGGAGTATTTATCATAGCTAAAAATACAGACATTAGACTTGGCTGGAGTGGTGAGAAAGATTTCTTTTTGTCTCTAAGTCCTTGGGAATGGATGTTAAGTATATTTTTAATTTTGGTAGGAGGGGCAATGATTTACTTCTCATATAATGAGTTGGCGCCATATATTATAAGTGTACTTGACTTCAAACTATAACTAGTGAAGGGATATGAGAGTCCTAAAAACCATGAAAAAGATTGATTTATTAAAATGCTTATCCATCATCACAAAAGACGGATTAAGAACACAAAAATTTAAGAATAGTCATCTACATCTCATCTCTTCAGCTGAAGAAGGAAGACGAGGCTCTGTATTTGCTTATCGTTCAAAAGCGAATATGGTGAAGGCACGTGGTGTTGTTTTAACCTCTATCGAATCATTGCTGGAGAATCAGGATCAGTTTACACACTGGACCCCTAACGTATATTGCTATGGAAGCTATAGCGATGCTGGACGACGGATTACACGTGGCCACTCTGAAGATAATCTTAGACAGATTAACACATTCTACATTGACTTTGATATTACCTCTTCAGCTGAAGAAATGACGACAGGAGATATTTTAACTGCTTCCCTGGAGTTAGGTTTTATGCCGACGTTGATTCTAAAATCTGATAAGGGATTTCAAGCCTATTTTGTCCTCTCAGAATCAGCTTATGTTACAGTTCATTCTCAATTTCGAGTGGTGAAGGTGGCCAAAGCTATCTCTCAAAATTTGAGAAATTACTTTGCTCAAACTTTACCAGTAGATATGACCTGTAACCATTTTGGGATTGCTCGGATTCCTCGAACTGATAACGTTGAATTCTTTGATGCTGACTATACTTATTCGTTTCAGGAGTGGTTAGATTGGTCAATGAAGCAATCAGACCTTCCCTTCCCAAGTAAAAAGCCAAATTTGACAGTTATTTCAGGTTCTGAAGGGGTAAAACAGATTGATGAACCCTGGTATCAATTGTTGATGAGAGAGGGAAATATCAAGGGTGGAAAAGCCTTGATGGGAAGAAACAACGTTCTTTTCACGCTGGCTTTAGCTAACTTCTCTTCAGGAATCGATCAGGAAGAGTGTGAGGAGGTTCTTTCTAGTTTTAATGCAAATCTAGACGAACCACTCTCTTCAGCTGAATATCATAAGATTATCACAAGCGCCTACTCAGGAAAATATGAAGCTGCTAGTCGTGACTATGTAATGACTTTATGTAAAGCATGGGTCAATCAGGAACTCAAGGCTTCAGATCTCTTTGTGAAGCAACGTTGGTACAAGTTTAAGAAGAAACGTGCTGACAGAAAGAATAGTCATCTTCATGAATGGAAAACAGACGTAATGGCCTATTTAGAAGGCTTCTATCAATCTGAGGATCCATTTATTCAGACGACAAAAAAAGAGATACGAGAGAATTTGAACATTCCTGAGCGCTCATTAGACAAAGTATTGAAGGTTCTCAAAACAGAACAAAAGATCTTCTTCACAGTCAAACATGGCCGTGGAGGAGGCATCAGATTAGCCTCTATCAAAGCAATCTTACTTTCCCTTATTCAGGTAAAGAAAGAACGTCAGGAAGCTTATATGGCCAATATTGCCACTTTCTTTGAAGAAAGTATAGAGTTCACTCAGAGAGTGATAGAAAGGGTTAAAGATGGGTTTAAACAAACACAACAAATATCTCTATTTGAACTTGATATTGGATAATTTTAAAAACCCGTAAACTGCCTTACATTTATATCTACGATTATTACAAAGATATACATGTATATAAAATAACTTAAGGAGGAATGATATGATTTTGATTTTAGTTGGATTGTTTAGTCTTATATTTGTAGGAGGATTTTTCTTAGTTCTCTCACTTATAGGGATTCGTCAACAAGTTCGTTTTGAAAACGGATATGATGCTGAGTTAGAGACAGATCAGCTGGCAATGATTAGCCAAAATAGAAAGTGAGAAAAAGAATGAAGTACGTAATTTTCAGTTTTGAATTAGGTGACTATATTTGTAATGGGGAGAATAAAGTTTTAGTTTTTGATACTTTGGGACTAGCATTTCAGTATCTTCAAAAACATTATCGAAAGCCACTTCCTGAACAAAGAAAAAAGAGATTGATTCACTATCCAGATGTGTATCAAGCTCCGTTTAGACTTCTAAAAGTTTGTTAGGAAGGAGACAGGTTGATGTCAGAGTTATTCAAAATTATCCGTGGATACTACCTAACAGGAGTTGGACAAGAACCATTGGCTTATTATTTTAAACTTTCATCGGATAACTTAAAATTTGAGTCTGTTTCTGCAGGAGATGTAGCTTTAACTTTTTATCAAAACGAGGAGAGTATTTCTAGCATTCCAGCGATTATTAGAGTAGATAGTGTTATCTCGAATGATAAAATGATTTCAGATTATCTGCAGGAGGAGTTGAGAGATCACTATCCAATGTTGCCAATTGTCCGTGTATTGGATTCCGAGGAATTTGATCCTTTACTTTTTCAAGAAGTGATGACAACGTTCACTAACTTGAAATCAGAAATAAAAGAATTAGCCAAGATTGATTATGTTCAAGGATCCATATTTGATTTTATGGATGAGGAGGAAATAGGATGAGAGAGCTTTTTAGACACATTAAGTTAGCTGTAGGGGCTATTCTTATCATTTTAGTTGTGAGTCTCGCAGTTCTAGGAGGGTATAGGGTATATAAAGATTATTTTATCTTAGATTACAATCCTCACCTTACTCAGAAGGAATACCAGAATACTGTACTTGATCAAAATGTAAATCTAGTATTTTATAAAAAAGATTGTCCTTACTGTCAGGTTGGAAAAAGTGTAGTTGTAGATGCAGCCAATAAAGGTTCTTATCCTACATTTTATATTGACACTCAGACAGAAGAAGGTCAAAAGTTGGTAGAAAAATACCAGGTTGAAAAAGCTGCAACTATCGTCAAGATTCGTAAGGGAAAAATAAAGAAATATCTATATGCTTTGAGGGATTCAGAGGAAAAGATTGTAGCAGATGAGAAAGGGATCCAGGAGGCCATAAATGACTAAAAGAATAAAACTGAGTAAGTGGGCCGAGACAGCTTTTCAAAATGATTGGGAACTGTGGCGTACTAGGACAAATGAAGGAATGGTTGTTTTAGGAAAATTATCAGATGGAACGTTTACCCTACATCGTTTTAATGATGAGGGAGGACAACTAACACATATTTCGCATGATGAAGCTCTTTGGCTAACATTGGATTTGGCACCTGAAAAGTTAGGCTGTATTTAAGGAGGTAGTATGTATCAAATTTTAAATGCTATTGCGCATGGCGTGGTTGGAACTATCTTGATTGCGATCTGGTTCGTACCACTCTTCAGGATAACTATATGTGATAACTTCGGAAATGAAATCAAAACGAAAAGGCTGCCATTGGCGTTCTTAATGCTACTAAAAAGTGTTTGGCCGAAAAGTAAGGTTTCATTTATTTGGAAAGGATATAAGAGGAATGAGAAGAACTAAATCACCTAGTTTGAAGCAAAAAAGAGCTAACAAACATTTAAGAGGTATAAAAAATTACACGCTATCGAGTGAACAAAAAGGTTTCGACGATGTATCAACTTTTGATATGTTGTTTGCAACAAATGTGAAGTATCGAGTTTTTGCAATTTTAGGAGGTGTATCTGGTTTTATTTCGCTAGTTTTAGTATCAGTAAATCTCTTTTTAGGATTTAATGCGTATGTAATTGTAAATTTAGTTAATATGAGTCCAACTTTTCTTAAATTAGTAGGAGTAAAAGAAGTTTCTTTTATGACAGTCTTTGAATCATTTTATTTTGGAAGTGTCGAGTTAATGAGAGATATGTTTGCAACTATTTTTGTAGCTATTATAGTTTTTTCTTTATCATTATTTATAATTTGGGCTACTGAAAAAAAGACTGATATAAACTCTTTAACATATCAGTATTATGAAAAAATCAGGAAGGAATAATAAAATGTCTACTTTAATCGAAATATCCAAACGATGGATTGAAAAGATAAAATCTAGCCCAATTTTGAAACCATTTATTAAGACTAAAGTTTGGTTTCAAGAGAATATTATTAAGAGAAAACTAGTTATTTTCTCAATGTTGTTTGTGACCTGGTTAACCCTTTTGATGGGAGCAATTTTCTCGCCACAAAGACAAACTTATACTTCAGAACAACTCAAAACAAAGCAGGTTTTTGCGAATGGCAGTGGTGAGATGAAACTGGTCAGCCAGGAATATTCACCAGATACTGGAATTATCGTTTTACAATTTGAGACGAAAGATGCTACGACTTCGATAGATCGGGGCATCGATGCCAAACGATTGAAATGGAAACTCTATGCGCAGCATAAAGACTCAAAAATAGAGATGGATGTTGTGCCAATCATTGATAATAAAGTATCAGTTATTATTAAAGGAGTTCCGAAGAATTTTGGTGCATTTGCGATCGATGTGACGAATCAGACAGTCTCTTCTAGCTCAATTGATGTGAATATTTCATCTCCATCCAGTGATTCTAAAAAGGTTTCTCAGAAGAAATCTGGAGAAGACGACACTGTACAGTTTTTTGTAACTCCTCAAAATCCTCAGCTTGAAATCAAAGCTATTGAGGTTGTCTCCAGAGAAGAATTTACTCTTCAGGAAATCGAAAAAGAGATCAATTTCCAGAATGAACAGTCTCAAAAATTGACAACATCAATTGCTCAATTGAAGGAATCAATTGAAGATGATAATTCACGAAAAGCGAGTCTTCAAGCAGAAGCAAAATATCTAACAGGTGATGATCTCGAAGCCAATCAAAAGAATATTGCTACGCTGGATACAAACATTGAAACGAAGAATAGAACCATTGAAACAGCCTATAAAAACATTGAAAAGTTGAAGGCTAAATTGGAGTCTTTGGACAAGAAAAAACAGGCAGTTAAAGATGGAACATTTGAATTTTCAAACCCTATTGAAACTGTAGAAATGAATTAAAGTGAGGTAAAATGAAATGAAATCAAAGAAAAGTTTTAAAAAGCTTTACCATGTAATGTTTTTTATAATGATTGATTGTTGCTTCACTCTATATATTTTACTTACTGTGTCGGCCTTTCTTACTTATCAGTGGTTTGTAAATCTTAACTCTTCTACAATTCTTTATTATTACGATACCATGAGTGTACTATGGTTTAGTATTTTAATTTCTACAATTTTGACAAAGATATTATATCGTCCATTGTTAAGCTCTATTTGGTTCCAACCCTTGTGGGATAAGATAAACGATAGTGAATAAAGAGAATGAATCTCCTTAATTTTTGAATTAAGGGGGTTTATTTTTTATGATTGTCCCTTTAAAAAATTTTTTTTAGTTATCTTTTATACTAGAATCAATCAAAAAAAGAAAGGCAGAAAAATGAAAGAACAACTTAAATTAGCACCAAGGGAGAATCAACCAGTTAGAAAGCATCGTACTGTATTCACAAGTACAAAAGGTTTGCTTAGAAAACAAAAAAGGGTTGCGCTGGATATTGATGAATATGGAATAACCTATCATAGTAATCCAGGGTATAAAGGAGAAATGTTTTCTTCAATGTACCTCGTTCTACAGGAAATTAAAATTTATGAACGTTCTTTCACACTAACCATCAAGAAAAATGATCATGAAGTTTATGTAATTGATTTGAAAAAATTAGATGGCGATTTGTGGAGCAACTTCCAAATTATAAAAGAAAAAATTACCAGCTTTGCAGGAAATAAATTAAGGAAATAAGAAATACGAAATTAGAAAAAAGGAGAAGTAATCATGGCCAAAAATGATTTAAAAAAAATTGATAATCAACTAGAAGAGGCAAAGAAAAGAGTTGCCCTTTTGGAACAGGAACGTAAAGAAGCAGAAGAGAATCTTCAAAAACAAATTGGTAAAATTTATGTTCAAATTCAATTGAAGAAAAATAAAAATCAGTCGTATGAATCAATTTTTGAAGAGTTAAAAATGGAATTAAACCTTATCAAAGAAGATGAAAAAGAACAACGTTTAGCAGCTAAGAAAAATCGTGAAGAAGGAAACTTTCCAGCTGAAAATCAGTCTTAATTTTTGAGTTTTTAACTTCTCAATGAAGTCAAAAATAGTGTAAGTAAAAGTATGTAAAGAAGAAAAACGGTGTAAGTATAACACCTATAAAGTGTGTAAAGGTAAGTATAGCGTGTGTGTGTAAGTAGGTGAAACCGAGAAAATTACCGGTACCGGAAACGTTGATACTATCAACTCCACACGCTTCGTGGGGACAGTTTCCCTTATGCTCTTTTCTAACACAACACACCTAAAAAGGACCTTAGTCCCTCTGTGTGTGTTAGTGTGTTGAAAAACCGCAAAAATAGAACCGACACGGTTCGTGATGTTGCGAGGTTGAAGTTTTCTTTTTTGCTTCTTTTTGCTTTTGCTTCGACAAAAGAAAAAAGAAGGGCGCTGTTTTTTAGAAAGGAAAATTTAAAACAATGGCAAATATAAAACAAAATCGAATTGAGATTAGAGGGCTTACTGATGATGAAATTAATTATCTAAAAGCACTCGCAGAAAAAAATAAAGCTAAGTCATTTAATGATTTTCTGCTCTCAATCTGTCGTGAAAAAATTGAGTACGGAAAATTTAATCGTGCTCAAGATTTGTATGTTGCTCATTTGGAAAATATGAAATTAGCTTCTGACCATGTTCTGGAACAAATGAAAAAACAGACCAGGATACTATCTGAATTTGAAGAAAAAATGAATCGTTATGGCGATCATATTTCACGTTGGTTAGAGTATGAAGGAGAGGTGGAAAGTGATGACTAAAGAAATCAAAATCAGAAATATACCTGATGATATGTTTGAACAACTTCGAGATATTTCCAAAAAATATAACTATTCAAGCTTTAATGAGTTTATGTTATCGCAAGTTCAAAATATCGTAATGAATGACGGATTGAATTTGTACAATAACCAATTTGCGGAAACATTATCTGTCATCAAAGAACAACAAAGTCAGATTTTAGATTTGATGTTGAAGAATGAAATTTCTCTTTCAGCTTTAAATGTTAAACAAGATATTGTAAATGATCTAACTACAAATTGGTTACATTTTATGGATGATGTATCTGCACTTGAAGCTGAACGACGGTCAGGTGGTGTTTAAAAATGAAGAAGAATAAATCTCTGTTCATCATTCTCATTTTTCTTGCAATCTTTATCGTACAACCTAACAATTTTAATGCTATCAAATCTGGCTTAACACAAAATGATATCCCGAATCAATTGAACATAGCCGATTCAGCTGAAGAAAAAAATTCCGACTCAAATTTGAATCCTACTCTGAAAAATGATGATTTGAAATCGAAGGAGTATGATGGAAAAAATCAGGTGATTGTCGTCAATGAAAAATCACAATTTACAAAAAGCGAATTGAGTTTAGAAAATGGCAGCTGGGAAAAATATTCTGATCTAGATTTTTTAAATCGTGTAGGAATTGCTGAAGCGATGTTGGGAAAAGAATTGATGCCAACGGAAGACAGAGAATCTATTTCATCTGTCACACCAACAGGGTGGAAAAATAAAAAAATAATCTTCAACGGTAAAGAAGATTATTTGTATAATCGTTCTCACTTAATTGGTTTTCAATTAAGTGGAGAAAATGCGAATGCGAAAAATTTATTTACAGGTACACGTGCTTTAAATGCAAATTTTGAAGATGAACAATCATCAATGGTCTACTATGAAAATAAAATTGCTAACTACATAAAAAATACGAACCACCATGTTCGCTATCGAGTAACTCCCATCTTTAGAAATGTGGAATTAGTTGCTAGAGGAGTTCGTATGGAAGCACAGAGTATTGAAGATGATGAGATCTCATTTGATGTGTATATCTTTAATATTCAACCAGGATATAAAATCAATTATTTGACAGGATCATCTCAGAAAATTTGAGGAGGGAAAAATGAATCCAAGACTTAGCTTATATTTTAGCGAAGAAACACATGAAAAATTTAAGGAAATAAAATCCTACTTGAAAGAATCATCTGCTTTGCAGAAACAGTATCGAAATAATTCAGCAACACTTGTCACTTTGATTGAAGTTTTTTATAAACTTTTTATTGAATTAGGAGAAGGAAAAAATTTCTATGAGCGACTGACTCAGCTGGAAAAAAATTTGGGGGATACCTTTGATTCTGGAAATGACAACAAGGCAATTCATCGTCAACTTGATCAAATTCTCTATCTAACACTAACCAACTTTCATGCTATTACGAAAGATGATTTTGATGTTCAAGAATTGGAATCTATTCATTCACGATTGGATCCTACACAGCATGAATTGATGGCAAGAATCAACGATGTCATTCAAGAAGATATTGCACGTGGTCAAACTATCAAACATTCTCATTAATTGAAAGGAGAAGTAGGAAGTGAGTGAGTCTAGTCCAAGTATTACCTTCATGCTGCAATATACAGAAGCAAATAGTGGGTTTGTAGACTACACCAATAGAGACGAAGCTGTTGAGGTTGATAATGAATTAAATTTAGAAACGCACAGACAAAACATTGAGTCTCTAACTGAAGATGAACTACAAAAAATCCAAGCTGAAGTCCCAGAAACAAAACTTAATTTCCAGGAGTACATCGATTATATGAATCGTTCTTATGCTACTGAAAATCAAAATGAAGAGATGACAGCGATTTTTACAAAAGAGACCAATTACTTGCAACGTAGCAAAGTAACTGAATTGAAAAGTAAGTTAGAACAGGCTTATCAAAATGGCTCTCTTCTATGGCAAGGTGTTATCTCTTTTGATAATGATTTTCTGGCCAATGAAGGACTATACGATTTAGAAACTGGAAAAGTTGATCAGCAAGCTATCAAGTCGGTCATACGTGAAGCATTGCCAAGGTTGATTGAAAAAGAAGGATTATCCGACTCATCATTTTGGTGGGCTAACATTCACTTGAACACAGATAATATTCATGTGCATTTTGGTTTATCTGAAGTTGAATCTGCAAGAGATAAATTTTTCTATCGACCTCGTGGACGAATGGAATATAGAGGTAACTTTTCCCAGAAAACCATTGAGCGTTTTAAAAGTGATGTTTTTCATGGTCTGTTGAATGAGAAGACTAGAGGAATGATTGTTCGACGAGAACAAATCTTGGCCAATATCAGAAGTGAGTTGATCAATTCTGTATTTAGAGATCAGAAGGTGCGTTCTTCAGCTGAAAAAAATTTTTTGGAGCAGGCTTATAATCATTTGCCTATGGATAAAAAATGGCGTTATGGATCAAATGCAAGAGATTTTGCAGTCAGTAAATTCTTCATCGACCGCTATCTGGATTCCTATTTAGAAAATGATGGGAAAGAGCTCTATCAAGAATTCCTGAAAGAAACGAAGGACTTCCTAGAAACCTATAGAGGAGCTTATTCAGCTGAAAAAAAATCAACCTACGAAAAGATTCGGAAAGTTGATGGTCGTTTTGAGAAAACACAACAGGAGGCTGCAGGCTATCATCTGCAGCAATTAATAGCGAATCGAGAAAAAGAGTTGAGAGAACGACTAGCAAATAGAATCTTGCACCTATTTCGTGAGAATGCTCCTGAAATAGCTGACGTTCGGCTGGAAAAAAATTTGGCCAATTTCTCAGTAAAGAATCAAAAATTAATTTTAGCCCAGGATCCTAACGCAAGTGTCATCAAAACACTAGATGCCTGGAAAAAACTGGGTTATGATTTGAAAGATGGAGCAAAACCTATTGAAATCACAAAACCAGTCTATGCTGCTTATGATAAACACGGAACAGGTTTGGGACGTCCTGAATATGTTAGGGAATTAGTTTATGATGTGAGTCAAATGAAAGAAGACTTACTGGAGAAGCAACTTAGTTTAAGAGACTTGTCGCTATTTTCTTCAGCTGATTTGAAAGATCTTGTAGAAGCGGCTAAAAAGAAAAGCGATCGATCATTGAAAGAACGCCAGGAGTTAGGAACATTTCGCTATGCATTGAAATTGAGTTTATTGGAAGAAAAACAAAGTAGTTTATTAGTTCGTAAAACTCTCTTTGATCAAATTCAACCACTTGAAACGGATAAGCCATTTGTTGAATTAAAAAAGAAGGAGATTCTTCAAAGACTGCAGCTGACTGAATTGCAACTGACCCCAAATTATAAACTAGGTGAAGCAGACCAATCTCTAAAACAATCTCTTGCTAACCAGTTTGAAGATAGTGTTTCATTTTCAGTAGAAAAGGCTGATTTATTAGCAATTCAAGCACCAATTAAACGTCTGAAGGGAGAATTAGCGGCAGTTCAACCTCTTCAAGATGAAGGAGTGCTGACTATTCTAAAGGGCTATCCTGTGACGAAAGATAGCTATATAGAAGAGCTACAGACCCATATCTCTATTTTTCAGCTGAAACATCAGATTTACAGTCGAAACAAGGAAATTTCACAAACGACTGATCAAGCTACTGTTAAAAAATTAAAACAGGAGAATGCGAAAGGATTTTCTGAACTCAAATCACTTTATCAAAAATTGTTGCCGGAAGAAGAAAGTAACCAGAAAAGTCAGTTAGCTCAGGCTGTTTCACAAAAAATGCAAGAAAGAAAGGTCTTGCAAAGAAAAAATACCCAACAATCTCAAGGTAAAGCACTCATCAATACAGATTTTATGAGAAACTTGACCAACTCTCTTCAAAGAGCCCAACGTGCAAATAAAAAAGCCCTTATGGAACGTGAGAGAAGTGATGAGAGACAAGAACTGGAGGAGAAGGGACACAGTATATAAGAGTCATTGTAAAAGCAATGACTTTTTTTGTTGAAAATGGAAATCTATTGTCCCTTTAACTGTGATTTCTCGATTATTACATAGAATAGAAGGATAAAAAGAGAAAGGAGTAGAAAAATGGAGCTAGTATTTCCAGATGTTGCAGTTGAAGACTTTGATTTCTCAGCCGAATGGTTAATTACGGCAATGAATGCTGATAACAAGCAAGTGCATTTTGAGGGTCAAGGAAGAAATTCTGATTTAGAAATGGTTCTAGATTTTAAGGAAAATTCTGA
The DNA here is from genome assembly GCF_047463275.1 of Streptococcus infantis. Taxonomy (GTDB): domain Bacteria; phylum Bacillota; class Bacilli; order Lactobacillales; family Streptococcaceae; genus Streptococcus; species Streptococcus infantis_AF. The sequence goes on along the minus strand of NZ_JASHEE010000005.1, from coordinate 120,801 downwards.
GCTATTTGAATCTTTTTCAGTAGGGGAATTGGTTCACTTAGATCCAGAAACGTTTCTACAAGCAGAGAAAGAGCCGTATAAACCACAGTATGAAGGATTTTAAGGAGATTTTATATGACAGAACAAGAATCAAGACGTGGGAAAAGTCGTAGAGAACGTGTTGAATTTGCACGTTCTAGAGATATTTTGGATGTTGCAAACGAGCTTCAGATGGAGCTGGTTCGTTCTGGACGAGACTATCGATGGAAAGAACATGATAGCCTAGTTATTTCACCTGATAAAAATTTATGGAAATGGTTTTCTAGAAATACAGGTGGTGATGCGATTTCTTTGGTTGAGACAATAAAGGAAGTAGATTTTAACCAGTCTGTAGATTTTTTAAATGATGGAAATTTTAAAGAGTTTCAAATGGTTGAAAGACCTCAAGAAGATTTTAAATACTATCTTGAGAAATACGAGCAGCCGTTTTCAGCTGGACGAGATCACTTGCGGAATCAACGTGGACTATCAGATGAAACAATTGATTATTTTTTGGAACAAGGTGTTTTAGCCCAAGCTAACGCCAAACTTGACTACTTTGCGGAAGGCACTGGTGGAGTCACAACAAATGCGATTGAGCCAGTTATTGTCTTCAAGTCCCTTTCTTCTTCAGGTGAAGTTGTTGGAGCCTCTTTACAAGGAATCCAGGAGAATTGGGAGAAGTGGCCAAAACATGGATATGCTAAAGTGATTATGAAAAACTCCGATCCTATGACAGGTATTCATGTTGATATTGGCAGTCCAAAACGATTGATTTTCACTGAGAGTCCAATTGATTTAATGTCCTACTATGAATTGCACAAGGATAGTCTTCAGGACGTCAGATTAGTTTCTATGGATGGTTTGAAAGAATCGACTATTGGCCGTCATCTATCTCAAATTCAAGCTGAAATTTCAGGAAAACCACTAAGATGGACACCTGAACAAATGGCAGACGGACTTCAAATCGCTATTGATCATCACTTTTTTGAAGATGGGAAAAATGCGGATTTAATCACCCTAGCTTTAGATAATGATAAAGCAGGTAGAACATTCATTCAAGAATTGGAAGCAAAAGGAGCTGTTATCAATTCGGATCTACCAGAACTAAGATCAGGGCAAGATAAAACGGACTGGAATGATGTTCTAAAAAGTCAGCGTGAAGAAAAATCTGATAGTCGAAAATCAGAATATGAAGAAATAGCTGAAGCAACTTTATCAGAATCAAGTCACTTTCCTGATACCAGCCACCTTTCTCCTGAAGATGCGGAGTGGCTTAAAGAAAATTGGAACAATATTTCTTTCTCTGTTCAGTCAACTAGACCCTCTGAAACAGATCTAGCTGCGGAAGAAAAGCATTCTCCAGGCGATCAAGAGTCTATTAGGAATATAGAGGAGAATGCTGGAAGATTGATGAGCTATGAAGAGGTAAAACGTGAAAATGAAGCATTAACAAAGAGTTTAAATAATCGGATTCAATCTGGAGAATTATCGATTGAATTTGCCCCAGATTTCTATCTATATGATGTCTTTGCGAAGTTAGGAAATAGCCATCCTACCAAATATCTCAATGATAAGCGAATGGAAGTGTTGTCTCCCATTCATTCACTTTTGACCTCTATTGATGATCAAACGATTGATTTATACAAGACAAAAGGAACTCCTGAGCAAGATTCCTTGTATCAAGCATTGAAACCTCATCAGAGAACTTTGGGAGTAGATATTTCAACCCGATTTATTGGTGAACTTGCAATAGCAGCATACAATACCAACAAGCAGATAGAAAGCCTCTCAAGTGACAGTTTCGGCGTCTATTTTGGTGAAAGAACACTTGATAATCTATCACAATCGGTTGAGCGAATGTTGGAGTATCCATTGATTGAATCGGGAACAAGAGACTTTGCCCATGGTTTTGTGACAACACCAAATACATTGTTTCACTATTTGGATGAGCAAGAGGGAGAAGTGGTTTTAAATCATGAATTATTGGATAACTTGATGTCACGTTTTGAGACTCATCCCATTAAGATAATAGAGGCTTCAGAAGAAAAAGAAAAAGCCCCTGAGAAATCTCAAGAGCTAGATATGATTTTTGAGCAACAAAAAAACGAGAGGACCAGTGGTAGTCTGGGGTCTTTACAGCCCGAAGCTGAAGGCAGTCCCACACCCGTACCAAAAGCTGGCACCTTTGAACGCTCTGTTACCAGTCGTCCTACGACATCCTCTCATTTACTTTATTTTACCATAAATGAAGAGTTTCAGTCAAGTAACGATGGCTACTATCACTCTATTTCCTTAGATGAATTAACTAAATTGAATCGTCCAATCCGTCGACTAGCTTTGCAAAATGCAGCACAGTATTATTTGGATGAGTTGGCCAACTCAAAGATTTATTATGTTACCCCTGATAAGACTGTACAAGTTCATTTTGAAGAAAAGCACTTCATGCACCTAACAGGAATTAAACCAATTGCATTAGGGCAGACACCCGAGAAAACTTTACATGATTTTGCAGAAGGAAATGGGCATTTTGATAATATTTTATTGGCTAATAATGATGCAGCTTTTGACAAACTAAAGGTCTTATCAGATCTTTCAGTAGCAACAGAAAGTACATCTTTCTATTTTGATGATTTAACTGATCTTAGGCGATATGATGGACGTTTTGATAGTCTTATAAAGTCTGATGATAAAGATATTATCTTGTTATTCAAAGAGTTAGAGGAAGAAAACTATATTCCAATATCAGTTTTTAAGTCTCGGACAAAACTTACCAAGGAACTGGAGACGGTAGATAAAACACCTATTCTTGGCGTATTCCGTGAACGTGATGGCCAGATTGAACAGCTATCGATTAATGAGGAATATGTTAAAGATGGTGGCGAGGAAATGTTATCTATCTTAAAAAATAAGCAGTATGAGGAGGTTTCTGAAGAACCTGAACCACCAGCTCCAGAGAATACACTGAATAACTCCCTACTTGATGCGAATAAGTTTACTCAAGTCTTAGATACTGTCTATAATTTAGGCGTGCCTAGTGACATCTCAAAAACTCCAGAAGAATTTCATCAGGCATGGAATCAGTATCTTGACTATGCAAAACAGTACAATGATAGATTTGATCAGATTATTGCAGCCGCTGGGAAAGATCATCTCCTAGATACAAATTCAGATTTTTATAAAGAATGGATACAAGATCATATCTATAAGGAAAACTACCATGTACGCCTTCAATGGTCTGAGGAACGCCCAGAAAGCCCTATATTGCCATTTAAAGAGACAGAGCTGATATCTTATCAAGATTTCGCTAGGGAGCTATATAAGGCCAATCAGGACTTTTATCCAATTCATCAAGAAGGAATGAAACAAGTAACAGCAGGCAATACTGAAGGCTATATCCCTCCTACCAAAATTAAGTTTGATGTCTATGCTCCAGGTGGTGAAGTGATCAAAGAGGGAATTCGATATGATATTGGAGATGAGACTACACCAATTTCACAAATGCTAGGATTAGGATATCGTCGACTCAACGGTCAATCTGAACTAGCATCGATGGATGAAGAAATTCTTTCTCAGCTGGAAAATAGAGAGGTGAATAAGGAAATTTCCCAGGAAGCAAATGAATCATTTCGATTGACAGAAGAAGTAGCAGGTCAAACTCTTGATACAAGAGAAACGGTAGCTTTTCAATCTTCTAAGCAAGAAACTAAAAATAATTTGCTTCAGCGTGTAGAGGAGATTCTGAAAGAGGAACCTATTTCGGATTTGGAGACTCCTGAAGTAAACTCAAGTAGTATTGATTATGCTGCTTTAACGCCTCATGAATTGAGTGAGGTTGCTTTCCAAAAAGTGAGAGAGTACACAGAAACACCAGAACGGTTAGAAGAGTATCTGAATTTTATGAGTAAGTTTCCAGAGCTCTCACCTAGAAATGTCGCTTTGATTCAGGAACAGTGGCCAGGAGCGAGTGCAGTCGCAACCTATAATCAATGGCAATCGATGGGGGAAGTTCTTGGGATTACTTCAGATCAGGTATTTGAAACTAGAAATACCTATACCAATAAAAAAACAGGTCGAACAAGAGAAGTTGTCCATAACAATCTTTCGGTTAAGACAGGAGAAAAATCACATATTACCTTGTTTAGACCTATGATGGTTGAGATGATTCCTGTATTGGATGAAAATGGAAATCAGGTAAAAAATGGAAAAGGCAATCCAAAATATAAAAGACTTTCTGAAGCGACACCTGAAGAAAAGGCATTAAAGAAAGAAGGAAAATTGAAATCTCGCTTCTTCCAGGAAAGAGATTCAAACACAGGCTTAGCTAAATTCGCTACGTATAAAGTATTTGAGTTATCTCAAACAACCTTGAAACCTGAATTTTATCCCAAAGCGATGCCAAATCGTCACTATGATTTTAATATGGATCATATTCGTACAAAAGAGGTACTTGAAGGGCTTTCAGACTATGCTAAGGGTATTGGGGTAACAATCTATCAAGACGATGCAAAAGAGTTGAGAAGTGCGAAAGGAGCTTTTTATTCAGATGAACAAAAGATACTTTTGAATCCAGATAATACTCCTGGGGAAGTCGTTGCAACCACTATTCACGAGTTAGCGCATGCTACTTTACATAATCCTAAATTTGCTAATTCGTATAAGGAGGATGTCTCAAAAGATCGTAGAGAACTTGAAGCTGAGATGACAAGTTATCTCGTTTCTAAGCATTTTGGCTTAGATACCTCTGAGAAAGCCATTCGCTATATGGCAATTTGGACTGATAATTTGACATCTCTTGATGATCAACAACTAGCGCAATCTATGAAACGGATTCATGGAACAGTATCAAAGATTGTAAAAAGTGTTGAACAACATACAAAACCTTACCAGTTAAACAGACAGGTGGTACAGAATCAAAATTTTATCCAAAGCCCAAAGAAGGGGCTTAAAGTCTAGAAAGAGTGCTCTTTTTGAGCCTCTTTTTTGTGTAAAAAGTTATATAACTTTTTGTGTTGTTTTTTGATATGAACTCGTTGTATTCTGTGTCAATGTCCCTTTACAAAATATTTTTTAATTATAGATTACAATGACAGAAAATGAAGTAGAAGGAGAATGATATGGTTATAGTTGTTCTGGCTGAAAAAGAGAAACAGGCAGAAGCTTACGCTACAGCTTTGGGACAATTTAGAAAAAAGAAAGGTGTCTATGTCATTAGGCAGTCACCCTATTTTCCAGTTGAAGTACATGTGGTGGCTGCTGAAGGGCACCTATTTGAATATAGTGAACCAGACAATTGGTCGCTTGATAAATTACCTCTTACAAATGTTTCATTTAAGCAACATCTGAAAGAGGACAAGGATTCGAGAGAAAAATTTAAGAGAATCTATGATGAAGTGGTAGCAGCGGATCAAGTGATTATTGGGACGGATGCTGATAGAGAAGGAGAGCGGATTGCGTACTCTATTTTATCGCATATACCAGGAGGCAAGGAGAAAATTTGGAAACGTCTTTGGGCAAGCTCCATGACAAAGAAAACTCTTCAAAAAGCTCTTCAGGAATTGAAGGAACCTTCAGAAACCTATAATTACTATTTAGAAGCTGAAGCACGTGCACAAAGCGATTGGTTGGTAGGCATGAATTTATCACCTCTTGCAACGATTGATCTTCAAGCAAGAGGGCAACTCCCTCGAACAAAAGGTAGCCATCTATCTGTTGGCCGAGTTCAAACACCAGCGGTCAGACTAGTTTGTGAGAATGATTTAGAGATTCGCAACTTTACTCCAGAAAAATATTGGAAGCTTCAGTTGGAGGATAAGAAAAATGGGGTATTTTTCACCACAAAAGACAAAACTAAGGATAGTGAGGTTATTTTGGCCTCTTCAAGGGGATTATCAACCACCTCTGTTATTTCTTCAGTTGAGGTAGAAAATCATCAGAAATCAGCTCCACAATTATTTACCTTGTCTGCATTACAAAGTTTTGCAGCAAGTGCTTGGAAATTTGACTCAGATAAAACAGAGAGCATTGTTGAGGGACTATATTTGGAAGGATTTCTCTCCTATCCACGACCAGATTCAGAATACATCAATCAATTTGAGTTTAACGATTTAAAAGAAAATCTATCTGCCTATCAAAAAGCTATTAATTGTCATTTTCAGCCAGCGTTTCTGGAGCCTAGAGAAGATTATGTCAATGATGAAAAAGTATCTGGTACAAGCCACTCAGCCTTGATTCCGACTGAAAGAATTCCAAACCTTTCAAATTTAAAAACTGACCAACGACTGATTTATGAAGCAGTTGTGAAGCAGGCAATCTTGATGTTTGCGGATGATTGTTATTATTCAACCAAAACAATTGAAGTAGAAAATAATGGTCTTGTTTTTAAAACAAAGGGTAGAACGCTTCATAAATTAGGATGGGCTGAATGGAGTTCACGAAAGGTACGAGGTCCAGTTGAAGTTCCTGATTATCAAGTGGGAGATAAAATTGATACGCAGGTTCAGATTGTAGGGGGTGAAACGAAACCACCTAAAAGACTAACTGAAAGCCAATTGATTGGCCAAATATTTCCTAAATATGGCTTGGGAACACAAGCCACTAGAGGAGAAATCATTAAAAAAATTCAAAGTAAGGGTTATGTTGTTAAAGATAAAAAAACAGGTCAACTAACTCCCACCAATAAGGCCTATCTACTTATCAATTATCTCTATGACAATGAATTCTCTGATCCAGAGACAACAGGAGGCTGGGAAATGTTTCTATCTCAGATTGGAGAAGGGACAATCAATCCACGAGAATTTGTGGATGCGATAAAAGATAAGCTCACTCTTCAAATCAAGGAAGTAAAAGAAAGAGGTGACTAAGTGTGACTACTGAAGAAAAGAAAAAAACACCCTATTTAGATCGTTATACAGATAATTTGACAGAAAAAGTTTCAAAAAAAGCGGAAGATTATCAGGTGTACGGACGTGATAAAGAAGTAGAAGCTGTTCAGACCACTCTTCTCAGGCGAACTAAGAATAATCCTATTTTGGTAGGAGAAGCTGGAGTTGGAAAAACAGCTATTGTTGAAGGATTTGCTTTAGCCATTTTAAGAAACCAGGTATCTCCAAAATTAAAAAATTTGACCGTGCGTTCTCTGGAACTATCTAGCTTAATGTCAGATGAGGATGGAGGATTTATTGTTAAGTTTAAAAAAATTATTGAGGAGATGGTAGAAACCAAAGGAGAGAATCTTCTCTTTATTGATGAATTTCATACTATTGTTGGTGCTGGTGGTTCAGATAAGGGCGCTTTGGATGCTGGAAATATTGTAAAGCCAGTTTTGTCACGTGGTGAGATGCAATTGATTGGCGCAACTACTTTAGATGAATTTCATGAGTATGTCGAACAGGATCGAGCGCTAGAGCGAAGGATGCAGCCAATTATAGTTGATGAGCCAACAACTACTCAAGCGATTGAAATTCTTGAACAAGCTAAAACTATTTATGAAAAATTTCACCAGGTGTCTATTAGTTCCGATGCTGTAAAACAAGCTGTACTTCTATCTGTTCGCTACATACCTGATCAATTTTTACCTGATAAAGCCTTTGACTTAATAGATGAAGCAGCGACAATTTGTTCTACAAATGGGTTAGGCCATGTAGGTAAGCAAGAAATTGCAGAGGTGCTGAAAAATAAAACAGGTATTCCTGTCACGACGATTTTGAAAGGTGACAAGGAAAGGCTAGATGGTTTAAAAGAAAAGCTGTCACGACGTGTTAAAGGCCAAGATGAGGCTGTAGAAGCTGTTGTGAACGCTATAACTGTTGCACAAGCTGGCTTACAGGATCAAAGAAAGCCCTTGTCTTCCTTCATGTTTTTAGGAACTTCAGGAGTTGGGAAAACAGAGCTTGCCCTGGCATTGGCAGAGGGGATGTTTGATGATGAGGATGCAATCATTCGCTTTGATATGTCTGAGTATAAACAAAAGGGAGATATCACAAAGCTGATTGGCGATCGTCAAACTAGAACGAAAGGTCAATTGACTGAGAAGATTAAACAGAAACCTTATAGCGTTATTCTGATCGACGAGGTGGAGAAAGCACACTCGGAAGTTGTAGATTTATTTTTGCAGGTACTTGATGCAGGACGTTTGACTGATTCAACTGGAAGGCAAGTGAGCTTTAAGAATACGATTGTCATTATTACTACGAATATTGGTTCTCAAAAAATTATTAAGCAGTACGAATTGAAAGGGAATTTTAAAAAGCTAACCGATAGGGATAAAATTCAGTTTGAAAAGAGCATGACGTTGGAGTTGGAGACTAAATTCCGACCAGAATTTCTCAATCGAATTGAATATAAATTGATTTTTAACATGTTAGACGAGGAAGTGAATAAGGAAATTATTGTCAAACAGCTATCAGAAATTCAAGAAAGAATGAAGAATAAAAAGTTGACTCTCTCTTACGAAGAAAGTTTGGTTACTTATTTATTGGATGTAGGAACAAATATAAAGGACGGTGCACGGCCACTTGAAAGAGTGATTAAGCATAAAGTACTTCCTTTAATTTCTAAAGAGTTTCTGAACTTATCTGATCCCAACCAAGAGTATCATTTCCATCTTTGGGTAGAAGGTGATGCACCAGATGAGTATCACCGTGAAGACAAAAGAAAAATATTATTCGAGGTCGAAGCTGAAAATACGTCATTTGGTGAAGCATTATTTTCTTAAAACTCACCTTAAAAAAATGATTGTCCCTTTAAAAAATTTTTTTCAATTATCTATTATACTAACGTTGTCAAAAAAACAAAGGAGGATTTCTATGAAAAATTATTTGACAAGACAAATTCAGCAAGTAAAAACAAAATCACAGATGTTTTTATTGAGCCTTTCCCTATTCCTAACAGGATCTACCGTGTATGCGGACGATCCATTTGTTAAGTCGGATAACTTGGCAAAACAAGGAATTACAAAAGTTCAGCTAGTCAGTGTTGCGCTATTTGGTCTAGCTGCCGTTGTCACCTCGCTCATTTATGCGTTTGGTGGACGGGAGTTAAAAGCCTCAATGAAAAAACATTGGGTATCAATTGCAATTGCAATTATTGGTGTTTCAGCGGGACCAAGTATTATTGAATGGATTTTTGAGTTCGTGAAAAGTTAAGGGGTGGTGATTTATGGCTTTTTCACTCTTTAATAAAGGTCGCTGTACGATTACAGATGATCTATTTCTAGAAATTACCTGGGAAGATGGAAGAGGTCCAGAGGATGATAGTGAGTTACTTGCTATCATCGATGTATTGGATCATAGTTCAGGTTATTCTCAGCGGATTTCAAAAAATTTCCCCTACCTAACATTTCAACAGGCAGAGTTGTTATTTAGAGAGTTGAAACAGATGTATGGTCAGTTTCAGCTGAAAAAAGTAGCAATCGCCCATCTGGAAGGGAAAAGCGTGGTAACAGAAGGAGAGGTTTACGCTAGTCCATTTCTGATTACTGAAGACTATGAAAACCTCTTGCTTCCCCTCATTCAAGCGATACTTACTCGCTCTGAATTTGCAAATTACAGCTATCAAGAAAAAAGGGAGTATTTTGAGAACCAGATTTATCCTGTATATAAACAAAGTATGGGATTGTCTGATTCTTCTCTTCCTATTTTCCCAGCTGAAGGTGAGACGATGGCTGTTTCACAACCCAATCGCCTACCACCTGCTCCAAATGCAAGGGAACAAACAGATGTTGTGTCTTCCGTATCTCAAAAGCAATCAGTTTCTCTGAAGAAATTTTATCTATTCTTAGGTTTTTTAGGAGTGCTTGCAGTAGTAAATATCGTTGGTGTATTTTTTGCTTTCGCTCAACTATCAAGCCAGTCTGAAAAAGTAAATTTCTTATATCAGGAACAAAAAAATACTCAACATCTTATCTCAACGAAAAATGAAGTTGATGTATTTAGTCGTCATTTCTTACCTTCTTATTACTCGGGCAAAAAAGAAAATCTAGTAGATTTTCTTTCTGAAGGTGATGCAAAATTTACCAAACCAAAAGAAGGGATTTTACAATCAGTTATTTTAGAAAAATTGAATTATGATTCAGAAACTCAAAAATATACGGTTTCCTATATCTTGTCCGTCAAAAAAGGGGATAAATCATCTAGCGTTAGATTAACCTTTGATGTAAAAGCTTCTGATTCTTCAAAATATGGATTTGTTGTAGAAACAGAACCAAAAGAATCAAATTATCTTAAAAATTAGAAAAGGAAAAATTAAAATGAACAAGAAACAAGTTTTAGCTACACTAGCACTATCAACAATCGCACTTGCACAAGCTGGATTTGTATCAGCTGACGAGCTTACACCGATTGATTCTTCTGCCCCAGCAACAGAAGTTGTTACGCCGACAACACCTAGCGCTTCAACAGAAACAGAGGCACCAGCAACTCAGCCAACAGAGCCTTCAGTTACTCCAGTTGACCCAACAACGCCAAGTGTACAAGACAAAGACAACGCAGGAAGTCTTGACGGGGTATCAACAGATAAACCAGCAACTTCTGATCAGCCACAGGACAAGGATAATGCAGGTAGCCTTGATGGTGTACCAACACCATCAGATAAACCACAAGACAAAGACAACGCAGGAAGTCTTGACGGAGTGACAACAGATAAACCAGCACCTTCAGACAAGCCACAGGACAAGGATAATGCAGGTAGCCTTGATGGAGTCCCAGCTGAAAAGCCAAAAACAACTGATCAAGCGAACCAGCAAGGTAAGTCACAAATTGGAACTACTTCAAGCTCAACAGGACAGGTGGTTCACGATGTGATAAAAGATCCTGTTGAAACAAATACAGGAGTTGCAATTGTCAGCACTCAAAATGGTAACGTAGTCCTTTCGGATGGTTCTGTAGTGGCTCCAGAAGAAGTTGGCGGAACAGTTAACGAAGATAAGACTATCTCTGTTACTGACAAAGATGGCAAGCTCAAAACACTCCCAAATACAGGGACAGCAGAAAGCATTCTGGGTGCAATCGGTGGAATGTTGTTGACGGCAGTCAGCTACGTCTACAAGAAGAAACTATTTTAATTAAGTGAAGGAGAAAGAAAAATGACAGAAAAAACACAAGGACACGGATATTTCCGTAAGAAAAAATGGGCTAAAGGCCTAGTATCAGGAATTGCAGTTGCAGGGATTGTAGTCTTCTCTGCAGGTTCAGCATTTGCGGATGAAGCAGTTCAGCCTGAAAGCAAAAACGACAATAACATTTATGCTACACAAGCTGGTAAAGCAACAGGAAGCCAGTCTGTAGCGATTGATAATGGATCAGTTACAAAGGCTGCTGAAAAAGCAAAAGAAGCAGGGGTGAACGTTTCTGAAACTCAGATTGTTGATAAGGGAACAGATACCACTGCTCCAAAACTTGAACAGTCTAAGTCTGAGATTAAACAAGATCAGGATAAACAAGTTCAGGAACTTGAAGCTACAACTACAAAACAAGTTCAAAACAACGAAGCTTTCAAGGAAGCACAGGAAGCTATTCACGCTAACAATAAATTTGTAGCTGATGAAAAAGCCAAGCATGGAGGGGAAACAACTGTCTCAGTGACGAATGACAGTTCGACTGCTACAGATGGTTCAGCAGACAAAAACAAGAAAGCTACTCAAACAGCTAAACAGGTCTTGTCAGATAACCAACAAGCCGTAACAACATACCAAGATGAAAAATCTAAGTATGATGCTACTGTTGAACAAGCTACTACTCTAAACAAAGCGGTAGAAAGCGCATCTGAACAGCTGAAGAAAGAAAAGGTTGACGTTAAAGTCGTTACACGTACAGTCTCTTCAGTCGCAGAAGTCGAAGCATTGAAGAAACAAAATGAACAAGCTATTGCAGCAGCAAAAGGCAAAGTGGAGCTTAACAAATCCCTGATGGCTGCCTACACAGAGAAGAAGAATGCTAGTGATCAAGTCAATCAAGATGCTGATCGTAAATCAGCGGATTTGAAAAAATCTGGTGTACTTCTCAATTCTAAAACCCAAGAAATTTCTTCAGCTGATGAAGCTAAGCAAATTGGGAAACAAAACCAAGTAGCTTATGACAAGGCTAAGAAAGCACAAGCTGACTGGCAGAAGAAATACAATGAACTTCAATCTAAAACAAGTACAGAAGGGTACACAAAAGAAGTAGTCTTGCAAGCCCTCAGCGTTGCGACAGCAAATCCTGAAGCAACAATGAAGTCCTCTGCTTCAGGAGCGAATGTAACTACTAAAGATTACATTGCCTCATCAAATGGGACATCAGGGTATACTCGAGTTCTTGACTCAACTAAAATCTTGAAATACAAGGATGTTGGCACTGGATGGAAAACAGAAGTTGACTACACTAATCTGAAAGGTTTGACTGTTTCAACTGCGGATGGTAAAAAGCATGATATTTCTCGTATCCATCGAAAATTCGAGATTCTTAATCAAGGGAAGACAGGATTGAATGATGTCTATGTCCTGAATGATCCAACAGAAGGATTCGTAGTAGCTCGTAATGATGGAGCTGGTGGAGCAGCAGACTACATGAATTTCTTGGTTACGGATACCTACTACTACAATGTGGATGGGAAAGAAGTAGCCTTCCAAGCAAGTGAAAAGACTCCTGCAACCCTGACCTATTCCTCACTCAACCATAATATTATTGGTTGGGAAGGTGCGAAAGCCATTAACGGAACTCATGTTGAAATTAACGGCTCAACTGTAACCTATAACAAGAATTATGGTTATGTTTACGCTGAAGACTACAACCGCCAAGAAGATGTGGGTCATCTTTGGGATACATCTGACTCACCTTACCAATACAAGGGCGCTGCACTTGGTGTTTTCAAGAAAGGGACAGCCTTCACAACCGAATTTATCCAATGGGATGGACCAGATAATCCAAATGGCCAAACCTATTGGTTCGCTTTGAATACGAAGGTTGTAACGCCAGTTGTTGAAGTTCCAGCTACTGCAACCATTACTAAAACAACCGTGAATCCAGTTAAGCCAGAACCTGTATCAGCTGAATTGGTCAAAGCGAAGAATCCAGTTAAGCCAACCTTGGCGCTTAAAACTCTTTCTGAAACCAAAAATCAGAAATTATCTGCAAGCTATCACGGCTACAAATTGCAGTATAAGCCAGTTGTCCGCAAATCTGTAGCAGATACAGATAAGACCAATACAAACGGTCAAACAGTAGCTAAAAATGCTACTCAGCTTTATACATTGCATCATGATAATATCTATGCTAACCTTAAAAAAGGTGACAAGATTACCATCATTGATCCACTCGAAGCTGGGGCTGTTCCTGATGTAACTGTGACGAAAGCAGCTGCAGAGAAAGCAGGATGGGGCGTTGCCTATGATGCAGGAAAGAATACGTATACCTTTACTGCAACCTACGAAGGGAAGCGTCTAGCAGCTCCTGTAATTACCTGGAAGCCAATCTATGATAAAGGTTTTTATGACAACACTTATAAAGTGTTAGTGAATAAATACGAGGTGTACTCAAACACTGTTACCACCAAAACACCAAAACCACCAAAACCAGTCAAAGCTGTTTTGGATCGTTCTGGTAAGGATATCAACGGTGCAACAACATTTGATCGCAACGTGACCTTCCGATTGGTGACTGATTATAGTCCATACACCAAAACTCTTGCTTCAGCACAAGCACTTGGTAAGAAGTTTGCTATCCTGGATGATGTTCAAGATGGTGCATTCTCAGTTTATCAAGGCAATATCAAAATGACTGCTGCTGGTAAAGACGTAAAAAGCTTGTTTGACATGCATCACGTGCTTTCAGACAAAGGACGTACCGATGCAATCAATAAAATCTTGAAGGAATTGAACCTGCAACCTAGAGGAGAGTTCTATCTCTGGGTAGCGAAGGATTCTAAGAGTTTTTACCAAAACTACGTGAAACAAAATAAAAACGTGACGATTGATCTCCCAGCTAAACTCCTGGTTAAAGCAGGGGAGAAAGTCAAGAATAACTTTAAACAAATCGACTTTGGTAACAGCTATCAGTCAAACCTTGTGACTGTTGAAGTACCAGATGTGAAGCCAGAGAAACACGCTTTGGACCAAAAGGATAACAAGAAAGTCCTGGACGGTCAAGAAGTACAGATTGGCCAATATATTCGCTATCTACTAGATGGCGTAACCGTGCCTGCTAAGCACGATAGCCTCTTCCAATATGACGGTAGTGACCAGTTGGATGTGGTTCATGATCGATTCACAGGTAAGTGGTCAGGGATTTTCAAGGGGACAGAGTACACAGCTGCTAAAGACCTTATCTTGCCACATGATGTCATCCTGAAGGATGGTAAAGTAGTCAAGGCTGGTGACAAGATTGCCAAAGGTACAGCTTATGCCTTCTTGTTTGAAGTGAACCAGGATACTGATCCTAACTTCCTTAAGAAAATTGTGACCGTTAAATGGTCCGAAAAAGAAGGCAAATGGTCGTATGTTATCAATCAGGACTTCTTAAACTCTTTGGGAGTTAAGGGTAGCTTCGATGCGGACTTCTACATCGAGGTGGAACGTATCTCGGCTGGGAAGGTTGAAAATACCTTTATCAATACAGTGAATTTACAAGAGATGACGGCGAAAGTGACAACAACAACGCCAGAACCTCCAAAACCTGAAAAACCAGGAAAACCAAATCCTCAACCATCACTTCCAAACACAGGATCAGCAGCAAGCATGCTTCCAGTTGTGGGAATGATTTTGGGATTATTGAGTCTTGCAGGCCTTCGTAAGTCGAAAGAAAACTAATTTGATGAACTAAAATGAAATGATGACCACAAGTTGAATAAAGACTCTCTTGTGGTCTTTATTGAAAGGAGAAAAAATGCAAGTATTTATCGCTTCTGGACGTGTTGCATTCATTCCAAATGATGCAGTGGGCCGAACTCCAAACGGTCACGTCAGTTTCAAATTTGAATTTGTTTGTGATTCGAGTATGACTGATGATACAAATAAACCAATCCCTAGTTTCTTCCATGTACAAGTTTATGGAAAACAAGCGGAATTGATGGCTCAGAGCCTATCTAAGGGCTCTCCAATTCTCTTAAAAGGAGAAATTATCCAACGACCATATAACGATGAACAAGATCAACGTCGGACGTATCAGTTTATTTCACCAAACCAACAAGGAGGAATCACTTTCCTTGAAAATAAGGAGGCATCTAACCGACGTAAGCAGGAACAACAGGGCTTTTCTCAGCCGACACCAAGTTCTAATCCTCCATCCTATCCTGAACCAATAGATGTGGATTCCCCGTTCTAAAGGGATTGAAAGCATACAAGGACACTTGTGTGCTTTTTTTGTGGTTTTTTATTGTATAAAAAGTTATATAACTTATGGTATAACAATATCTTTTGTCCCTTTAACAAAGAATTTGATATTATCCCTTAGAATAGAGGGGAATTAAAAAATAATAAGAAAGGAGTGCAACAATGGCAAGACAAAAATACAATTATCTGTCTGATGAATTGATTGCAGAATCTCTTCAGGTGACCAATTACTTAGAACAAAGTCGATCCAGTCGATTGAATGTTCTTCAGTTGGATGGAGAGAAATGGTTAGAAAGTTACTTTCACCGTTATGAAAAAGCCTCTCCAAGGCTACAGTTTCACATATTTCTCTTTTCGAGCTTCTATACTCGAAAAATGGAATGGTTCTTGGAAGGTGTGAGGGGGTAGTAGTTTGTTTGAGTTATTTGAAGTAGTATTTTACACCCTTATCCAAGTGATTCGAGCCAGTTGGTTCAATACCCTCCTTTTTCTAGGAGTTGCAGGTTATTACCTCTTCAGACTCTTTCAACCTTACTTTTTAAGGCAGTATCAGCGGTTACTAAAAAGCAAGAGTTTTCTTCAGCAGATTTTTAAAAGAGGTTGGAAAGGTCGCAAAGCGATTGATTGGGAACAGGTATGGAAGCAATCAGCCAGAGGGCTGTTCAAATGGGTAAAGTTATTGATTCCAAAAATCATTGCGCTTGTCTCCCTCATTCTTTGGAATATTCTCTTTCGAATTGTTTATATGATTCCCTTTGTAAAACGGGAACGAAAACGGTTTGATAAAGAAATGAAACCGATTCTTTATTTTAAAAGTTATCGCAGCTTCGTTTATATGGGATTAGGTTTTAGCTTTATTGCTTTTATCTTAACCAATTACCTGGTTACTGTTTTGAGAGCTACAATCCGCTTTCTCTATTTTAGTGCCTGGTCGTTTAAAGATGCTAGTAAGGCCGTAAACTTTGACTTAAACAGCCTCTTATTTCAAAGTTTATTGAACGCTAAAGTCTTCTTAATAGCACCAATTTTAGCATTTCCAATCTTTTTACTGGGATTAGTTTTCGCCTGGAGATCTGCCTGGGTGAACTTCGAGCAGTTTCGAGACTATAACAACAATGAAGAAGGAGATGACCGATTTGTGACGATCAATGAAATTCGTCGTCAATACAAAAAGATCCCCAATAAAGATTTAACTTATCCAGGTGAAGGTGGAGCTCCTGTACTTCATGAACTGACTCATGATTTAGCAGGACAAACACTGAGAACTCAAATGTTATGGCAAAATAGAAAAATGAGCCGATACGTGACAAATGCGGAGCGGATTTTAGGCATGTTAGCTTTTCCTTCTGGATATTATTACATTGAAGATAAGCCGACGAATCTGTTAGGAATTGGGATGACTCGTTCAGGTAAGGGTGAAGGTCATATTACTCCAGCAATTGAAATCAACAGTCGTGCTGAATTGCAGCCATCGATGGTACTAGCAGACCCGAAAGGGGAACATTATCAAGCCTCCTACAAACTCATGAGGCAACGTGACTATGATGTCAATGTTCTTTCTTTCCAAAATATGGATTGGTCTATGTCTTTCAATCCGCTAGCTCTAGCCATCGCTGCCGCAAAGAAGGGCTACTATGAGAAAACTCAAACCTATGTCAATGCAGTCGCAGAATCAATTTATCCGAAACAAAAAGGTGGAGAGAAGGGGAATGCTGAATACTTCCGTAAGTCATCTATATCCCTGTTTAATGCTCTTACAATGGCTTTGATGGATCGAGCTAATGAAACCGTTCAAAATGGTGAAGACGATGCCTGGGATACCATTACGATCCCTAACGTTGCGAAATTCTTGGCGACAATGGGGTCTGAAGAAGTCTTTGTAGATAGTGCTGGAGAAATCGTCGAGAATCCAAGCAGAGAACAACAAGTGTCGAAAAAGTCAAAAATCACAGTCTATTTTGATAATTTGAGACAAGTCAATCAACAACAATTCTCGAAATTTAGACAAATGGCTGATATCGAATTTCGTGCTTCAGACTTTGGTGGTGATGAGACTAAAGGGAATGTCTACTCTAGCATGATGACAGGAATCAACCTGTTCTTGCAAGACAACGTGGCCAAACTGACTTCTAAAAACTCTATTGATTTAGAGTCTGTTGGCTTCCCACGTCGATTGTCTGTCAAGTTGAGATCAAGCACCAATAGTCAACTTAAAAATGAGTTCAAGCACAAAACTGCTAAAGTAACGATTACAGGATTGAAGAAGTGGGGTAAAGTCGAAAAGAAAGTCGATTATATAAAGCAAGCGACGGCTTTAGTTGACGGGGAAGGCTATCTTACTTATGCCATTGAGCCTAAACTTCCAGATCAGTTTACGGTAACGATTGATTTCAATCATAAGAACAATGGGCATTCCCCTGTTCGAGATCAAATCTTTCAATTTTCAGCTGAAAAAGTCTATCGAAGAAACGGAGATAGTCTGGAACTAGATGAGTATAGCAAGAAGCCGATTTTAGATCATATCGATATAACCGTCCTTAAGAATAAAGAAGATACCAAAAATCTTCTTCAGGAGTCGGATATTGAACTGGTCTATTCAGATAAACCGAAAGTCATCTACCTGGTAACACCGCCAAACCGAACAGAGTATAATGGTATTGTTTCGTTATTTTTAGATCAGCTATTCAATGCTAACTATGAGCTTGCTCTCTCAAGTGGTCGTAAATGTATTAATCGGATTCTCCATATCTTAGATGAGTTTACAAATATCCCTGCGATTCCTCACATGGATACAAAAATATCTATTGGATTGGGACAAAATATTCTCTATTACCTATGGATTCAAAATCTGGAGCAATTGGATGATAAATACGGCCAAAATGTTGCTCGAACCATTATGGACAACTGTTCATTGAAGGTTTATGTTAAAACAACATCTTCAGATACCAATAAGAAATTTAGTGCTGACCTGGGTACACGTACCATCACCAGAAGACGGCGCTCCAGCAATATCTTGGACGAAGCCAATCCAAATGTAGCTGTCGAGAATCCAAAACAAGAGTTGTTGACACCAACACAATTGGCCAAGCTCCAGGAAGGAGAAGCGGTTATCTTACGTGGAGTCAAGGGACGGGATAATGCTGGACGTAAGGTCACAACGGATCCAATCTTCGCACATGATAAGAACAGCTTCCCTTACAAGTACATGTTTTTACAAGAGGAATTTGATACATCGATGACTCTTGCGGATATTCCAGTCGAAAGTGCGCACCGTGAGCTAGAACTTCAGGAAATCGCAGTTGATGCAGGTACAGCCTTCAACAACATCATAGACTGGAGGCAACGTTTGACCATGCCTCTCCTCAGCAACAATGGAGAAACTCCTAAACTATCAGGTCGTCATAGTAAAGGACAAAAGGTACAATCCCAATCATTTACTTCCACAGATGAACTATTTCAGGCAACTGTAGCTAATGTCATTCAAGGCGACTATGATTATTATGATGATGGAGACGACTTCTTTGCGGATGAAGTTATCTAAAAAGATATACAATAAGTTATATAAACACTTGCAAGAAAAAAAGCTGTTTGCTATAATAAAATAAACAATGGTTAGGAGATTAATGATGAAAGCAAAGTACTTTTTAAGAATTGTTTTAGTAGGTTTAGCCTTGATTATACTTGGAGCTTGTGGTCAAAAATCACCTGATTCTATTGCTAAAAATGTGCTAAAAGATAGCTATACAGGCTTTTCACAAGAAGATGGTTATGAGAGTCTTGATTTTAAAGGTGGAGTAGGAACTACCTTAAAATTTGACAAAGAAAAGCGAACTATTTCAAATAACGACGGTGAAAGTATTAACTACAGTGTGCTTTCAGAAGAACAAGTAAAGTCGATTCCAGCCTCTTTCAGGGGAACTATTGTTAGTTTAGAAAGTCAACTGAAAGGAAAAGACACTTTTACAATCGCTGTTGATTATAGGGATATAGGTAAGCCTGAAGAAGCAGAGGCTTATTATCAAGTCGTCTTGACCGAGGGTGGTAAAAAAATCCGAATCATTGAGCTACGTCGTGGCTATAAAGAAGACAATGCTTTCTATGATTTTAATGGAACAGCAGATTAACTTACAGAAAAGTCTCAATTACTTGAGGCTTTTTTGTTGTCAGAATTTCATTGTCCCTTTAAAAACGATTTTGTTATTATCGAATATGATAGGGGTATCTTAAAAAGAAAGAAGGTACCTTTAGTGCACTATCAAACCTTTTCAGATTTGATGAATGAGGTCAAGGATCTCAATGGTGAAATCACAGGCGAGAATGCAAAAAAACTGGCGGAATTCTATTCCTACTGGGGAAACTATTTAGAACCGACTCCTGCATTTATGGCATTTCTAGCCTATTTGCCAGGAGGGATTGCCAAGGCTCTTTATCAAATCACTTCCAGCCTAGAACATGTTTTTAATAATATGTTCAAGCTCTTTGGGCTTTTCGGATATTTGGGGGATCAGAAGACAGTCATTGGTCAATTTTTCTACTGGTTTCAGATATTAGGAACGTCCTTGTTTACTCTGATTTTGGTTGTGTCGGTCGTCGTAGGAGTCTTTACTAAGCCAGTAAAGTATAAGGGGGTGATTATTAATTTCCTTTTGGTAACTGCAGTAACCTCGGTTTTGCCTTTAGCTTTGACCACCATCTCAACAGCAGTGGCACAGGATGCCATGTCTATCCAGACAGTCTCCAGTGAAGCGCCATCTGGTAGTCAACCAACTTCCTCCTTGGCTCTTCAACCTATGAAAAATAATGTGGTAGACCTAAAAGTCTTAATATACAAAGATTTTTCTACAGAGTTGTTTCCAATGGATGATTATGGCTATATCAAGCCTGTTCAGGAGGGTTCTACCCCTGTCAATAATATCACGGATAATTCTGACCAACGTGATACGGCAGATTTTGCGACCAAGATTGATTTTGGAGCAAACTATGGTACGACAAATCCAAAAATGTTAGATGATATACAGAAAAACGACAAAGTAGCAGGAATTAAAGGATTGTTCCTACATAAGTTAAATTCCAATAATACTGGAGTTGAAAGTATTACAGAACACCGAGTCATTAATCAATTGAGTGCTTTTGAATCCGTTTATATGCGCTATAAAGTCAACTGGATAGGGATGTTCCTCCAGTATATTATCCTTGTTGTTCTATTGGTCAGCATGATCATTAAGCTCGTTAAATCAATCTTTGATATTCTGATTGAAGCAATGATTTCTCCAATTCTTGGATATAGTTCTCTATCAAATTCAAAGAAATATAAAGAGTTGTTAAGAACCATTGGAGGTGCCTTAGCAGGAATCTTCTTTGAGGTTATTATTATGCGTGTAACACTTGAGATTTTCAGAGATTTACCAATCCTTTCTGTTTCAGCAGTATCTAAGCTTTCAGGCGGATTCTTTGATGGGCTGAACATGTGGGAGCAGTGTCTTGCAGCTGCCTTTGTCTATATTGGAGTATTCTTTGCGGCAATGCAAGGAGTGGCCATGATTGAACGCTGGCTTGGAGTTTCAACAGGACATAGCGAAACAGCTCAACAATTGCTTGGTGCTATGATGATGGGCAATGCCTTTGCGGCTGGAGCAGGAGGTGTCTTTAATGGCGGTATGGCGCTTGGTCAATTTGGTATGGATATGGCTAAAAAAACTCCAGATGCCCTGTCTAAAGGCAGTCAGATTCTGGGGAATAGTCTTGCCAGAACTGGAGGTGGTATTCAAGGTGCTTTGAACTCTATAAAAGACCAGGGCTTGATGAATGCGGCCAAAGGTGGTGTAAGTAATATGGTTGATTTAGCAGAATGGAAAGCATTTGAAGCCATGCAAAATACGAAAGGTGCAGTTGGCAATGCTTTAAATAACTTGGATGATAAAGCCGCCTCTGCTCAAAATGCGACCTATAACGCTTTGAAAAACGATGCGGTTCCTGGAATTGATCAATTTGGACCAGTTGACATTCCTGAGCCACCAATCGCTCCAGGAACAACGGATGCACCTATTGTTGATTCAACTCCTTCAGCTGAAGAAATAGGGTCCCCAATTCAAGATTCACCTCATCTAACTGGAGGAACGGAGCCACCAATCCAAAATTCATCTCATCCAACCGGAGGATCAGCATCACCAACTCAAGATTCATCTCATCTAACTGGAGGAATGGAGCCACCAACACAAGGTTCATCTCCATCAGTTGTAGAATCGACACAAGCACCGAAACAACCAGACTCTTCTCAACAAAAGTTTCAACAGAGCATGAGTCAAATGAATTACATGAACCAACAGATGCAACAAGCAGGACAGCGTATGCAGGGAGGACATCATATCACAGGTGCTGAAAGTCCTGAAGAGGAGGAATAGGATGAATTATGGATTTAACAGGGAAGAATATTGTTATCACAGGAAGCTTACGTCCTCTAACTAGAGAAGAAGCCATACGATTTTTAGAAAGTAAAGGGGCTGTCGTGCAAAACTATGTGTCTTCTAGGACAGATATATTGGTTGTAGGACACAAGCAGTTGAATCTTTTTGATCCAGATAAAAGTTCTAAGAAGCATGATGCAGCGCTTAGAAGACTATCAGAAGGCCAATTGATTACTTTTCTTTCTGAAGAATCATTCTTTGATTTAGTTAAGAAGTCTCAAGATTGAGGCTTCTTTTATTGTGCAAAAAAGTATATAACTTTTTGTGTAATTACTTCCTGAAAGATAATGGCAAAAATGCTATTGTCCCTTTAAAAGATATTTTCGATTATTCATTATAATGTGAGTGTCAAAACAAATATAAAGGAGAAATTCATGTACGGTGAAAAATACGGTGTACCTAGAGA
Source organism: Streptococcus infantis (assembly GCF_047463275.1). Taxonomy (GTDB): domain Bacteria; phylum Bacillota; class Bacilli; order Lactobacillales; family Streptococcaceae; genus Streptococcus; species Streptococcus infantis_AF. The sequence goes on along the minus strand of NZ_JASHEE010000005.1, from coordinate 98,609 downwards.
TATCTATGCCAAAATTAAGATTATAGGCCTTCTTATCCTAGATATTGCTTTTGTAGGAATTACTGGAGTAATCGCTTTGAGCGTTGGCTTAAAAATCTTTCCTAAAAGCCAGTGGATACAGATGTTCGCATTCATTTTTTTAACACCAGTTCTGAGTTTGTATCTGGTGTTACCAGCTAACGGTGGCAAAAAGAATTGGCACAGCATGTTTCTTTTCTTCAGACGAAGAAGAAAACGTTATATTAGCTTGAATTATATCAGAAGGAGAAAACCATAATGGCGATTAAACAAATTCAACCTCCAAAAAATGAGAAACGTCCGCTGGGACGTATTCAAGAAACAAAGAAACAAACGCAGGAATATTTTGATTTGCATTCTTGCGTTGAGTTGTTGGATGTAAAATCAATCATTCCAAACAGCCAGGCTTATATCCAGTTAGTTGATTATGGCTACTTGCAGCTGATGGAGATACCAGGTAAAGATCTAGGTTCGATGTCTTATAACGAAGTTATGAGAACCATTGAAAATTTTGAAACCTGGTTGACTCGATTTGGACCGAATATCCAAGTGGAGACGACAACTTTGCCAACAAATACAGACACGCAAATTTCTGACTTGCGCCATCATTTGGATTTAGTGCGACAAGATATGTCCAAGTTATCAGTAAACGATAGACGTTTTTTACAACTCAAGGATCGTGAGATTTGGCTTCAAAGCCAAATTAAAGTTGAAGAAAGCATCCGACAAGAAGTCTATAATACAGAGTTTATACTGTGGCTATTTGCACCTACAACAACTGAATTGGACGAATTGGTTCGGAAGGCTAAAACCTATGGAAATAATGATTTTGTTCCACAAAATATCAGCTACAGGAAGAAAATTCAAATTATAAAGCAATACAACAATATGAATGAGAAAGTGTAGGAGGGATAGCATGCCTGATTTATCAAAACGTAGACAAAGACAACTAAAAAATGAAGGATATGACCTTGCTTTTCTTAGCCAGATTCAACCGCAAGGAAATATTGATTTTCAAAAGGATGACCGCTCCTGGATAAGTGGAGATGGGCACCATACGGTCTTACACTATTATGAGTATCCAACTGAAGGGATGGATCGTTTTTGGCTTTCTGAATTGTTGTTGATTCCTGGTACACGTTCCTTCCTGTCACTGTACAAGGAGGATAACAGACAGCTTCAAAAAGAGATTGAGGACTCTATTGAAGAGAAGTCAACACGGATTACAAACAATAGTAAACTAACCAATAATCGGAAAGAACTAGATGAGATTGATAATCTTAATAAACTAAGCCGTGAAATTGATAAGCGAAATATAGCTATGTATGGGATGTATATTCGTGTCTTTGTGTTTGCATCAACAAAAGAAGAATTATTTAAGAGGGTTGAAGAAGTCAAAGACAAAACGTCGAAATTCAAATCCACTATTCTGTCTGGAGAATTAGATTTTGAATACCATGCTCCATTTATTCCAGCCGAATATCAGATTGATTTGCCCAATCATCGAAGAGGGATACCGACTCCAGCTCACTCAATAGCTGGTGGATATTTCTTTAATCATACGAAGCTAGAAGATGAGAAAGGCTTCTATCTTGGATGGACTCCAACAAACGGAGCAGTAAATTTCAATTTTCTAGAACGTGACGAGAAAAGAACACGCTCCTTTATGATCCTATCGGGAAATCCAAAGATGGGACAACGATCTTTTCTTATGAAACACACAGATGGTCTCTATGCGAAGGGTCATTATATTCGTAACTTTGATGCTACTGGCCAGTTTCTTGATCAGACACGAAAACAACATGGATTGATTCTTGATTTATCAGGAGAGGCTAACCGTATCAATATCTTCCAGGTATTTCCAACAGTAACCAATGAAGCAGGAACTGAAATTGATAAGAAGAAATCTTACAACCTTCATATCGAGAAACTGAAGAGTATCTATAAACTCCTGAATAATGAAGTGACAGGAGACGATTTAATTACATTTGGAACTCTCCTGAATGATTTCTATATTGAGGAAGAATTGTGGGCTCGAAATCCTTCGTTGAATCCAGAAAAACTGAAAGCGACGGATATTGTGAAGGAAGAGTATCCTATTCTGTCTGATTTTATTTTGTTTGTTGATGCCTACAAACGTCGGCTGGAACAAACTAGTGCGGATGAAGCCGAACACAAGGCTGTTAAGCGTATTTACAATACGTTTAACGAACTATTGACAACAAACGCAGAAATTTTCGAGGGAACAACCGAATTTCAAGATATCTCTTCAGAGCAAGTTGTAACATTTGACTTCTCAGGGTTGAAGAACGCCCCTCATTTGTTAAATGTTCAGATATTCTCTGTTCTTTCACTTGTCTCAGCTGATATTGTCAATAACGGAAAACGCTGTAAGCAATTACTGAAGAGACGTCCTGACTTAACGGAGATGGATATGCAGCACTATATTGTCAATATTAGTGGGGCACAGACACTCATTGACCCTAAGCATGAAAGTAGTGTCAACCTTCTGGCTGATATGATTGATACAATGGGCGAAAACTTTGCTGGTGTTGTATTGTCTGTTAATTCACTGCGAGGGATTCTGTTTGAGACGGGGATTGGCACTCATAAGGATCCGTACGTAACGGCAGTCCAGAGGATTTTTGGTCTGATGCAATATAGAGTTTTTGCTCAGACGGACGAAACCAGTGTTCCTCTACTAGCTAACGCCTTATCTGGATCAATGAACCAGTCTGAACTAGAGACTTTGCCTCGTCTGGCGAAAGGACAGTTATTCATGAATATTGCAGGGGTAGGAAATCTGGTCTTTAACCAACAGCTGTTAGCCCCTGAAGTTGAGCGCTATGGCGGTATTGAGTAAGAAAGGAAGGTAAACCAGAATGGCCAAAAATAAACTAGGAATGATTGCCAGGACTAAGCAGAGATTTGATCAATACGTATTGATTCGTAAATATCGCATGCAACAAGAAAGAGATTATTTCGCTTCAGAGGGAGAATCTGATCCAAAACGCCTGGAAGCACAAAAAGAACGAGATAAGGAGTTTTTGAACGGTCTCAAGAAGATTGGAATAGGATTTATTGTATTTTTAGTTTTTTATGGAATTTTGCGAACAATATTAGGATTATGGTAAATAAGCGAGGTATCCATGAAAAAAATATTTAAACTGAAGATCCTCATTCCTTTTGTGGCTCTCCTATTAATTATCAATGTTGGGATAACCATGTTAGTTGGGATAATGGGAGCTGTAACCAATAATGGAAGAAATGATTGTGGTGCTGTAGAAACAACATCTTCAACTGGCGACTCCACAGTTTCTTCAGCTGATGGTTCCATCGATGACTTTGTAAAAAAGCATAAGGAAGCCTACATCCTGTCTTGGAAGGCAGGAGGTTTCCTACCTTCAGCCTCTATCACTCAAACAATGATAGAGAATGGCTTCAATTTTACGAATCCTAATGGTACTTCTTTCTGGAAAGCTCACAATATGGGAGGTGTTAAAACCTCTAGTAAAAGTAATTTTCCAGTTACTCTTGCGACGTATGGTGAAGATAGTGTTGATTTAAGTGGGACAAAGCCTGGAGCGAATGTCGGAGACGGTACAGGAGGAGCTTATACTTGGTTCTCTAGCTACGATGCAGGGATCGTAGGGAAAGCTGAGTTTATGGCTCACCAGACACTCTATAAAGGGGCTATAAACAATACAAATGGTATTGCTAGCCTATCTGCTATAGCAGATGGTGGATGGGCCACAGATGGCACTTATAAGAGCAAACTAACTGATATGTACCAAAAACTAGGTACGAAGTATCAGTGGCTTGATAAGGAAGCTATTGCTGCTCATGGCGAGAAGCCTTTTGAAGGATCCAGTACACAAGATATCAGTTCTTCAGATAGTGCGGTGTCTTCTTCAGCTGAGAGAAGTGGATGTGGTGAGTCAGGTAGCAGTACCGATGGAACGGGAACTGTCCCTTCAGATGCGACTGCGTGGGGGTACAAACCAGAAGACTTACCAGATAGCTTGAAACCATTCATTATTGATCCTAAGAGCTTAGGCATGGATTATGCTAAGTCTACAGGATGGTATAATCCTGGAAGTGACGAGTATGCTGGACAATGTGTGAATCTTACAATTAGTATTGGAAATCACTTATGGGGGCATTCTGGTTCAGTTCAAGGTAATGGGAAAGATCAGGCAGCAGCATGGGCTGCAATATTTGGAAATTCAGTTAAGGCTACACCCAAAAGAGGCGCTATTTTTTCTACACAAGTAGGAGGTGGAGGATATGGTCATACTGGAATTGTATGTCATGTTTTCGAGAATGGCTCTATCTTATTTGTAGAACAAAATACACCTCTGAGTGGTTGGGATCAGTTCAAAACTCCATATACATGGAATTATCGTATTTGGACTAAATCACAACAACAAGAACAGGTAATCTCTTTTGCTTATCCAGATGACAGAGAAGCTAAATTAAGTTCAAATTAAAAGGAGTATATAAAATGATTGATTGGATAAAGGAGAATATGGTTGTATCGATTGTAGTAGGTATTCTATTGATTTTGGCAGGAATAGGGATTGTATCGAGTTTCAGGCCATCTCAACAAACTAAAATAGAAGAAACAGCCCAGGTGAGTTCTTCAGGAACCACTCAAAACGAGCCGTCTTCCAAAGAAGAAACAGCAGACGAGAAGAATTATCGGACAGCTAAGTTAAAACTAGAACGCCCCTACGCAGAGGCAAGCTCAGAAGACAAAAAAGAAGTGTTAAAAGCCTTTGAAGAAGCGGTAGCAGATATAAAAAAGACGAATTTTCTGCCAAATGTCAAGGGAACAATCGAGAATCATTTATCTATGACACAGAATGCGATGGTTCAAACCTTTGCGATGGCTCTTCTGACGAATCAGTATGATTTTCAACCTAAACAATTGGAAGTGATGCCAACTGAATCAGATGATGTGATTCAATTTTTGGTTGTTCTAACTAAAAATGGAGAAGAGAACAGCTATTTCGTTGGAAATTTCAATACTACGGTTCAACAAATCCAGCTAAAAGCCTATGTTGGTGGAAATATAGGTGGTACATACGGATAACAAGTTGCACAAAAAGTTATATAACTTTTTGTGCTTTTATATTGACAAGTAAAGTTATTTTAGGTATAATTAAGTATATAAAAAGTTATATAACAAAATACACAATTGTCAAGGAGGGAATCATGAAGATTCAGACAACAAACTTAGGAAAAGGTGGCGGTGGTAAGACTACAGATACCTTTAATGAAGGGGATTGGTTGGCACGTGTTAAGGGGCTTAGAACACTACTCATTGATGGAGCTTGGGAATGCAATTTGACAAGAACATTTGATGTAAAATGTGAGAAAACTGTCTATGATATATTTACGACTGGAGAGTACGAAATTGTTCCAATATCAGAAAATCTCAGTTTGATTTGTGGTGATGAGCGTTTGACAGATGAGCAGTTAGATCTTGCTAGTCGAAACAACAAATATCTCCAGTTGTTTATGTGGTTTAGCGAACATTACGAAGAGTTAGAAGCACAATTTGATGTCATTCTAATTGATACGCACAATGATGAGAGTTTAGTTACAGCAAATTTTATAGCTGTGTCAGATATTGTCTTGGCTGTTTCTGATGCCTCTCTTAATGGTTTTCGTGCCTGGTTATCTTTGAAAAATTTTGTAGACTTCATTAAGAGCGAAGCTATCGAAGTTATTACTAAGAAAAGCTATGTTAAAGCAGAACCTTATCTTATTGGAAATAAGATTAAGTACGTTGGAAACAATGTAACAGATACATGTAAACAATTTTTAGAAGTTGTTGAAGAAGATCAGGCTTACCTGGGATCTATCCAGGAGAAAGAGCTCATGGCTAAAAGTCTTGTGATCAGTCAGAGTGTATTTGAGCAACATGAAGAGATGACAGCTAACCAAAAAGAGACACATCAAAAGTTTTATGATAATATAAACTACGTATATGAAAATATTTTGAGTGTGTTAGAAGGAGAGGTAGCATGACAGAGAATCGATTCGCACAAGTAAAACAAACATTCCAAAGTACACCAAAGAGAGAAAAGACTCTTTCCTCGAAGAAACAAAATCAGGAGGCTAGAAAGTCTCCTGACAGCTATAACAAAAAGCAACGTTTTCCTTTCTCTCTGCATCATAATGTTCGATATGATATGTTAGATGCTTTAGTAGAGCATCACGGTGAAAAATCAGCTTCATCTTATCTCGAGAATCTGATTATAAGAGAATGGGAAAAGATGGAGCGAAAGAAAAAATAGCGTTCCATAAGAAAGGAAATGCAGCAATGAAATACTTATCAAATCTATCAGATATTCCTGAATTTTCTTCAGCAGCAATAGATTCAGGACAAATTGTCATCCCTCGTCCAATAATAGACAACCCACAGTTCAATGATTTGAAGAGTAGTGGAATTTTTCTCTACATGCTTTTATTAAATCGTTTAAGAGCTGCAGTTGACTTTGAATTAAAAGGATATGATGAAAATGGAAATACTTTTGTATGTTACCCTATAGAGGAGCTAATGGAGGCTCTTCAATCAGGTAAAAGTAAAGTGATTTCTTTGAAAAAGAAGCTAAAGAATCATGGTTTAATTGAAGAAGTCCGCCAAGGATCCAATCTACCCAATAGAATTTACCTAACAGATGAGATTTTAAAATATTACTGATAAAGTAGGAGGAATCTATGATGATTTTCATTGATATTAAAAGACTTGTTCAGCTGTTCTTTATTTTTATCGGAGCTATAGCTATCTATATGTTCTATAAGACATTTGGTCTTAGTATGGTGTTTATAGTCGTTTTAGGATTGGCTGTTTTAAAATTCGCTCCAGCTTTCCTTCCAGTTGTATTATTACTGTATTTGGGACTTCACTTTACAGGTGGTTTTAGCTTTATTGCAGATGGAATTGTGACGGTTTTATGGAGTATTATTTTGATTCCTATGGGGATAGCTACTATTGAAATGAGCAAATCCTATTTGAGTAAGAAAGAGAAACCCTGGTATGATAAGTAAGAGTTTATCTGAAAAGATAGGCTCTTTTTTTGTCAGAACAAAGGATTATTTGAACATTCAGGTCAAAATTTATTAAAATAAGCGTAATTTTAATAAGGGAGGATTCTGAATGGCTTTCTTTGATGAGAGAGAACTAAAAAATCAATTGCTGTTTCAAAATGCAAAAGAATTTTATAACTTTGTTTCTAGGTATGATGAGGAGATGATTCCAGTCATGAAAGCAAAGGGCTATACCTGTATCCATTCAATGGAGCGAACCGTCGCTTTTACATTTGGTGAGTTTACTTTCAGAAGAAGACGTTGGAAAAAGGGAGATCATTGGGTCATTCCAGTAGATGAAAAGTTAGGGCTTCAGAAGAACGTCCGCTTCTCCTGGGAATTTATGTATCAGGTGGCCAAATTATCTACTTTGATGCCATATGATAAAGTAACCCAGGTGATTCAATTGACTTATCACATCTCTATCACAAAGCCAATTGTGGTAAAAGCTGTAAAAATCTGTGAGAAGCTATTGGAGGAAAGAGAAGGCTATCGATATTATGAAGAGAATAAAGAGGTTAGCAAAAGAAAAGCCCAGGTTATTTATATTGAGGGTGATGGTGTAATGGTCAAAGCACGTGACACACAGAAGGATAATAAGCATTACGATTTATCCCATTTTGTAGTTCATACAGGGAGCCAGAAAGTTGGCAGCAATCGATTTGAGCTCCTGGACAAAAAGGAATTTATTGGTCTTGACAATCGCTTAGTGAGGGAGCAGGTAATCGATTATCTATTCAATAATTACGAAGTTACGGATCAGACTTTATTGATTACGAACTCTGATGGAGGTCATGGATATACACCCTATGTTTTCAAAGATATTGCGAAGGTTTTACGAATTAAGCGCCACGAACATTTCTGGGATGCGTACCATGTAAATAAGGAGTTGAAGAATTATTTAAAATTTTACTCTGAAGATCTATTAGAGAGAGCTTTCCAGGCGATTAAGCAACATGACAAGCAGTTAATGAGAACTGTCCTAGATACAACTGAAAGTTATATCGAGACAGAAGAAGAACAAGAGTCATTTGAGAAGTTCAAGAGTAAAATATTGAGAAATTTCCAATTCACTAAACCAGCTGAACAAAGGGGATTCAGTCATGCAGGAATCGGGATAATGGAGAGTCAGCATCGTAAGGTCACTTATAGAATGAAAAAAAGAGGAATGTACTGGACACTTGCTGGAGCTGAAACGATGAGTAGGATAATTGTTTTGAATTATGAAGATTCTTTGAGGGAACTATTTTTTGGCAACTGGAGAGAAGATTATGAAAAATTTATTTCTTTAGAGGAAGTTTCTGCTTATACCATTAAAAAAAGAATGAGTAAAACGGGTAAAGAAAATACATCTAGATATCAATGTTACCCTGATAGTAAAAGATTATCTTACTTCCGAAAACAATAGAAGTACATAACAAAGTATATAAAAAGTTATACAACAATAACCTTTTTAAAAAAAAGGTCTTTTTGTGCTACAATCAAATATAAAATGCTTGCACGGTGTGTAAAAATGTGTTATAATCTACTTAAATTAATCGAATAAAAAAAGACGAAAAGTGCGCTAACACTTCTCGCCTTACCGAGTAAGAACTCGTCCTTCTTACTCAGTCTTTAATTAATGATACCTGATAAGTGTATCAATGTCAAGACTGAGCAAGAAATTTGTTCAGTCTTTTTTTAAAACTCGGTGATGTTCTCCTAAAAAATTATGAATTTAGGCGTTCTAAAAAATTCTACCGCATACAAACTATCAAAATAGGTTGATAATATTGAGAAATTGTGGTAAAATGAAACTTGTCGTGTGAACGATAATACTCATTCTTGATGAATTGTGAAACTGTTGCCTTTGGGTTGTTTTGCAAGCTGAAATCGAGAAGAGGAAAAAACAAAAAAGGAGAAATACTCATGGCAGTAATTTCAATGAAACAACTTCTTGAGGCTGGTGTACACTTTGGTCACCAAACTCGTCGCTGGAACCCTAAGATGGCTAAGTACATCTTCACTGAGCGTAACGGAATCCACGTTATCGACTTGCAACAAACTGTAAAATACGCTGACCAAGCATACGACTTTATGCGTGATGCAGCAGCTAACGATGCAGTTGTATTGTTTGTTGGTACTAAAAAACAAGCTGCTGACGCTGTTAAAGAAGAAGCAGAACGTTCAGGTCAATACTACATCAACCACCGTTGGTTGGGTGGTACCCTTACTAACTGGGGAACAATCCAAAAACGTATCGCTCGTTTGAAAGAAATCAAACGTATGGAAGAAGAAGGAATCTTTGATGTTCTTCCTAAGAAAGAAGTTGCACTTCTTAACAAACAACGCGCTCGTCTTGAAAAATTCTTGGGTGGTATCGAAGACATGCCTCGCATCCCAGATGTAATGTACGTAGTTGACCCACATAAAGAGCAAATCGCTGTTAAAGAAGCTAAAAAATTGGGTATCCCAGTTGTAGCGATGGTTGACACAAACACTGACCCAGATGATATCGATGTAATCATCCCAGCTAACGATGACGCTATCCGCGCAGTTAAGTTGATCACAGCTAAATTGGCAGACGCTATCATCGAAGGTCGTCAAGGCGAAGACGCAGCAGCAGTTGAAGCAGAATTTGCAGCTTCAGAAGCTCAAGCAGACTCAATCGAAGAAATCGTTGAAGTTGTAGAAGGCGACAACGCTTAATTCAAATAAGTAATCATTACCTAGGAGGGCGGGGCTTAGCCCGGCTCTCCTATTTTTAAAAAATATAGGAGAATCAAAATGGCAGAAATTACAGCTAAACTTGTTAAAGAGTTGCGTGAAAAATCTGGTGCTGGTGTCATGGACGCTAAGAAAGCATTGGTCGAAGTTGAAGGTGATATCGAAAAAGCGATTGAATTGCTTCGCGAAAAAGGTATGGCTAAGGCAGCTAAAAAAGCTGACCGTGTTGCTGCAGAAGGTTTGACTGGTGTATTTGTGAATGGTAACGTTGCAGCAGTAGTTGAAGTAAATGCTGAAACAGACTTCGTTGCGAAAAATGCTCAATTCGTTGAATTGGTAAATGCTACAGCTAAAGTAATCGCTGAAGGTAAACCAGCTAACAACGAAGAAGCACTTGCATTGACAATGCCTTCAGGTGAAACTCTTGAAGCAGCTTATGTGTCTGCAACAGCAACTATCGGAGAAAAAATCTCATTCCGTCGTTTTGCATTGCTTGAAAAAACTGATGCTCAACACTTTGGAGCATACCAACACAATGGTGGACGTATCGGTGTTATCTCTGTAATCGAAGGTGGAGATGAAGCCCTTGCTAAACAAATCTCAATGCATATTGCTGCGATGAAACCAACGGTTCTTTCATACAAAGAATTGGATGAGCAATTTGTTAAAGATGAGTTGGCTCAATTGAATCACGTAATCGACCAAGATAATGAAAGCCGTGCAATGGTTAACAAACCAGCTCTTCCACACTTGAAGTATGGATCAAAAGCACAATTGACTGATGAAGTTATCGCTCAAGCTGAAGCTGACATTAAAGCAGAGTTGGCAGCAGAAGGTAAACCAGAAAAAATCTGGGACAAAATTATTCCAGGTAAAATGGATCGCTTCTTGCTTGACAACACTAAAGTTGACCAAGCATACACACTTCTTGCACAAGTCTACATCATGGACGACAGCAAGACAGTTGAAGCATACCTTGAATCAGTTAACGCTTCAGTAGTTGAGTTCGCTCGCTTTGAAGTTGGTGAAGGTATCGAAAAAGCTGCAAATGACTTTGAAGCTGAAGTTGCAGCTACAATGGCAGCAGCTTTGAATAACTAATAATAAAAAGAGGAAGCAGATTTGCTTCCTTTTTCATATAGAAAAAATTAAAAAGCCCTTGTTAAAGGGCTTTTTGTATTTAGGAGACTAGACTTCGAACTCATAGAGCGCTGTAGATAGATAACGTTCTCCGTTATCTGGTGCAAGCGCAAGGACTTTTTTACCTGCCCCAAGTTTTTTAGCAACTTCGATTGCTGCATAGATAGCTGCGGCAGAAGAAATACCTACCAAGAAGCCTTCTTTTCCACCAATTTCGCGACCAAGCGCAAGAGCATTGTCTGATGTCACGCGAACGATACCATCATAAGCTTCTGTATCAAGTGTTTCTGGGATGAATCCTGCAGAGATACCTTGAATTTTGTGAGGTCCTGGTTTTTCACCTGATAAGATTGCTGACTCGTCTGCCTCAACTGCAAAAACTTGAATGTCTGAATTAGCCGATTTAAGAGCGTGAGAGACACCAGAAATAGTTCCTCCAGTACCAACACCAGCAACAAAGGCATCTAAACCATCAGCCCCGAAATCAGCTAGAATTTCAGCTCCTGTTGTTCTTTCGTGAACTTCTGGGTTAGCTTGGTTATTAAACTGTAATGGAAGGAAACCATCGCGTTCAGCAGCAATTTCTTGCGCTTTAGCAATCGCACCTTTCATTCCTTCACTACCGGGAGTGAGGACTAGTTCAGCACCATAAGCTTGGATGATCTTACGGCGTTCAACACTCATTGTTTCAGGCATAACGATGACAACTTTATAACCTTTAGCAGCGCCAACCCATGAAAGACCGATACCAGTGTTCCCGCTTGTTGCTTCTACAATAGTAGATCCTGGTTTCAGTTTACCCTCTTGTTCTGCTTTTTCAATCATACTAAGAGCGATGCGGTCTTTAACGGATGAACCTGGGTTAAAAGCTTCTAGTTTTACGTAAACGTCTGCTGCACCTTCTGGTACAATATTATTCAATTTAACAATCGGTGTTTTTCCGATAAGTTCTGTGATATTGTTATAAATAGCCATGTTAGCACCTCTTTATATAAGATGCTTCTAGTATAACGCTATCTTAAACTTTTGTAAAATATAGAAATCCTATCGAAGCGATAGGATTTTTTTATAACAATCAGAAAAATAGTCAGTGTAAATCTAAAAATTGAGGGAAGATATTTAAAAGTGCTTTACACAAGGTTTACAGCGACTTCAACTTCTCGTAAACCTTGATCTGTTAGAATAACTTTCCCATTAAAAAATTCTATGAGGGCAGCTTTGGTATCCTCTTTATCCTCTTTATCGACAAAGATAATTGTGTCAACTTGATCTGTAAAGTTGGTTTCGAGTTCCATAAGATTATGTTCTTTAAGAAAATTCCCATACTCTTGATATTGAGCATAGCTCATTTGAATTTGAATTCCTGCTTGTTCTTTGATTTCAATAATGCCAATTTCTTTGACAGCTAAGGCGACACTTCCTGCATAAGCGCGAATGAGGCCTCCGGCACCCAGCTTAATACCACCAAAATATCGGGTAACAACTACACAGACATTAGTAAGATTGTGGTTTTCTAGAACTCCTAGCATAGGTACACCAGCAGTTCCACTTGGCTCTCCATCATCACTGGTTCGCTTGATTTCACTGCGCTCACCGATAATAAAAGCAGAGCAGTTGTGGGTAGCCTTATAGTGTTCTTTTTTGATAGCAGTGATAAAGGCACGAGCTTCTTCTTCACTATAGACACGTTTTGCATGACAAATAAATCGTGATTTTTTGATTTCTTCTTGGACTTGTCCGTCCTCTTTTATCGTTCTAAATTCCATATTTTTATTGTACTAAAAAATAGTCTAAAGTTCTAGATTTTACGAATAAAGAAGTATGAAAATAAATCCAAATTATCTTGGTCGACTTTTTACAGAACAAGAATTAAGCCCTGAAGAACGACAACTGGCGGAGAAGCTGCCAAGCATGATAAAAGAGAAGGGGAAACTCTTCTGCCAACGATGTGATAGTATGATTCAAGATGAATGGTCTCTACCTATTAATGCTCATTACTGCCGAGAATGTTTGTTGATGAAGCGAGTTAGGAGTGATCAGGCCTTATATTATTTCCCTCAAGAAGATTTTCCTAAACAAGATGTTCTTAAATGGAAGGGACAATTGACTCCATTTCAAGAGAAAGTATCAGATGGCTTACTTCAAGCAATAGAGAACCAGCAACCGACTTTAGTTCATGCAGTGACTGGCGCTGGGAAGACAGAGATGATTTATAAAGTTGTTGCGAAAGTTATTAATGATGGTGGCGCAGTTTGTCTAGCAAGTCCACGGATAGATGTTTGTTTGGAATTGTATAAGCGATTGCAGAATGACTTTGCTTGCGAAATAGCTTTACTGCATGGAGAGTCTATACCATATTTTCGAACCCCTCTGGTTGTTGCGACAACACATCAATTATTAAAGTTTTATCATGCTTTTGATTTACTAATAGTAGATGAAGTAGATGCTTTTCCTTATGTTGACAACAAGATGCTTTACAAAGCTGTAAATAATTGTGTAAAGGAAAATGGACTCAGAATTTTTCTCACTGCAACTTCTACAGATGAGTTGGATAAGAAGGTTCGCTTAGGGGAGCTAAAAAGACTAAGCCTGCCAAGGCGGTTCCATGGAAATCCTTTAATTATTCCCAAACCTGTTTGGCTATCTGATCTGGATAAATGTTTGGATAAGTTTCGCCTACCACCAAAGCTAAAAAGATATGTTGAAAACCAGAGAAGAACTGGCTACCCCTTACTAATATTTGCATCAGAAATTACAAAGGGAGAGAAGTTGAAGGAAATCTTACAAGAGAAATTTCCAAATGAGAAAATTGGTTTCGTATCCTCAGTTACTGAAGATAGATTAGAGCAAGTTCAAGCTTTTAGGGATAGGGAATTGACCATATTGATAAGCACAACAATATTGGAGCGCGGAGTTACCTTCCCTTGTGTTGATGTCTGTGTCGTAGAAGCAAACCATCGTCTTTTTACAAAATCAAGCCTCATTCAAATTGGAGGACGTGTAGGTCGCAGCATGGATAGACCTACAGGAGATCTAATTTTCTTTCATAATGGATTAAATCGTTCGATTAAGAATGCTATAAAAGAAATTAAACTGATGAACAAGGAGGCAGGTCTATGATTTGTTTACTATGTGGCCAACATTTGAAGAAAAATCTAACCTTTGGAGAGCTTCTTTTTTTGAAAAAGGAGGAGAGCTCACTTTGTTTAGCTTGTTACTCAAGTTTTGAAATGATTGGGGAAGAACATTGTCCAAATTGTCATAAAAAAGGAGTGTCAATTTCGTGTCAAGATTGTCAACTTTGGTGTAAAGAAGGGATTGAAGTAAGCCATGAAGCGATTTTTAGTTATAATCAAGCCATGAAAGACTTCTTTAATCGTTACAAATTTGATGGCGATTATATTCTCCGAAAGGTTTTTGCTATGATTTTAAAAGAGAATTTAAAAAAATACAAGGATTATCATTTTATTTTAATACCCTTAAGCCCTGAGAGGTATGCAAAAAGAGGTTTTAATCAGGTTGCAGGCCTAATAGAAGCAGCAGGACTTTCCCATCTGGATGTATTAGGGAAAAGAGAAGAGAAAGCCAGTTCTTCTAAAAATCGTTCGGAGCGTTTGGCCACGGAACTTCCGTTTTTTATTAAAGAAGACAGTAGGATTCCCAAAAAGATTCTATTGATTGATGATATTTATACGACTGGAGCGACTGTTAACCGTGTCAAGAGTATGCTAGAAAATGCAGGAGCAGAAGAGGTTAAAACATTTTCCCTCGTAAGATGAGGAAAAAGATTGCAAAAAGATTATGAAAGCGTTATAATAAATGTAGAAAAACAAATATGTTTAGAAAGAAGGTACTTATATGATTAAATATAGTATCCGTGGTGAAAACCTAGAAGTAACTGAAGCAATTCGTGATTATGTAGTTTCTAAACTCGAAAAGATCGAAAAATACTTCCAAGCAGATCAAGAATTAGATGCGCGTGTAAATTTGAAAGTGTATCGTGAAAAGACTGCTAAGGTAGAAGTAACAATTCCGCTTGGGTCTATAACTCTTCGTGCAGAAGACGTTTCTCAAGATATGTATGGATCTATTGATTTGGTGACAGATAAGATTGAGCGCCAAATCCGTAAAAATAAAACTAAAATTGAACGTAAGAACAGAAATAAAGTTTCTACTAGCCAACTATTTACAGATGCCTTGGTAGAAGAGACAGATGCTGCTCAACCTAAAGTTGTTCGTTCAAAACAAATTGATTTAAAACCAATGGACCTTGAAGAAGCACTTCTTCAGATGGACTTATTGGGGCATGATTTCTTCATTTATATCGATGTTGAAGATGAAACAACAAATGTCATTTATCGACGCGAAGATGGAGATATTGGTCTTCTTGAAGTGAAAGAATCATAATACTTAATATGCTTAGATTAAAAAGGTGGTTTACACTAGTGTAAACCACCTTTTGTGTTCATGAATACTACATTTGAGCACAAGTGCTATTCCTTCTTTAGAGGTCGCTTTTTCAGTGCAAATATGGTATAATATTGCGCAAGAGGTTTGTAATGAAAAAAAATGAATTGAATCCCTTTTTTATATACTTATTTGTTGGGATTGCCTTTATAATCATGACTGTATTGGTTATTTTTCTTCAAAATAACCTAGTCACAATAGCATGCTTATTTTTCTTGATGGTGGCATTTCTTTTGCTATTTTATTTTCAGAAGAAATCTTATCAAAAAACAGAAATTGAACAAATTCAGTACGTAAACCATCAGGCGGAAGATAGTTTAAGTTCACTCTTAGAACAGATGCCGGTTGGAGTTGTCAAACTAAACATGGAAAGTAGTGAGATTGAGTGGTTCAATCCCTACGCAGAGTTAATGCTGACAACGGAAGATGGAGAAATTGATCTTCCTCAAGTTCAAGAAATTATAAAAACATCCATATCTTCTCCTGGAATTTATGCAAATGTGGGAGAAAAACGTTATGCTGTACATCTAGATAGAAATTCTGGTGTACTCTACTTTTTTGACGTTTCTGGAGAGTACGAAGCCACAGTAGAATTGGTTACAAGTCGCCCTGTTATTGGTATTATTTCGGTAGATAATTATGATGATTTAGAGGACGAAACATCTGAATCTGACATCAGTCACATTAATAGTTTTGTTGCGAATTTTGTCGCAGAGTTTACCGGAAAACATCAGATGTTTTCTCGTAGAGTAACCATGGATCGTTTCTACTTATTTACCGACTATACGGTATTAGAGCAATTGATGCAGGATAAATTTTCTGTAATTGATACCTTCCGTGAAGAAGCTAAGCAGAGAGATTTAGCCTTAACCATGAGTATGGGCTTGTCATACGGTGATGGCGATCATGAGGGTATTGGTAAAGTTGCTTTATCAAATCTCAACCTTGCAGAAGTTCGAGGTGGAGACCAGGTCGTTGTAAAAGAAAATGATGAGACGAAAAATCCAATTTATTTTGGTGGTGGTTCTGCAGCTTCTATTAAGCGAACAAGAACACGTACAAGAGCAATGATGACGGCAATCTCTGAAAAGTTGAGAAGCGTTGACCATGTCTTCGTGGTTGGTCATAAAAACTTAGACATGGATGCTTTAGGCTCTGCTGTTGGTATGCAATTGTTCTCGAGTAACGTCTTGGATGAAAGTTATGTGGTCTATGATGCAGAACAAATGTCTCCGGACATTCATCGTGCCATTCAATTCTTAGAGAATGAGGGAGTAACAAAACTCATCCCTCTAACTCAAGCTATGGGAATGGTCACTAATCGTTCCTTGCTAGTGATGGTCGACCACTCTAAGACAGCTTTAACCTTGTCAAAAGAGTTTTATGATTTGTTTACACAAACCATCATTATTGACCACCATAGACGAGATCAGGATTTCCCGGAAAATGCTGTTATCACCTATATCGAGAGTGGAGCAAGTAGCGCGAGCGAGCTTGTAACAGAGTTAATTCAATTCCAAAACTCTAAGAAAGCACGCTTAAGTCGTATCCAAGCTAGTGTTCTTATGGGAGGTATGATGCTGGATACTAAGAATTTCACTTCTCGTGTAACTAGTCGAACCTTTGACGTGGCAAGTTATCTAAGAACACGTGGTAGTGATAGTATTGTAATTCAAGAACTTGCGGCGACTGACTTTGAAGAGTATCGATTGGTTAATGAGCTAATCTTGCAAGGACAGGCCGTACAACCTTCTATTCTTGTAGCTCAGGCCAAGGATGATAAGGAGTATGATATTGTAGTGATTAGTAAAGCGGCTGATACTATGTTAGCTATGTCAGGTATTGAAGCTAGCTTTGTCATTGCTAAAAACAGCCAAGGGGATATTTCCATTTCTGCACGAAGTCGAAGTAAGATCAATGTGCAACGGATTATGGAAGAGTTGGGAGGTGGAGGCCACTTCAACCTGGCAGCTGCCCGACTGACAGATATGACTCTGCAAGAAGCAGGTGATAAACTAAAAACCGTTATTTCTAATGAAATTAGAGAAAAGGAGACAGAAGAATGAAAGTAATCTTTTTAGCAGATGTAAAAGGCAAAGGGAAAAAAGGCGAAATCAAGGAAGTGCCAACAGGTTATGCGCAAAACTTTTTGATTAAGAAAAACCTTGCTAAAGAAGCGACTTCACAAGCAATTGGTGAGTTGCGCGGGAAGCAAAAATCTGAAGAAAAAGCACATGCTCAACTTCTTGCAGAAGCACAAGAAATTAAGGCGAAACTTGAAGCAGAAGAAACAATTGTTGAGTTTGTTGAAAAAGTTGGTCCAGATGGAAGAACTTTTGGTTCAATTACTAGCAAGAAAATTGCGGAAGAGCTCCAAAAACAATTTGGAATTAAAATTGATAAACGTCATATTCAAGTTCAATCTCCAATTCGAGCAGTTGGCTTGATTGATGTTCCGGTAAAAATTTATCAGGATGTAACTAGCGTCATCAATCTTCGTGTAAAAGAAGGCTAAGCTAGATTTGAGTAATGATTTTGTAAAAGGAAGGAAAGTCTGATGGCAGAAGTAGAGGAACTACGAGTTCAGCCCCAGGATATTTTGGCAGAACAATCGGTATTGGGAGCTATATTTATCGATGAGAGTAAACTCGTATTTGTTCGAGAATATATTGACTCTCGAGACTTCTTTAAGTATGCTCACCGTTTGATTTTTCAGGCCATGGTTGATTTGTCAGATCGAGGCGAAGCCATTGATGCAACGACTGTTCGTACGATATTAGATGATCAAGGTAATTTGCAAAACATTGGTGGCTTGTCCTACCTTGTTGAGATTATCAACTCTGTACCAACCTCTGCAAACGCTGAATACTATGCAAAAATAGTAGCAGAGAAAGCCACGCTTCGTCGTTTGATTGCTAAGTTGACAGAGTCTGTCAATCAAGCATATGAGGCTTCTAGTCCAGCAGATGAAATCATTGCTAGAGCAGAAAAAGGTTTGATCGATGTCAGTGAGAATGCAAATCGTAGTGGTTTTAGAAACATTCGTGACATTTTAAATCTTAATTTTGGGAATCTGGAAGTTCGATCACAACAAACGTCGGATATTACGGGGATTGCAACTGGTTATCAGGACCTGGATCATATGACAACTGGTTTGCACGAGGAGGAGTTGATTATTCTTGCTGCTCGTCCTGCGGTTGGTAAGACTGCTTTTGCCTTGAATATTGCTCAAAATATTGGAACCAAGCTAGACAAGACCGTTGCAATTTTCTCGCTTGAGATGGGTGCTGAGAGTCTGGTTGACCGTATGTTGGCTGCCGAAGGACTAGTAGAGTCTCACTCTATCCGTACAGGGCAATTGACTGAGGAAGAGTGGCGCAAATATACGATTGCTCAAGGTAATCTTGCAAAAGCAAGTATCTATATTGACGATACCCCTGGAATTCGAATTACGGAGATTCGTTCACGCGCCAGAAAATTGTCTCAGGAAACAGGCAATCTTGGATTGATCTTGATTGACTACCTGCAGTTAATTACAGGGACTGGTCGTGAGAACCGTCAACAAGAGGTTTCAGAGATTTCACGTCAGTTGAAAATTCTGGCCAAGGAACTGAAGGTGCCTGTTATCGCGCTAAGTCAGCTGTCACGTAGTGTTGAACAACGTCAAGATAAAAGGCCTGTATTATCAGATATTCGTGAGTCAGGATCTATCGAGCAAGATGCGGATATCGTCGCCTTTCTCTATCGTGATGACTATTATGAGCGTGGTGGCGAAGAAGAGGAAGGTCTTCCGAATAACAAGGTAGAAGTTATTATCGAGAAAAACCGTAGCGGTGCACGTGGAACGGTAGAATTGATTTTTCAAAAAGAGTATAACAAGTTTTCAAGTATTTCGAAGAGAGAGGAACAAAGATGACAGATGCATTTACAGATGTAGCCAAGATGAAAAAAATCAAAGAAGAAATCAAGGCGCATGAAGGACAAGTCGTGGAAATGACCTTGGAAAATGGTCGTAAACGCCAAAAGAATCGCTTGGGAAGACTTATTGAAGTTTATCCATCACTCTTTATCGTTGAATTTGGGGATGTTGAAGGGGACAAACAGGCCAACGTCTACGTTGAATCCTTCACGTATTCTGATATTTTAACGGAAAAGAATTTGATTCACTATTTGGATTAAGGTTGAAAGTGGGAGTTTTCTCACTTTTTTCTTTTTCTTTCGAATGATATAAATGAGGTCAACCTCAAAAATTTATCTATTCGAAGGAGAATGAATGACATATAGTAACAAGGGAACTTTTCTTAAGAGAACGACAGTGGGGACAGCTTCCCTACTGTTAGCAGGTGCTTTTTTGTTTGGTGGAGGAGCTGTTCATGCCAATCAGGCAAACAATGGCTCACTGGCACGAGGAGATGATTATCCCTATTATTATAAAAATGGAAGTCAAGAAATTGATAAGTGGCGAATGTACTCAAGACAGTGTACTTCATTTGCTGCCTTTCGTCTTAGCAGTGTAAATGGTTTTGAGTTACCAGCTGCGTATGGAAATGCAAATCAATGGGGATATCGGGCTAAAAGAGAAGGCTATCGTGTCGATCAGAATCCAGCAATTGGCTCTATAGCTTGGGATGCGAGCGGACAGTATGGCCACGTAGCCTGGGTATCCAATGTCCTTGGTGACATGATTGAAATCGAGGAGTACAATTATGGTATTAGAGAGAAGTACAATCGTAGAATTGTGAAGGCGAGCTCTATGACTGGCTTCATTCATTTTAAAGATGTAGGACAGGCTAGTACAGGGAATTATCAACCAACTTTAGTATCTAGTGGAACCCATGTTTTTACAGAAAAAGCTGCTATTATGAACCAGCCATCACAAGCGGCTGAGATTATTGACTATTACTATCCTGGAGAAAGTGTTCATTACGATCAGACTCTTGAAAAAGATGGCTATAAGTGGATTAGTTATCTATCCCGAACTGGAAATCGCAGATATGTCCAGATAGCTAAGACAGCAACTGCTAAGAATGGATGGGAAAAACAGGGGACAATCTGGTACTACTATGAAAATGATAAAGTGGCTCTTGGTTGGAAAAAAATAGACGGCAGTTGGTACTATTTCCAAACAAGTGGTGCCATGAGAACCGGTTGGCTAAAAGACGGTTCCAAGTGGTATTACCTGAAATCGTCTGGAGAAATGCAGACAGGATGGTTAAAGGATAAGGGCATCTGGTATTATCTCGAAAGCTCGGGTGCTATGAAGACAAGTCAGTGGTTCCAGCTCTCAGGGAAACATTATTACGTGAACGCATCTGGAGAATTAGCAGTAGATACGACTATCGATGGGTTCCAAGTTGACAGCAATGGTGCGCGAGTAGAACAAACATCCCAATAAGCCTTGACCGATAATCTAACTCTTAGCAATGGTATTTTTCCCTGCTTTCCTTTATAATGGGTGTATGGACAAGAAAAAATTATTATTGATTGATGGATCTTCAGTTGCTTTCCGAGCATTTTTTGCACTTTACCAGCAACTGGATCGTTTTAAAAATGACAATGGACTACATACCAATGCAATCTACGGATTTCATCTGATGCTAAATCACCTACTGGAGCGTGTCCAACCGAGTCATATTTTGGTTGCTTTTGATGCGGGAAAAACGACTTTCCGTACAGAGATGTATGCTGATTATAAGGGTGGTCGTGCTAAGACTCCAGATGAGTTTCGTGAGCAATTTCCCTTCATTCGTGAGATGCTAGACCATCTTGGAATTCGCCATTATGAGTTGGCTCAGTATGAGGCGGATGATATCATTGGAACTCTTGGTCGCTTGGCTGAAAAGGATTCTTTTGATGTGACCATCGTCAGCGGAGACAAGGACTTGATTCAGCTGACGGATGATCATACAGTGGTTGAGATTTCTAAGAAAGGTGTCGCCGAGTTTGAGGCCTTTACTCCAGAATATCTCATGGAAAAGATGGGGATTACCCCAGCTCAGTTTATTGATCTTAAGGCACTCATGGGGGATAAGTCTGATAATATCCCTGGGGTGACCAAGATTGGTGAAAAGACTGGGATCAAGCTCTTGTTAGAACACGGCTCGCTGGAAGGTATTTATGAAAATATCGATGGCATGAAGGCTTCCAAGATGAAGGAAAATCTTGTTAATGACAAGGAACAAGCCTTTCTGTCTAAAACACTAGCTACCATCGATACGAAAGCACCAATCGAGATAGGTCTAGATGATTTGGTCTATAGTGGACCAAATGTGGAAAACCTTGGGAAATTCTACGATGAGATGGGCTTTAAACAACTCAAGCAGGCTTTGAATGCTTCTCAGACTAACCAAGCTGAGACTTTGAATTTCACCGTGGTGGACAAAGTGACTGAAGATATGCTGAGTGCCGACTCTATCTTCCACTTTGAACTTTTTGGTGAAAATTACCATACAGATGATTTGGTTGGTTTTGCCTGGTCTTGTGGAGACAAGCTCTATGCTACAGATAAGCTGGAACTTCTGCAGGATCCGATTCTTAAGGATTTTCTAGAAAAAACACCTCTGAAAGTATATGACTTTAAGAAAGCTAAAGTGCTCTTAAATCGCTTTGGTTTGGACTTGCAGGCTCCTGCTTTTGACAGTCGCTTGGCCAAATACCTTCTCTCTACTGTAGAGAATAATGAAATTTCAACCATTGCTAGTCTCTATGGTCAAACTTATTTGGTTGATGATGAAACCTTCTATGGTAAGGGTGTCAAGAAAGCTATCCCTGAGAGAGAAACCTTCTTGGAGCACTTGGCTCGCAAGGTTGCTGTGCTGGTTGAGACAGAGCCTGTTTTACTTGAAAAATTAAGTGAAAATGGACAATTGGACCTTCTCTATGACATGGAGCAGCCTCTGGCCTTTGTTCTTGCTAAGATGGAAATCGCTGGGATCAAGGTTAAAAAAGAAACTCTACTCGAGATGCAAGCTGAAAATGAGCTTGTCATTGAAAAGCTAACTCAAGAGATTTATGAATTGGCTGGTGAGGAGTTTAACATCAACTCGCCTAAGCAGTTGGGCGAACTACTTTTTGAAAAGCTAGGTCTCCCTATAGAATACACCAAGAAAACCAAGACAGGTTATTCAACAGCAGTGGATGTGTTAGAGCGCCTAGCTCCTATTGCCCCAATCGTCAAGAAAATTTTAGATTATCGTCAGATTGCTAAGATTCAATCGACTTATGTGATTGGTTTACAGGATTGGATTTTAGCGGATGGCAAGATTCACACGCGCTATGTGCAGGATTTGACTCAGACAGGGCGTCTATCTAGTGTGGATCCAAACTTGCAAAATATTCCTGTTCGTTTGGAACAAGGTCGCCTTATCCGTAAGGCTTTCGTACCAGAATGGGAGGACAGTGTCCTCCTCAGCTCGGACTATTCACAGATTGAGTTGCGAGTTTTGGCGCATATCTCTAAAGATGAGCACTTAATCAAGGCCTTCCAAGAGGGAGCTGATATTCATACCTCGACAGCCATGCGTGTCTTTGGAATTGAACGTCCTGAGGATGTGACTCCAAACGACCGTCGCAATGCCAAGGCTGTCAACTTTGGAGTGGTTTACGGAATTTCAGACTTTGGTTTATCCAATAACCTAGGTATCAGCCGTAAAGAGGCTAAAGCATACATCGACACTTACTTTGAACGCTTCCCAGGTATTAAAAACTACATGGATGAAGTGGTTCGTGAGGCGCGTGATAAGGGTTATGTAGAGACTCTCTTCAAACGTCGTCGTGAGTTGCCAGATATCAATTCGCGTAACTTTAACATTCGTGGTTTTGCAGAGCGTACAGCTATCAACTCACCTATTCAAGGATCGGCTGCAGATATTCTCAAAATTGCCATGATTCAGCTAGATAAAGCCTTGGTAGCAGGTGGTTATCAAACTAAGATGCTTCTACAAGTACACGATGAAATTGTTCTTGAAGTGCCTAAGTCAGAATTGGCTGCCATTAAAAAAATCGTCAAACAAACCATGGAAGAAGCCATTCAACTCAGTGTGCCCCTGATTGCTGATGAAAATGAAGGCGTGACTTGGTATGAGGCTAAGTAGAGCTTGTTTAAAACTAAAGACAAAAATCCCCTCAGTCTATTGAGGGGATTTTATCAAATTTGGAATGGTAACTTCCGGAGAAATCATTTGAGATAATCCACAACCTGTGGAAAACTATTTATCAATTTGATAGTCAATCATAAAGTGGTATGAAAACAAGAGGCAGGAATCATTTACGATATACTAGTAACTAGTAATCTTTGTAGGAGTAGATTTTTTGGGGGCTTAAGGAGCTAGTCAAACTTAATGAGAGAGAGTTCTTTTATATCCTTTTCAGGCGTGTTAGTATTCTATCTTTTTCCACAACCTGTGGAAAACTTAGAAGCAACTAGCTACTAATTATGCTTCGGTAACCAGCTGAGGGTAAAGTCGAGAGTCTTGGCATTGAGCAATTCCTGATGGCTGATGCTTTGTTTTTCTTTTCCGTCCAGTTGACAGCCTTGGACAAAGTGGAAGTGTTCATAATTTTGCTGAGTACGAACATCCAACCACTGATTTGTTTCTGTCAGATAGACACGAAGGTGATTAAAGAGCGGAATTCCAAGATCATAGCTTGCTTTTCCTGGGCAGGTTGGGTAAAGCCCAAGAGCAGACCAGACATACCAAGCCGAAAGACTACCATTATCCTCATCGCCCGGATAAGCATCCCAGCTAGCTCGGAAGGCTTTTTGACGGAGGGTCTTGATTAAGAGACTGGTATATTGGGGATAACTACTGTAGCGGAAGAGATAGGGGATGTGGAAACTTGGTTGGTTGGAAATGGCTAGTTGACCAAATGGCGCTGTTGCCATCTCGCTCATCTCATGAATTTCATATCCATAGCCAGTCGTTTCAAAAAGTGGGAGACTTTGACAAGCTTTCAAAAGATAGTTGCTAAAGGCTTCTTTTCCACCCATTAGTTGGCTAAGTCCAGAAATATCGTGTAGGACACCGAGACTGGCTTGAATAGCTGAACACTCAGCGTAGTCACGACCCCAACTATAGGGAGAAAAGTCAGGACGGAAGTTGCCATCTACATCACGCGCCCTCATGTAACCCGTCTCAGAGTCAAATAGATTCTGATAGTTTTTAGAATATTGAGCATAGGTTTGAGCTAGCTCTTCTTGACCTAATTTTGCTGCACAAGTAGAGATACAAAAATCGCTGTAGGCATAATCTAGCGTATGACTGACACTTTCATGGAAGTCCGTGGATAGGTATCCTAGCTTTTGGTATTGGGCCAGGCCGTGTCGTCCATTGATAGCTTTTGGATCTGCCTTGGTCGCAGTTTCAATCATGGCTTTGAGAAATTCTTCTTCAAGTTCAGGTGCCATATCCTTGCAGGCACTATCTGCAAGAAGGCCATCAATCAAAGTCCCAGGCATCATTCCTCTTTCGTCAGGAGCCAGCCACTTAGGGAGATACCCGGTATCTCTATAGCTATTGAGGAAACCTTCAAGAAACTGACGATAGTGCTCTGGAATAATCAAGGCAAAGAGTGGGAATGAAGTGCGGAAGGTATCCCAAAAACCATTGTTGGTAAAGAGCAGACCAGACTTAATCGTTCCTGAAGCAAGGTCTATATGAATAGTCTCGCCTTGCTCATTTACCTCATAGAAGGTTTGTGGGAAAAGAAAGAGTCTATAAAGACAGTGATCAAAAAATGTTCGGTCTACAGAGCCAGTTTCCACGACATCAAAACGTCCTAGAAGGTCTTCCCAATTTGCTTTAGCCTCTGACTTCGTTTCTTCAAAGTCTTTTCTAGGCAGATTAAAGAGGGCCTGTTCTTTAGAAATAAAAGAAGTAGCTAGTTGAACTAGAGCTTCTGCTCCGGCTAGGTCGATACGCCAGTTTTGCCCCACTTGATAGATAGATAGAATATCCGTAGAGAATGCGAGGGCAGTGAACATGACGAGGGGACTTTTGTTGGTTTCGGTTAATCCGCTTTGACCAAGGCTGACAGTACGCTCATCTACTTGCTCTAATGATAAATCATCAGCTGCATGCAGATAGAGTGAGATCTTCTTGCCTTGTATCTGTCTTAGTTGAATAGAAGCCCCATAGCAAGTAGGTGTGAGTTGAGTTTCAATCTGGTAACGTTCAGAAAAAATCTTTAGAAAATGGGGATTGAAAATAGCACGATTAAGGTTATAAGAAGACTGACGATGGAAGAGGGTGTCGCCACTGATTTCTCCTGTAACAGGAGTCAGTAGCAACCAAGAATAATCGCCAATCCAAGGGCTAGGCTGATGGGTTAGTCGAATACCCTGAAATATGGGAAGATGGGGATCAAAAAACCAAGACCCTTCCTGGTCACTAGTTTGTAGAACAAAGTAATTCATCCCAAAAGGCACTCCAGCATAAGGTAGGGTATTTCCCCGAGAAAAGGCATGCTTGCTCGCGGTGCCAAAGCGGGTATCAATGGTTTCAAGTATAGGCTTCATAGCGATTTCCTTCTGTAGTTTTCTACATTATATCAGAAAAAGGATACTTTGAGAAAATGACTTCAAAATATAACAATTTTGTAGAATAATGACTAACATTTGTGTATATATTTTCTGGACTAAAAGCTATATACTGAAAATGAAAATTTGTTTGAAAGAGGCAAAATAGTTTATGGTTTATTCTAAAGAAATCGTCAGAGAGTGGCTAGATGAGGTAGCGGAGAGAGCCAAGGAACATCCTGAATGGGTGGATGTCTTTGAGCGTTGCTATACAGACACTTTAGACAATACAGTTGAAATCTTAGAAGATGGCTCGACCTTTGTGCTGACTGGGGATATCCCAGCTATGTGGCTTCGGGACTCGACTGCTCAGCTTAGACCATACCTTCATGTGGCAAAAAGAGACCCTCGTTTGCGCCAGACCATTGCTGGTTTGGTTAAACGCCAGATGACTTTGATTCTCAAGGATCCCTATGCCAACTCTTTCAATATTGAGGAGAACTGGAAGGGTCATCACGAGACAGACCATACAGACCTCAATGGCTGGATTTGGGAACGCAAGTATGAAGTAGATTCGCTTTGCTATCCCTTGCAATTGGCTTACCTTCTTTGGAAGGAAACTGGTGAGACTAGCCAGTTTGATGAAACTTTTGTTACGGCGACCAAGGAGATTCTTCATCTTTGGACGGTGGAGCAAGACCACAAGAACTCTCCTTATCGCTTTGTTCGTGATACCGACCGTAAGGAAGACACTTTGGTTAATGATGGTTTTGGACCTGACTTTGCCGTGACAGGAATGACCTGGTCAGCCTTTCGTCCAAGTGATGACTGCTGTCAGTATAGCTACTTGATTCCATCAAATATGTTTGCGGTGGTTGTTTTGGGATATGTCCAAGAAATCTTTGCAGAATTGAATCTAGCCGATAGTGAAAGCATCATTGCTGATGCTAAACGTCTGCAAGCTGAAATCCAAGAAGGAATCGAAAATTACGCCTACACGACTAACAGCAAGGGCGAGAAGATCTATGCCTTTGAAGTAGACGGTTTAGGAAATGCTAGCATCATGGACGACCCTAACGTACCAAGTTTGTTAGCTGCTCCATATCTTGGTTACTGTGATGTCAATGACGAAGTGTATCAAGCAACTCGTCGCACCATTCTCAGCCCTGAAAATCCCTACTTCTACCAAGGAGAATACGCTAGCGGTCTCGGAAGCTCTCATACCTTCTATCGTTATATCTGGCCGATTGCCCTATCTATCCAAGGCTTGACAGCTACAGATAAAGCTGAGAAAAAACATTTATTAGACCAGTTGGTTGCCTGCGATGGTGGTACTGGAGTCATGCACGAAAGCTTCCACGTAGATGATCCGACACTCTACTCACGTGAATGGTTCTCATGGGCCAACATGATGTTCTGCGAATTGGTCTTGGATTACCTAGATATTCGCTAATACTCTTCGAAAATCTCTTCAAACCACGTCAGCTTCACCTTGCCGTACTCAAGTACAGCCTGCGGCTAGCTTCCTAGTTTGCTCTTTGATTTTCATTGAGTATAAGGAGCACGTTTTCGCTCAACTGATTCTAGGAAAGAATCACAAATATATTTTTAAATTTAAGTTAGAATGAGGTTTTACTCATGGAAAATGTTGTTGTACATATCATCTCTCACAGTCACTGGGATCGTGAGTGGTATCTACCTTTTGAAAGTCACCGTATGCAATTGGTGGAACTTTTTGACAATCTGTTTGATCTTTTTGAAAATGATCCTGAGTTCAAGAGCTTCCACTTGGATGGACAAACCATTGTCCTCGATGACTATTTAGAAATTCGCCCTGAAAACCGTGACAAGGTGCAGCGTTATATCGACGAAGGCAAGTTGAAGATTGGGCCTTTCTATATCTTGCAGGATGATTACTTGATTTCCAGTGAAGCTAACGTCCGCAATACTTTGATTGGACAAGCGGAATGCGCTAAATGGGGCAAATCTACTCAAATTGGTTACTTCCCAGATACCTTTGGAAATATGGGGCAGGCTCCTCAAATCCTTCAAAAATCAGGTATTCACGTAGCAGCCTTTGGTCGCGGTGTCAAGCCAATCGGATTTGACAATCAAGTCCTTGAAGATGAACAGTTTACCTCTCAATTTTCTGAGATGTACTGGCAAGGGGCTGATGGTAGCCGTGTACTCGGCATTCTTTTTGCTAACTGGTACAGTAACGGGAATGAAATTCCAGTGGATAAAGACGAAGCCTTGACTTTCTGGAAGCAAAAATTAGCAGACGTTCGTGACTATGCATCGACCAACCAATGGTTGATGATGAACGGCTGTGACCACCAACCTGTTCAGAGAAATCTGAGCGAAGCCATTCGTGTGGCAAACGAACTCTTCCCTGACGTGACCTTTATTCATAGCTCATTTGATGAATATGTCCAAGCACTGGAAAGTGCCCTTCCTGAACAATTATCAACGGTCACAGGTGAGTTGACCAGTCAGGAAACGGATGGTTGGTATACTCTTGCTAACACATCTTCTTCCCGTATTTACCTCAAACAAGCCTTCCAAGAAAATAGCAACTTGTTAGAGCAGGTCGTGGAACCATTAACCATTATCACTGGAGGACACAACCACAAGGATCAATTGACCTATGCTTGGAAAGTACTTCTGCAAAATGCACCGCACGATAGTATCTGTGGCTGTAGTATTGACGAAGTTCACCGTGAAATGGAAACTCGTTTTGCCAAGGTCAACCAAGTCGGGAATTTTGTTAAGAGTAATCTTCTTAACGAGTGGAAACATAAAATAGCAACTCAGGAAGCGCAAAGCGACCACCTCTTTACCGTTGTCAACACAGCTTTACATGACAAGGTTGATACAGTTAGTGTTGTAGTGGATGTTGTGACTTGTGATTTTAAAGAATTGCATCCGACTGAAGGTTACAAGAAGATAGCAACCGTGACCTTGCCAGATTACCATGTTGAAGATTTGGATGGCCATATCCTTGAAGCCAAGGTTGAAGACTTGGGAGCAAGTTTTGGCTATACTTTGCCTAAGGATAAATTCCGCCAACCATATATTGCACGCCAAGTGCGCGTGACAATCCCAGTCCACCTTGCACCGCTTTCTTGGGCAAGCTTCCAATTGGTCGAAGGTCAAGTAGATTACCGTGATGGTATTTATCAAAATGGAGTCATTGATACCCCATTCGTAACTGTCAGTGTAGATGAAGGAATCACAGTCTATGACAAGACTACAAACGAAGCTTACGAAGATTTCATCCAATTCGAGGACCGTGGAGATATTGGTAACGAGTACATTTACTTCCAACCAAAAGGGACTGAGCCAATTTATGCTCAACTGAAAGGCTATGAAGTCCTAGAAAACAATGCTCGATATGCTAAGGTATTGCTCAAACATGACTTGACTATTCCAGTTAGCGCAGATGAAAAATTGGATGCAGAACAAAGAGGCATCATCGAGTTCATGAAACGAGATGCAGGTCGTTCAGAAGAGTTGACAACCATTCCTCTTGAAACTGAGATGACCGTCTTTGTGGACAATCCACAGATTCGCTTCAAGACTCGCTTTACTAATACAGCCAAAGACCACCGCATTCGTCTCTTGGTGAAAACTCATAACATTCGTCCAAGCAATGATTCTGAAAGCATCTATGAAGTTGTGACAAGACCAAATAAACCAGCAGCTTCTTGGGAAAATCCTGAAAATCCACAACACCAACAAGCTTTTGTCAGCTTGTATGATGATGTAAAAGGAGTGACCGTATCCAATAAAGGATTGCACGAATACGAAATCCTTGGAGATGACACCATGGCTGTAACCCTTCTTCGTGCTTCAGGCGAACTCGGTGACTGGGGCTACTTCCCAACACCGGAAGCTCAGTGCTTGCGTGATATTGAAGTTGAATTTGCAGTAGAATGTCACCAAGCAGGGGAACGCTTCTCAGCCTTCCGTCGTGCCAAAGCCTTCCAGGTGCCATTTACAGCTCTTCAAGTTGCAAAACAAGAGGGTAGCGTTGCAGCAACGGGTAGTCTCTTTAACCATCTGGCCCTGAACTTGCCACAAGTCTGCCCAACAGCCTTTAAGGTGGCTGAGAATGAAGAAGGTTATGTCCTTCGCTACTACAACATGAGTCAAGAAAATATCCGTGTGTCTGAAAAACAACAAACCATTCTTGACTTGTTGGAACGCCCATACCCAGTCCATTCAGGACTATTGGCACCACAGGAAATTCGTACAGAACTCATTCAAAAAGAAGAAATTTAATTTCAAAAAGTAAACATAAAAAGAAAGGAGGAGCGAAAAAGTAAGAACCAACTGCTGATTCGCTCCTTTTTGCAGGTGAAAGCAATGACCATTGCAACAATTGATATCGGAGGGACTGGCATTAAGTTTGCTAGTCTAACTCCTGATGGAAAGATTTTAGATAAGACCAGCACCCCAACTCCAGAAACTCTAGAAGATTTATTGGCTTGGTTGGACCAACGCTTGTCAGAACAGGACTATCGTGGGATTGCCATGAGTGTGCCAGGTGCAGTCAATCAAGAAACAGGAGTGATTGAGGGGATTAGTGCTATTCCTTACATCCATGGTTTTTCATGGTATGAGACCCTTGCTCATCACCAACTCCCTGTCCATCTAGAAAATGATGCCAACTGTGTTGGACTTAGTGAACTGCTAGCTCATCCTGAGATTGAAAATGCAGCCTGTGTCGTTATTGGTACAGGGATCGGTGGAGCCATGATTATCAATGGCAAAATTCACCGTGGTCGCCATGGCTTGGGTGGAGAGTTTGGTTACATGACAACTATTGAACCAGCAGAAAAACTCAACAACTGGTCACTATTAGCTTCTACAGGAAGCATGGTTCGCTATGTCATCGAAAAATCTGGTCAAACCGATTGGGATGGCCGAAAGGTTTACCAAGAGGCTGCAACAGGCAATGCCCTTTGTCAAGAAGCCATTGAGCGGATGAATCGTAATCTAGCTCAAGGACTACTCAATATTCAGTACCTGATCGACCCAGATGTCATCAGCCTAGGTGGCTCTATCAGTCAGAACCCAGATTTTATCGAAGGGGTGCAAAAAGCAGTAGATGCTTTTGTCGAAAATTATGAAGAATATACAATTGCTCCAGTGATTCAAGCTTGCACCTATCAGGCAGATGCCAATCTCTACGGTGCCCTTGTCAACTGGTTACAGGAGGAAAACCAATGGTAAATTTTACCGGAATTAGCAGTAAACAACAGCAAGCTATAGACTTACTTCAAAAGCACATTTCTCTACCAGATGTAGAAGTGGCAGTCGCTCAGTCTGACCAAGCTTCTATCTCTATCAAGGGTGAGGGCGGAGAATATCAATTGACTTATCGCAAACCTCACCAACTCTATCGCGCCTTGTCTGTTCTCGCAACAGCTTTAGAAGAAGGTGATAAGGTGGAGATTGAGGAGCAAGCGGCTTATGAAGATTTAGCCTACATGGCAGACTGTTCCCGAAATGCAGTGTTAAATGTTGCATCTGCCAAGCAGATGATTGAACTTCTAGCTCTGATGGGTTATTCAACCTTTGAGCTCTACATGGAAGACACCTATCAGATTGAAGGGCAACCTTATTTTGGTTATTTCCGCGGGGCTTATTCAGCTGAGGAATTACAGGAAATCGAAGCCTATGCCCAGCAGTTTGACATGACTTTTGTTCCTTGTATCCAGACCTTGGCCCACTTATCAGCCTTTGTCAAATGGGGTGTCAAGGAAGTCCAGCAACTTCGTGATGTAGAGGACATTCTCCTCATCGGCGAAGAAAAAGTTTACGACCTAATCGACGGTATGTTTGCTACTCTGTCTAAACTGCAGACACGCAAGGTTAATATCGGCATGGACGAAGCCCACTTGGTTGGTTTGGGACGCTACCTCATCTTAAACGGTGTTGTGGACCGTAGCCTCCTCATGTGTCAACATTTGGAGCGCGTGCTGGATATTGCAGATAAGTATGGTTTCCACTGCCAAATGTGGAGCGATATGTTCTTCAAACTCATGTCAGCAGATGGCCAGTACGACCGTGATGTGGAAATTCCAGAGGAAACACGAGTTTTTCTTGACCGCCTTAAAGACCGTGTGACCTTGGTTTACTGGGATTATTATCAGGATAGCGAAGAAAAATACAACCGTAACTTCGGTAATCACCACAAGATTAGCCAGGATATCGCCTTTGCAGGTGGTGCTTGGAAATGGATTGGTTTTACACCACACAACCAATTTAGCCGCTTAGTAGCTATTGAAGCCAATAAAGCCTGCCGTGCCAACCAGATTAGGGAAGTCATCGTGACTGGCTGGGCAGATAATGGTGGAGAAACAGCCCAGTTCTCTATTCTGCCAAGCTTACAGATCTGGGCGGAACTCAGCTACCGCAATGATTTAGAACGTCTATCTGCCCATTTCAAGACCAATACAGGTCTATCCGTTGAGGACTTTATGCAGCTGGATCTAGCCAACCTATTGCCAGACCTACCAGGTAATATACATGGTATCAACCCCAACCGCTATACCTTTTATCAGGATGTTCTCTGCCCAATTCTTGACAAGCACATGACACCTGAACAGGACAAGCCTCACTTTGCCCAGGCAGCTGAGACTCTTTCTGACATTACAGAAAAAGCTGGAGTCTACGCTTATCTTTTCGAAACTCAGGCTCAGTTGAATGCTATTTTAAGTAGTAAAGTCGATGTAGGCCGACGCATTCGTCAAGCCTATCAAGCAGGTGATAAAGAGAGCTTGCAACAAATCGCTAGGGAAGAATTACCAAAATTAAGAAGCCAGATTGAAACCTTCCACAAGCTCTTTAGTCAGCAATGGTTGAAAGAAAACAAGGTCTTTGGCTTGGATACAGTAGATATCCGTATGGGTGGGCTCTTGCAACGCATCAAGCGAGCAGAAAGCCGTATCGAGACTTATTTGGCTGGTCAAATTGACTGCATCGAAGAATTAGAAGTCGAAATTCTTCCATTTACTGACTTTTACGCAGACAAGGACTTCGCAGCAACGACAGCCAACCAGTGGCATACTATTGCGACAGCATCCACTATTTATACGACCTAGAAATTTATCACAGATATCCAAACATCTCCTTTTAAATACATGGAGATGTTTTTTGATTTGGAGGTTGGGAAGGAGTATAATGAAGGTATAATACTCTTCTAAAATCAAATTCAAACCACGTCAGCTTCGCCTTGCCGTACTCAAGTACAGCCTGCGGCTCGCTTCCTAGTTTGCTCTTTGATTTTCATTGAGTATAAGGATAGTTTGGAGGTTTGACTATGAAAAATCTACTACTAGTCCTAGGTGCGAGTGTGCTAGTTTTATCTGCTTGCCACAAGGCGACAGAAGATAGCGTAACTAGTCAGTCAACATCAAGGGAGCAACAAACCAAGGAAGTAACCAACTATTTTCACTACCTAGCGGATTCCTATCAAAAGGCTCTTGCATACGAAAAAGAAGCCAAGGATACAACTGTTCAATCTCCCATGTCTGCCACCGTTGTAGCTATGGAAGAACTCCAGTTATCTAATCCGACTGACCAAGCTTTGATTATGAAGAACTACTCGGATTTTCAGAAGCTAATCCAATACAATACCGAAAAGTGGCAGGAAGAATTTGCAAGCTGGGCTGCTTCTATGGGACAGTCCTATCATAGACTGGAGCATAGAAACTTTGACGAAAAAAATGAACTCATCAAAAAAATAGAAACAACAACTGTTTCTAAGAAAAGAGTCCGATGGAATATTTTCGGGGTGTCCAGTGACAATGCCTATGATTACTTGGTTTTGGATGCCTACTATGACGATCAAGCCAGACATTTCTACCTATTTACTCTCAAGGATGGGCAAGCACAGGTCTTGTATGCCGATAAGACACTAGAAACTATCAGTGCTGCGAATTTTGAAGAGACTGAAAACGCAGATTTAGCGCAAGGTTTTAAGGAATTTCTCTTAAAAACAAGCGTAGCTACAGAGAATGAGCCAGATACAGACTATAGTGCTCTAACAGATAAGATAAAAATTGCCATGGAGTCCTATTCAGATAGTAAAGGTGAAAGATTTAAGTCTACTAACCTAGCAACATATGGTCGTTATTATGGACTTGCAGTTCCGGATCAGATGATGCAATTTGGACAAGTGGATGGAGAGAGCTATACTTTTAAATGGTATGGGTATATTGCAGGCTCAGGTTCTGGTCAGTTTGAAATCCTAGCTTGCTATGTGAATGAAGCAGAGACAGAGGTGATTCTCTTTGGCTACAAGGATGGTAATCCTACTCTTTTACACACCGAAGGAAGACCAGAGATTGATAAAAATGAATCAGGGGCTATCATAAATGCCCAGGTTCATTTTGTCGAGTTTCATCACCCAATATTGGAACAAGTTTTCAATTAGTAAAGCGGAAATACACTTATCGTATGCAAAGCGTTTCCCATGAAACCTATTCTTATATAAAAAAAGTTCTCCACATAAAATAATTTGTGGAGTTTTTTCTATAATTTGTAGTTTAAACTGTCCTAAAAATAAGAGTATACTATTTTTGTAAACGTTATCAAGTCTAAAAATTGTGAGATTATCAAGTTTTAGAAAATAAAAAGGGAGGAAATTATGAACAAGTTTTCAAAAACTTTGAGAGATAATTGGATTTTTCTCTTAATGGTTTTACCAGGGA
Source organism: Streptococcus infantis (assembly GCF_047463275.1). Taxonomy (GTDB): domain Bacteria; phylum Bacillota; class Bacilli; order Lactobacillales; family Streptococcaceae; genus Streptococcus; species Streptococcus infantis_AF. The sequence goes on along the minus strand of NZ_JASHEE010000005.1, from coordinate 63,941 downwards.
CACTATGGTTGATTTTATTCTTCTACATCCCAGTATTTGGAAATGTGGTTGCCTTCAAAGACTACCATATGACTGGTGAAGGATTCGTCCACAGTATTATAAATAGTAAATGGGTCGGACTAGATAACTTTAAATTCTTGTTTAGTTCGAAAGATGCCTTTGTCATCACTCGAAACACAGTACTTTACAACCTTGGATTTATCTTTATCGGTTTGGTTGTGTCAGTTGGTATCGCCATTATCCTTAGTGAACTTCGCTCTAAGCAAATGGTTAAAATCTACCAAACATCTATGTTGTTCCCTTACTTCCTATCTTGGGTTATCATCAGTTTCTTTACAGATGCTTTCCTAAACATCGATAAAGGGCTTATCAACCACACCTTAGAAGCTCTTGGAATGAAGGGTATTAACTTCTACGCTGATGTAAGCATCTGGCCTTACCTTCTCCTCTTCCTAGGTATCTGGAAAGGCTTTGGATATAGTAGTGTAATGTACTACGCAACTATCATGGGTATTGACCCAACTTACTACGAAGCAGCGACAGTGGATGGTGCTAGCAAATGGCAACGTATCCGTAACGTAACCATCCCTCAGTTGACACCGCTTGTGACAGTATTGACCATCCTTGCAGTCGGAAACATCTTCCGTGCAGACTTCGGTCTTTTCTACCAAATCCCCCACAACGCTGGTCAGCTCTATAGTGTAACAAACGTTTTGGACGTTTATGTCTTTAACGGATTGACTCAGACAGCAGATATCGGAATGGCGTCAGCAGCCGGTCTCTATCAGTCAGTCGTCGGTTTGATTCTCGTTATCCTATCAAACTTACTTGCAAGACGTGTTGATCCTAACTCAGCACTATTCTAGAAAGGAGGAGCATATGGCAAAAAAAATTCAAAAAGAAAAAATTGATAATGTTGGCATACACTCCTTCAGCAAAAAGGCAGATATCTTCTTTAGTATCATATCTGGTTTGCTGGCCTTCTCTTGTATCTTGCCTTTCATCTTTGTAATCATTATCTCAATTACAGATGAGAAGAGTATCGTTCAATATGGATATAGCTTCTTCCCATCACAATTTGGTTTAGATGGTTTTGAGTTCTTGGCTCAGTTCAAGGACAAGATTCTACAAGCGCTCTTTATCTCAACCTTTGTGACAGTGGTTGGTACATTAACAAACGTATTCATCACCACAACCTACGCTTATGCCATCTCACGTTCAACGTTTAAGTATCGCAAATTCTTTACAGTTTTCGCTCTTCTTAGTATGTTGTTCAATGCTGGTTTGGTACCAGGCTATATCGTGGTAACTCAATTGCTTCACCTTGGTGATACTATTTGGGCCTTGATTGTTCCGATGCTTCTATCACCTTTCAACATCATGTTGATGCGTTCCTTCTTCAAGAAGACCATCCCAGAAGCAATCCTCGAATCAGCTCGTATCGACGGGGCTAGTGAGGCTCGGATCTTCTTCCAAATCTGTTTACCACTTTCTCTTCCAGGGATTGCGACTATCACACTTTTGACAGCACTTGGATTCTGGAACGACTGGTTCAATGCCCTACTTTACATCAAGAGTGATAACTTGTATCCATTGCAATATTTGCTGATGCAAATTCAAAACAACATGGATTACATTGCTAAGTCAGTTGGGATGTCAGGACAACTTGCTGTTGCCTTACCAAAAGAAACAGGTCGTATGGCCATGGTCGTTGTTGCGACTGTTCCGATTGCGATTCTCTATCCATTCTTCCAACGCTACTTTGTAAAAGGTTTAACTATCGGTGGTGTTAAAGAATAAGAGACACTGAGAAACAAGTTTTCTCTACCCTATCTAACTTTTCTTGTGAAAAGTAGATCACTAAAATTGTTTTAAATTTAAAAATAAAAAAAGGAGTTTTTATCATGAAAAACTGGAAAAAATATGCTTTTACTTCAGCTAGCCTTCTAGCTTTGGCTGCTGGACTTGCAGCTTGTGGTAACCTTAAAGGAAACAACCAAAAAGCTGCTGAATCATCATCGTCATCAGGTGATAAGACTGTTATCAAAATGTACCAAATCGGTGACAAACCAGATAACTTGGATGAGTTGCTAGAAAATGCTAACAAAATCATCGGAGAAAAAGTTGGTGCTAAATTGGATATCCAATACCTTGGTTGGGGTGACTACGGCAAGAAAATGTCAGTTATCACTTCATCAGGTGAAAACTATGATATCGCCTTTGCAGATAACTATGTCGTAAACGCTCAAAAAGGTGCTTATGCTGACTTGACAGAATTGTACAAGAAAGAAGGAGCTGACCTTTACAAAGCACTTGACCCAGCTTACATCAAAGGTAACACTATAAACGGTAAGATTTATTCTGTTCCAGTTGCAGCCAACGTTGCATCTTCACAAAACTTTGCTTTCAACGGCCCACTTCTTGAAAAATATGGAATCGATATCTCAGGTGTAACTTCATACGAAACACTTGAACCAGTATTGAAACAAATCAAAGAAAAAGCTCCAGATGTAATGCCATTCGCTGTTGGTAAAAACTTTATCCCATCAGAAAACTTTGACTACCCAGTTGCAAATGGTCTTCCATTCGTTATCGACCTTGAAGGCGACACTACTAAGATCGTAAACCGTTACGAAGTTCCTCGTTTCGTAGAACACTTGAAGACTCTTCACAAATACTATGAAGCAGGATACATTCCAAAAGACGTAGCAACAAGCGAAACTTCATATGACCTTACTCAAGATACTTGGCTTGTTCGTGAAGAAACAGTAGGACCAGCTGACTACGGTAGCAGCTTGCTTTCTCGTGTTGCTAACAGAGATATCCAAATCAAACCATTTACTAACTTCATCAAGAAAAACCAAACAACTCAAGTTGCTAACTTTGTAATCTCAAACAACTCTAAGAACAAAGAAAAAGCAATGGAAGTGTTAAACCTCTTGAACACTAACCCAGAACTCTTGAACGGTCTTGTTTACGGTCCAGAAGGCAAGAACTGGGAAAAAGTTGCAGGTAAAGAAAACCGTGTTAAAGTCCTTGATGGATACAAAGGAAACACTCACATGTCAGGATGGAACACTGGTAACAACTGGATCCTTTACATCAACGAAAACGTTACAGATGAGCAAATTGCACAATCTAAGAAAGACTTGGAAACTGCAAAAGAATCTCCAGCGCTTGGATTCATCTTCAACACTGACAACGTGAAATCTGAAATCTCAGCTATCACTAACACTATGCAACAATTCGATACAGCTATCAACACTGGTACTGTAGACCCAGAAAAAGCTATTCCAGAATTGATGGAAAAACTTAAATCTGAAGGTGCTTACCAAAAAGTATTGGATGAAATGCAAAAACAATACGACGAATTCTTGAAAAACAAAAAATCATAAGAATAATTGATTTCGTGTATTCATTCCTAAAAGATGCGATCACTGCCTTGTCTGGAGTTTTCCAGACGGGGTGGTGATTCTTTTTTGGATCATGATAGGTATTTTAGTCAAGACAGGCCATGGATATCTTTTTGTTAAGTTTTCTTCATCGAATATTTAATTAAAACGAGATCTGAAAATGGGTCTTGTTTTTTATTTTTCGGTCAAATAAATTGCATTCGCTTTCTTGGGAGAGTATACTGGTATAGTTGAATGAAAAATTCTGATAATTTAATCTTAGAAAAGAGAAGCACATGTCAAAAGATATTCGAGTTTTACTTTACTATAAATATGTTCCCATCGAAAACGCGGAACAATTTGCTGCAGACCACTTGGCTTTCTGTAAGTCTATTGGCCTCAAGGGGCGTATCTTAGTGGCTGACGAAGGAATCAACGGAACCGTTTCTGGTGACTACGAAACAACGCAAAAATACATGGACTACGTTCACAGCCTTCCAGGTATGGAAGACCTCTGGTTCAAGATTGATGAAGAAAGTGAGCAAGCCTTCAAGAAGATGTTTGTTCGCTACAAAAAAGAAATCGTTCACCTTGGTTTAGAGGATGATAACTTTGACAATGACATCAATCCTCTTGAAACAACAGGAGCTTACTTGTCACCAAAAGAATTTAAAGAAGCCCTCCTAGATGAAGATACAGTAGTCCTTGATACTCGTAATGACTATGAGTACGACCTTGGGCACTTCCGTGGGGCTATCCGTCCTGACATCCGCAATTTCCGTGAATTACCACAATGGGTTCGTGATAACAAGGAAAAATTCATGGATAAACGTGTCGTTGTTTACTGTACAGGTGGAGTCCGCTGTGAGAAATTCTCAGGTTGGATGGTACGTGAAGGCTACAAAGATGTCGGTCAATTGCATGGAGGAATTGCGACTTATGGGAAAGATCCAGAAGTTCAAGGGGAACTTTGGGATGGAAAAATGTACGTCTTTGACGAACGTATTGCAGTTGATGTCAACCATGTCAATCCAACCATTGTAGGGAAAGATTGGTTTGATGGAACACCATGTGAACGCTATGTCAACTGTGGAAATCCATTCTGTAACCGCCGTATCTTGGCATCAGAAGACAACGAAGACAAATATCTTCGTGGTTGCTCGCACGAGTGCCGTGTTCACCCACGTAATCGCTATGTTTTAGAACATGAATTGACACAAGATCAAGTCATCGAGCGTTTAGCAGCAATTGGTGAGAGCCTAGACCATTCTGAAGTTGTATAATAAACATTAACAGTCCTAAAGGGCTGTTTTTCTATGCTTTTGACTAAAAAATCTTAAATTTGTTTCTGCATCTTTCAGGAAAATGGTGTATACTATATGTAAACGATTTCAAAGGAGACCATTATGGTGAAGACATTTTTTATTCCAAATAAACAAAGTATTTTAGGACAACAGGAGATTCTTACAGCTAAATCAATTTTAGGCTTAGTAGAAGGCCTAGAGTCGCATAGTTATGATGCTGTTTACCTCCGTCAACCTCTCAATCGTCTTGAGTATATCGAGTGTGCTGTTGTGGGAAAATCTCAGTTTCTCTTTAAAGTTCGCTACCTTGACTCTCAAAACGGCTATCAAGTAATTATTCCTGACTTGATTACAAGAGCTGACTGGGAGATAGTAGAAGAGCTCTTGCGGGCTTTGTCTAGCAAGGTTGGTGAAGCAGTTGAAGGCTTGGCAGACTTTGATTTGGAAAACTATTTCCAAGAAACGGTTAAGAACTATCTGGCTGATAAGGCTGCTCGTTTAGGTTTCTGCCAGGGTATTCTATCACCTGTCTACTTTGATAAGAAAGATTTGGAAAGTTTCTTAGAAGAAGATGGCTTGGCACGTTTTGAAGAGTTGGTCAAGAAAGTTCAAGGGTCTGATGCCTATCCTTCCAGTGCTAAATTCTATCCAGATGGTGAAGGTAAGGTTCATGGGGTCTACCACCTAGCTCTGGGAGTAAAAACCATTTTGCCAAAAGAACCGGTGATTCCTGCTCCTTACGTTGAGCAATTGGTAGGCAAGGAACTTGTTTGGGAGATTGATTTGGTAAAAATCTCTGGGGATGGCTCAAAACCAGAAGACTATGAAGCGGTAGCTAGATTAGATTACAAAGCCTTCTTAGAAGCTCTTCCAAAAGAACTTTATCAGGATTTAGATGCTAACCAAGTAGAAGTAGGTCCTGTTTCAGGGGAAGATTTTGATAACTTAGTAAAAGGTAACTAGAGGCATAAATAAAAGATATTGGTTTTAAATAATGTGAAAAGGCAGATCGTTTGATCTGCTTTTTGTGTACACAAAAAAATCCTGTCAGAGTGACAGGATTTTATCTTACATAAAAGCAAGGATTCGAAGATAGTCGAAAACAAGTGCCATTTCTGCTAGGAAGAAGAGAAATAGGACACCACCGTTGACTAGGAAAGCTAAGAGAAGGCGATAGAAGGGATCGGTTTGACTATCCTTGCTAGGTCTTGAGATGATGTAGAGATTGGCCAAGAGAGTCAGACCAATGCTAATCAAGCAAAGCAATACTGCAAATCGTAGACCATTAAAAAGAGCGAAGAAACTAGCAATACCTGTCAAGAGAACTGGGATAGCCAAGAGTCTGCTATGTGCTTGAAAGGCTCTTTCTAATGTCCAATCACTGTCCTGGTCGACAAAACGTTTGACTACAAATCCACCCATGAGGATTGAAAAGTAGAACAAACTTGTCGCTACTAGGATGGAGAAGACCGAGAAGAGATTGAGAGATGGGAATTGTTCCATGAAGTGAGCATCGATGCTTGCCATACGACCATAGTAGCCTTGTTTGGCGTGATAAACTACAAAGAGAAAACTTGTAGCAGAAAAGATAGTTAGTAGTGCAAAGGCGTTATAACTATGTTTTTTATCTGAACCAATGCTTGCTGTTGGCTCTTTGAGAGCACCTTGTAACCAGACCCAAAAATCAGCCAATTCTTCTTTGAAGATTGCAGTTTTTGTAGGGACAAGATCTGGGACAAATGGACTTTCCAAAGATTTGCTAGGCTGAGCTGCTTCCTTAACTGGTTTTTCTGCTTGGTCTGTCTTTGTTGCCAGTTCTTCTTGTTCTTCAGTCTCTACAGGTTCTTCTGACTTGTCTGTCTTTGCAACGATTTCTTCGTGTTCGTCACTCTCTACTTTCTCTAGGTCAGCTTCTTGTTCTTCAGGATTGGCTTGAAGGCTTTCTTCAACCACTGGCAATTCTTCTTTTTCTTTTAACTCTTCTTGGGGAATGACTGGGTCAGATGGGTTATCTTTTTTCTCATTGTTGGCTGTTTTCTCGAAATCAGCACTTTCGAACCATTCTTGAGTCATGATAAGACCTCCTTTTTGATTAGTAACTTTTTATTCATGATGTCTATAAGAAGGCGAGCGAACATCCTCTTTTGGTAGATTGATGTCTTGACCAGCTTTTGCGACAAGTAAATCTTGTGTATCTTTTTTCTCTGATTTGTAAGGATTAGAGAACTCTTCATCTTCCTTGTTTTCCTCGTTTGGATTATATCCTTCCCGACTACGATGATAGATGGAACCATGGTCAGAAGAAAGTTCTACATTAATTCTCTCAAGTTCTTTTTTAGCTAGCTTGATGACCATATCTTTTTTTGACTCTAGCTCTACCTTACCATGTACTTGAATATCCTCAGCAGAGATATGTTCATGGTCTGCTTGGATGCGACTATCTGTTAGACTGGTTTCAAATACATTGACAATTCCAGTTGTGATCAGTTGGCTATTTTTGATCTCGCTATCAGTGATACGAAGAAGATAGCCATTTGACAGAATCTTGGCATTGCTGAGTTTTGCATTGGCAATTGAAAGGATACGATGGTTTACCTGGGCAGTTAGATTTTTTAATTCTTTTCCTCTTGGTAATGAGAGAACAACTTCATCATTGCGGCTAGAAATTCCGCTTGCGATAAAGAGGATACCTTGGATACTAGAACCTACAGAGCGACGTGTAGTTGACTTGGTATCAGTTATTTCAAGACTTTTCTCTTTGATAGAGTGTTGAAGATTTTCTTTTTCAGAGATGGTCGGGTGATACTGAAGGTGAATCTTATCATCGTTTGACTCCGTAATGACGAGCGAATGTTGTGTTAGTGAGATGTTAAGATTTTCGATATCTTGATCGAAAACGAGTTCGTCCATTCGGCTTTCAAATACTGGATTTTGAGACATTGCAAGGAGGCTTCTGACACCATCGGTTTGGATGCCGATGATGATCATGGCAAAACCGATGATACTAGTAACAACACCAAAGATAAGAAATCCTTTTGTTAATTTACGCATGACTTTCACCTCTCTTTCCTCTATTAAGAATCCACTGAATAAGTCGAAGGATTAGTATTCCAAAGAAACGGGTCACATAGGACGTTGCCAACAGAACTAAAGATGAAGCTCCAATAGCTAGCAAACCTCCACCAAAAATCAGCATAAAAGCAGATGTAGATTCAGCCAGAACGTAGAAGCTTTCAAATAGGAGGACAGCTCCGAGAACCATTCCAGCTGCCGATACAGCAAAGAAGGCTAAAAGTACACTGACCGCAGCGATAAAAATCCCGATGATAGCCATGAGAAGACCAATTCCGACTGGAATCCCAATAGGTGCAGCCAGAAGTGCGAGGATTGCGATTTGTAAAACTTGTCGGTTGTTCTTATTGGAATTTTCTTCGTTGATTTTTTTATCAAGAAGTGTAGTCAGGATGTCATGGGCAGCCTCTTTTGGACTACCGAGGCTAGCCATTAGCTCCTCTTCACCTTCTGGACCAGCATCATCAAAGAGTTCTTTGAAGTAGTCCATGGCTTCGATGCGATCAGATTGAGGCAGCTTCATCAGATAGGCTTCAAGCTGATTCAAATATTCAGTTCTTGTCATGGCGAATGCTCCCTTCTATGATGCCGTTGATAGTGTCAGTGTAGAGTGTCCATTCTTCTCGAAGGACAAAGAGTTGCTCCTCTCCGATTTCTGTCAAAGAGTAGTATTTGCGCATCCGACCTTGGTATTCGCGAGAGTATGTAGTCAGATAGCGGTTGGTATCCAGTTTTTTCAAGATGGGGTAGAGGGTGGATTCCTTGATTTTGGCAATGAGTTTAATGGTTTGGCTAATCTCATAACCATAGGAATCCCCTTGTTCTAGGATGGCCAGGATGAGAAATTCAATCAAGGCCGATGATGTTGGAAAATACATGGGGCACCTCCTTTTTTAGTATGTAAAAATTTTATATATAATTATTCTACACATACATCATACATCTAAATGTAAGCCTTGTCAAGCAATATGTGTAAAATTTTTATATATAAAAATCTCCTAGTAAAAACTAGAAGATTGGAGGAAATAGTGTAACATCAGTTGTATCACATAAAACTATATTTAAAGATAAGTTAGAATAATGATTTATAATCTAGGATATTATCTCTTATGCCGTCTAGCAAAGGAATGAACTCAGTAAAATCGAATTTCGTATAATTCTTTAGAACATGCTTTGAAAGAATTTCTTTTCCGTAATGATAAGGTCCTCCGTCTTTATGAAATTTTTTTCCTTTTAAAGTAGGTGCCGAATTTTTAGATAATAATAAGTCTTCAATATCAGATGAATTGCCGTCATGCATATTATACATTAAAGGAGTTGCCATTATATATAAACTTCTTTTCTTAGTGATTTTAGAAAAAGATCTCCCTCTGATTTGATCTAAATTGTTGTTATTAATTTCTAAATCTTTAGCATGGTTTACAAATTTAAAAAGTGGATTTCCAGATGGTTCATTATCAAATAAAAATATAGTAGGATTTTTAGGTTCTTTTGATGTTAAATTAGAAAAATACTCCATATAATTAGGGAATAGTTCCTTATAGACATCCTTACCGTCGTCTTTTGTAGGGAAACGTTGCTTAAAAAAATTTGCGGGTATTTGATTAGAAAAATAATTATACCAATATTTAAATCCTTCTCCTCCTTCAGGAATATTAAATAGATATTCTACCGTATTACTATGATTTAGAAATTCAATTTTAAATCTAAACTTATTTCCATCTTTTTCAATAAGTTCTGGATAATCCTGATATAGATTTTTTAAAGCTGCTTTAATATATATAGGATCTGTCTTTCCTTCTGTAACAATCATGGGTTTGTCATTTCCGAAAAAGTATCTATAAAACAAAAATTTTTTATATTCTTTTTCTTTGGAATTAAATAAACTCATATAAACTTCTTTTTCATTTTCTGAGATACTGTAGAACTCATTAGGTAAATTATATGTATTATGTTTTTTATTATAGAATAATTCTTTTCGTAAGTCTTTATTATAAAAAATATACTTCCAATAATATTTTGAGTCAGATTTCTTTGATGAATTACTTTTTAATAAATATTTTTGTGAATCCAGATTATTTTGTATTAATGATTTTTTATAGAGTAGGTAATTATTGTATTGATCTATTTGAAAAATAAAAGCAAAACGTCCTGTTAGTTGACTGAGCGTTCCTGGTTTTTTATCTATTTCAAAAACTCCATCTTTATATAATTTAAAAGCCATTGCTCGAGTATTCTTTATATATTCTCTTTTTACATTTATTTTTTTGTTTACAACTAACCCAGTAACTTCTTGACGTTGCATGTTGTTGCTCAATCGTGTTTTTTTAGGATTAATTTCAAAACCAGATGAGACAATCACCTCTTCTAATTCAGTTAAAAAGTTTTCTAACTCATTACTCGCTCTTAATTTATTGGAGTTTAATTCACGATTAGTCGAAAAAGTCATATCATCGGCATATCTGGAATATGTAAAACGATATTTTTTTGCAATTTTGACAATTCGATAGTCTAGAATTCTAGTGATTAAATTTGTAATGATTGGAGAAGATGGGGCCCCTTGTGGTAACTTACCTTGATAACATGCAATTTGTGCAATTACAGTAGCAATTTCTGGTGAAACAGCAAAATCTCTATCTTTTATAAAGAAGCCTCTTACTCTTCCGAAATTAAAAGAATCAAAAAAATTTTTCAAGTCAATGTTAAGAATGTATTTTTTATTTCGATGCATCTGAGAGTTAGTAATAATACTTTTTCCTTTTTCAAATGCATGGGACAAAACAGGTGTCTTAAAGTTTTTATCTTTAAATTTAGATTCGATGCTCTCAAGGTAACATTCCCATAAAACATTAGCCAGTTTTTTCTGTAGGAACTTCAACTCTTTTTTGGGGGCATGTATAACTCTTTCTCCTCCATTCTTTTTAGGGATAGGGAAAGTGTTATATAAGTTATCAGTTTGTATATTGTACAATAAATAATTGATGTATCTAGCACTTTTCAAACCGAGGAGTTTAGCAAAGTCATCTTTTGTCTGTAGTTGATTGAATTTAGTCATCATTTTTCCTATAAAAAAAGCGTATGATAACTCTTACGCGAACGAGATTGTTAGTATAAAGAAACCTTAAGCTAATAAAACTATGTGAAGCCAAACATTCTTATAACATTGATGTTAATACTTGCGAACACACAAGTCAAAAATCTAATCATACGCAGTTGTATTATATCAAAAAATAACCTATTAATCTAGTTTTAAACTGTATTAGTTTAAAACTTTTTGAAATCACCCAAAAAAGCCAGACAGATGTCTAGCTTGAAAAGTGAGTTTATTGTAGTAAATTCTAAAGTTTTTTAAAGGATTTTATCCGCTCGATCCACCATAAAGAGGGCGATTGTCATGATGATATCAATTACTAGAAGAATCAGTACCGCTGGAACCCAAGACTGGAACATGTTAAAACTGTAACCAAAGAGAGTTGGTCCAAAGGCCGCTAGAATGTAACCACCGGTCTGGGCAAGTCCAGATAATTGAGCCGTCTTTTCAGGAGAGCTGGTTTTGATGGAGAAGCAAACCATGAGATAAGGGAAAAGAGCGCTACAGGCAGTACCAATCAAGAGATGGGCAACCAACCAATACAAGAAACTGTTGCTCGGGTATAGAATCATGGCAATTCCTAACATACCAGCCAGAGAGATGATTGTTAACATGATTTGACGGTGACGATTTGACAAACGCGTCGTTAAACTTGGAATGGTCATGGAGAAGGGAATGCTAATTAGTGAAAAGATAGAAGCCAGAAGTCCGGCATCTGTATGAGCTAGCCCTGCACTGATGGCCATGGTTGGTAACCAGGTCATGCTGGTATAGAAGAGTAGGGACTGAAGTCCACCGAAGACAATAATAGCCCAAACTTGCTTGCTTTTTAGGATATTCTCTTTTTCTTTTTTCTCTTCATGCCCTTCTAGGAAATGATTGTGGCCATGGTTGGGGAACCAGACCAATAAGGTTAGCAGGCAGACCATGGACAGGCAGAGAATCAGCCCCTTCCAAGATGTTGCCTGAGTAATGGGTACAGAGAGGTAGGAAGCTAGTGCTGTCGCGATTCCCATAGTCGTCACATAAACCGTTGTCAGGAAGCTAATCTTTTGTGGGTAGTTTGCTTGAATCATACTAGGAAGAAGTACGTTAAAAATAGCGACACTTGCTCCGATGAGTAAGGTTCCCAGATAGAGAAGGGGAAGATTGAAGATACGAATCACTGAACCGACGGTTAAGACGAGGAGACTATAGGTGAAAAGATGCTCGAGGCCAATCTTTTGAGCCAAACGCGTCGCAAAAGAGGAGAAAAGAGCAAACATCAAGAGAGGAAGGCTGGTCAAAACCCCAAGTGAACTGACCTCAACTCCTAAACCTTGAGCAATATCTCCCAAAACAGTTGGTAAGGCCGTAAAAGGAGCTCTTAAGACCGCTCCGATTAAGATAATTCCTAGAATAAAAAAGAGTGATCGTTTTTTCATGTGAACCTCAATAAACTGATTTTGATAACAGCTTATTTTAAGGCTTTTTCCAATAGATGTCAAGATGGTGTGAGAAAATCCGCTCCTTAGTTGAGCGAAATCATGGGGAAAAAAGAAGGATAGATTTACTAGTTTTTTTCTGGAATTCAAATAAAAATAGGAAAGTCTGAAAATTTGTGATAAAATAGTGAAAGAAAATCTATACATTGGAGAACTACTGTGTCTGAAAATCGTAAATTTAGCATCCTGATGTCAGTCTATGTTAAAGAAAATCCAGTCTTTCTAGAAGAGGCAGTAGAGAGTATCATACATCAAACGCTCAAACCTAGCGAAGTGGTCATCGTCGAAGATGGTCCGCTGACACCTGAACTGTATCAAGTTTTGGAGAAATTGGAAGCACAGTCAAGTATTCCAATCAAACGTTGCCCACTTGAGCAAAATCGCGGCTTAGGTTTAGCGCTTCAGTACGGTGTCTTACAGTGCCAATATGACGTCATTGCTCGTATGGATACAGATGATATTGCTGTTGAAGACCGTTTCGAACAGCAGTTCGAATTGATGGAAAAAGAAAACTTGGACCTACTAGGTGGTCATATCGCAGAGTTTATCGACCAACCTGACGAGATTGTGTCTTACCGTCGTGTACCGACTAAGCATGAGGATATCATTGCCTACCAACGTATGAGAAGTGCCTTTAATCATATGACTGTTATGTTCAAAAAAGAAATGGTGCTCAAGGCTGGTAACTACGAGGATGGCCTTTATATGGAAGATGATCTTCTCTGGCTCAATATGATTAGTGCAGGAGCTCGAACTGGAAATGTGGATCAAATTCTATGTAAGGTGCGCGTGGGAGCGGGGATGTTTGAACGCCGTGGAGGTCTTCGCTATCTCAAACTCTATCGCCAAGCACGTCAAAGAATGCACGCTCGTGGACAGATTTCTTATGGCGAATATCTGAAAAGTGTTTTAATCCAAGTTGTCGTTGCCCTATGTCCAGGATTTGTGCGACAGTTTATATTTTTGAAACTTCTAAGAAAAAGCAAGTAATTGAAGCTAATTAGATTTTAAAAATTTATCTGAAGATTACTAGAAAATGTGATTCTGTGTAGGAGGATACCATTCACATGAATAAAAAAATGACAGATTATGTAATTGATCTGGTTGAAGTATTAAATAAACAACAAAAACAAGTATTCTGGGGATTTTTTGACATCACCAGTATGGTTTTATCAATCATTGTTTCCTATATTCTATTTTATGGCTTGATTAATCCAGCCCCGGTAGACTATGTCATTTATACAGGTCTAACCTTCCTTTTCTACCAATTGATGATTGGATTCTGGGGGCTTAATGCTAGTATTAGTCGATATAGCAAAATAACAGATTTCATGAAGATTTTCTTCGGAGTAACTATCAGTAGTGTCTTATCTTATGTGATCTGCTATGCTTTCTTGCCGCTCTTTTCTATCCGCTTTATCGTACTCTTTATCCTATTAACTACCTTCTTGATTCTACTTCCTCGTATCACTTGGCAGTTGATTTACTCAAGACGTAAAAAGGGAAATGGAGATGGAGAACACCGTCGTACCTTCTTGATTGGTGCTGGTGATGGTGGCGCGCTCTTTATGAACAGCTACCAACATCCTACTAGTGACCTTGAACTAGTTGGGATTTTGGATAATGATGAAAAGAAAAAAGGACAAAAACTTGGGAAAATCCCAGTTTTGGGTTCTTATGATGATCTACCAGAATTGGCTAAACGCTACAGGGTTGAAAAAGTTATCGTTGCGATTCCGTCTCTAGATCCATCTGAATATGAACGAATTCTGCAAATGTGTAACCGTATCGGTGTAAAATGCTTTAAGATGCCGATGATTGAGTCAGTTGTGCAAGGTCTCCAGCCTCAAGCAGGTGGTTTCCAGAAAATTGATATCACGGACCTGTTGGGACGTAAGGAGATTCAGCTCGATGAATCACGCCTGGGTTCTGAAATCACTGGCAAAACAATCTTGGTGACTGGAGCCGGAGGTTCAATTGGTTCAGAAATCTGCCGTCAAGTCAGTCGATTCAATCCTGAACGTGTCATTTTGCTCGGTCATGGAGAAAACTCTATTTATCTGATTTACCATGAATTAATTCGTAAATTCCAGGAAATTGATTTTGTTCCTGTCATTGCCGATATTCAAGATTACGATCGTTTGCTTCAAGTTTTTGAACAGTACGAACCAGCGATTGTTTACCATGCTGCAGCTCATAAACATGTTCCTATGATGGAGCGTAATCCAAAAGAAGCCTTTAAGAATAATATCCTTGGGACTTATAATGTTGCTAGAGCAGTTGACGCCGCACGAGTTCCAAAAATGGTTATGATTTCGACAGATAAGGCCGTTAATCCACCAAACGTAATGGGAGCAACTAAACGTGTTGCTGAGTTGATTGTCACTGGATTTAATCAACGTAGTCAATCTACTTATTGTGCGGTTCGCTTCGGTAACGTACTAGGTAGCCGTGGTAGTGTAATTCCTGTCTTTGAACGTCAGATCGCTGAAGGTGGGCCTGTAACGGTGACAGACTTCCGAATGACTCGTTACTTTATGACCATTCCAGAAGCTAGTCGTTTGGTGATTCATGCAGGAGCTTATGCCAAGGATGGGGAAGTCTTTATCCTTGATATGGGTAAACCTGTACGCATTTACGATTTGGCTAAGAAAATGGTTCTACTCAGTGGTCATACTGAAAATGAAATTCCAATCGTAGAAGTAGGTATTCGCCCAGGTGAAAAACTATATGAAGAGTTGCTTGTATCAACTGAATTAGTGGACAATCAAGTAATGGACAAGATTTTTGTTGGTAAAGTAAATGTGATGCCTCTTGAGATGATCAATCAGAAGATTGAAGAGTTCCGTACCTTGCAAGGTGCTGAATTGAAGAGAGCTATTATCAGCTTTGCTAACGAAACAACTCATGTTGATTAAAAATAGATGAGATATTATCTGCGACTTCTGTTTATGAGAAAGAGTAGATAGTATCTTTTTTTCTAGATTTCGAGAGACTTTCAGCGTTTTTTGAACAAACTTGTTATTATTGAACAGATATGATAAACTATAGTAAATAAAAAAATTAGGGAGTAACTTATGATTAACGCATATAAAAGTTTCTTTAAAGGTTATGTAGATTTTGAAGGCCGTTCAACACGTTCAGAGTATTGGTGGGTTTGGTTAACAAACATACTACTTCTTATCCCTCTTTATTCAGCATACTTTAATGCTATATTTAGCGAAGGAAGCGAGGGTGCTTTTCTTGCCTTGGGTGGTCTTTCTATTATCTACATGATTTTTGGTCTGGCACTTTTCTTGCCTTGGCTTGCGTTGACAGTTCGTCGTCTCCGTGACGCTGGTTTCCATTGGGCACTCATTTTCGTTGGCTTTATCCCAATGATTGGAGGATTTGCTTTACTAGTCTTGTTAGCTATGCCGACAAAGGAAACATTATAAGTTCAACTATCTGAAGAATACTACAAGGACGAAGAATTTTCAGGCTTGTCGAATAATTTGCTAACACTCCCAGGTCTTTTACTAGATTTGGGAGTGTTCTATAACTGTACAGTTTAGTCTCTACCGATAAAATAAAAGTTGGGAGTATCATATGATTAACGCGTATAAGAATTTTTTTAAGAATTATGCAGAGTTCACTGGTCGTTCGACGCGCTCGGATTACTGGTGGGTTTGGTTAGGAAACTTTATCCTTTCTATTCCTTTCTGGATTATCTATTTCTACACTGTATTTCTTAGTATCGTGATGGATTCAATAGACGATTCAGTGAGCGAATCTACTTTTATGGTTTTGGGTTTAGTTGTCATTATTTATGCAATTTTCTACCTAGCTATCTTAGTACCGACTTTAGCTTTATCAGTTCGTCGTTTGCGTGATGCCGGATTCCACTGGGCCTTTATCTTCCTTCGCTTCGCCCCTATGGGAGAGATTGCCCTTTTGATTTTACATGCTATGCCGACAAAAGAAACTGAAGTGGTAAACTATAGTGAATCTCAAGCAGTCAAAAATGAAGAAGCCATCGAAGATACACCATTCGAAGAATCAGATAAGAACTAAGAGATTTTTGTTTTACGGTTGAATCTTGTCTGGTAGTTCTCATGTCTTGTTTAACATATAATTAGGAGTATCCTATGATTAACGCTTATAAAAATTTCTTTAAAGGGTTTTTAGATTTCACAGGCCGTTCAACGCGTCCGGATTTTTGGTGGGTTTGGTTGATGAATAATGTTTTTTGTATCCCACTTTATATTATCTATTTTCAAATGATTTTGAATGACGGAAAAGAAGTAGACCCAATTTCAGGCGTAGCCATCTTAAGTCTTTATATCATTTTGTTTATGGTGTTATTTATTCCTAGCCTAGCTCTAAGAGTCCGTCGTTTACGCGACGCTGGCTTTCATTGGGCTTTCATTTTTTTTGAATTGATTCCATTGCTAGCTATCTTAAGTGGTTTTATCTTTCTTCCTGTGCTTTCGCTAGAAGGTGTTACCCTGTTAATCCTACTTGCAATGCCAAGCAAGGAAGTGTCTGGCTAATAAATGGCAGACCGAAGTAATCACTAGTTAAAAACACTCCAATAAAATTGGAGTGTTTTTTTAAAATCTTCTATTGTAGTTGACGTAAAATGTCAGCTGGCTGATGTGCAACCCAGTCAGGTTGGTAGCTCATCAACTCTTCTTCTTCACCAAATCCCCAAGTAACAGCTAGTTTTTTTATGCCAGTTTCTTGGGCGCCAATCATATCAAACTTAGTATCTCCGATAAGGACTACTTTTTCGGGGTCCAATTTATGAGTTGCCAAAGCTTGGCGAATGACGTCTGCCTTGTGCACTGCTTGAGGACTTGAACCATAGATGCCGTCAAAGAAATGATCGATTTCAAAATTAGCTGTCATATGGACTGCTGTCGGAGTATTTTTTGTTGTCGTGATATAGAGAGGATATTGTTGGGCTAGTTCAGTGAGTAGTTCCATGATTTGTGGAAAGAGCTTAGCTTCGTAAACTCCCTTATCCTTATAGTAGGAACGATAAAGCTGGATAGCTAGCTCAATCTGCTCAGTTGGTAAGCAACTAGCGAAACTAGTTTCCAATGGCGGCCCCATAAAACCACGGATGGTTTTTGCGTCTGGACTAGGGACTCCCAATTGTTCAAAAGTATAGGTGAAGCCATTGTGAATACCGATCGAGCTGTCCACAAGGGTTCCATCTAAGTCGAAAAAGATGGCTGATAGGGATGACATTGATTCTCCTAGTAATCTTGAAATTATTCGCCGAAGATTTCTTTTTGAAGGCGACGGCCTGTCGGTGTGGCTGCGAGACCACCTTCGGCAGTTTCACGAAAGGCAGTTGGGAGGCTAGAGCCTACTTGGTACATGGCATCAATGACTTCGTCAACTGGGATTTTTGATTCAATACCAGCTAAAGCCATATCAGCTGCGATGAAGGCGAAGCTTGCTCCCATGGCATTACGCTTAACACATGGGACTTCAACCAAACCTGCAACGGGATCGCAGATAAGACCGAGCATATTTTTGATAACGAAGGCGATAGCCTGACTCGCTTGATAAGGAGTTCCACCTGCAGCTAGAGTTAGGGCGGCGGCACTCATGGCAGAGGCGGATCCAACTTCGGCTTGACAGCCTCCTTCAGCTCCCGAGATAGAAGCGTTATTAGCAATGACGAGCCCAAAAGCACCAGCAGCAAAGAGAAAATCTAGTTGTTGTTCATGACTTAAATCTAACTTTTGAATAGCAGATGTGAGAACTGCAGGAAGACAACCTGCGCTACCTGCGGTTGGTGTCGCACACACAAGGCCCATCTTGGCATTGTGCTCATTAACGGCAATGGCGTTACGGGCGGCAGACAAGACAGTGAAGTCTGATAAGGTCTTTCCTTTTTTGATGTAGTGGTCGAGCTTGGCAGCGTCACCACCTGTCAAACCGCTACGAGATTTCTTTTCGCTGAGACCAAGCTCGACGGAAGCTTTCATGACTTCGAGGTTACGTTCCATGAGGAGGAGAACTTCCTCACGCTCACGACCAGTTAGCTCATACTCAGTCCTAATCATGAGCTCAGCAACATTTCCTTGGAAATCAAGTTCGGCTTGTTCGACTAATTCTTTGATAGAGTAAAACATATTTTCTCCTATTGAAAGAAATTGACATTGTGTAAATGAGGAATTTTCCGAATCTCTTCGATAGATTCTTCACAATTACGACTATCAACTTCAATAATCATGATTGCTTTCTCGCCAGCTTTTTCTCGAGTTACATTCATTTGGGCGATGTTGATGCCAAAGCGAGAAAGAGCTTCTGTCACATGAGCAATCATACCTGGAACATCCTGATGGACGATGATGATGGTAGGGGTGTTCATGTTGAGAGATACGGCAAAACCATTTAATTCTGTTACCTGGATATTTCCACCGCCGATTGAAATTCCTGTTACGCTGATAGTCTTACGATCGTTCTTAACAGTGATTTTCGTAGTATTTGGGTGGGGAGCATTACTGTCCTTTTGGATGGTCCATACGATTTTAATGCCACGCTTATGGGCGATTTCTAAACTATTTGGAATTTCAGGATCATCCGTATCCATTCCCAAAATACCAGCTACAAGGGCAAGGTCTGTCCCGTGTCCACGATAGGTTTTTGCAAAAGAGTTAAAAAGCTGGAATTCAACCTCCGTTGGAGTATCATCAAAGATAGATGAAACGATTTTACCGATACGAACAGCTCCTGCCGTGTGACTACTAGATGGCCCAATCATGACTGGTCCAATGATATCAAAGACAGATTGAAAACGAAGTGATTGCATCTGTTTCCCCTTAAAAAGATTCTTACTTCTATTATAGCAAAGATTAGATGTAAGTGCTTAATTACTTTCTGAAATATATAAAAAGATTAAAAAGCTTTTATAACAAGGGTTTTGTAACAAAAAGTGGCTTTTTTAAGTAAATAAATCACAGTTTTGTAACATTTCTACACAAATTCGTTAACAAATAGTAACATTAGAAAGGTATCATGGTAGTATAAGAAAAAAGGAGAACTTTTTTAAATGAAATTAAACATTAAGACTAAACTTGCAGGATTTGCAGTTGTACTTGCTTTCCTTGCACCATCACTTACTTTTGCACAAGAAACAAAAACTTATACAGTTAAACCTGGAGATACTCTTTCAGAAATTGCTGAGACTTACAACACAACAGTTGAAAAATTAGCTAAATTGAACAACATTAAAAATGTTGACCTTATCTTTATTGACCAAGTATTGGTTATTGATGGGACAGCTCCAGTTGCTGAAACTACAACAACAGAAGCTCCTGTAGCAGAAGTTGAAGAAACTCCAGCAGTTGCTGAAACTGTTGTAGAAGAAACTACATATGAAGAAACTTACGAAGCTCCAGCTTCAGCACCTGCAGCAGCAGAAAGCTACTCAGCTCCAGCTGCAACTGTAAGTGGATCTGAAGCAGAAGCGAAAGAATGGATCGCTCAAAAAGAATCAGGCGGTAGCTACACAGCGACAAACGGACGTTACATTGGACGTTACCAATTGACAGATTCTTACTTGAACGGCGACTACTCAGCTGAAAACCAAGAACGTGTAGCAGACGCTTATGTTGCAGGACGTTACGGTTCATGGACAGTTGCTAAGAACTTCTGGCTTAACAACGGTTGGTATTAAGAAGATATAGAAAAGGAAGTCTCAATGACTTTCTTTTTTGTTTACAAAGATATCGACTTCTCGCTCTAGTTCTGTTAGTAAGTGTTCATCTTCTACTAGCTTAGCTAAGGAGAGTCCATTTTGTATCAACTGAGCATCATTAGTACAAATGCCTATACGAATATAGGAAAACGCAAGTGTGTCATACTGTCTGCTTATTTTTGCTTCCTCCAAGAGAGTGTAGCAAAGCTGCTTGCAAAGTAACTTATCACCATTGTAAAGATAAAGAGTTGAGAGATTCAGCAGCAACATCATATTTTGTCATTTTTATTATATCTAAGCATGTCTACTAGTCCAATAATTGGACTAGTGATTGGACATACTGAAATAAATCCAATAAATTCTATTATTATAGCTCTTAGTACGATATGGGCATTACTTTTGATATTATCAAGGGTGTATAGAAAATATTTTTATAGAGACAAAGATGACTAAAGTTTTTATCAATAATTGGCTCCATAATATCTATAGGGAATTAACCTGCTACCAATATCATAGAGCCCTAAAAAAGAGCCGTTTAAGGCTCTTTTTGTGTGTTTATATTTGATGAGAGATCATTATAAACATTGGTGTTGAGGGCTTACAAGTTTATGGGATTTCGCCATCTAGATTATTAGTTAGACGAACGGGTTGTATCGCTATTAGACTCTGCTTGAGAACCGGAAGAATCAGCAGTTTGACCTCCTGTATTAGCGCCATTATCTCCTCCCCTGCTAGCACTATCAGTTGAGTATTGGTCCGTTGCAGGTGCTTGGGAATTAGATATGCTTCCATTTGTTTCTGGATAGCTTTGAATATAGCTACTATCTTCTGAACGGCTGGCTTCTAGTCCGGCATCTCTAGTAGTCGTTTCTGTTTGGGTAGTTTTTTCTTCTTCTTTTTTGGTCAAGACTTCAACTTGTTTTTGGAATTTAGAGATTAGTTCTTGAATTGGTTTTATCTTTTCTTCAAGAGCAGCTTGGTCGCTGGCAGAATTAATGTTTTTAATGATGTCTAGTATTTTTTGTAAGGAAGTGATGGCTGTCTCAAGTGTTTGTTTATCTTGAAACTGGCTATCAGAATCCTTTATATCTAATTTCAAAGCTTTTTCACTATAATGATTTGTGACTTTATCGGCAGTAGAAGCGAGAAAGTCTGCTAATGTCTTTTTGCCTTCATCAGTAGTTGGTTTTAATTCTTGAATTTTTTTCCAATCTTCTATAATGGTTTCAGAATCAATATTGAAGTCTTTAATAGCGTTTTTTACTTGCTCGACATCTTGTTGATTTTTTTGTTGTTTGATGAGAGCAACGTTCCCTCTCTCTGTTTGGATTTTTTCTTGATGGAGGACTAAGCCTGTCAAAAGTCCAATACCTGCAATAAGTGTAATAATAAAAATAGTATTTTTTGATTTTAGAATATCTTTGTAGTTGTTCACATTAGTTCTACGCACATGGATGATGGTGTATATATGGAATCATGTGCGCATTCCTCCTTATTAAAGTATATCATTTTTAGTTGATTTTAAAAATAAGTTTTTAAAGAGAATAGAGATTTGGGAATGGATTGATTTCTTTTGTATCCTATCTTCATGTATTTATAAAAGAGGTGGCTAGGTTTGTCAGCATCTTCCTTGTCTTCTATAACCAAGCATGTTATAATGAAAACTGCTCAAACGACCTTCAATCGTGATAGCAAACACGACCTTCAATCGTGAATAAACGAATAGATGGGAGAACTACCATGAGTGATAACTCTAAAACACGTGTTGTCGTGGGGATGAGTGGTGGTGTTGATTCGTCGGTGACGGCTCTCTTGCTCAAGGAGCAGGGCTACGATGTGATTGGTATCTTCATGAAGAACTGGGATGACACAGATGAAAACGGCGTCTGTACGGCGACCGAAGATTACAAGGATGTGGCTGCAGTGGCAGACCAACTTGGCATTCCTTACTACTCTGTCAATTTTGAAAAAGAGTACTGGGACCGCGTTTTTGAGTATTTCCTAGCGGAATACCGTGCAGGACGCACGCCAAATCCAGACGTTATGTGTAACAAGGAAATCAAGTTTAAGGCCTTTTTGGACTATGCGATGACCTTGGGAGCAGATTATGTAGCGACTGGGCACTATGCCCGAGTGGCGCGTGATGAGGATGGCATCGTTCACATGCTTCGTGGCGTGGACAATGGCAAGGATCAGACCTATTTCCTCAGTCAACTTTCACAAGAACAATTACAAAAGACCATGTTCCCATTGGGACATTTGGAAAAGCCTGAAGTTCGCAAACTAGCAGAAGAAGCAGGCCTTGCGACTGCTAAGAAGAAAGATTCAACAGGGATTTGCTTTATTGGAGAAAAGAACTTTAAAGAATTTCTCAGCAACTACTTACCAGCTCAGCCTGGTCGAATGATGACTGTGGATGGTCGCGATATGGGTGAGCATGCTGGTCTGATGTACTATACGATCGGTCAGCGTGGCGGACTCGGTATCGGCGGGCAACACGGTGGGGACAATGCCCCTTGGTTCGTTGTTGGAAAAGATCTGAGTCAGAATATTCTCTATGTAGGTCAAGGATTCTACCATGACTCGCTTATGTCAACTAGCTTAGAAGCCAGTCAGGTCCACTTTACTCGTGATATGCCAGAGGAATTTACGTTAGAATGCACGGCTAAATTCCGCTATCGTCAGCCTGATTCTAAGGTGACCGTCCATGTCAAAGGAGATAAGGCTGAAGTCATCTTTGCAGAACCTCAGCGCGCCATTACACCAGGACAGGCAGTTGTCTTTTACGATGGCGAAGAGTGTCTTGGTGGTGGCTTGATTGACAATGCCTACCGCAATGGACAAGTTTGTCAGTACATTTAGATTGACAAATGTTCTCAATTTGCTACAATAATAAAAGCAATAGAAATGATGGTCAAAGCTCATGGATGTTGCAGGCTTTTTTGTCCTGCACTTCTTACGAGTTTTGACTGTTTTTGTGTCGTTTAAGGGAAAGGACAAGAATGACTCAGCAAGACTTTCGGACAAAGGTGGGGAACACAGTTTTTGGCGTTCGGGCGACAGCTTTGATTCTTCAAAATGGCAAGCTCCTAGTCACCAAAGATAAGGGCAAGTATTACACCATTGGCGGTGCGATTCAAGTCAATGAAAGCACGGAAGACGCGGTAGTCCGTGAAGTGAGGGAAGAATTGGGTGTCAAAGCTGAGGCTAGACAGCTAGCTTTTGTGGTTGAAAATCGTTTTGAAGAGGACGGTGTTTCCTATCACAACATTGAGTTTCATTATCTGGTGGACAAGCTTGAGGATGCCCCATTGACCATGCAGGAAGATGAGAAAAGGCAGCCCTGTGAGTGGATTGACTTGGACAAGCTTGAGGATTTCCAACTAGTTCCAGCCTTTTTAAAAACAGCCCTACCAGCTTGGGACGGCCAACTAAGACACATTCATTTTGAGGAATAGGAGAGAAAATGACTTATAATTTTACGGAAGAATACGATATTATTGTAATCGGTGCGGGACATGCGGGGGTCGAAGCTTCCCTAGCTGCGAGCCGTATGGGTTGCAAGGTCTTGCTTGCGACCATCAACATTGAAATGTTGGCTTTCATGCCATGTAATCCATCTATTGGTGGTTCTGCCAAGGGGATTGTCGTTCGTGAAGTGGATGCCCTTGGTGGGGAGATGGCTAAGACCATTGACAAGAGTTACATCCAGATGAAGATGCTTAACACTGGGAAGGGACCAGCTGTCCGTGCCCTTCGTGCGCAGGCTGATAAGGAACTTTACTCTAAGGAAATGCGCAAGACGGTTGAAAATCAAGAAAATCTAACCCTTCGTCAAACAATGATTGATGAGATTTTGGTGGAAGATGGCAAGGTTGTCGGTGTTCGTACAGCTACCCATCAAGAGTATGCTGCCAAGGCCGTTATCGTAACCACAGGGACAGCCCTCCGTGGGGAAATCATCATCGGAGATCTCAAGTACTCATCAGGGCCAAACCACAGTCTAGCTTCTATTAATCTAGCTAATAATCTCAAGGAACTTGGACTTGAAATCGGTCGTTTCAAGACAGGAACTCCACCGCGCGTCAAGGCTTCCTCTATCAACTATGATGTGACAGAGATTCAGCCGGGGGACGAGGCGCCAAATCACTTCTCTTACACTTCACGTGATGAAGATTATGTCAAAGACCAAGTACCGTGCTGGTTGACCTACACCAATGGTACCAGTCATGAGATTATCCAAAACAACCTCCATCGTGCGCCTATGTTTACAGGTGTGGTTAAGGGAGTGGGACCTCGTTACTGTCCGTCGATTGAGGACAAGATTGTGCGTTTTGCAGACAAGGAACGCCACCAACTCTTCCTAGAACCAGAAGGACGAAACACAGAAGAAGTTTATGTGCAAGGTCTCTCAACCAGTCTTCCTGAGGATGTCCAACGTGACTTGGTTCATTCTATCAAAGGTTTGGAAAATGCAGAGATGATGCGTACAGGTTATGCCATTGAGTATGACATGGTTTTGCCTCATCAGTTGCGTGCAACTCTAGAAACCAAGAAAATCTCAGGACTTTTCACAGCTGGTCAAACAAATGGTACATCTGGTTACGAAGAGGCAGCTGGTCAAGGGATTATCGCGGGTATCAACGCAGCGCTGAAAATCCAAGGCAAGCCTGAGTTAATTTTGAAGCGCAGTGACGGTTATATCGGAGTGATGATTGATGACTTGGTGACCAAGGGGACCATTGAACCTTACCGTCTCTTGACCAGTCGTGCAGAATACCGACTCATCCTCCGTCATGACAATGCCGATATGCGTTTGACTGAGATGGGGCGCGAGATTGGGCTTGTTGACGATGAACGTTGGGCTCGTTTTGAAATCAAGAAAAATCAATTTGAAAATGAAATGAAGCGTTTAGACAGCATCAAACTCAAGCCAGTCAAGGAAACAAATGCTAAGG
This sequence comes from Streptococcus infantis, assembly GCF_047463275.1. Classification (GTDB taxonomy): domain Bacteria; phylum Bacillota; class Bacilli; order Lactobacillales; family Streptococcaceae; genus Streptococcus; species Streptococcus infantis_AF. The sequence goes on along the minus strand of NZ_JASHEE010000005.1, from coordinate 38,941 downwards.
TTGAGGAGATGGGCTTCAAGCCATTGACAGATGCGGTGACAGCCAAGGAATTCCTTCGTCGCCCAGAAGTCTCTTACCAAGATGTGGTGGCCTTCATCGGACCTGCTGCTGAAGAGTTAGATGACAAGATTATCGAATTGATTGAAACAGAAATCAAGTACGAAGGCTATATCTCAAAAGCCATGGATCAGGTTGCCAAGATGAAACGCATGGAAGAAAAACGGATTCCAGCGAATATTGACTGGGATGATATTGACTCTATCGCGACGGAAGCTCGTCAGAAGTTTAAGCTCATCAATCCAGAAACCATCGGCCAAGCTAGCCGTATTTCAGGAGTAAACCCAGCAGATATTTCTATTCTTATGGTGTATTTAGAAGGTAAAAATCGAAGCATTTCTAAAAACTTAGAAAAGAAAGCTGACTAAAAATAAAAAGCTGAATTCTCTAATGAAAATTCAGCTTTTTTTAGTTTTTTCTTCATTTTTCGAATTAAGAGAAAAGGAGAAATGACTATGCTGACAGTAGAAGAAAAAAATTTTTTAGACCGCTATAAAAGAGTTTCATATCATCGTTTTTATGAGATTGAACGCTTTGTTACCTTGTCTGAAAAGTTGAGCGAACGTCCGCCAAAGGCTGACAAGAACTAGACTTTTTGATATACTAGAACAAATTAAAATATAGGAGAGAGCGAATGAACGTATATGGCAGATTAGAAGACGAACCAACTCCAACTTGGATGGGAAGTCAGGATGCTCCAGTAGAAAATGAGGAGCAACTCGAGGTTGAAACTCGTCAGCCTGCCCGCTTACCATTTTTGAATATCCTCTTTTTGAGTACTCTAGTGGTGCTTGTGTCCGTAATTTTACCCTTCTTCTTAGGGTTAATAAGTCCGGAGCAGTCTCAAGATTTTTATATTGGATGGGCTATGCATCAGAGCGGAGCTATTTACACAGATTATTTTGGGACTAGTGGGCTCCTCTATTACTTTTTACAGTATTTAACCAAGGGCAGTATTTTGTTTGCTGTTTTTAATTGGTTGGCCTTAGTAGGTGCCGGATTCTTTCTTTTCCGTTCGGCTTACAATCTGACGGAACAAAACAAGCAATCGCAACAAGTGTTGACGGTCTTTTATGTCCTGGCTAGTGCTCTTAGTTTTGGTGGGGGATATGCAACTATTCTAGCCCTTCCATTCTTGTTCTATGCCTTGAGTTTAGTAACAGATTATTTGTCAGAACCAAGTCATGACAAAGGATTTATCCGGATTGGAGCTAGCTTGGCTCTAGCATTTTTCTTTGCGCCCGTGGTCACAGCTTTGTATGGATTTGTTTTGTTTTTTGCTCTAACAGCTTTTAATGTTGGTCGCAATAACTTGAATCATGGTCTCTATCAATTTTTTGCAGCGGGCCTTGGTTTTTCAATCTTCTTTTATCCAATTGGATACTACACAGCTTATAAAGGCAGTTTCGGAAATGCCATTAGTCAAATCCTTTATCCATTAGATAGTTTAAACTTTACGTCTAACTCGGGATTACTCGACAATATCCTCTTTTATGGATTGTTAGCAATTGCTCTTGGAGCATTGATGCTAGCATTTACAGGTCTCTTCCAATCTAAACCATTGAAACAGTCAGTCTTATCAATCTCTGCTTCAATAGCTGTCATTTTGGTATTAATTTTAGAGATTTTTTCTACAGATCTTATCCATGGTAGTCGTATGATTGAGTTCCTTCCTTTCTTATCGCTTCTTTTGCTGACACGAATTCCAACAGAGAAAGCGGAAGGAGCGAATCGCCGTAGACGATCTAGAGGAGAAACTTCGGTGTGGGGAGCTTTTGTAAAAGGAAATATCTATCTACCAATTTTAGCTCTTGCTTACCTATTCTTAGCACCTGTAGTATCACGATATTTACTTCATGCTGAACTATATCAAGAACGTACAGCCATCGAAACTAAAGTCAAAGGGGAAACGCAAGCTACAGATCGTATCTATGTTTGGGATAATCTGACAAGTAGCTATAAAGCTAGCGAACGCTTGTCTGCTAGTCAGTTGCTTTCGCCTAGATTGCATACAGGACTTGATACAAATCGTACTAAACTTGTAAATGATCTACGAGATAATCAACCAAAGATGATTGTAGTGAATACCAAAACATCTCTTTGGACAGAAGTTGAGCAACTTTTAGCTGAAAATTATCAAGCGGTTCAAAGTGAATTCAAAGATTTTAAACTCTATAAATTAAAATAAAAACTATCAATATCTTGTGTAATTTTAAAAAAATTTTATTTTTTAACACAAGATATTGATTTTTATTTTTTTAGTGATATAATACTTTTTAGAATCAATATTATATTTAAGAAAAGGGTATGGATATGATTGTATTGGAAGAGAAGGCTGTCCCTGATCCGACTTTATTCGTTGAAAAGCGTGACGGCAGACGTGTAATTTTTGATGTAGACAAGATTGACAAAGCGCTTCATAAGGCTGCTGAAAAAGTTATGGATGTAACCCCTTTAGTCGAAAAGCGACTTAGTACCCTAGTTGAACGTATCGTTGAAGAAATTCATAGCCGTTTCCCACAAGGTGTAAAAATCTATGAAATCCAAAATATCGTAGAACACGAGTTGTTGGAAGCAAAAGAATACGCCTTGGCTGAGGAGTATATCACCTATCGGACTCAGAGGGATTTTGAGCGCTCAAAAGCGACAGATATCAACTTTAGTATTCATAAACTTCTCAATAAAGATCAGGCGGTTGTCAATGAAAATGCCAATAAGGATAGTGATGTTTTTAATACCCAGCGTGATTTGACAGCAGGGATTGTTGGGAAATCCATCGGACTTCAAATGCTTCCTAAACATGTGGCTAATGCCCATCAAAAAGGGGATATCCACTATCATGATTTGGACTACAGTCCCTATACCCCTATGACCAACTGCTGTTTGATTGATTTCAAGGGCATGTTGGAAAATGGTTTTAAGATTGGGAATGCTGAGGTAGAGAGTCCCAAGTCTATCCAAACTGCGACAGCACAGATTTCACAAATCATCGCCAATGTTGCATCAAGTCAGTATGGAGGCTGTTCAGCAGACCGTATTGATGAAGTTTTGGCTCCTTATGCAGAGAAAAATTACCAAAAGCACCTCAAGGATGCGGAGGAATGGGTTCTGCCTGACAAGCGCCAAGAATATGCCTGGAAGAAAACCCAAAAAGACATCTACGATGCCATGCAATCTCTAGAGTACGAGATTAATACCCTCTTTACATCAAATGGGCAAACGCCATTTACCTCTCTTGGTTTCGGTCTAGGAACCAGTCGTTTTGAACGTGAAATTCAAAAGGCAATCCTGAATATTCGTATCAAGGGGCTTGGTTCAGAACACCGTACAGCCATCTTCCCTAAACTCATCTTTACGCTAAAAAGAGGTCTTAACTTAGAGGAAGGCTCACCTAACTACGACATCAAGCAGTTGGCTCTTGAGTGTGCAACTAAGCGCATGTACCCGGATGTCTTGTCTTATGATAAGATTGTCGAGTTGACTGGTTCTTTCAAAGTTCCGATGGGATGCCGTTCATTCCTTCAAGGATGGAAGGATGAAAATGGAGTAGAAGTCAATTCGGGCCGTATGAACCTAGGAGTTGTGACAGTCAATCTTCCTCGTATCGCTCTTGAGTCCGAAGGAGACATGAACAAGTTCTGGGAAATCTTCAATGAGCGTATGAATATCGCGGAAGATGCTTTGGTTTACCGTGTGGAAAGAACCAAGGAAGCCACTCCAGCTAATGCACCAATTCTTTATCAATATGGGGCCTTCGGACGTCGTCTTGGAAAAGAAGAAAGTGTTGATCAACTCTTTAAGAATCGTCGTGCGACTATCTCTCTGGGCTATATTGGCTTGTACGAGGTAGCGACAGTCTTCTTTGGTAATCATTGGGAAAATAATCCAGAAGCCAAAGAGTTCACCCTTGATATTATTCGCGATATGAAACGTCGAGTAGAAGAATGGTCTGACCAATATGGTTACCATTTCTCTATCTATTCAACGCCGTCTGAAAGTTTGACAGACCGCTTCTGTCGCTTGGATACGGAGAAATTCGGCTCTATTCCAGATATTACTGATAAAGAATACTACACAAATTCCTTCCATTATGATGTGCGTAAAAATCCAACTCCTTTTGAAAAACTAGATTTTGAGAAGGTTTATCCAGAAGCGGGTGCATCAGGTGGATTTATCCACTACTGTGAGTATCCAGTTCTCCAACAAAATCCAAAGGCCTTGGAAGCTGTTTGGGACTATGCTTATGATCGTGTAGGTTATCTCGGAACCAATACTCCGATTGACCGCTGTTACAAGTGTGATTTTGAAGGAGATTTTGAACCTACTGAGAGAGGATTTGCTTGTCCCAACTGTGGTAATAATGATCCTAAAACAGTAGATGTTGTTAAACGAACTTGTGGTTATTTAGGGAATCCTCAAGCACGTCCGATGGTTAATGGACGTCATAAGGAAATTGCTGCGCGTGTCAAACACATGAACGGTTCTACTATTAAAACGGCAGGACATGAAGTAAGAAATTAGAAAGAGATAGCATGGGAAAATATCAATTAGATGATAAAGGCAAGGCCTTGGTTCAACGATTCCACGAGAAACATTCAAAAGGTGGAAGTAATAAAAAAGACCGAGTGGCTAGCCTTAGAGAACAATTTTTAAACAAAAATAAGAAAAAGTGAGAGTTCCCTCTCACTTTTCTTATAGCAGGGAGGGGAATATGGAACTACGCAGACCAAGATTGGCAGATAAAGAAACAGTTTTAGAGATGATGGCAGAGTTTGAACAGACTCAATCAGCCCACGATGGCGGATTTTGGGATGCTGAGAATTTTGTTTATGAAGAGTGGCTAGAAGAAAATCTTCAAGCGGAAGCGGGACTCGATATTCCTGAAAACTGGGTTCCTGCTATCCAGCTGGTTAGTTTTGACGTAGCAGACCAGGCTCTTGGCTTTCTCAACCTTCGTCTCCGATTAAATGACTACTTACTAGAAAATGGGGGCCATATTGGCTATTCCATCCGCCCGTCTGAAAGAGGTAAGGGCTACGCCAAAGAATCCCTCCGACAAGGTTTGCAAGTTGCTAAGGGAAAGAATATTAAACGAGCACTGCTGACTTGTAGCACAGAAAATCAAGCAAGCCGAGCCGTTATCTTAGCTAATGGTGGGGAGTTGGAGGATGTTCGAAACGGAACGGAGCGCTATTGGATTGATGTCGATTAAGGAGGAAACATGGAGCTAAGACGACCAACTTTGGAAGATAAAGAAGCGATATTAGAGATGATTGCGGAGTTCGATGCAGCAAAATCCTATATGCACGGTGGCATGGGCTCCGCTTGGAAGCGAGCAAAGGATTATGAGGATTGTTTAAAGATTGTAGAGCAGCAGGAGGATGCTGCCAACCTGCCAGTAGGCTGGGTTCCTGCAATCAAATTTTTATCCTTTGATGAGACTGGCTTGCCTTTGGGATTTTTAGCCCTGCGCTTGTCCTTGAATGACAAATTATTTGTGGAAGGCGGTCATATTGGCTATTCTATCCGTCCCAGTCAACGAGGCAAAGGATATGGGAAGGAGCAGTTGAGATTAGGACTAGCAGAGGCTCGAAAGCAAGGATTGGAACGAGTGCTGATTACCTGCGATGAAGACAACAAAGCCAGCCGCCGCACAATTCTCTCCGCTGGTGGTGTTTACGAAAATACAATAGATAGAAGTCAGCGCTACTGGATAGATTTGGAGTAGAAGGATGACTTGGAATACACCAAAACCAGGCGAGTGGAAAAGTGAGGAGCTTAGTAAGGGGCGTATCATTGACTATAAGGCTTTTAACTTTGTGGATGGAGAAGGGGTGCGCAACTCCCTTTACGTAGCAGGCTGTATGTTTCACTGTGAGGGCTGTTACAACGTAGCGACTTGGTCCTTTAATGCAGGCATACCTTATACCCCAGAGTTGGAAGAGCAAATCATAGCAGACCTAGCCCAACCCTATGTTCAAGGCTTGACTTTATTAGGAGGAGAACCCTTCCTAAATACAGGAATTCTCTTGCCTCTCGTGAAACGTATACGGAAAGAATTGCCAGAAAAAGATATCTGGTCTTGGACGGGATACACATGGGAAGAAATGATGTTAGAGACTCCTGACAAACTCGAACTTTTATCTATGATTGATATCTTGGTTGATGGACGGTATGATAAAAGCAAGAGAAATCTCATGCTTCAGTTCCGCGGCTCTTCCAATCAACGAATTATCGATGTGCAAAAATCTCTGGAAAGTGGAAAAGTAGTTATTTGGGACAAGCTTAATGATGGGAAGCAAAGCTATGAACAGGTGAAGAGAGAATGAAGGAAAAAGACTTAATAGAAAGACTAGTATCAGAAATAGAGTCTGGAAAAGTAAAAACGCTGGGTATCTACGGCCATGGAGCTTCAGGGAAATCAACTTTTGCTCAGGAATTATATCAAGCCCTAGATTCTACTACAGTAAATTTGCTAGAAACAGATCCCTATATCACCTCAGAACGTCACCTGGTAGTACCAAAGCAAGCACCTGATCAAAAGGTGACAGCCTGTCTGCCAGTGGCGCATGAACTGGCAAGTTTGCGGAGAGACATCCTAGCCTTACAGGCGGGTATGGATGTCTTAACAATAGATGAACCTTGGAAGGCTAGTGAGGTCTTATCGGGAGCAAAACCGATTCTGATTGTTGAAGGGATGTCTGTGGGTTTTCTACCCAAGGAACTCTTTGACAAAACCATCTGCTTCTACGTGGACGAAGAAACAGAATTAAAAAGGCGTCTAGCTCGAGATACGACTGTGAGAAATGGCGATGCATCCTTTATATTGGCTAGTCAGCAAATGAGACGAGAACAGTATCTGCAATACTATAAAGAAACCGAGTCAAAAGCGGATATCTTGATAAATCAATCAAATGATAAATTTCAGATCAAAACGAATATTATGAATAATATATAGAAGAAAAAATAAAAATTTGCTCTTCATTTATGCTTTTTTGAGATAAGGAGCGATAAGAAAACAGTTTCATTCGAAAAATTAAAAAAATCCTGTCAAATCCCTTGCAATCGCAGGGGCTTTGTGTTATTCTATTATGGTGCTGTAAATTACAGTCTTAGCTTTGATGCAAGAGGTTGCGACACGCTCGGTTGCATTGCCACGCAACGCGCGTCGGTTTTCTTGTGGAGCTAGCCTATTATCTTAAATAGACGAAAAGGAGAAAAAGATGGCAAACAAAAAAATCCGTATCCGTTTGAAAGCTTACGAACACCGTACGCTTGACACAGCGGCTGCTAAAATCGTAGAATCAGCTACTCGTACAGGTGCAGAAGTTGCAGGTCCAATCCCACTTCCAACTGAGCGTAGCCTCTACACAATCATTCGTGCGACTCACAAATATAAAGATTCTCGCGAACAATTCGAAATGCGTACACACAAACGTTTAATCGATATCATCAACCCAACTCAAAAAACAGTTGACGCTTTGATGAAATTGGATCTTCCAAGTGGTGTAAACGTAGAAATCAAACTTTAATCTAAAGTTTGAAACCTTGAGCATAAAAAACGCTCGTTAAAAACTTTTTGAATAAAAAATATAGAAAAGGAACTATTTTCTCATGACAAAAGGAATCTTAGGGAAAAAAGTGGGAATGACTCAAATCTTCACTGAAGCTGGCGAATTGATCCCTGTAACAGTTATCGAAGCAACTCCAAACGTTGTTCTTCAAGTTAAAACTGTTGAAGCAGATGGTTACAACGCTATCCAAGTTGGTTTCGATGACAAACGCGAAGTATTGAGCAACAAACCTGCTAAAGGACATGTAGCAAAAGCTAACACGGCTCCTAAGCGCTTCATTCGTGAATTCAAAAACGTTGAAGGCTTGGAAGTTGGTGCTGAAATCACAGTTGAAACTTTCGCAGCTGGAGACATTGTTGATGTAACTGGTACATCTAAAGGTAAAGGTTTCCAAGGTGTTATCAAACGCCACGGACAATCACGTGGACCTATGGCTCACGGTTCTCGTTACCACCGTCGTCCAGGTTCTATGGGACCTGTTGCACCTAACCGCGTATTCAAAGGTAAAAACCTTGCAGGACGTATGGGTGGCGACCGCGTAACAATTCAAAACCTTGAAGTTGTACAAGTTGTTCCAGAAAAGAACGTTATCCTTATCAAAGGTAACGTACCAGGTGCTAAGAAATCTCTTATCACTATCAAGTCAGCAGTTAAAGCTGGTAAATAATAAGGAAAGGGGAATACAGTCAAAATGGCAAATGTAACATTATTCGACCAAACTGGTAAACAAGCGGGCGAAGTTGTTCTTAACGATGCAATCTTTGGTATCGAACCAAACCAATCTGTTGTGTTTGATGTGATCATCAGCCAACGTGCTAGCCTTCGTCAAGGAACTCACGCAGTTAAAAACCGCTCAGCTGTTTCAGGTGGCGGACGCAAACCATGGCGTCAAAAAGGAACTGGACGTGCTCGTCAAGGTTCTATCCGCTCTCCACAATGGCGTGGTGGTGGAATCGTCTTCGGACCAACTCCACGTAGCTATGCGTACAAACTTCCTCAAAAAGTTCGTCGCCTTGCGCTTAAATCTGTTTACTCAGAGAAAGTTGCTGAAAACAAATTTGTAGCCGTTGATTCTCTTGAATTTACAGCTCCAAAAACTGCTGAATTTGCAAAAGTTCTTGCAGCTTTGAGCATCGATTCTAAAGTCCTTGTTATTCTTGAAGAAGGAAACGAATTCGCAGCTCTCTCAGCTCGTAACCTTCCAAACGTGAAAGTTGCGACTGCTACAACTGCAAGTGTTCTTGACATCGCAAATAGTGACAAACTTCTTGTTACTCAAGCAGCTATCTCTAAAATCGAGGAGGTTCTTGCATAATGAATTTGTATGATGTTATCAAAAAACCTGTTATCACTGAAAGCTCAATGGCTCAACTTGAAGCAGGCAAATATGTATTTGAAGTTGACACTCGTGCACACAAACTTTTGATCAAGCAAGCTGTTGAAGCTGCTTTCGAAGGTGTTAAAGTTGCAAATGTTAACACAATCAACGTAAAACCTAAAGCTAAACGTGTTGGACGTTACACTGGTTTTACTAACAAAACTAAAAAAGCTATCATCACTCTTACAGCTGATTCAAAAGCAATCGAGTTGTTTGCAGCTGAAGCTGAATAATCTAAGGAGGAAATATCGTGGGAATTCGTGTTTATAAACCAACAACAAACGGTCGCCGTAATATGACTTCTTTGGATTTCGCTGAAATCACAACAAGCACTCCTGAAAAATCATTGCTTGTTGCATTGAAGAGCAAGGCTGGTCGTAACAACAACGGTCGTATCACAGTTCGTCACCAAGGTGGTGGACACAAACGTTTCTACCGTTTGGTTGACTTTAAACGTAACAAAGACAACGTTGAAGCAGTTGTTAAAACTATCGAGTACGATCCAAACCGTTCTGCAAACATCGCTCTTGTACACTACACTGACGGTGTGAAAGCATACATCATCGCTCCAAAAGGTCTTGAAGTAGGTCAACGTATCGTTTCAGGTCCAGAAGCAGATATCAAAGTCGGAAACGCTCTTCCACTTGCTAACATTCCAGTTGGTACTTTGATCCACAACATCGAATTGAAACCAGGTCGTGGTGGAGAATTGGTACGTGCTGCTGGAGCTTCTGCTCAAGTATTGGGTCAAGAAGGTAAATACGTTCTTGTTCGTCTTCAATCAGGAGAAGTTCGTATGATTCTTGGAACTTGTCGTGCAACAGTTGGTGTTGTCGGAAACGAACAACATGGACTTGTAAACCTTGGTAAAGCAGGACGTAGCCGTTGGAAAGGTATCCGCCCAACAGTTCGTGGTTCTGTAATGAACCCTAACGATCACCCACACGGTGGTGGTGAAGGTAAAGCACCAGTTGGTCGTAAAGCACCATCAACTCCATGGGGCAAACCTGCTCTTGGTCTTAAAACTCGTAACAAGAAAGCGAAATCTGACAAACTTATCGTTCGTCGTCGCAACGAGAAATAATTTAAAACTAGTCGCTTAAGCGCTAGATAATCCGCCAGCTCGGTAGCGCTCGTTGAGAGCGCAAGCCGCTGTGGTACAACATTTAAAGGAGAAAATATAAAAATGGGACGCAGTCTTAAAAAAGGACCTTTCGTCGATGAGCATTTGATGAAAAAAGTTGAAGCTCAAGCTAACGACGAAAAGAAAAAAGTTATCAAAACTTGGTCACGTCGTTCAACGATCTTCCCAAGTTTCATTGGTTACACTATCGCAGTTTATGATGGACGTAAACACGTACCTGTTTACATCCAAGAAGACATGGTAGGTCACAAGCTTGGTGAATTTGCACCAACTCGTACTTACAAAGGTCACGCCGCAGACGACAAGAAGACACGTAGAAAATAAGGAGAACATAAATGGCAGAAATTACTTCAGCTAAAGCAATGGCTCGCACAGTACGTGTTTCACCTCGTAAATCACGTCTTGTTCTTGACAACATCCGTGGTAAAAGCGTAGCCGATGCAATCGCAATTTTGACATTCACTCCAAACAAAGCTGCTGAAATCATCTTGAAAGTTTTGAACTCAGCTGTAGCTAACGCTGAAAACAACTTTGGTTTGGATAAAGCTAACTTGGTAGTATCTGAAGCATTCGCAAACGAAGGACCAACTATGAAACGTTTCCGTCCACGTGCGAAAGGTTCAGCTTCACCAATCAACAAACGTACAGCTCACATCACTGTAGCTGTTGCAGAAAAATAAGGAGGTAAAATCGTGGGTCAAAAAGTACATCCAATTGGTATGCGTGTCGGCATCATCCGTGATTGGGATGCCAAATGGTATGCTGAAAAAGAATACGCGGATTACCTTCATGAAGATCTTGCAATCCGTAAATTCGTTCAAAAAGAACTAGCTGACGCAGCCGTTTCAACTATTGAAATCGAACGCGCAGTAAACAAAGTTAACGTTTCACTTCACACTGCTAAACCAGGTATGGTTATCGGTAAAGGTGGTGCTAACGTTGATGCACTCCGTGCAAAACTTAACAAATTGACTGGTAAACAAGTACACATCAACATCATCGAAATCAAACAACCTGATTTGGATGCTCACCTTGTTGGTGAAGGAATTGCTCGTCAATTGGAGCAACGTGTTGCTTTCCGTCGTGCACAAAAACAAGCAATCCAACGTGCTATGCGTGCTGGAGCTAAAGGAATTAAAACTCAAGTATCAGGTCGTTTGAACGGTGCAGATATTGCCCGTGCTGAAGGATACTCTGAAGGAACAGTTCCGCTTCACACACTTCGCGCAGATATCGATTACGCTTGGGAAGAAGCAGATACTACATACGGTAAACTTGGTGTTAAAGTATGGATCTACCGTGGTGAAGTTCTTCCAGCTCGTAAAAACACTAAAGGAGGTAAATAACCAATGTTAGTACCTAAACGTGTTAAACACCGTCGTGAATTCCGTGGTAAAATGCGCGGTGAAGCTAAAGGTGGGAAAGAAGTAGCATTCGGTGAATACGGTCTTCAAGCTACAACTAGCCACTGGATCACTAACCGCCAAATCGAAGCTGCTCGTATCGCCATGACTCGTTACATGAAACGTGGTGGTAAAGTTTGGATTAAAATCTTCCCACACAAATCTTACACAGCTAAAGCTATCGGGGTTCGTATGGGATCTGGTAAAGGGGCGCCTGAAGGTTGGGTAGCACCAGTTAAACGTGGTAAAGTAATGTTTGAAGTTGCTGGTGTATCTGAAGAAGTTGCTCGCGAAGCGCTTCGTCTTGCAAGCCACAAATTGCCAGTTAAATGTAAATTCGTAAAACGTGAAGCAGAATAAGGAGAAGGCATGAAACTTAATGAAGTAAAAGAATTTGTTAAAGAACTTCGTGGTCTTTCTCAAGAAGAACTCGCGAAGCGCGAAAACGAATTGAAAAAAGAATTGTTCGAACTTCGTTTCCAAGCTGCTACTGGTCAATTAGAACAAACAGCTCGCTTGAAAGAAGTTAAAAAACAAATCGCTCGTATCAAAACAGTTCAATCTGAAGCGAAATAATAGACTAGGGAAGGAGAAATTTCAATGGAACGCAATAATCGTAAAGTTCTTGTTGGACGTGTTGTATCTGACAAAATGGACAAGACAATCACAGTTGTAGTTGAAACAAAACGTAACCACCCAGTCTATGGTAAACGTATTAACTACTCTAAAAAATACAAAGCACATGATGAAAACAATGTTGCCAAAGAAGGCGATATCGTACGTATCATGGAAACTCGCCCGCTTTCAGCTACAAAACGTTTCCGTCTTGTAGAAGTTGTTGAAGAAGCGGTCATCATCTAATCAAACCTGAAAGGAGAAAACTGAAATGATTCAAACAGAAACTCGTTTGAAAGTCGCAGACAACAGCGGTGCTCGCGAAATCTTGACTATCAAAGTTCTTGGTGGTTCAGGACGTAAATTTGCAAACATCGGTGATGTTATTGTGGCATCTGTAAAACAAGCTACTCCTGGTGGTGCGGTTAAAAAAGGTGACGTTGTTAAAGCAGTTATCGTTCGTACTAAATCAGGTGCTCGTCGTGCTGATGGTTCATACATCAAATTTGACGAAAACGCAGCAGTTATCATCCGTGACGACAAAACTCCTCGCGGAACACGTATCTTTGGCCCAGTTGCACGTGAATTGCGTGAAGGTGGCTTCATGAAGATCGTGTCACTTGCTCCAGAAGTACTTTAATTGATTGCTCAAATAAAATTAAAACAAGTCTAGGAAGTAAGACGAAAGCATAACTTAAGTTAGGTGAGTTGAAACTGACGAAGGATTGCTTTAATTTTTACAGAGCAAAAACAAACAAACACAGTCCCCTGGCTTAGCCAGGGTGCCCATTGGGCGTAAGAATAAAAGGAGAAAAAAATGTTTGTAAAAAAAGGCGACAAAGTTCGCGTAATCGCTGGTAAAGATAAGGGAACAGAAGCTGTTGTCCTTACTGCCCTTCCAAAAGTAAACAAAGTTATCGTTGAAGGTGTTAACATCGTTAAGAAACACCAACGTCCAACTAACGAGCTTCCTCAAGGTGGTATCATCGAAAAAGAAGCAGCTATCCACGTATCAAACGTTCAAGTTTTAGACAAAAATGGTGTAGCTGGTCGTGTTGGTTACAAATTTGTAGACGGTAAAAAAGTTCGCTACAACAAAAAATCAGGCGAAGTGCTTGATTAATCACGAAGGAAAGGAGAAGTATAATGGCAAATCGTTTAAAAGAAAAATATCTTAATGAAGTAGTTCCTGCATTGACAGAACAATTTAACTACTCATCAGTGATGGCTGTTCCTAAAGTGGATAAGATCGTTTTGAACATGGGTGTTGGTGAAGCTGTATCAAACGCTAAAAGCCTTGAAAAAGCTGCTGAAGAATTGGCGCTTATCTCAGGTCAAAAACCACTTATCACTAAAGCTAAAAAATCAATCGCCGGCTTCCGTCTTCGTGAAGGTGTTGCGATCGGTGCAAAAGTTACCCTTCGTGGTGAACGTATGTACGAATTCTTGGATAAATTGGTTTCAGTATCACTTCCACGTGTACGTGACTTCCACGGTGTTCCAACAAAATCATTTGACGGACGCGGAAACTACACACTTGGTGTGAAAGAGCAATTGATTTTCCCAGAAATCAACTTTGATGACGTTGACAAAACTCGCGGTCTTGACATCGTTATCGTAACTACTGCTAACACTGACGAAGAGTCACGTGCATTGCTTACAGGCCTTGGAATGCCTTTTGCAAAATAATATAGGAGGTATAACTAATGGCTAAAAAATCTATGATTGCTAAGAACAAACGCCCAGCGAAGTTCTCTACTCAAGCATACACTCGCTGTGAACGTTGTGGACGTCCACACTCAGTTTACCGCAAGTTTAAACTTTGCCGTGTTTGCTTCCGTGAATTGGCATATAAAGGTCAAATCCCTGGTGTAACAAAAGCATCTTGGTAATATCATGATACAAAGAGCGTAACAACCCCAGTAAAAATAGGAGATTTGGTGCAGGAGCGATGCTCCAAGACAAATCTATCTTTTTTGCCCAGGTTGTAGCTCGTGTTCAAATGAGTATGCTCTCATTTGCAAGTATCAAAACTTTCTGAGCCTAGCTCAAACATTAACTAGCAAGTGCAACTTGCAAACTACTAGTAAGAGGAGAAAAATAAAATGGTTATGACTGACCCAATCGCAGACTTCCTAACTCGTATTCGTAACGCTAACCAAGCAAAACACGAAGTACTTGAAGTACCTGCATCAAACATCAAAAAAGGGATTGCTGAAATCCTTAAACGCGAAGGTTTTGTTAAGAACGTAGAAATCATCGAAGATGACAAACAAGGCATCATCCGTGTATTCCTTAAATACGGAGCAAACGGTGAACGAGTTATCACTAACTTGAAACGTGTTTCTAAACCAGGACTTCGTGTCTACAAAAAACGTGAAGATCTTCCAAAAGTACTTAACGGTCTTGGAATTGCTATCCTTTCAACTTCTGAAGGTTTGCTTACTGATAAAGAAGCTCGCCAAAAGAACGTCGGTGGGGAAGTTATAGCTTACGTTTGGTAATATTTAGCTCCCAATTTCTTTGTGACTCTTCGTTATCGTCTCTTGCCTAACCCAAAGTTATGCCTGCGAGACAATGCCTCGATTCACTTTGAAATCAAAACCTAAATATTCCTTTAAATCGAGAAATCGATTTAACCCCGTGAAAACTGGCCTTTATGGCCTGACAATTTAACAGGAGAATAAAAACATGTCACGTATTGGTAATAAAGTTATCGTGTTGCCTGCTGGTGTTGAACTCACTAACAATGACAACGTTGTAACTGTAAAAGGACCTAAAGGAGAACTTACTCGTGAGTTCTCAAAAGATATTGAAATCCGTGTGGAAGGTACTGAAGTAACTCTTCACCGTCCAAACGATTCAAAAGAAATGAAAACTATCCACGGAACTACTCGTGCACTTTTGAACAACATGGTTATTGGTGTTTCAGAAGGATTCAAGAAAGAACTTGAAATGCGTGGGGTTGGTTACCGTGCTCAACTTCAAGGAAACAAACTTGTTTTGGCTGTTGGTAAATCACATCCAGACGAAGTTGAAGCTCCAGAAGGAATTACTTTTGAACTTCCAAACCCAACGACTATCGTTATCAGCGGAATTTCAAAAGAAAAAGTTGGTCAAACAGCTGCTTACGTACGTAGCCTTCGTTCACCAGAGCCATACAAAGGTAAAGGTATCCGTTACGTTGGCGAATATGTTCGTCTTAAAGAAGGTAAAACTGGTAAATAATGTTGAGTGGTTGATTTTCAACCACCAACCTCATTACCAACTTTGTGCATAGCACACGATTTAAAATTAAAGAGGTGAAAACTGTGATTTCTAAACCAGATAAAAACAAACTCCGCCAAAAACGCCACCGTCGCGTTCGCGGAAAACTCTCTGGAACTGCTGATCGCCCACGTTTGAACGTATTCCGTTCTAATACAGGCATCTACGCTCAAGTGATTGATGACGTAGCGGGTGTAACGCTCGCAAGTGCCTCAACTCTTGACAAAGAAGTTTCAAAAGGAACTAAAACTGAACAAGCCGTTGCTGTCGGTAAACTCGTTGCAGAACGTGCAAGTGCTAAAGGTATTTCAGAAGTGGTGTTCGACCGCGGTGGATATCTATATCACGGACGTGTGAAAGCTTTGGCTGATGCAGCTCGTGAAAACGGATTGAAATTCTAATAGGAGGACACTAGAAAATGGCATTTAAAGACAATGCAGTAGAACTTGAAGAACGCGTAGTTGCTGTTAACCGTGTTACAAAAGTTGTTAAAGGTGGACGTCGTCTTCGTTTCGCAGCTCTTGTAGTTGTTGGTGACCGCAATGGTCGTGTAGGATTTGGTACTGGTAAAGCTCAAGAAGTTCCAGAAGCAATCCGCAAAGCAGTAGAAGATGCTAAGAAAAACTTGATCGAAGTTCCTATGGTTGGAACAACAATCCCACATGAAGTTCTTTCAGAATTCGGTGGAGCTAAAGTATTGTTGAAACCAGCTGTAGAAGGTTCTGGAGTTGCCGCAGGTGGTGCAGTTCGTGCCGTTGTGGAATTGGCAGGTGTGGCAGATATTACATCTAAATCACTTGGTTCTAACACTCCAATCAACATTGTTCGTGCAACTGTTGAAGGTTTGAAACAATTGAAACGCGCTGAAGAAGTTGCTGCCCTTCGTGGTATTTCAGTTTCTGATTTGGCATAAGAAAGGGGATAAAATGGCTCAAATTAAAATTACTTTGACTAAGTCTCCAATCGGACGCATTCCATCACAACGTAAAACTGTTGTAGCACTTGGACTTGGCAAATTGAACAGCTCTGTTATTAAAGAAGATAACGCTGCTATCCGTGGTATGATCACTGCAGTATCTCACTTGGTAACAGTTGAAGAAGTAAACTAATAAAATTTTAGGGGATGTGCATCTACTCATCCCCTAAAACTAGATATAGTCATTTTAGATGACAAACGTATAGGCGAGTTGATAAGAGAGACAACCTTTTCTTTCTTATCGGCGCTAGCATTTTACACAAAGAGGAGAAATATAAATGAAACTTCATGAATTGAAACCTGCAGAAGGTTCTCGTAAAACTCGTAACCGTGTTGGTCGTGGTACTTCATCAGGTAATGGTAAAACATCTGGTCGTGGTCAAAAAGGTCAAAAAGCGCGTAGCGGTGGCGGTGTACGTCTTGGTTTTGAAGGTGGACAAACTCCATTGTTCCGTCGTCTTCCAAAACGTGGATTTACAAACATCAACGCTAAAGAATATGCTATTGTAAACCTTGATCAATTAAACGCCTTTGATGACGGTGCTGAAGTAACTCCAGTGGTACTTGTAGAATCAGGAATTGTTAAAGCTGAAAAATCAGGTATTAAAATTCTTGGTAACGGTGAGTTGACTAAGAAATTAACTGTGAAAGCAGCTAAATTCTCAAAATCTGCTGAGGAAGCTATCACTGCTAAAGGTGGTTCTGTAGAAGTCATCTAAGAGGGGTGACCTATGTTTTTTAAATTATTAAAAGAAGCTCTCAAGGTTAAACAAGTTCGATCGAAAATTTTATTTACAATTTTCATCGTATTTGTTTTTCGTATTGGTACTAGTATCACTGTACCATGGGTAAATGCAAATAGTTTGAACGCTTTGAGTGGGCTATCTTTCTTGAATATGTTGAGCTTGGTGTCAGGTAATGCCATGAAAAACTTTTCGGTTTTTGCACTTGGAGTTAGTCCGTACATCACAGCTTCAATCGTTGTCCAGCTCTTACAAATGGACTTATTGCCAAAATTTGTAGAGTGGGGTAAACAAGGGGAAGTTGGCCGTAGAAAGTTAAATCAAGCAACTCGATATATTGCATTAGTGCTTGCGTTTGTGCAATCAGTCGGTATAACTGCAGGTTTTAACGCTCTGTCTGGAGCTAAGCTTTTGACTGTTCCACTTACACCACAGGTCTTTCTTGTGATTGGGGCAATCCTCACAGCAGGTAGCATGATTGTAACCTGGTTAGGAGAGCAAATTACAGATAAAGGGTATGGGAATGGTGTTTCCATGATTATCTTTGCAGGGATTGTTGCTTCAATTCCTGACATGATTAAGGGCATTTATGTGGATTACTTTGTCAATGTACCAAGTGATCGTATGACATCGTCTCTCATTTTTGTCGCTATTTTAATCATCGCTGTTTTGTTGATTGTTTACTTTACAACTTACGTTGAACAAGCTAAATATAAGATTCCAATTCAGTATACAAAGGTAGCTCAAGGTGCGCCATCAAGTTCCTATCTTCCTTTGAAAATTAACCCTGCTGGGGTTATTCCTGTTATCTTTGCTAGCTCCATTACAGCAGCACCAGCTGCAATCTTACAATTTGTAAGTGCGTCTGGTCTTGATTGGGAGTGGGTTAAAACAGCTCAAGAGTTGGTGTCTACTTCAACTCCGACAGGTGTTGCTTTGTATGCTCTGTTGATCATTCTCTTTACATTCTTCTATACATTTGTACAGATCAATCCAGAGAAAGCAGCAGAAAATTTACAAAAGAGTGGAGCTTATATCCATGGTGTCCGTCCTGGTAAAGGGACAGAAGAATATATGTCAAAACTTCTTCGTCGTCTCGCAACAGTCGGATCTATCTTCCTAGGTGTGATTTCTATCCTACCTATTGTAGCTAAAGATTTATTTGGTCTTTCAGAAGTTGTCGCTTTTGGGGGAACAAGCTTGTTAATCATTATCTCTACAGGTATCGAAGGAATTAAACAATTGGAAGGTTATCTATTGAAACGTAAGTATGTTGGTTTCTTAGATACAACAGAATAATTGTAATAGAAAATAAAATTCACTATTGCTCAGAGAGTGGAGTGTAAAAATCAAAGACATTGTCAGATTTTTATCTCCTCTCTTCTATTTTGTTTTTAAATAGGAGTTGAAATGAATTTTTGCTTCTATTTAAATACAAAAAAGGAGTTTGAATCATGAATCTTTTGATTATGGGTTTACCTGGTGCAGGTAAAGGGACACAAGCAGCGAAAATTGTTGAACAGTTTCACGTTGCCCACATCTCAACAGGAGACATGTTCCGTGCAGCAATGGCTAACCAAACTGAAATGGGTGTACTAGCTAAGTCTTATATCGATAAAGGCGAATTGGTTCCAGATGAAGTTACAAATGGAATTGTTAAAGAACGTCTTTCTCAAGATGATATTAAAGAAACTGGTTTCTTGTTGGATGGCTACCCACGTACAATTGAGCAAGCTCATGCCTTAGATAAAACATTGGCTGAACTTGGAATTAAACTTGAAGGTGTTATCAACATCGAAGTAGATCCATCTTGCCTACTTGAACGTTTGAGTGGTCGTATCATTCACCGTGAAACTGGCGAAACTTTCCATAAAGTATTCAACCCACCAGTTGATTACAAAGAGGAAGATTACTACCAACGTGAAGATGATAAACCTGAGACAGTAAAACGTCGTTTGGATGTCAATATTGCTCAAGGTGAACCAATCATTGCTCACTATCGTGCTAAAGGTCTAGTACATGATATCGAAGGCAACCAAGATATCAATGATGTCTTTAAAGATATCGAAAAGGTATTGACAAATTTGAAATAAAAGCGTTTTTCAGGCTTGCAAAATGTCTTGACAAATGTTATACTGAGTTAGTCTGACTTATAATTGTTGTCTCTGTGTCTAGAGGCATCAAATCGAAATTTAGGGAGGTACTTTTGCGTGGCAAAAGACGATGTGATTGAAGTTGAAGGCAAAGTAGTCGATACGATGCCGAATGCAATGTTTACGGTTGAACTTGAAAATGGACATCAGATTTTAGCAACAGTTTCTGGTAAAATTCGTAAAAACTATATTCGTATTTTAGCGGGAGATCGTGTTACTGTTGAAATGAGTCCATATGACTTGACACGTGGACGTATCACTTACCGCTTTAAATAATCGAAAAACTTGGAGGGATAAGAAATGAAAGTAAGACCATCGGTCAAACCAATTTGCGAATACTGTAAAGTAATTCGTCGTAATGGTCGTGTTATGGTAATTTGCCCAGCAAATCCAAAACACAAACAACGTCAAGGATAAGATAGAAAGGAGAAAACATGGCTCGTATTGCTGGAGTTGATATTCCAAATGACAAACGCGTAGTTATCTCATTGACTTATGTCTATGGTATCGGACTTGCAACATCTCAAAAGATTTTGGCAGCTGCTGGAGTTTCAGAAGATATTCGTGTTCGTGACCTTACATCAGATCAAGAAGATGCTATCCGTCGTGAAGTGGATGCAATTAAAGTTGAAGGTGACCTTCGTCGTGAAGTGAACTTGAACATCAAACGTTTGATGGAAATCGGTTCATACCGTGGTATCCGTCACCGTCGTGGACTTCCTGTCCGTGGACAAAACACTAAAAACAACGCTCGCACTCGTAAAGGTAAAGCTGTTGCGATTGCTGGTAAGAAAAAATAATATAGGAGGTAAAAGTCTTGGCTAAACCAACACGTAAACGTCGTGTGAAAAAGAATATCGAATCTGGTATTGCTCATATTCACGCTACATTTAATAACACTATTGTTATGATTACTGATGTGCATGGTAATGCAATCGCTTGGTCATCAGCTGGTGCTCTTGGTTTCAAAGGTTCTCGTAAATCTACACCATTTGCTGCTCAAATGGCTTCAGAAGCTGCTGCTAAATCTGCACAAGAACACGGTCTTAAATCAGTTGAAGTTACTGTAAAAGGTCCAGGTTCTGGTCGTGAGTCAGCTATTCGTGCTCTTGCTGCCGCTGGTCTTGAAGTAACAGCAATTCGTGATGTGACTCCAGTGCCACACAATGGTGCTCGTCCTCCAAAACGTCGCCGTGTATAATCATTACCTTTACACTGCTTTTCGTTTAAGAGGGAGTAACTAAATGATCGAGTTTGAAAAACCAAATATAACAAAAATTGATGAAAATAAAGATTATGGCAAGTTTGTAATCGAACCACTAGAACGTGGATACGGTACAACACTTGGTAACTCTCTTCGTCGTGTACTTCTTGCTTCTCTTCCAGGAGCAGCTGTTACATCTATCGATATCGATGGAGTATTACATGAATTTGATACAATTCCTGGTGTTCGCGAAGACGTGATGCAAATCATTCTGAACATTAAAGGTATTGCAGTTAAATCATATGTAAAAGACGAAAAGACTATTGAACTTGATGTTGAAGGTCCTGCTGAAGTGACAGCCGGAGATATTTTAACTGATAGTGATATTGAAATCGTAAATCCAGATCATTATCTTTTCACAATCGGAGAAGGTGCTTCATTTAAAGCAACTATGACTGTAAACACTGGTCGTGGTTATGTACCTGCAGATGAAAATAAAAAAGATAATGCCCCAGTTGGAACACTTGCTGTAGATTCTATTTATACACCAGTTACAAAAGTTAACTATCAAGTTGAACCTGCTCGTGTAGGAAGCAATGATGGTTTCGACAAATTAACCCTTGAAATCTTGACAAATGGAACTATTATTCCAGAAGATGCTTTAGGGCTTTCAGCACGTATTTTGACAGAACATCTTGATTTGTTTACAAATCTTACAGAGATTGCTAAATCTGCAGAAGTGATGAAAGAAGCTGATACTGAATCGGACGACCGTATTTTGGAACGTACGATTGAGGAACTTGACTTGTCTGTACGCTCATATAACTGTTTGAAACGTGCTGGTATCAATACTGTGCATGATTTGACAGAAAAATCTGAAGCAGAGATGATGAAAGTAAGAAATCTTGGACGCAAGAGTTTGGAAGAAGTGAAACTCAAACTCATTGATTTGGGTCTTGGATTAAAAGATAAATAAAGGAGGAATACATGGCTTACCGTAAACTAGGACGCACTAGCTCACAACGTAAAGCAATGCTTCGCGATTTGACAACTGACCTTTTGATCAACGAATCAATCGTGACAACTGAAGCTCGTGCTAAAGAAATCCGTAAAACTGTTGAAAAAATGATTACTCTAGGTAAACGTGGTGATTTGCATGCACGTCGTCAAGCTGCTGCTTTCGTACGTAATGAAATCGCATCTGAAAACTATGATGAAGTAACTGATAAGTACACTTCTACTACAGCACTT
Organism: Streptococcus infantis; assembly: GCF_047463275.1. Taxonomy (GTDB): domain Bacteria; phylum Bacillota; class Bacilli; order Lactobacillales; family Streptococcaceae; genus Streptococcus; species Streptococcus infantis_AF. The sequence goes on along the minus strand of NZ_JASHEE010000005.1, from coordinate 17,176 downwards.
CAAAAATTGTTCTCAGAAATCGCACCTCGTTACGCAGACCGTAACGGTGGATACACTCGTATCCTTAAAACTGAACCACGTCGTGGTGATGCAGCGCCAATGGCGATCATCGAATTAGTATAAAATCATCAATTTTGTTGAGTGTTATGATGATGGAGCCTCGTGCTCTTAGTCTAGCTCTGGTCTACCGCTAGGACTTTTGTCCTAGCGGGAACACTCATCATAAGATGGTAGGGTAGACGCTTGTTTACGAAATTGTTTTTCTTTTAAGAACAATTTCGTAAGCAGGCGTTTTTTAGTTTTTTTGAAGTAAATGTGCTATACTGAGAAAAAAGAAAAATTTAGATATGGTTATTTTTCTATGATTTCGAAGATGGAGGACCAATATGAAAGCTATTATAACTGTTGTTGGAAAAGATAAGGGTGGTATTGTTGCAGGTGTTGCGACTAAGATTGCTGAATTAGGATTAAATATTGATGATATTTCACAAACTGTCTTGGATGAGTTCTTTACCATGATGGCTGTAGTATCCAGTGATGAAAAACATGATTTTACTCAACTAAGAAATGAGTTTGAAGCCTTTGGCCAGACCTTGAATGTCAAAATCAATATTCAGAGCGCGGCTATTTTCGATGCTATGTACAATATCTAGGAGGTGCTTATGGATATTAGACAAGTTACCGAAACTATTGCAATGATTGAAGAGCAGAATTTTGATATTCGTACCATTACCATGGGAATTTCTCTTCTTGATTGTATTGATCCGGATATTGATAGAGCTGCAGATAAAATATATGAAAAAGTTACGACTAAGGCGGCGAATTTAGTGGCAGTCGGTGATGAAATTGCTGCTGAGTTAGGTATACCTATTGTCAATAAACGTGTATCAGTAACACCGATTTCTCTAATTGGTGCTGCTACAAATGCAAGGGACTATGTACCATTAGCCAAAGCTTTAGATAGAGCAGCAAAAGAAATTGGCGTAGATTTTATTGGTGGTTTTTCTGCTTTAGTTCAAAAAGGCTACCAAAAAGGAGATGAAATACTCATCAACTCGATTCCACGTGCTTTAGCTGAAACTGATAAAGTTTGCTCGTCAGTAAATATTGGATCAACTAAGTCTGGAATCAACATGACTGCTGTAGCTGATATGGGTCGAATTATCAAGGAGACAGCTGAGCTTTCAGATATGGGGGCTGCAAAACTTGTCGTTTTTGCCAATGCAGTTGAGGATAATCCTTTTATGGCCGGAGCCTTTCATGGTGTTGGTGAAGCTGATGTTATTATCAACGTAGGTGTTTCAGGGCCTGGTGTAGTCAAACGTGCCCTAGAAAAAGTTCGCGGCCAAAGCTTTGATGTAGTTGCTGAAACTGTTAAAAAGACAGCCTTCAAGATTACTCGGATTGGTCAATTAGTTGGCCAGATGGCTAGTGAAAGACTAGGTGTTGATTTTGGGATTGTTGATTTGAGTTTAGCACCTACTCCTGCAGTGGGGGATTCAGTAGCTCGGGTCCTGGAAGAAATGGGACTGGAAACAGTTGGGACTCATGGGACGACTGCCGCTTTAGCTCTTTTAAATGACCAAGTAAAAAAAGGCGGAGTAATGGCTTGCAACCAAGTCGGTGGTCTGTCAGGTGCTTTCATCCCAGTTTCAGAAGATGAGGGTATGATAGCAGCAGTGCAAAATGGTTCCCTAAATCTTGAGAAATTAGAAGCCATGACTGCTATCTGTTCAGTTGGATTGGATATGATTGCCATTCCAGAAGATACCCCGGCAGAAACGATTGCGGCTATGATTGCGGATGAGGCAGCAATTGGTGTTATTAATATGAAAACCACAGCTGTCCGTATCATTCCAAAGGGTAAAGAAGGCGATATGATTGAGTTTGGTGGCTTGCTAGGAACTGCCCCAGTTATGAAAGTCAATGGAGCTTCTTCGGCTGATTTCATTGCTCGTGGAGGACAGATTCCAGCTCCAATTCATAGTTTTAAAAATTAATAAAAAATAAAATGATTTAAGTTCAATTTAAGGATAGGTGTGTATACTCTAATCATTAAATAAAGACCTCCTAACTTTATTTAATAGAAATCCTAAACTTTTTCATAATAATCTCCTACAAAAGTCGCTCGTAAGAGTGGCTTTTGTTTTGTATTCTTTAAAAAACTAGTAAAATTTCATTGATTCTGGTCAAATTTTTTAAGAATGGCTACTTTTTTCGAAGTCAAACCAGCCTAAAACCTTGCCATGATTGGCTTTTTGAAAAATTATGGTATAATAGTAGTAGTTTTATTAGATGGAGTAGAATTTTTGAGAAAAAGCTTTCGTGTAAAAAAAGAGAAAGATTTCGACGCCATATTTAAAAAGGGAGCAAGTGTAGCTAATCGAAAATTTGTTATTTATCGATTAGAAAACAATGAAACACATTTTCGAGTAGGTTTGTCAGTCAGTAAAAAATTAGGAAATGCTGTGACAAGAAACCAAATCAAGAGAAGAATCCGGCATGTTCTCATTCAAAATAGTAATCAACTTGTTGATAATGTCGATTTTGTTGTGATTGCTCGAAAAGGCGTTGAACTATTAGAATATGCAGAAATTGAAAAAAACTTACTTCATGTTTTGAGATTAGCAAAGATTTACCAGGAAGGAAATAAGAGTGAAGAAGAAATTACAATTGACTAGTTTGTTAGGTTTGTCCTTGTTGGTAATGACTGCTTGTGCAACTAGTGAAGTATCTGCAGATTCTGCAGACTTTTGGAGTAAACTTGTTTATTTTTTTGCTGAAACTATTCGATTTTTGTCATTTGATGTCAGCATTGGTTTAGGGATTATTCTGTTCACAGTCTTGATTAGAACAATACTGTTACCAGTCTTTCAAACACAAATGGTGGCTTCCAGAAAAATGCAAGAGGCGCAACCTCTTATCAAAGAATTGCGCGAACGTTATCCAGGTCGCGATATGGAAAGTCGTACTAAGCTAGATCAGGAAACACGTAAATTATTTAAAGAATTAGGCATTAAGCAATCTGCATCCTTCTGGCCGCTTTTGATTCAAATGCCAATTCTATTGGCTCTTTTCCAAGCTTTATCAAACGTAGATTTTTTGAAGACAGGCCACTTCTTATGGTTCAATCTAGGTGGAGCTGATACTACTTTCGTACTACCTATTTTAGCTGCCCTATTCACCTTCCTCAGTAGCTGGCTTTCAAATAAAGCTTTGCCTGAGAAAAATGGTGCAATGACAGGTATGATGTATGGGATGCCTGTTATAATCTTCTTTTTTGCAATATCTGCTCCAAGTGGTGTCGCTCTTTACTGGGCGGTTTCAAATGCTTATCAAGTATTGCAAACATACCTTTTGAACAACCCCTTCAAAATCATTGCAGAGCGTGAAGCTGATGTGCAAGCTAAGAAGGATTTAGAAGTTAAGAAAAGAAAAGCTCTAAAGAAAGCACAGAAAAAGAAAAAGTAAGGAGAAATCTGATAATGGTATTATTTACAGGTTCAACAGTTGAAGAAGCAATCCAAAAGGGATTGAATGAATTAAATATTCCTAGAATGAAAGCTCATATCAAAGTTGTTTCGAGAGAGAAAAAGGGATTTTTTGGACTTTTTGGTACAAAACAAGCTCAAGTTGATATCGAAGCAATCAGTGAGACAACCGTTGTAAAAGCAAATCAGCAAGCAATCAAAGGTGTTCCAAAGGAAATTAATGATCAAAATGATCCAGTTAAAACAGTCAGCGAAGCGACCGTTGATTTGGGACATGTAGTTGCAGCTATCAAGAAAATTGAAGAAGAAGGCCAAGAAATTTCTGAAGAAGTTAAGGCTGAAATTCTTAAGAATGATAAAGAAGCCAGCACGATTTTAGAAGAAACAGGCCATATTGAAGTTTTAAAAGAATTGCAACCTGAAGAAACTCAAGATGAAGTTGAGCCTGAAAAAGGCAGCGACTTAGAAATTCTTGGTTTGAAAGTCGAGCCAACATACGACACCGAAAAGGTTGTTGAAGAAGTAACCAATTATGTTCAAGCAATCATTGATGATATGGATGTTGAGGGGACTATTTCTAGCACCTCTAACCGTCGCTCTATCAACATGCAAATTGATACAAATGAGCCAGGCCGTATCATTGGTTACCATGGTAAGGTTTTGAAATCCCTTCAACTTTTGGCACAAAATTACCTCTACAATCGTTATTCAAAAACTTTCTACATTACTATCAACGTGAATGATTATGTAGAACATCGTGCAGAAGTGTTACAAAGTTATGCTCAAAAATTAGCTACACGTGTCTTGGAAGAAGGCCGTAGTCAGATGACAGATCCAATGTCAAGCAGCGAGCGTAAAATTATCCATCGTATCATCTCACGAATGGAAGGTGTTACTAGCTACTCTGAAGGTGACGAACCAAATCGTTACGTTGTAGTTGACACAGAATAAAAATGAAAAATCAGGGGAAACCTGATTTTTTTCTAACTAAAGAAGGAATAAAATGAAAGAAATCAAGGACTATCTTGCTTATCAAGGGGAACAGTACCGGAATCCTGAAAAAGCAGGAGCTGAAAAGGATAAAATGCTAGACCTGCGTCAAAAAGGGCAGGAAGCGCGAAAGGCATTTACTCACCTAGCGAAATGTTTTCAAGCTAGGCATTCCGATTGGAATTTACACCCCACCAGTCAATGGATGAATCAAGCGCAGAGATTACGACCACATTTCTGGGTTTATTTACAGAGAGAGGGGTATGTAACAGAGCCCATGATGGCTCTTCGTTTGTATGGAAATCAGAATAATTGGGGAATCTCTATAGAAGTCAGCTTTGTAGAGAGAAAGAAAGATGAGACTACCTTGTCAAAACAGGCTAAAATATTGGATATCCCAGTGGTTGATGGAATCTATTATTGGGTTCAGAAAAACGATGAAAGCTATAGAGTACAAGCTACTGAGGGAAATAGACAACTTTTAAGACAACAGTTATCTAACCAAGAGATTCGCAAAGTAATAATAAAAGCTGATGTTCCAGTGACCGATGAAGAAACTCTAGATAAGATTTTAGATGAACTGGATAGGGCTTTTGAAATATTATTGCCTTACTATCAAGCTACTAGGAATTAGTATAATCGGCTGAGTCATTTTATAGTAAATTGTTTTATTGCTATTCTATCTGTTTTTTCATATAATAGTAGAATAGGATATGTGATAAACTTATCACCTCAAAGAGAAAGGAAATTCTATGTCAAATCTATCTGTTAATGCTATTCGTTTCTTGGGTATTGACGCTATTAATAAAGCGAATTCAGGTCACCCAGGGGTGGTAATGGGTGCAGCACCGATGGCTTACAGCCTTTTCACTAAAGAACTTCGTATCAATCCAGCTCAACCAAACTGGATCAACCGCGACCGTTTTATTCTTTCAGCGGGTCACGGATCAATGCTTCTCTATGCCCTTCTTCACCTTTCTGGATTTGAAGATGTGAGCATGGATGAAGTGAAGAGCTTCCGTCAATGGGGTTCTAAAACTCCAGGTCACCCAGAATTTGGTCATACAGCAGGGGTTGATGCAACAACAGGTCCTCTAGGACAAGGGATTGCAACTGCGACAGGTTTTGCACAAGCAGAACGTTTCCTTGCAGCCAAGTATAACCGCGAAGGTTATAACATCTTTGATCACTACACATATGTTATCTGTGGAGATGGTGACTTGATGGAAGGTGTCTCAAGTGAAGCTGCTTCTTACGCAGGTTTGCAGAAACTTGACAAATTGGTTGTTCTCTATGATTCAAATGATATCAACTTGGACGGTGAGACAAAAGATTCATTCACAGAGAGTGTTCGTGATCGTTACAATGCTTACGGTTGGCATACAGCCTTGGTTGAAGATGGGACAGACTTAGAAGCTATTCAAGCAGCTATTGAAGAAGCTAAGGTTTCAGGGAAACCATCTCTGATTGAAGTAAAAACTGTTATTGGTTATGGTTCGCCAAACAAACAAGGAACTAATGCCGTACATGGTGCTCCTCTTGGTGCAGACGAAACTGCTGCAACTCGTCAAGCCCTTGGTTGGGACTACGAACCATTTGAAATCCCAGCAGAAGTTTATGCTGATTTCAAAGAAAATGTTGCGGACCGAGGTGTATCAGCATATGAAGCATGGACAAAACTAGTTACAGATTATAAAGAAGCTTACCCAGAGCTTGCTGCAGAAGTGGAAGCCATCATCGAAGGACGTGATCCAGTTGAATTGACTCCAGAAGACTTCCCAGCTTTAGAAAATGGCTTCTCTCAAGCAACTCGTAACTCAAGCCAAGATGCTTTAAATGTAGTGGCTGCTAAATTGCCAACCTTCCTTGGTGGATCAGCTGACCTTGCTCATTCAAATATGACTTACATCAAAACTGACGGACTTCAGGACGATGCAAATCGCTTGAACCGTAATATCCAATTTGGTGTTCGTGAATTTGCAATGGGTACAGTTTTGAACGGAATGGCTCTTCACGGTGGACTTCGAGTTTACGGTGGAACTTTCTTCGTATTCTCAGACTACCTTAAAGCGGCAGTTCGTTTGTCAGCTCTACAAGGTCTTCCTGTAACCTATGTCTTTACTCACGATTCAATCGCAGTTGGTGAAGATGGACCAACTCACGAACCAATTGAGCACTTGGCAGGACTTCGTGCGATTCCAAATCTCAACGTTTTCCGTCCAGCAGATGCGCGTGAAACTCAAGCAGCTTGGTATCTTGCAGTGAATAGTGAGAAAACACCAACTGCCCTCGTCTTGACTCGTCAAAACTTGACTGTTGAAGAAGGAACAGACTTTAATAAGGTTGCGAAAGGTGCTTATGTTGTCTATGAAAATACTAAAGACTTTGACACGATTTTGATTGCAACAGGTTCAGAGGTTAATCTAGCTGTTGCAGCTGCTAAAGAATTGGCAAGTCAAGGTGGAAAAGTTCGCGTAGTCAGCATGCCATCTACGGATGTCTTTGATGCACAAGATGTCGCATACAAAGAAGAAATCCTACCAAATGCAGTTCGTCGCCGTGTAGCGGTTGAAATGGGAGCGACTCAAAACTGGTATAAATACGTTGGTCTTGATGGAGCAGTTCTCGGTATTGATACCTTTGGAGCATCTGCCCCAGCTTCAAAAGTGTTGGCAGAGTATGGATTTACAGTTGAAAACTTAGTAGAACTTGTAAACAACTTGAAATAAGAAAAATCAGAGCTTTGCTCTGGTTTTTTATTGAACTAAAACTAAGGTGCAATCTTGTAAAAAATAGTGAAATTTGATATAGTAGTTTTATCTGAATTACAAAGGAGAAAATACAATGAATCCAAATTTAACATTTGTGATTATGCTTGTAGGGATGTTTGCCTTGATGTTCTTTATGCAACGTTCTCAAAAGAAACAAGCTGAAAAACGCATGGAGAGTCTCAATAAACTTCAAAAAGGCTATGAAGTCATTACTATCGGTGGTTTATACGGTACAGTTGATGAAGTTGATACCGAAAACAGAACGATCGTACTTGATGTAGACGGAGTTTACTTGACTTTTGAACTTGGAGCTATCAAATCTGTCTTGCCACTTAAAGAGGCTGTTACATCAGAAGGTACAGTTGTTGATGGTGAAAGCGCGATTGAAGAATAAAACGGGGTGGATCTCATACCCCTTTTTCTATGAAGATGGGGAACAATAATGAAGAAAGTTGTTTTTGTATGTCTTGGTAATATTTGCCGTAGTCCTATGGCAGAATTTGTTATGAAATCTTTAACCGATGATTATGAGATTCAAAGTAGAGCAACTTCTTCTTGGGAACATGGAAATCCAATTCACAAAGGAACTCAGAAAATTTTTAAAGCTCACGAGATTCCTTACGATTCATCAAAAACATCACAACAAATTTCTAAAAAAGATTTTGAGTATTTTGACTATATCATTGGAATGGACGAGTCCAATCTTCTAGATTTGACTCGGATGTGTCCTCAAGACCAACAACACAAGCTAGAGGCATTTGCTTCTGAGGGTGTTCCTGATCCATGGTATACAGGTGATTTTGATGAAACTTATGATCGAGTTTTAACTGGTTGCCAAGCTTGGCTAACACGTTTAGAAAATGAGGCAAAAAATGGATAATTTAAAGAAATTCTATGATAAGTACAGTGTCTATATAACGCGTCCTCGTTTGGAAATTGCAACAGTAGTAGTCATAGCTCTTTGTGCTATATTTGTATTTGTAGGGAATATGCCTAAGCAAGGAGTTTTAAAACTGGATGGCGATTCACTTGTATATGATGGAAGTATTGTTCGTGGAAAGATGAATGGCAAAGGCACAATGACCTTCTCAAATGGCGACACTTATACTGGTGAATTTAAAAATGGAGCATTTAACGGTAAAGGGACCTACCAAGCTAAAGAAGGCTGGGTTTATGAAGGGGGCTTTGTTAATGGCCAAGCTGAAGGAAAAGGAAAACTGACTACAGAGCAAGAAGTTGTCTATGAAGGCGACTTTAAACAAGGGCTCTTCCAACAAGCACAATAACCTCCTCTTAGAGGGGGTAATATACCGCACCCACAGAAAGCGCTTACATGGAAATTGAGATGCCTTTCAATACCCTTTTACAATGAAGTTTGTGAAAAATAAAAGTTTTATGGGATTATTCACAAAGTATAAGCTAAAAAGCGTATGGGTAGGGCTGTGCAAAATTATTTTCACAAGCGAATAAAAAAAGTTTGTGAAATTTCTATGAAACTGTTTACAAATCTTGAAAAAAGAGTTATAATAAGATTGTGAAAAAATTAACAAAGGACTTACAATCCTTGAAAGCTATGGAGGAAAATATGGCTGATAAAAAAACTGTAACACCAGAGGAAAAGAAACTCGCTGCTGAAAAGCATGTCGATGGTTTGGTGCAAAAAGCTTTAGTTGCCCTTGAAGAAATGCGTAAACTTGACCAAGATCAAGTCGATTATATTGTAGCAAAAGCTTCAGTTGCAGCTCTTGATGCCCACGGAGAATTGGCTCTACATGCCTTTGAAGAAACAGGACGTGGAGTATTTGAAGATAAAGCGACTAAAAACTTGTTTGCCTGTGAGCACGTAGTAAACAACATGCGCCACACTAAAACAGTTGGTGTTATTGAAGAAGACGATGTGACAGGATTGACTCTTATTGCTGAACCGGTTGGTGTTGTTTGTGGTATCACTCCAACAACAAACCCAACTTCAACAGCAATCTTTAAAGCGTTGATTTCATTGAAGACTCGTAATCCTATTGTCTTTGCATTCCACCCATCAGCTCAAGAATCATCAGCTCACGCTGCTCAAATCGTGCGTGATGCAGCGATTAAAGCAGGAGCTCCTGAAAACTGTGTACAGTGGATTACTGAACCATCTATGGAAGCAACAAGCGCATTGATGAACCACGAAGGTGTTGCAACAATCCTTGCAACAGGTGGGAATGCCATGGTTAAAGCTGCATATTCATGTGGAAAACCAGCTCTTGGGGTAGGTGCCGGAAACGTTCCAGCTTATGTTGAAAAATCAGCTAACATTCGCCAAGCTGCTCACGATATCGTAATGTCTAAATCATTTGATAATGGTATGGTCTGTGCCTCTGAACAAGCGGTTATTATTGATAAAGAAATTTATGATGAATTTGTAGCAGAGTTAAAATCTTACCACACTTACTTTGTAAACAAAAAAGAAAAAGCTCTTCTTGAAGAATTCTGCTTCGGTGTGAAAGCAAATAGCAAAAACTGTGCTGGTGCAAAATTGAACGCTGACATCGTTGGTAAACCAGCAACTTGGATCGCAGAACAAGCAGGATTTACTGTTCCAGAAGGAACAAACATTCTTGCTGCAGAATGTAAAGAAGTTGGTGAAAACGAGCCGTTGACTCGTGAAAAATTGTCACCAGTTATCGCAGTTTTGAAATCTGAAAGCCGTGAAGATGGTATTTCTAAAGCTCGTCAAATGGTTGAATTTAACGGTCTTGGACATTCAGCTGCCATCCATACTGCTGATGAAGAACTGACTAAAGAATTTGGTAAAGCTGTTAAAGCTATTCGTGTTATCTGTAACTCACCTTCTACTTTCGGTGGTATCGGGGATGTTTATAATGCCTTCTTGCCATCATTGACACTCGGATGTGGTTCTTACGGACGTAACTCAGTTGGGGATAACGTTAGCGCCATTAACCTCTTGAATATCAAAAAAGTCGGAAGACGGAGAAATAACATGCAATGGATGAAACTTCCTTCAAAAACATACTTTGAACGTGATTCAATTCAATACCTTCAAAAATGTCGTGACGTTGAGCGTGTCATGATCGTTACTGACCACGCTATGGTAGAGCTTGGCTTCCTTGATCGTATCATCGAACAACTTGACCTTCGTCGCAATAAGGTTGTTTACCAAATCTTTGCAGATGTAGAACCAGACCCAGATATCACTACAGTTGAACGTGGTACTGAGATTATGCGTTCCTTCAAACCAGATACAATCATCGCTCTTGGTGGTGGATCACCAATGGATGCGGCCAAAGTTATGTGGCTCTTCTACGAACAACCAGAAGTGGACTTCCGTGACTTGGTACAAAAATTCATGGATATCCGTAAACGTGCCTTCAAGTTCCCATTGCTTGGTAAGAAGACTAAATTTATTGCGATCCCAACAACATCTGGTACAGGATCTGAAGTAACTCCATTTGCCGTTATCTCTGATAAAGCAAACAACCGTAAATACCCAATCGCTGACTACTCATTGACACCAACTGTGGCAATCGTAGACCCTGCCTTGGTGTTGACAGTTCCTGGATTTGTTGCTGCTGACACTGGTATGGACGTATTGACTCACGCGACTGAAGCTTACGTATCACAAATGGCTAGCGACTACACTGACGGTCTTGCTCTTCAAGCGATCAAACTCGTATTTGAAAACCTTGAAAGCTCAGTTAAGAATGCAGACTTCCACTCACGTGAGAAAATGCATAACGCTTCAACTATTGCTGGTATGGCCTTTGCTAATGCCTTCCTAGGAATTTCTCACTCAATGGCTCACAAGATTGGTGCACAATTCCACACAGTTCACGGACGTACAAATGCAATCTTGCTTCCATACGTTATCCGTTACAATGGTACACGTCCAGCTAAGACAGCTACATGGCCTAAGTACAACTACTACCGTGCAGATGAGAAATATCAAGATATCGCTCGTATGCTTGGACTTCCAGCTTCTACTCCAGAAGAAGGGGTTGCATCTTATGCTAAAGCTGTTTACGAACTCGGTGAGCGCGTAGGTATCGAAATGAACTTCAAAGCACAAGGTGTTGACGAGAAAGAATGGAAAGAACATTCTCGTGAATTGGCCTTCCTTGCTTATGAAGATCAATGTTCACCTGCAAACCCACGTCTTCCAATGGTTGATCATATGCAAGAAATCATCGAAGATGCTTACTATGGTTACAAAGAAAGACCAGGACGTCTTAAATAATTGATTATCGGTCAGAGGCAGGAGTAATCCTGTCTCTTTTTATAGTTTTTCAAAATAGAAGCGGTTAAAAGTTTAACAAAAAAGTTTTGTAAATAACTATAAAGATGTATGTTGATAGACTTTTGACAAAGGGAATCTATATAAAATTGTGTATCTAGAAAGTAGAAAACTGAAGTGAAAATCAAGGCCAGCGCTTGCAATAAAACTAAAATAGTTATATAATAGGATTGTTGAAAGGTGATTTGTAGTGATTCAAGTTACTCTTTTCACAATAAAATTTTCATGATTTTCATAAGGAGGAAATCACTAATGGTAGTTAAAGTTGGTATTAACGGTTTCGGTCGTATCGGTCGTCTTGCTTTCCGTCGTATCCAAAACGTAGAAGGTGTTGAAGTTACTCGCATCAACGACCTTACAGATCCAGTTATGCTTGCACACTTGTTGAAATATGACACAACTCAAGGTCGTTTCGACGGTACTGTGGAAGTTAAAGAAGGTGGATTCGAAGTTAACGGTAAATTCGTTAAAGTTTCTGCTGAACGCGATCCAGAACAAATCGACTGGGCTAACGATGGTGTAGAAATCGTTCTTGAAGCAACTGGTTTCTTTGCTACTAAAGCAGCTGCTGAAAAACACTTGCATGCTGGTGGTGCTAAGAAAGTTGTTATCACTGCTCCTGGTGGATCAGATGTTAAAACAGTCGTATTTAACACTAACCACGATATTCTTGATGGTACTGAAACAGTTATCTCAGGTGCTTCATGTACTACAAACTGCTTGGCTCCAATGGCTAAAGCTCTTCAAGATAACTTCGGTGTTGTAGAAGGATTGATGACTACTATCCACGCTTACACTGGTGACCAAATGATCCTTGACGGTCCACACCGTAAAGGTGACCTTCGTCGTGCACGCGCTGGTGCTGCTAACATCGTTCCTAACTCAACTGGTGCTGCTAAAGCAATCGGTTTGGTTATCCCTGAATTGAACGGTAAATTGGACGGAGCTGCACAACGCGTTCCTACTCCAACTGGATCAGTAACTGAATTGGTAGTTGTTCTTGAAAAGAACGTTACTGTTGATGAAGTAAATGCAGCTATGAAAGCTGTTGCTAACGAATCATACGGTTACACTGAAGATCCAATCGTTTCTTCAGACGTTGTAGGTATGTCATACGGTTCATTGTTTGACGCAACTCAAACTAAAGTTCTTGACGTTGATGGTAAACAATTGGTTAAAGTTGTTTCATGGTATGACAACGAAATGTCTTACACTGCACAACTTGTTCGTACTCTTGAATACTTCGCAAATATTGCTAAATAATTTCTGAGTCAAAAAAGCAAGACCAGTCGGTCTTGCTTTTTGTATCTAAAAAAATGGATGATTTTATCATCCATTTTGTTTTAATTCTCTTTCAAATGTATCTGAGAGTGCGGTAAAGCTTAATTTATTTAAAGTCAGAGGGTGGATAAAGGATAGTTTAAATGCGTGAAGCATCAGTCTCTTGTTTTTTGAGTGTGGGTTGTAGAGAGGGTCCCCGAGGATTGGATGTCCGTGGTGAGATAGGTGGACTCGGATCTGATGAGTACGTCCTGTTTTTAATCTACACCGAACGAGACTGGTTTTGTTTTGAAATTGTTTTAACCGAGTTACATGAGTTTCGGCGTATTGACCGTTTTTGGGGTCAACTATTCGTTTTCTACGATCGTGGCGGTTGCGGCCGATTTTATCTCGGAAGATAAAGTCCTTAGCCGCTAATCTTCCATCAACCAGAGCCCAGTATTCTCGAGAAATCTCTTTCTTTTCTAATAAGCGATTAAGGATAGGAAGAATGAATGGATTCTTCGCAAACAGTACGAGACCGCTTGTTTCCATATCTAGTCTATGAACAACATAGCAGGTTTGGCCGACATAGGCGCTGACATGATTGAGAAGAGCTATCTCGTCTGGCTGATTTCCATGTGTCTTCATACCCTCAGGTTTATTGACGATAATTAAATGTTGGTCTTGATAGACTTCTTCGACAAGTTTGGGATTTCCCCAGAGAATTTTTTTTGTAGGATAATCTTCCTCGTCGAAAATCAATTGGCACTCATCTCCAGCCTTGACCGTTTGATGCCAGTGGACTTCTTCTTGATTAATGAGGATGTGTTTCTTGATTCTCAAAAAGTGCCTTATTTTTCGAGGTATTAACAGCTGTTCTTCTAGAAAATGTTTGACAGTCATTTCGGGTAGAGAGTTGGGAATCGTAAAGGTAAATTTCATACTGATATTGTAACAAAAATCAATTTATTTGGACAGGGGAACTAGCAAAATTCTTGTCTTCCTATGGGGAAGATGATAAAATATACGCATGAAATTAGATACCTTATTTGAAAAATTTCTTTCTTTATTTAAAAAAGAAGAATCTGAAATTGAAAAAACAGAAATGAATGGAATGGAACAAGAAGAAAGTGTGTCGAGCAATTTACGGCGTTCAAGAGCAGGACGAAAGAAAGCGGGGGCAATTGGCCCTGTTCGAAAATTTTGGCGTCGCTATCATCTGACAAAAATCTTTTTAATTCTTGGGCTTAGTGCCAGCTTGTTTGTTGGGGTTTATTTGTTTGCTCTAGCAAAATCGACAAATGTTACAGACCTGCAAAACGCTTTAAAAACTCGCACTCTGATTTTTGACAGAGAGGAAAAAGAAGCAGGCGCCTTGTCAGGTCAAAAAGGTACCTATGTCGAACTTTCGAACATCAGTGAAGACTTACAAAATGCCGTCATTGCTACAGAAGATAGAAGTTTCTATAAGAACGATGGTATTAACTATGCTCGTTTTTTCCTAGCGATAGTGACGGCCGGACGCTCAGGTGGTGGTTCTACAATTACTCAGCAGTTGGCGAAAAATGCCTATCTTTCTCAAGATCAGACTGTACAGAGAAAGGCGAAAGAATTCTTTTTAGCTTTGGAGCTAACAAAAAAATATAGTAAGAAAGAAATTCTGACTATGTACTTGAACAATGCCTACTTCGGAAATGGGGTTTGGGGTGTTGAAGATGCAAGTAAAAAATACTTCGGGGTCTCAGCTTCTCAACTGACACTTGATGAAGCTGCAACTTTAGCTGGAATGCTTAAAGGGCCAGAATTGTATAACCCTTTGAATTCTATTGAAGATTCTACTAATCGTAGAGACACCGTTCTACAAAACATGGTCGCTGCTGGCTATATTGATAAAGACAAAGAAGCGGAAGCTTCGGGTGTTGATATGGCCTCTCAACTGCAAGATGCTTATGAAGGTAAAGTTTCAGACTACCGATATCCATCCTATTTTGATGCTGTTGTTAATGAAGCAATTGAAAAATATAATTTAACTGAAGAAGAAATTGTGAACAACGGCTATCGTATATATACGGAATTAGATCAGAATTACCAGGCTAATATGCAGGTCATTTATGAAAATACAGCTCTCTTTCCAACCGCAGAAGATGGAACTCATGCTGAGTCGGGCAGTGTTGCTCTAGAGCCAAAAACAGGAGGAGTTCGAGGAGTTGTTGGTCGTGTAGCAGGAGATGATAAAGCTGGTTTCCGAAATTTCAACTATGCAACTCAATCAAAAAGAAGCCCAGGTTCGACTATTAAGCCCTTAGTTGTCTATACCCCAGCAGTCGAAGCTGGTTGGGCTCTAAATAAAGAGTTGGACAATCATACTATGGAGTATGGTGATTACAAGGTAGATAACTACGCAGGTATCAAAACATCTCCAGAAGTTCCAATGTACCAAGCTTTAGCTGAATCCCTAAACCTTCCTGCAGTAGCCACGGTTAAGGAACTTGGTATTGACAAGGCTTTTGAATCAGGTGAAAGATTCGGGCTTAACTTAACCAATGTAGATCGTGTGTTGGGTGTTGCACTGGGTGGTGGTGTGGAAACTAGTCCACTACAAATGGCGCAAGCTTATGCAGCATTTGCAAACGAGGGTTTGATGCCTGAAGCACATTTCATTACACGTATTGAAAATGCAAGTGGTCAAGTCATTGCTACGCATAAGAATTCTCAAAAACGAGTGATAGATAAATCCGTAGCGGATAAAATGACTAGCATGATGCTAGGGACATTCACAAACGGTACAGGGATAAGTTCATCACCAGATGGTTATGTTATGGCCGGGAAAACAGGTACAACAGAAGCGGCCTTCAACCCGGTGTATACGAGTGACCAGTGGGTTATCGGCTATACGCCAGATGTAGTCATTAGTCACTGGCTTGGTTTCCCGACAACCGATGAAAATCATTATCTAGCAGGTTCGACATCGAATGGCGCCGCTCATATTTTTAGAAGTATGGCAGAAACAATTCTTCCTTATACACCAGGAAGCACATTTACAGTTGAAAACGCCTATAAAATAAATGGTATTGCTCCTGAAAATGTTCCGAATCAGTCAACTGACAATGGTGGAGGGCAGTCAACTGACTCTATAAGTGACATTCAAAGTCGAGCACAGAACCTTATTGATGAAGCAGAAAAAGCTATTTCAGATGCAAAAATTAAAGAAAAGGCAAAAACCGTCTGGGATACAATTGTAGATTTGTTCCAATAATTTTTTTAAAAGACAAGAGCATAGCTCTTGTCTCTTTTTATATCCTAAAAAGTCTAAAAAGATATCCCAACGAAATATCAAACATTCAAAAAAATAAAATCAGACAAGATAAATAACAAAATAGAAGAAATGTCATAATTCGTCCCTACCTCTGCTATACTAATGGCAGAAAAGGAGAACAACTATGTTAGACATGAATTACCACGAAGTAAAAGCTATTGTACATAAGTGTAGAAAAGAATACTACCTTCATTTATGGGAAAAAGAAGATTGGGATCAAGAGGGAATGATTTGCCTACATGAATTACTAGAAAATCACCCTGATTTTAAGGAAAATAAAAATAAGGAATTTTATACCTACTTCAAAACAAAGTTTCGAAATCGAATTTTGGATGCAGTTCGAAAACAAGAAAGTTACAAAAGAAGATTGGATCGCCAAGCTTATGAAGAAGTGAGCGAGATTAGCCATCGCTTAGGCGAAGGGGGGCTGTTGATAGATGAGTCTTACGCATTACAAGAAGTGCTTAAAGAGTATCGAGCAGGATTAGGAAAAGAAAAATTGGAGTTATTTGAACGATTGTTAGCTGATGAGCGATTCAAAGGAAGAAAAGCAATGTTGAAAGAACTGAAGCATGTGCTAAGAGATTTTTCTCCAAAAAGATAAAAAAATAATCTTAAGTTCTTGACAAGATTCAAAAAGTGGGTATAATAGAAAGAGTTAAAAAGCTCACGGTCCGTTGGTCAAGGGGTTAAGACACCGCCTTTT
Source organism: Streptococcus infantis (assembly GCF_047463275.1). Lineage (GTDB taxonomy): Bacteria > Bacillota > Bacilli > Lactobacillales > Streptococcaceae > Streptococcus > Streptococcus infantis_AF. The sequence continues at coordinate 345 of NZ_JASHEE010000005.1, read as the reverse complement.
CACGGCGGTAACACGGGTTCGAATCCCGTACGGACTATGGGTATGTTGCAGTAGAAGTTGAAAAAAATTTGAAAAAGTTATTGACAACGATTAGAAGCTGTGATATACTAATATAGTTGTCGCTCACGAGAGAAGTGAGAGACAAAGACCTTTGAAAACTGAACAAGACGAACCAATGTGCAGGGCACTACAACTGATGTTGTAGTACTGAACAATGAAAAAAACAATAAATCTGTCAGTGACAGAAATGAGTGAGAACTCAAACTTTTAATGAGAGTTTGATCCTGGCTCAGGACGAACGCTGGCGGCGTGCCTAATACATGCAAGTAGAACGCTGAAGGAGGA
>NZ_JASHEE010000004.1:0-259614 GCF_047463275.1 Streptococcus infantis | reverse complement strand
CGGCAATCGTGCTTGCAGAAACGTTAGGACCAAATACGCCTGTTCCTAAACCACCTGTCTTCAAGTCTGCGCTTCCATAGTATTTCCATGCTACAGTTTTACCTTCTTCACCCACACCAGTTGCTCTTTTTTTATATCTAATCAATAGGAGGATTTTATGGGAACTTGGAGACCAAATCGAGAAGAACGAGTAAAAATTGGGATCGAGACATTTAAAAATCACCCAATAGATAAAAGTTTTAATGATTACTATTCGGAAGTTAGAAAACACGTTGAAACTTGCCTAAAACCTTTAAATGAATTGCCCGGTTACAAAACACAGAGCATTAACTATAAGATTATAGACGCTGACTTTAATATAAAAAAAGACTATGAAGATGAAAAAGGTGAATGCATCTTTGTTCAGTTTTGCGAAACTGGGCATGTTGTAGTTGTCGGTGCAGGTCATGATTACGGAATGCCAACCTCTAATACTTTTATTAGTGCAAATATTATAAATGAATTAGGTAACAAATGGAGTAATAATGCCATTTTAATTTTTATAACTGGACTTAAATTTGAGACAGATAACGACTGCGAAGATTGTGGTTCAATTAGTACAGATCATGACTTACAATACAGAAATGTAATTGAAATGTATATAGGAGAATACCTTTTAAAACAAAAAATAGCAATACTTAACAAATATTCTCACCAAAACTTTACACCAGATAAATGGTGGGAAAAACACATTGAGAAAATCTTTGATTATTATAACATTAAAAAATTAAAAGTATAACTTTCATTCACTAATGCCATAGACTAGAAAAAAGTCAAAATTTGTAATAACTTAAAATATTTAGGTTAAACTTAATATTATGCGTTTTATCATAACTATCTTTTTTACTAAAATTGAGATTCAAGTTTTTTACATAAATTTTAATTAGTCTATTTAAAACCAACTTAATAAATGAGGAACAACGAAATAATAGACAATTTTAAAAGGAGGATATATGGTTAGAGTATATAAAACTGTGCGTCTTGCATATGAAGCTAAAGTGTGGATAGATGAACTTATTCAAAAGAATGAACGTAAAATCAAAGAACTAAGTCAGGATAATTTTCTAAATACTCTAGAACAAACACTTCTATCAAATCATTACGATGAATTAAATGGTCTCTCTTTCAATATTGTTTTGAAAGCTTCTATTGGAAGCGTAATTGAAGAAGCATATAGAAATACAAAACATTACTCCATTGACAGATGGCAAAAATTACGTCAAGAAATGGAAAAGGATATCAAAAATGTCAATCCTAGTTTAGAAACATCAGTAACCCCTAGACTCTATTTAGATGAAAATGTTCTAAATGGTATTGATGAATTTCGATATCATTTAATGAAAGAAGATGGCGCTACTAGATTACCAAGACTTAGCTACATCATTAAACTCGTTGTATATTCCTATTGGAAGACACAACAATAACCTAAGCAAATCTTGCTTAGGTTCCCTATACAAATAATTGTATAGTTGTTTTACCACTTACTAGAGTGTTGTTTATGTTTAAACTAAAAAAGAAGCTATGTCAGAAACTCTTACTCATAACAATAAACAGGTAACAAAAATGTATGTAAATACAGATGATACTGTTAATCAGACAGTCGGTGAAATTGCTTTTAGGAATCTCAAAAAATGACTCAGGGAAATCTCAGGGAAATTTTCAGGGAAATTCTTGATTTTTAAACAAAAAAAGACATCCAAGAAATAATTCTTGAATGTCTGTAAACGTTGATAGTATCGTATTGATTAACGTTTTGAGGCAACTGACTTCGTCAGGTTGCAGCCACATTTGTAAGCGACTAAAGTCGTAACAACTGTGTCAATTGCACCAATTTAGTATGGAAGCATAAAAAAGAACACCCCGAAAGGTGCTCTCTGTAAGTATAGTAATTCTTTCGAAGAACGTTTTGAGTGCAGTGGTTGCCATCCAATCAAACATCGCTTCGCTTGTTTTCTTGAGGCAACTGTGCATAGCATATCTCTATGCGACTAAAGTCGCTAGAGCTATCCTAATTGCGCACCGCCAGTTCTCATAGAAAAAAACACCTTGCAATATGCAAAGTGTTTTCGTTTGTATTCTGCTGTCCAGCAACGAATTAACGTTTAGAGAACTGGCTAGCTTTACGAGCTTTCTTAAGACCTGGTTTCTTACGCTCAACTTTACGTGAGTCACGTGTAAGAAGTCCTGCGCGTTTCAATGAATCGCGGAAGTCTGGGTCTACTTGAAGAAGGGCACGAGCGATACCGTGACGGATAGCTCCTGCTTGACCAGCGTATCCACCACCTACAACGTTAACGAAAACGTCGTATGAACCTGCAGTTGAAGTAACTGCAAATGGTTGGTTGATGACAAGACGAAGGTCAGCGTGTGGGATGTACTCTTCAACATCTTTTTTGTTAACAGTGATTTTACCAGTTCCTGGAACAAGGCGAACGCGTGCAACAGCGTTTTTACGACGTCCAGTACCTGCATATTGTGCTTGTGACATACTTTATTGTTCCTTTCCTTAGATAAGTCCTGAAATATCAAGAACTTCTGGTTGTTGTGCAGCGTGAGTGTGCTCAGCTCCAACGAATACTTTCAATTTCATACCTTGAGCGCGTCCAAGAGTATTGTGTGGAAGCATACCTTTAACTGATTTCTCGATCAAACGTACTGCGTTTTTAGAACGAAGTTCACCAGCAGAGATTTGTTTCAATCCACCTGGGTGGTTTGAGTGAGTGTAGTAGATCTTATCAGTTGCTTTTTTACCAGTCAATTTAACTTTTTCAGCATTGATAACGATTACGAAGTCACCTGTATCAGTGTGAGGTGTGAATGTTGGTTTGTTTTTTCCGCGAAGCACGCTAGCAACAACTGCTGAAAGGCGTCCAAGAGGTACATCAGTTGCGTCAACAACGTACCATTTGCGTTCTACTTGGCCTGGTTTAGCCATGAATGTAGTTTTGTTCATGATTTCTCCTATATGAATGTCGTTTTTGTTTACAGGGCGGATGTTCCGGTCCGCAGGGTATTTGAAAGGTTCCGGGGCCTTACAAATGGGGTAAACAATACCGCCTACTATTGTATCAAAATTCTCAGATAAAAGTCAAGCGGTTGGGAAAATATTTTTTATTTCTGCTAGATTTTTAATCTTCTTTCGCCCTTTTCCTGGAGGATTATCTGAAAAGCTTTGGATGACAAGTAAATTGCACAAGTCAGAAATAGAGTTACAACAATATAATTGACCAATAGACCATGATCTCCTACCAATGGTGGTTTTGTCAGAAAGCCGTAATCACCCCCCGTTACTACATTGACAAGAAAAATCAAAGCGTTAAGGGAAGATGTGATAACTAGGATTCGTTTGAAATCCAATAAACTGGCATCGTAGTCCTTCAAGAGATAAATCAAGGAATTTCCAAAGAGGGCTAAGTGTCCGAAAGCAAAAGACAGGATAGCAATGTGGGGGAAGGGATAGGGATCTGGTACTGGATAAACAAAGGCTGCTAGCGTTCCAAAAGTTCCCAATACAGCAAAATACTGTTTGACTCTAGAGACACCCGGGGTCAAAAGCACTACAAACATAGCCAAACGACAATGATAAAAAGGCAAGCTTTCTGACAGCGGGAACTGATTGATCCAATACCAGCTGTAAAGCACGATTAACTGTACCGCCTGTAAAATCTGGAAAAAGCGCTGACAAGCTTTCTTCTCCCCATAACGATAAGCGAGAAATACAGTCAATGCTAATAATGTAAATAGACTTCCATACCAAAGAAGGTCAAATTGGGGTGGCTCCGTCGGATGGATGGTAAATAAAGCATCCCAAACATTCATATAATTTTCCTCATTTTCATATAAGCCATTCTCTTACTTATCTCTATAGATCATAGCTTACATTTATTTCTAATATTTTTGTGTAAAAAGAAACTGTCGATCTAAATATAAAACAAAGCTTCTAATCGACATACTGTTCCCGCTCACCCTGATAGACCTGCCATAGAATATCCATTTGTTCTTTGGTTATTCGTTTTTCAGAAAGGGGAGGGAGATTCTCAATATTAAAAAATCCAAGTTCTGCAACTTCTTGATTTTCCTGAAAGCGTCCATCTAATAACTGACAGTCAAAGACGAACTTTGCATACTGCTTGTTCTGAAGTTGAAAGCAATTGGTATCAAAAACTGCCAATAAAGAACCTACTTCTGAAAAAAATCCTGTTTCTTCCTGGATTTCTTTCCGAATATTCTCCTTAGGAGAATAGCCAACTTCACCAAAGCCACCAGGTAAAGCCCAAGTATCCTCTCCTTGTCCTCTAACCAAACAAATCTTCTGGTCTTGAACAATCCAAGCCCTTACATCCATCAGAGGAGTTGCATAGCTACCTGACGGCTGAAAAATTGCAGTCAATTCCTCTTTATTAAGCTCTGTTTGATCCTGTAATAGGCTCCATAAAATCTGACGTAAATCCTCATAACGTTCACGGTCAAAGGGGTCCTTTGTATAGGTTAAACCAGTATCAGTGATAGCCAACATCCTCTGTAGATACTTAGCAAAATTAGTTGCACTCATTTTCTAGACTTTCTACTAGCTTGGCTAGATTCATAGAGTTGGAACCTTTAAGTAGAATTTGGTCATTTGCACCAAGACTTTCCTTGACCTGCTTAACCATGGCTTCAAATTGGTCTTCCTCAGCTGTTTTCTTGAAGTAGTAAACATGGCCGATGGGGAACATTTGACTGGCTAATTGAGCCAATTCAGCAATGTCTTCACCGTAGAAAATAACGGTATCAAGGGCATCGGGTGTAATGCTCAAAATCATTTGATTATGGAGTTGAACAGACTGGTCTCCAAGTTCTTTCATGTCCGCCAGAACTGCAATTTTCTTGCCACCTTCATTAGCTGGGATAGCAGAGAAAGTTTCTAAAATCAACTTCATAGCAGTTGGATTGGCATTGTAAACATCTGATAAGATATCTGCACCGTTGGATGCTTTTTTCCACTCGGTACGATTGCGGGTCAACTCTAGATTCTGGAAGGCTTGACCAATCTGCTCCTCAGTCACTCCTTCTTGAAGAGCTACATAAGAAGCGATCATAGCATTGGTCGCATTGTACTTACCTGTTACTGGTAAATCAAGGGATTTTTCCAAAAAATTAGCCTTGAATGTTAAGCTATCCTTACGCTCAATTAAGTCTGTAATTTCGAGTTCTGCACCTGGTCCAAAACGAACCACTTTTTGCTCAGCAGGTAGGTATTCCTCTACAATGGGATCAGCTGGCGCCAAGAGCAAGCTACCTTTCTCCATACCATCAGCAATCTGTAATTTACCTTTGGCAATCTCAGAACGGTCCTTGAAGAAGGCCAAATGTGCCTCTCCGACCAGAGTCACAATAGCTGTTTTCGGATGAGCCAGTTCAGACAAGAGATGGATGTCTCCCAAGTGATCCTGTCCCATTTCCAAGACTAACTTCTCAGTGTCATCCGGCATATGAAGAACTGTATAAGGTAGTCCAATCTCGTTATTGTAATTCCCTTGCGTTTTGTAGGTTTTGTAGCTTGTAGAAAGTAAATGAGCCAACATGTCCTTGGTCGTTGTCTTCCCATTTGAACCTGTAACAGCAAAGACATCTACTCCTGTTTTTTGAAGGTAATAGGCTGCAAGAGCTTGAAAGGCAGTCAAAACATCCTCTACTAAAATGTAAGGATGATCTGCTACTTCCTTCTCTGACAAGGTTACAGCAGCGCCGTTTTCAAAAGCCATCTCGATAAAGTCATGACCATCACGCGCCCCCTTGAGTGGCACAAATAGATCACCAGGCCCAATCAAACGACTATCAAACTCTGCCTTAACTAGTGGACTGTCCGCATAGCTGGTCACATCATTTTTTGCACCGACAGCACGCGCAACTTCGTGAATCGTAAGTTTCATGTTTACTCCTTTAAAAAGGGGCAGGGAGTCTTGCCCCGCCCTTATAGCTATCTTTACAATAGGTGCGCTTCACGCTTGTTAAAGCTTTCTTTAGCAAGGTCAACCAAACGCTCGATTAGTTCTGGATAGCTAATCCCCATATTGTCCCAGAGCAAGGGATACATAGACCACTGGGTAAATCCTGGCATGGTATTGAGCTCATTTAGGAAAACTTCTCCCTTATCTGTATAGAAGAAGTCACAACGTGAGAGACCAAGCCCGCCAATAGCACGGAAGGCAGCTTCTGCATTTTTACGCATGACTGCTACTACATCATCACTAATCTTGGCTGGAATATCCATAGTAATCTTGTTATCGATGTATTTTGCTTCGTAGTCATAGAAGGCTACGTCCTTGACAACTTCACCAGGAAGCGTGCTCTTGACATCGTAGTTTCCTAAGAGACCAACTTCGATTTCACGCGCATTGACACCCTGCTCTACCAAGACACGGCTATCATATTTAAAGGCGAGTTCGAGAGCTTGATGGAGTTCCTCTTTATTTTCAGACTTAGAAATACCAACACTAGAACCCATATTAGATGGTTTGGTAAAGACTGGATACCTTAATTTTTCTTCAACTTCTGCGATCTTAGAAGCTAAGTCATCCCCTTCAACAATGGCTACGTAAGGGACTTGGGCAATCCCAGCAGATTCCAAGACACGTTTAGTCGTGATTTTGTCCATAGCAAGGCTTGAAGACAAGATGTTGCAACCGACATAAGGCATTTTCAAGACTTCTAGGAAACCTTGAACGGAACCGTCTTCTCCCATAGGTCCATGAAGAACTGGAAAAACAACTGCGCCTTCTTCGTAGATGGCACTTGGAGCAATTTTCTTGTCCCAATCAATCGTTTCATTGGTCATGAGACGTTCATCTTGGCCAGGAGTTTGGGTAAATTCTTGGGTTTTGATGAAATCACCAGACTGGCTGATAAAGAAAGTTTTGACTTCAAAACGGTCATAGTTAACCGCACGCATGACACTCTCAGCTGACAATACAGACACTTCACGCTCTGCACTGCGTCCACCATATAATAGAATAATTGTTTGTTTCATATGATTGTCCTATTTCTACTAGAATACTCGCTTTTTAGTATATCACATTTGTTTATTTTTTTAAACTTGAATAGCAATAAAGCTCATTTAATAGCGAGGCTCCTACCGATCCACCACTTGAGCTTCAAAGCGTGCTGGTTTGTCGTCTACATTGGTGATGGTTATTGTGTAGGACTTGTTATTGGTTACATTAAAAACTTTTTCCCCTTTGTAACTGACAACAATTCCATCCTGGACTAAATGGATATCTTTTTGATTATTGGGTAACTCTTCATCAGCATCTTCTAAATGATGGCTTCGAAGAAGTTTTTGCCCTTCAACATCATAAAAAATATCGCCATGCATCTCAAACCAAACTTTTTTACCTGATAATTTAAGCTTATTAGTATCATTTTTTTTCAAGATTAATTCTGAGTAGTATTCTACATCTTGTATCCGAGGATTTACTGTGAAGTTTACCGACTCTCCTGGCTGCAGAGTGTATTTACCAAGATTTCGTGCCCATAGATAAAACAGAAAACTAGCTGCTAGGACTACAACAAGTACTAAACTACAACCTAAATTCCAATTCGATTTTTTCTTCATGCTCATTTGTAACTCTCCTTATAGTTGTCATAACTTTTTGGAGTCCTATCCATTCTGCAAAATTTCGTTCTCTTTCCTTTTTCTACGCTGACCCGACCACCTGATACACTGCAACAGTACCATCAAACGAAGAATCAAATAGACCAAACGAAGGATTTTCATCTTTCCAAGCGCTGATAAGAAGTTTTTCCTTGCATTCCCCACTTCTTGGCCTAACTGTTCAACCGTCTTACCTGTTTCCTCTTCAATAGCAACTGCATTCTTTGAAATCAAATAATAATTTTGTTCTAAACTGCTGATATAGGCTTTAGAAATTGGCTTGTCTAAGAAAAAATATACTCTATCAGCATACTCATCCTGAGACAGCGTATAGTATACTTCAGCTTCACTCTCCCATTTTTTAGGAAAACTAGTTATTCTAATATTTCCATAGTCTAAATGCATAATTCCAACTAAAACGTCATTAGTCCATTCTTCCGCATAGTGGTATAATTTCACTTTCTTATCTACCATTGGCCAAACCATAACATACCGACTATGCATGAATTCCTTAGTTAATGCCGAGTTACTTGCCAAACTGGTCGCACCAATCTCATATACTGACCAAATAAGAACTATGAGCATTAAGACAGCTTGAGTTGGTCTGTTTGTATAATAGTTTTTCATTTTATTTAACATTTTGCTCTCCGATAGAGGGATTGGGGTTGATTAAATCATTTTTTGAAATTTTGACTAGTATTCGCCACTAGAGCCTCTCTTGCATATCCGAAAGCAACAAGTCGATTGTCACTATCAGAGCAAATAAAGCTCCTTTACCAAACAATTGCATCGAGAGAGGCTTAGTTTACGGTTCTTAAATCTACCGATCCACCACTTGAGCTTCAAAGTGCGCTGGTTGGTCATCTACATTGGTGATAGTAATCGTATAAGGAGTTTCTTCCGTCACCCCAAACACTTCCTTTATTTTCCCTTGAAGAACTATTCCATCACTTTCTAAATAGATACTTTTACTCTTATCATTTGGTAAGTCTCTGCGCTCTGTGCCATCTTTGGAAATAACAATCTCAGTTATTGACTGCTTCTCAACATTATAAACCGTGTTACTTCCTTTCATCCCCCATCCTTTTCGGCCAGATAGTTTTACTTTAGCATCATCCTTTTTTTCTAAAATCAATTCCGAATTATACTCCAGCTGCTCTGTTTTAGAAAAAACTTTCAATTCAACACTTTGACCTGGCTGCAGAGTGTACTTACCAGCATTTAAAACCACACAAATAAAGACTACCGCAAACGAACCATACAACAATCCGATGGTCATTCTTGAGAGACTGCTTTTAAAGCGCCTTAAAAGTAGAAATAAAGACACAATAAATAACAATGGTGTTAGCATTTTAGTTTTCCTCTCTCATCACTATTAAAACTCAGAAGATCTGTGGCCTTCAATCCCTCCTTAAATGATAATATATTTTCCAACCCAAAAGAAAGCAGACCAAAGCTATCGAGTAGCATAAGATTTTCTGAAGCAAATGATTTAAAACTCTCTTTCTCATCTGATTCACAACTGTATATAACTGATTCATCGCATTGTCCGAACGTTGTTCCCAAACGGTCACTGAAGAACCTGTGTTACTTTCAATCACAGCTTGATTTTCACTTGCTAATTTCAAATATCTCCCAGCATGATACAACCGCTTTTCCCCATTTAACCAACTAATTTCAACACTCTTGTCTCCTTGTAATCGATTATTGTAACTGATGGATACCGCTTGATTCTCAGAAGAAATCTTACTTTCAATTTGATTATCGTTATCAATAACATAAATAATTCCTATGTTTTGACCGTTCTCTTTGGATTTTTCTATATGAATATGTCTATCAATATCATTCCAGTACTTTTCATATTTATCTTGAATCAATTCAATCATACTGCTTTTAACTTCCATATTAGAAAATGAATAATATTGATAGATTGGCTTAGCGATGAACAATACAGTATAACAAAAGAAAAATAGGGAAAAAAGGATATACTTACTTCTATTTCTCATTTAATTCTCCAAAGTGACTCCTTTTTTTACAAAATGTTCTTAAGAACTCTGTCATGACAACCTACCTATATAACACTATTACCTCATCGTTCCGTTTGTTATTCTGTTCTCCATATATCCTTAACTGTCACTTCTCCCCAATTATCTGGGCTAAAACGACTAGAGTAGATGGAGGTCCAATCTTTCAGGACTTTATTACGGAGTACATCATCTGCTTCCTTACGAATGTCTTCAACAGTCTTTCCATGCTGCGCTAGAAAGGTTTCTACTTGAGACTGACGATAATATCTCACGCTTTTCTCATCGTGATACCACATAAATCGTTCTAATTGTTGATTGTTTAAATCGTACAGGTAATCTACATTTATGGTTGTCTCTGTATTTGGTAGTCTCAAACGCATTTCTATCCCAACTTTCGTCATCTCCTGAAATCCAAAATAAAAATAGTAACCTAGAGAATGAATAGTATTTGGTAAATCTACACTTTTATAATCAATAGAATGAATAGAAATTTCTTGAGAATCGTTGTCCACAATTTTTAAACCTTTTAACTTATAAAAAGCTCGTCCTTTCCATAGAAATGTATAATTGTGATAATCACTTTCTTCGTAGTATATTTCATCAAAAATATTATGAACTCTCTGATATTTATAGTACTGAAAACCAGAGAAAGATAAAAATAAAACTATTAGCAACGAAAAAATTGCAAATTTCCTCTTCTTCATCTAATCACCTCATCTCTATCAACTCTTGATTACCTGCTTCAATATTTCGAATGAAATTATAAGTACTTGGGTAATTTTTTTGTAGCTTATCTACGGTATCTTTTTCTAGAAAAATTTCTCAACACGCCCAGTTGTTCATACGACATTGTGTTGAGCAAGAAGCTTCTTTCTCTGGTAAACTATCCATACAAAGTCTGATACATCTTTTCCATGAAGCCTTCAATCTCGCTTTGAACACTTCTCAATAAGTAATCTTCTTCAGCTTGGGGGATAGTCACTCCATCATTTGTTTTTTGATTACTAATGTCAGAATAGTAACTACGTTTTATGGTTAACTGATTATCTAAAATATAGTGGACATCTATTTTTTCCTCTTTTACTGTTGTTTCAAATAATACAGTGACTTCATTCCTTCCAGGATGCGATATTTTCAAATCGATGTCTCCTTTTATCTCTATGGAGTCAATTCCTCCATCCAAGCGAATAGCTCCGTCAGGAGGAATAGTATAGCCTGCCTTGCGGATATCAGACGCATATTTTTCTGATGCCATCAAACGTTGAAGAACTTCAATTCTTTTATTTTTTTCAAAAGCTTCTTTTAAAGCACTAGATTGTTGGGAATGATTGTAAACAAAATATAAAGGAATCGCTAATAGGAAAAAGGACAATACAATCAACCACTTAAACTGTTTTACTTTATCTAACATTCGCCTTTCCTCTATCAACACTCTCTTTCAAATAGGTGGGATTATAAATTCTCACTCATCGTCCTCATCATCCAACTCCACTTCTCCATGGATTTTGATGTATTCTTCATTCCTGCGGTCGTCTTCTTCCCAAACAGGGTCTCTTACATCGTCCATAAACGGAATTTCTTCCAAACTCAGCTCATTAGCCTCTTCATAACTCATCGAAAGGATATCCTCATGCCGTTTTTTAAATTCCTCCACACTTATCCAGCTCTCTTTATCATCTTCGCTAATCTGACCGTCAATTGCTGTTGCGATTTCAATAGCCATAATGTAGAAAGCACGTTTATCAACAGTGAGAAGGTCAAGGTGGGTAGAAGCTAAGCGTAGACAGTCTCCTTTTTCTCGATAGTCTGTTGCTGGATTATCTTCAAAATCTAATTCAAGGTTTTCATATACATGACTTCCAAATTCGTTGGTAATCCCTTCTTTCAACCGAACATTATTCCATCTATTATCATGCATCCACTTATTTAATTTTAAATGAATAGTTGGGTCTGTTTTAAATGGGCGAGTATTTCCAAAATAAGAAAAATCTACTCGCTTACCATCTTTAGTATCAAACCACATTCTCTTCGCTAATTCTAAATAATCAAACGGAATTTCTTTAGTGTAATCACCTTTAAGATATAGTCTCACTCGTCGTCCTCATCGTCATCCAACTCCACTTCTCCATGAATTCGGATGTACTCTTCGCGCTTCCTATCCAATTCTTCCCAGAGGAGCTCATCAATGGCTTTCATAGCCTTTATCTCTTCTAAACTAATATCAACCGCTTCGTCGTAGGTCAAATGTAATAGATCCGCATGTTTCGTTTTGAATTCTTCAATATTCAGCCATGTTTCTTTGTCGTCTTCGCTGATTTGACCGTCAATGGCAGACGCCACCTCAATCGCCATGATATACATCGCACGCTTGTCAACCGTTAAAATATCTAAATGAGTGGACATAATTCGCAAATAATCACCTTTCTCACGACCATCGCTTTCATAGGAATCTTCAAAATCCAATATTAGATACTCGTATTTAAATGAATTCCAGGGATTATCTCCTATTTTAAAATCAGTCATCCCCCAACGCTCATCATTCGAAGAAAATTTATCCAAACTAGCGCTAAAATAGAAATCATCATCACGTGCGAAAGAAAAACCAACTTCCACTCCATTACGTTCTTTGAACCACATTTGCCAAGGATAATCCATACAGGCTTGGTAAATACTAGTCTCGTAGTTGCCTTTTATATAAAGTTTCACTCATCTTCCTCATCGTCATAAATTCGTTCACCATGGATTTGGATGTACTCCTCACGAAGCTTTTCTTCCTCTTCCCATAGAGGATCTCTTACCGGTACCATTGTCTTTAATTCTTCCAAACTAATTTCAACCGCTTCATCATAAGTCAGTGAAAGAACATCCTTATGTAGTTCCTTAAAAGTCTCTACATCTAACCATGTCTCTTTGTCACCCTCGCTGATATTACCATCTATTGCACTCGCAACCTCGACCGCCATAATGTATAAAGCACGTTTATCTACTGTTAAAACATCTATATGAGATGTTGCGATACGTAGATAATCTCCACGTTCTCTCCACTCTGTAATGAAAGTTTTTTCAAATTCAAGTGTTATACTCTCATATTCCAAAGACAACCAAGGATTACTAGGAATTATAAAAGGAGCCTTATCCCATCTTTCGTCAACTGAAGACCATTTGTGTAACCGAACACCAAAGTAAAAATCATCCTGTAACATAGCATCATCACCAACATTGGAGAAACTTATTTTCTTGCCATTCCGTTCCTTAAACCACATCTTCCAAACAAGCTCTCTAGTTGTGAAGTCTATTTTTTTCGTAAAATCACTTTTAATATATAGTTTCACTCGTCTTCCTCATCATCATAAACACGTTCACCATGGATTTTGATATATTCCTCACGCTTCCTATCCAATTCTTCCCAGAGGGGCTCGTCGATGGCTTTCATAACCTTTATCTCTTCTAAACTAATATCGACTGCTTCGTCGTAGGTCAAATTCAGTTGGTCTTTATGTTTCGTTTTGATTTCTTCAACACTCAGCCATGTTTCTTTGTCGTCTTCACTGATTTGACCGTCAATGGCAGACGCCACCTCAATCGCCATGATATAAAGAGCTCGCTTATCAACCGTCAGAATATCTTTATGAGTCGTGATGATTCGTAGATAGTCTCCTTTTTCTCGTCCATCACTTTCATAAGAATATTCAAAATTTAAATTTAAATTTTCACGCTTAAAAGTCGCCCAGGGATCGTTGCCAACACTAAAATCAGCCATTCCCCAACGCTCATCGTTTGAAGAAAATTTATCTAAAGTTAAACTTAAATAAAAATCATCATCACGTGCATAAGAAAAACTAACCTGCACTCCCTTGCGTTCCTTGAACCACATTTTCCAAGGATATTCCATACAGGCTTGATAAATACTAGTCTCGTAGTTGCCTTTTATATAAAGTTTCACTCATCTTCCTCATCGTCATAAACACGTTCGCCATGGATTTTGATATATTCTTCTCGAAGGCGTTCCTCCTCTTCCCAAAGAGGATCTCTTACCGGTACCATTGTCTTTAATTCTTCCAAACTGATTTCAACCGCTTCATCATAAGTCAGTGAAAGAACATCCTTGTGCAACTCCTTAAAAGTCTCTACATCCAACCATGTCTCTTTGTCATCCTCGCTAATCTGACCATCAATGGCAGAAGCTACCTCGACTGCCATAATATACATAGCACGTTTATCAACTGTTAAAACATCTGTATGAGAAGTTGCGATACGTAAATGATCCCCACGTTCTCTCCACTCTGTAATGAAAGTTTTTTCAAATTCAAGGGATATATTTTCATATTTAAATGAATTCCACGGATTTTTTAAATCATAAGAGGGAATATTATTCCATCTTGAGTCACAAAATCGCCATTTATCAAAGCTTACAACAAAGTAAAAATCATCTTGTAACATGGCATCATCACCGACGTTTGAGTATGTAATAGGATGTCCATTCCATTCCTTAAACCACATTTTCCAGAGTAACTCACTTGTCGTAAAGCTTATTTTTTTCTGAAAATTACTTTTGATATATAGTCTCACTCGTCGTCCTCATCGTCATAAACACGTTCACCATGGATTTTGATGTATTCTTCCCATCCTCTGTGTAATTCATCCCAAAGTGGTTCATCAACCGCCTCCATAATCTCTAGTTCCTCCAAACTAATATCAACCGCTTCATCGTAGGTCAAATCCAGCAAGTCTATATGTTTCGTTTTAAATTCTTCAATACTCAGCCATGTTTCTTTGTCGTCTTCGCTGATTTGACCGTCAATGGCAGATGCTACCTCAATCGCCATAATATACATCGCACGCTTGTCAACCGTTAGAATATCTTGATGAGTAGAAATAATTCGCAAATAATCACCTTTCTCACGCCCATCGCTTTCATAAGAATTTTCTAGATCCAATGTCAAGTTTTCATATTCAAATGTCTTCCAAGGGTTTATATTTGTATTAAAATTTGCACTCTCCCAACGTTCGTCATTATATTTAAATTTATCCAACCGTAAATTTAAATGTAAATCTTCATCCCAAGCATAGGAAAAATCGAGCGGAATTCCTTTTCGCTCTTTGAACCACATATTTTGAGCTATTTCTTTAAACTCTTCATAAAAATCAGTCTTGGTGTAATCACCTTTAAGATATAGTCTCACTCGTCGTCCTCATCGTCGTAAACTCGTTCGCCATGGATTTTGATGTATTCTTCACGAAGGCGTTCTTCCTCTTCCCATAGAGGGTCTTCTACAGGTTTTATACTTTTCAGTTCCTCCACGCTGATGTCAGTTGCTTGATCATAGGTTAGTGATAAGACATCCTTGTGCAACTCCTTAAAAGTCTCTACATCTATCCAAGTCAGCTTGTCATCCTCGCTGATCTGCCCATCAATAGCAGAAGCCACCTCGACTGCTATGATATACATAGCACGTTTATCAACCGTTAAAATGTCCGTATGGGTAGTCGCAATCCTAAGGTATTCTCCACGTTCTCTCCCATCAGTAATAAAATCATTTTCAAATTCCAATTGAATATTTTCATCAGAAAACGAATTCCATGGATTATTCTTGTCATATGGTATATGATTCCACCGTTTATCATTAAATCGCCATTTATCAAATTGTACACCAAAAAAGAAATCATCCTGTAACATCTCATCATCACCGACGTTCGAGTATGTAATAGGATAACCATGCCATTCCTTAAACCACATTTTCCAGAGTAACTCTCTTGTCGTAAAGGTTATTTTTTTCTTAAAATCACTTTTGATATATAATCTCATGTTCTCTCCTAATTTCAGTAATTATTTTGATAAGTTTTCCAAATTCTATCTACAATTTCATTTTTGACACTCTCATTAAGATTTTTCAGTCTCCTTGTTTTGTTTACCCAATTCATTACTGAATTTCTATCTGAAATTTTTCCTATATCAATATGCTCGTTCACTCCGTACCCCGATTTCCCACTTCCAGATTGAACCTGAAATACTCCATCACCATTAGTACCACTAGTTGGCTCCCAATCTACACGAAGCTTCACTTTTCGATTTCCTACTCGGGCTTCAATTAGTTTACCACCCCTGCCAGAAATGGTCTTACTCGTAGGTTTATTGGCCTGCCAGCTGTCGTAGTTGCTAGAATAATTAACCTGAATTTCGCCATTTAGTAAGGCCGTATTTGTAATAGCTGATAAGCTAGTTACTGCTCCACTAGATATCAGTACATTTCCATATTGTACCCCTGTTACGGATACTGCCGTACCAGCTACGATACTTGTCCCTGCTGTTGGTGGACCAGCCATGATACTCAAGACTTCAAGGGCGCCACTCGCAAAGTAAACTCCTAAACCAGAGAATATTTGAGCTACTCCACTCCAAAATTCGACTGAATTTGCCTCAAAATTTTTCGCCTTCAGTTCTTCAAACTCTTTATTAACCAAATGAGTATAGTCCGCATCATATTTTCCATTTTTTGATACGACATAGCCTTGTTCAAATGGATAAATATCAATGATATTCCCTGTCTCGTCAATCTTAAGAGTGTGATTGTAGTCGTCGATTATCTTATTCCATTCGGACTTGTTGTGGCCTTTTAAGCGCTTCTTTAATTCGGCGCGATAGTAGGCATCACCATCTTCCGATAGCATCATATCCCTAGAAGCTTTATTAATGGCACGAGTTTCAGAGTCTTGATAATCTCTTTTGGCATGCGAAACAATCTTCACATCCTTCATCTTCTGTACCCAACTCATGTCCAGACCGTCCGCAGAGTAGTTACCATCACTATCGACAATGATTTTACTCAGTTGTGTAGCTCCTTTGATAGCTAAGCTAAGGACTTCTAGACTATCGCTGAAATACTGGGAAACCTGTGAGACAAAAAATTCTAGTTTTTCAATCTTGTCATCCAAATCCTGAATACCTGACTCAATTTGAGACTTGGTGTTGTAGAGGATGGTCTTTTCAGAGAAGGCTTTCCCCCAATTGAGACTAAAGAGGTCCGTGATTTGATTAAGCCAATTCTCCCTCACTTGAATCTGAGCTTCTACGATAGCTAACTGCTCTTCTCTCAATTTTTTCAGTTCCTTGAGTTGGTCCAAGTCCAAATCTCCATATCCAGAGACCTGAGCATCCGCATCTTTGTAGGAGGTCAACTCTAGTTGGATGTCATCTATCGCTGCTTGGAGCTTCTTGATGCTGGGGATGATAATCTCTGTAAAGAGACCTTTACCAGCTGTGTAAGCTGCTCCTGTCAGCTCACCTGAGTCTAAGGAGGAAATCAGGTGGTCACATCCACTAGATAAGCGGTCCGTGACTTCATTTGCGACTCGGAGGTTGTTAGTCATGGCCTGAATCAATTCTTGGGATTCTTGTGCGCTGTATTTTACTCCCATGGTAGCCGATTCCTTTCCGCTATCAGTTCTTCTCTGGCTTCATCGAAAGACCGACGAGCCTTCTTCGTTTGTTTTTCCAAGGCATCCAGTTCCTCTTCTACATAAGAGTTGACCTGTCGCTGAATGGTTCTATTTTCACTTTCGATTTGCTCTATCACTTGACGAGAACTGGGTGAGAGAGACAATAGAGTTGCCATACGATGGTGGATACTCTGGATTTCTGAGTGAAAGTCAGTTACCTGCTGTTCATATTGTCTTTTTAGAGTCTGAAGACTTTCTTCCTTATCGTCAATCTTGACAATCTCTCGCCAAAGTTTGTAGCGTTTTTCTTCGTTCTTATCTTCCATTCCTTAGTGACTCCATCTCTTAGCTTGCTCTATATCACGTTTTTCAATTCTATGAGCAATTTCTGGAAACTTATTTGCTTGTGCCAAAACAGCCGAGCTGAAATCACTGACTGCCTGAAGCATTTGATTACAGGCCTGACGTCCCGCTTCCATCCCAGCAATTTCAGAAGTATATGAAAATTCTACCTGCTGATTTTGCTTGTCACTCGTGTCATACCCGACCAATTCATGAATAGCTACCTCTGCTGCTATCGTACTAGATTTTATCTTTCCAGCCATACTTCAAACTCCTTTTCATAAAATCTATATTGACTCTATCATATCACAAAAACATGATGATTTCACAATAAATCTTATGAGCATTAAACACTAGTAATGACAGGCCTGACTTATCTCACACGATGATTATAAAAGACAAAGTCCTAAGAAAAATTCTTAGGACTTTGTCTTAATAGATGAGTTAGTTTGACTGACATGAACTCCTAAAGTTCGGTACGATTTTCAATGGCTCTTAGGAGCGTTACTTCGTCCGCATATTCGATATCAGCTCCGACTGCTAGACCTCGTGCTAGACGAGTAACCTTAATACCTGCAGGTTTAAGAAGTCGAGAGATATACATGGAGGTCGCCTCACCATCTGCTGTTGCATTGGTGGCCACGATAACCTCTGAAACTTCGCTCTCCATGAGGCGAGTCATGAGACTTTTCAGATTGATGTCATCTGGGCTAATCCCATTCATAGGTGAAATGAGGCCATGTAGGACATGATAAAGCCCGTGGTATTCCTGGATATTTTCCATAGCAGCGACATCGCGGCTATCCTCCAAAACCAGAATCGTAGACTGGTCACGGCTAGGATCGGTACAGATAGAGCAAGGATCATCATCTGTTAATCGTCCACAAATAGAGCAATAGGTCAATTCTCGCTTGGCTGCAAGGAGATTTTTTGCAAATTCATTGACGTCATCATCCGACATCCCAATGGTATAAAAGGCCAGTCGGGTTGCTGTCTTAATCCCGATACCTGGAAGTTTAGAATAACTGTCAATCAGCTTAGCTATAGGTGTTGGGTAAAGCATGGCTTCCTTTCTAGTTCATTGGATGGTGTTGGTTGTATAGATTGATAATATCGCGAGCAATCGAAGGTCCGACACCGTTAGTTAGATTGGTATTATGCGGGAAAACAACTGCGACTGCAATCTGCGGATTATCGGTTGGCGCATAGGCTACGGCGTTGGTATTGTTGGCTTTTTGTCCGCCATTGACGTAACTTTCGGCTGTACCGGTTTTTCCGCTGATGGAGACTGCTGCCCCATTTGAAAAGGCGCGACCTGTCGTGAGAGCACTTGTCCCGTGAGATACTTGGTAAAAACCTTGTTGCAAGATAGACATGTCAGACTCAGAAATATTAATCTTATTCATTTCTGTGCTGTCCGTTTGCTTAATGAGTTCTCCTAGACCACCTTGTTCGTTGTTGTCGTAGACTCCTTCCACGATATGAGGAGCTAAGCGGACACCATTATTGGCAATCGTTGCTACATACTGAGCTAACTGCATCGGTGTGTAGTTATCGAACTGTCCAAAAGCATTATTTAGATAGTTAGCCAAATCGTAGTCTTTAGGAATAAAGCCTGTTGACTCATCCGGTAGGTCGATTCCTGTAGAAACTCCTAAACCATACTCACCGAAGGTTGAACGAAGTTTTCCCATGGCAGATTCAAGATTGTTGGTTCCTACTGTCATATTAGGCTGATAAGTTTGCCCCATGATTCCAAGAGCAGTTTGGACCATGTAAGTATTGGATGAATACTCCAAGGCCTCAACGGCTGTAATCGGGAAAGAACCATAATAAGGGGTATACCAGGAATTGATAGGCGCAGAACCTTGGAAGACGATTGGTTGATCTGTCAAGGTTTGATTCCCTGACAAAACCCCATTTTCCCAACCTGAACTGATGGTTGCAGCCTTAACGACAGATCCTGGTACAAAGACATTGGTGACAGTTCCAAGTGAGTCCGTGGTCAGTTCTCCAGTCTCTACATTGTGCTTCATTCCTGACATGGCTAATACAGCACCTGTCTTAGGATTGAGGGCTACTGCATAGACACCCTCTGAATATCTAGCTCCACCATTTGCAAGTTCTGAGTTGAAATAACTCTTCAAGAGACTGTCTACACTATCTTGGAAGGCTAAATCAATGGTTAATTTGATATTTTTCCCCTTGCTTCCTTCTTCGATATTTTCTACACTCTCCATGTCTCCGTGCTTGTCCAAATGGATTTCCTTGACGGTACGTTTTCCTTGCAAGACTTCTTCGTATTGCTTTTCAAGATAGGATGTCCCAACACGGTCATTGAGCGAGTAGCCTTTTTTCAAATAAGCGTCCACTTCTTCTGCAGGAAGACCAGATTTTTCACTCGAAACACTTCCAACTATAGATGAAAGAGAAGTTTCTAAGACTTTTCGGTCCCATGAAGTAGAAATGGAAATACCTGGCAATTCCTTAGATGCAGAAGCAATCACAGCTACCTGTGTATCGCTCAAAGGATCCGTTTGAATATTTCCTGTCGCAAAATTTTCTACTGCATTGAGCTGACTAAAGATATAGATTGCCTTCTTTTCATCCTCTGAGTAGTCTAATTGACTGGAAGTAATACTCTCAGCAGCGTTGTTATAGAGTTCAGATTCGGAAAGTTGATTGCCATCTGAATCATATCGTTTATCTTTTGGAAGAGCTTCAACTGTCTTCTTATAAACTTCAGCATCAGCCAAGTAGTAATCAGCCATTTGACGGTCCGTCAACTCTGGAGAGGTGACTGTAACATAGGTCAACAATTTTTTTGAAATATCCTTCAAATCAGCCGCAGTCATCTTGTTGCTTCGTGTAAAGGAAACAACTTGTTTAACGGTGTTTTGGACTAAAGGTTTTCCTGTTGCATCATAAATTTCTCCACGAGCGGAACCCATGGTTACTCGAGTTTGGCTAGCAGAAGCGAGTTTGTTTTCATAAAAATCCTTATGAAGAACTTGCATATAAAGCAAACGACCAATAATTGCTAAAAAGAGCAAAATGACGATTGCAAATAACAAATTAAGCCGTGTCGGTATCGAGTGGCTATTGAATTTTCTCATACACATCAATCTCATTTCTAATCAAAATCACACTCTTCATTGTACCATAATTTAGGTAGAAAATTATGGAAAAAGAAAAGACTTTTCCTTTTTGGTCCAAAAAGTATTTTCTATGATATAATTAAGGTAAGCGCTATTTTATTTGTTAGATTTGCCAAAGTAATTTTGGCAAATAGCTATAAAAGGAGTTCCATGAATAAGCAAGATATCTCTACGAT
This sequence comes from Streptococcus infantis, assembly GCF_047463275.1. Lineage (GTDB taxonomy): Bacteria > Bacillota > Bacilli > Lactobacillales > Streptococcaceae > Streptococcus > Streptococcus infantis_AF. The sequence goes on along the minus strand of NZ_JASHEE010000004.1, from coordinate 238,802 downwards.
TATCGACCTTCACTTTGAAGAGATGACCGATTTAGAGCAAGAAATTGCCCGCTATTTTCTGCAGGCAGATACCATAAATGATGACTTATCCTCTCAACAAGTCACGCAAAAACTTCATATTTCCCAGGCGGCGCTCACTCGTTTTGCCAAGAAGTGTGGTTTTAAGGGCTATCGAGAATTCATCTTCAAATATCAGCAACAAAGAGACACTCTTTCTGCTCCTCAACAGGATATGAATCCTTTGACTCAACGAGTTCTCAGAAGTTATGCAAATGTGCGAGAAATTTCTCAAGGATTGATTGACGATGAGCAGTTGGAACGTGTAGCTCAGATGATTGAGCAATCAGAACGCGTGTATTTTTTCGGAACTGGGAGTTCTGGTCTAGTCGCACGTGAGATGAAGCTACGTTTTATGAGATTGGGTGTCGTCTGTGAAGCCTTAACAGATCCAGACGGTTTTGCCTGGACGACTAGTATCATTGATGAAAAATGTTTGGTCTTTGGTTTTTCCCTCTCAGGAACAACACCGTCTATCATCGATAGTTTATTAGATGCCCAGGATATGGGAGCTAAGACAGTTCTATTTACAAGTGCACCGAATAAGGATACCCAAGCATTTACAGAAACAGTATTAGTCGCAAGCCAAAGCCAGGCCTCTTATATCCAACGAATCTCTGCTCAGCTTCCAATGCTGATTATCATTGATTTACTCTACGCTTATTTCCTAGAGATTGATCGCGAAAGTAAAGAAAAAATCTTTAATAGCTACTGGGAAAATAATCGATTAAATGGTTATCGCAGAAACACAAGAAATAGAAAACCCTGAAATTGAAAACCATTCAGGGTTTTCTGTTTGGAATAACTTTATCAACAAAAGGGAGTCCACTATGGGACTCCCTTTTTTAGTGTTTTAAAACACTTTCTTTGATTTAGTCTCTGCTAATCCTTCATCTCTTTTTTGAAGAGGAATAGCATCATTCCTGAAACAAGAGTGAGGGCAGGCAAGAGAGCTGAACTTACTTCTTCTCCTGTTGCCGGCAACTGTTTGCGTGAAGAATCTGCTACAGTTCCCTTAGCCTCTGCTAAAGGCTTATCTTCTCCCATAGGTTGTGGAGCAGGAGTTTCTACATTTGCTGGTGCACTTGGTTGAGCTGCATCCTTGTATACTACCGCATAGACACCTAGGTGTGGAGCTACAAATTCAAGTGCTGAACCTTTCTGTTCAAACTTCACTTCCTGCAATTCTTGATTTGCATTCATGGCATAGACATTGGCTACATCAGACGCCACAGCAACTTGAACAAGGACTGCACCTTTCAATTGAACAAGTTCGCCTTTCTCATTCTTCAATTGAATTTGATAAGCATCGAAACGGCGACCTTCCAAGACCTGATTAGCAACCTTATCGACCTCTAGAACAGAACCACCATTGAGGTCCCCTTCTCGAGCAATCAGTTTCAAGTTTGTTGATGAATCTTTCAAGACCTTCAATGTGCTATTAGTTGATGGACTTTCTTCCTTAGTTCCAACTTCGACGATGCGATCTTGGGCTTCCTCACGTTCAACCTTAACAACCTTACGGTTGTCACCATCGACTTCTACATAAGTCGTTACTTGTCCGTCTTTTCCTTCAGAAACGACTTTTTCCTTACCTTTAGCTAAATCAGCATTCTCACGGCGAACAGTCTTGAAGGCGATTGGTTCTTTCTCTACTTTTAGATTTGGTAGGTTAAAGTCCAAATTCATAACGCCTTCTGTCGGCATAGCAGTTCCTTCTTGAGTACCTACTTCAACGATGCGGTCTTGAGCTTCCTCACGTTCAACCTTAACAACCTTACGATCGCTGCCGTCAACTTCTACATAGGTCGTTACTTGTCCGTCTTTTCCTTCAGAAACGACTTGTTCCTTACCTTTAGCTAAGAGAGAATTTTCACGACGAATCGTATTGAAGGCAATCGGATCTGTCGTTACTTCAAGGCTTGGTTGAGTTACACTCAATTCTTTAACACCTTCAGTTGGAAGATTTGAATGTTTCACTTCCTCTTCTGGCTTACTTGGTTCTTCTGGTTTGCTTGGCTCCTCTGGTCTTGCAGGATCTTCTGGCTTACTTGGCTCCTCTGGTCTTGCAGGATCTTCTGGTTTGCTTGGCTCCTCTGGTCTTGCAGGTTCCTCTGGCTTACTTGGCTCCTCTGGTCTTGCAGGTTCCTCTGGCTTACTTGGATCCTCTGGTCTTGCAGGTTCCTCTGGTTTGCTTGGCTCCTCTGGTCTTGCAGGATCTTCTGGCTTACTTGGATCCTCTGGTCTTGCAGGATCTTCTGGCTTACTTGGCTCCTCTGGTCTTGCAGGTTCCTCTGGCTTACTTGGCTCCTCTGGTCTTGCAGGTTCCTCTGGCTTACTTGGCTCCTCTGGTCTTGCAGGATCTTCTGGCTTACTTGGCTCCTCTGGTCTTGCAGGTTCTTCTGGTTTGCTTGGCTCCTCTGGTCTTGCAGGTTCCTCTGGCTTACTTGGATCCTCTGGTCTTGCAGGATCCTCTGGCTTACTTGGCTCCTCTGGTCTTGCAGGATCCTCTGGAGCTGGTTCCTCTTTTGGTGTCGCCTGAAGATTGTTGATAGATGTCAAAGCGTCTTGCAAGGCCTTATCTACTGCATCCTGAGTCTTAGCTTCTTGGATAGCTGTCAAGGCTTGCTCTGTTAATGCAACTAGCTTCTTCTTAGCTTCCTTGTCATCACCGAGCTCAGCTGTTTTTCTTTCAATTGCTTCTGTCAGACTTGCCATGGCCTTGTCGTAGTTTGGTTCTTCTGGTTGCGCTGGTTCTTCTGGAGCCGGCTCCTCTTTCGGAGTCGCCTGAAGACTGTTGATAGATGCCAAAGCTGCTTGCAAGGCCTTATCTACTGCATCCTGAGTCTTAGCTTCTTGGATAGCTGTCAAGGCTTGCTCTGTTAATGCAACTAGCTTCTTCTTAGCTTCCTTGTCATCACCAAGTTCAGCTGTTTTTCTTTCAATCGCTTCGGTCAGACTTGCCATAGCCTTGTCATAGTTTGGTTCTTCTGGCTGTTCTGGTGTTGGCGTATCATCTGTGCCATAATTTTCTTCCTTATCAAGGATCGTTTGCAAAGCTGCTGCTGTCTTCAGAACTTCTTGTGCATTGGCTTCACTTGCTGAAAGTTGCTCAGATAATTTATCCAAGTTTGACTTGAAGGCTTGACGTGCCTCTGGAGTATTCTTCAAGCTTGTCTGGTCAAACTTAACCAACTCATCCTTCCAGTTCTTCATGGCTTGGATTAACTCTGCTTTGGTATAAAGAGCACTACCTTCACCATGAGTGATGAACTGGTCAACTTGGATACCAATATTTCTCGTAGTATCATTACGTTTTGGATCCAATTGCAAGGTTACAGCATGCCAACCTTCTTCGAGTCCAGTCAAACGAACAAGAGTCTGACCACCTTGACGAGTAGTGGCTGTACCACTGAAGTACTTCTTACCGTTGTACTCAGAAGCATTACCTAGGCCATCTTGATACTCGACTTTTCTACCGTCTAAGGTTACTTTGTAGATACCATGTCCTGGATCCACATATCCTTTGATCTCAAGACCTGTTCCGTAGAAGTAGGCTGTTACGCTGGCATTTTTCTTCTGCTCTTCTGTCAAACGTCCAAATGACGCCCATGATTCTGTATTTTGGTATTTATCAGCTGAGTTCGTTTCATGGTTCCAACCTGGACTATAGTCAAGCTGAGTTGCCTGATCGTCATAGCTTGTTTGGTCTTTTAGGAGCAATTCTGCCTTCATCACTCGAATAGTAGCTTCTGAAGCAAAACCAAGAAGGGCATTGTCAGAAACACTAGTCATTTTCACTTTGAAGTCAAAGATTGAATCAGCTTGCTCTGTAAAGTCGATAGTTGGAATCGTGATTGTTTTCTCAGTTTCACCATCTTGGAAGGTTAAGTCAGCTGTTGTGTCCTTGTACACTTTACCATGAACCCCTGTTCCTGGCTCTGTTACAACATGGACTGTTGCTGTTCCTTTGCTACCACCAACACGCTTAATGGTTACAGTAACTGGTTGGCCTTTTTGAACTTCATAGGTCGTTTCTTTCATCTCAAACATACCTTTACCAGCATTGTTGAGCGTGTAGATACCTTCCGTTGCAATAGCTTTACCAGTTTTGTTAACGAGTTTGATGGTATGTTCACCTGGAGCCAAGTCTTCAGTTTCATAAACCATCTGGCTACGTTTACGAGCTGCATTATTGGTTTGTACGTCTGCAACCTTTTGACCATCCACATAAACTGACATTTCACCGTGATTTGGATCCACTGTAGATACGACATAAGCCTTAGTTCCATTGAAACGGTAGGTTACGCTAGCATCTTTTTGATTGGTCCACATGGATGTTCCACGAACGCCTTCAGATTCGTCATACCAGGTTGTATTTGCTTTGTCAGCTGTTGTGTTTGAATGGTAATCCAAGCCTAGAGGATAGCCATCTGTTTTTTCGATACTACTTGGTGTCTTATAAACAGAGAAGTTTGTCAAAATAGGAGTTGCTTGTGAATTCGTGATAGTCACACGAATCTTTTGTGCTTCCACGGGTTGACCTTGGACAAGACGACGATAACCAACAGTCGAACCTTCTCCATATGGAACCCAGCGACCATTAAGCTCAACTTCAACCTTAAATCCAGAGATACGTTGACCTTTAGCAATATCTTCTTTGAGTTCGACTACGTCAAAGCGTCTCTTTTGACCGAGATCCACAGTAAATTCACCTGTCTTGGCATCATTTGACAATGCCCAACTAGTATCATCCTTACCATCTGTTAGGTTGCTTGCTTGATACAAGTGATTCTTACGAGTAGAGCTTGCAGTTACAGTTGCTCCCTTGGCGAAGTCAGTCGCATACATTTGATCCAAGGTTGCTCGGAATTCTTTCAAGCGAGCGACGTCTGCGTCTGCGAATTTACCTTCTTTATTAGGTGGAATATTGAGGAGAAGTGGCGTTCCACGACCAACAGACTTGAAGTAGATATCCATCAAATCTTTGATTGATTTTGGCTGTTGATTGTCATGGTAGAACCAACCTGAACGGATAGAAACGTCTGCTTCACCAACTGAGTACATATCTCCTTCTGGATCTCCATGGTTGAGATATTCATTCTTCACATCATCAGTGATTTTAGCTTTCTTGACCTTATGCCAAACTGGATCTCCTGCGATACCACGTTCATTACCGATCCAACGGACACTTGTCGGTTGAGCAGAGAAGATAGCGATATCTCCTTCAGCTTCCTTGATGTACTTGAACCACTCATCAAAGGTATACGTTACTTTTTGAGCTCCGCTACCACGCGCACCGTCCATCCAAACTTCGATGAATTTACCTTTGTTTCCGTATTTAGGATTGCCAAGAATTTCCTTGAGTTGGTTGAGGTAGTATTCGTTGTACTCTTTCTCAGTTGCAACATGATATTTAGGATGGTTGGCATCCCATGGTGATAAGTAAACACCCATATTCATGTCATACTTAGTCGCTGATTTAGAGATTTCTTCGAGAAGGTCACCCTTACCATCTTTCCATGGACTTGCAGCCACCGTGTGGTCTGTATATTTAGATGGATAAATCACAAATCCGTCATGGTGTTTTACAACCATGATTGTTCGTTTGAATCCAGCATCCTTCAAAGTCTTAATCCACTGATCTGTATCAAGGTTTGTTGGATTGAAGTACTGAGGATTTTCTCTACCGTTCCCCCACTCAGAGTTGGTATAGGTGTTCATACCATAGTGGATAAAGGCAGCCAATTCTTCCTTGTGGTAGTCCAATTGAGCCTTGCTTGGAAGTGGACCGTAAGCAGCAATTTCTGTTTCTTCATCTTTTGGATCAACTACTGGAGTTACAGGAGTTGCTGGTTTTGGATCTTCAATCTTTTCGTATTCAAAAATAACTTCATTCACCCCTTTATGCTTGATAGTTGCTTCTTGACTTGCATTTACTGCACGATAACCTGCAATTTCTTTGGCTTGGAAATTATGAACAAAGGAAACATCGTATTCTTTACCTTCGTTATTATCCACATCTGCAGTTGTCAACTCTTTATCAGAATCTTTTAAGCGATAGTGAACCTCAAAGGAACCTTTGTTCACTTTATAAACCACCTTGATGACGCGAGTTCCTGCAGGAGCCTTACTCACAACACTATAATCATCTTCCCAAGCGTCTTTCAATTGTTTATTGACAGCTTTGCCATCAATCGACACAATCTCATATTTTTCTTTATTCTTCTTGAAGAAGTCAGTCTTTTCAATTTCTGTTTTATAGTTATAGTTGAATTGAGCGCCAACTTCTGCCTTATCTACAAAAGTATCGTTTTCTTTGACTGGGTTATCATTTTGGTCCACATGCTCGATAACTACACGGCCATAGTCAACGCCTTCAAGGAGAGTTGCTACACCACTTTCATCGAATGAATATTTGTTTTCACCGATAACTGCTGTCTTATTTCGAAGCATTTCTCCCTCTGGAGTGAAATAATAACGGCTACCGTTATCGCCTTGATACCAGCCTTTAACACCGTATTTATCAATGACGCCTTTAGCCCATGCTAATTGTTCTGGAGACAAGACTAGACCTCCACCGAAGCGGTCTTTTTCAGCAATGTTCGCATTATCAACAGTACCACGTTGGTGGATCCCAATGACCTTACCATCACCGTTGATGATCCCACCACCAGAAAGACCTGATACAGAAGTCAAACGATAGGTAACACCTACTGTTCCCTTATCATCATACTTTTCAGTATCTCTAACGACACCGTCTGCCTTATACAATTGACCTGGCACAATCGGCTCCTTCAATTCTGGAGAAGTTGAATCTGTAGGATAGCCAATTGTGCTCACAGGTTCTCCAGCTTTGTATTCCCGATGCTCTGCTAACGGAGTAAAGGTTGCTGCCTTATTGGGACTTGCAATCTGTACTGGAACTGGAGCTACGACCAAGGCTAGGTCATTTTTGTACCCTTCGCCAAACTTTTCTTTATTCCAGAAATGAATATCCTTTTCTTGGAACAAAACAGTTTTTCCTGAAGTTGGCAAAGATCTTTCTTTTGGAGTATTAGAACCGACATTGTAGTAGAACTTAGCAGTATCACCACCTAAGATATTACCAGCATTGGTTTCGGCATCCTTCTTCAAGAAATTGTGAGCGACTGTCAGCATGATATTTGGAGCCACAAAGATACCTGAACCTGAATTGAGGTAACGCTGAGTTCCACCGTCTGCTAGAGGTGAACTGAAGATTGTGTAAATCATGGTAGCCGATGTAGCTGGTTGCCCCTCATAATTGATATGCTTAAGGTCTTGACCACCATTGATAATGGCTCTATTTTCTTTTTCACCTTCAGTTGTACTTGCTTCTTCAGCTTTTAAAATACTTTTAGTTTCAACTTTCGGGCTATCTTTTTCTGATACAATAGCTGAGGTATCCAGTTTTTTCACTGGTGTATCAGGATAGGCACGGTCAGGAATTTCTTCTGGAAGTAAATCTCCAGCCTCTTCAGTAGTTTTAGTTTCTTCTGTTACTTTTTCTGAAGCAGGAGCTGCTTGTTTAGCAACTTCTTCTTTAACAGGACTCACTACTTCTTTAGTTTCCTTAACTGCTTCCGCTTTTTCTTTATCGACATCGATTACTTCTTTGACTTGACCTTCTACTTCCAGTTTTGGCTCTGTCACAACTTCGTTAGCGGCAACATTTCCAGATGCAAAAAAAGCCAGTCCAACTGCCACAGAGGCTACACCAACCGTTAGTTTACGAATACTGAATATACGACTTCTTTCAAAAAAATACTGTTTCATCAAATTCTCCTAATGAACAAAAGCAGTCAGCTACTGCAAGAGCCCAGTTTCTGCTGGCGACAATTTTATTTCTCAGTACCTACTATAAAACTCTTCTTCCTCCCACTCTTATCTTCTGTTAAATTCATTTTTAGAAATCGCTTACATTTTTTCTAAATAAAAAAATGACTTGATTTTGCAAATGCTTTTTCGAGATTTCTCAGTATAATAAATATACTATATTATTCCAAGAAATGCAAGGGCTTCCAAAGTTTTATTAAAGTTTTACCTAACTTTTTTCCTGCCAAAAAAACCTAAATTGGCAAAGCCAATTTAGGACTGTTTGGTTCTGAAATGATAATATGCTCCGAGCATACCAGCAGTATTCTGATGGTGGGCAAATTCAAGTCGAGTCTTGTCTGCCAAGCTTGGAACAAGCGAATCTTTCAAAGCCTTACGGATTTTTGGTTTCAAAATTGCTTCTTGCCCCATGATACCACCACCAAGGATGACAACTTCTGGATTGGCAACATAACAAATATTTGCGAGACCCTTACCAAGGTAATCCACCATACGGTCAATCCCCTCCATACAGAGTTTATTGCCTTCGGTAGCTTCTTTGAAAATTCTGCGACCGTTCCACTGTTCCACTTCATCTCCATGTGCGTCTGCTACATACTTAACAAGAGCTGTCGTAGACGCTAAATCCTGGAAGGCTCCATCCTGCATGTGCAGATAACCAACCTCACAGGCAGAATTACTAAAGCCATGGAAAACTTGGCCATCAATGATTAAGCAACCACCGATACCTGTTCCAATTGTCAAACAAAGGGTAATACTTGCACCCTTTCCTGAACCAGAGACAGCTTCAGCAAGCCCTGCACAGTTAACATCATTTTCAATTTCACAAGGAATATTAAAGCTAGCTTCAATTTCCTTTTTAAATTGGGTTCCGGCATAATTTGGAATCTGTGGACCAGCATAGAAAATTTCACCCTTATCAGGATCAACCATTCCCGCTGAGGAAATGGCTACACCTGACACTGGTCCTTTTTCTAGATAGCTAGCTACGATATCTTTTGTTTTCTGTAAGATGTGTGGACCACCCTTATGAGCCTCAGTCGCTACTTCGTTAGACTCTACAAGTTGTCCATCTTGGTCAATTAAACCGTATTTGATATTAGTTCCACCAATATCAATTGCAACGTAATTAGTCATAAAGCCTCCTATTGATTAGAGGAAACGCTCCTTAGTTTCACGAATCAATTGAGCAGCTGCTTCTACAACTGGACGATCTTCTTCGGTCACTGGTGTAAGTGGAGAACGAACTGATCCGATGTTAAGTCCTTCATTGATTTTCAAGACTTCTTTAATCACACAGTACATATTCCCATGAGCTGCAGTCAATTTACCGATGATAGCGTTGATAGCGTATTGTAATTCACGCGCTGTTTCTAGGTCTTTATCCGCAATCAATTGGTTGAGTTTCAAGAAGAGTTCTGGCATAGCACCATAAGTACCACCGATACCAGCTTTTGCTCCCATGAGACGTCCGCCTAAGAACTGCTCGTCTGGTCCGTTAAAGACGATATGGTCATCGCCACCAAGGCTAACGAATGTTTGGATATCTTGAACTGGCATTGAAGAATTTTTAACACCAATGACACGTGGGTTTTTCAACATTTCTGTGTAAAGACTTGGAGTCAAAGCAACACCTGCCAATTGAGGAATGTTATAAATGACATAGTCTGTGTTTGGTGCAGCAGCACTGATATCGTTCCAGTATTTAGCAACTGAGTACTCAGGCAAACGGAAGTAAATTGGTGGGATTGTTGCAATAGCATCAACACCCAAGCTTTCTGCATGACGAGCCAATTCAATACTATCTTTGGTATTGTTACAAGCTACGTGAGCAATGATGGTCAATTTACCTTTGGCAACTGCCATAACTTCTTCTAAGATCAATTTACGGTCTTCTACACTTTGGTAGATACACTCACCTGAAGAACCATTAACGTAAAGTCCTTGAACACCTTTATCAATAAAGTATTGTACCAAGGCACGAGTACGTTCTGGGCTAACTTCACCCGCATCATCATAACATGCGTAGAAGGCAGGAATGACACCTTCATATTTTTTTAAATCTGACATAGATTTCTCCTAAGATTTCTTTTTTCTGCTTTGAGCAGATGATTTTTTACTATTTTAGTATACACCTTGTAAAAAGCGCTTTCAATACATCTCAGCCACTTAGATTTTAATTTCTATTCATCTCCCATAGCTTTTCTTGTTTGAAAGTAGTTTCATGTCGTTTTCAATCTGCTTGATATTTAGCAAACAATTTTTCCATTAGTCCAGCTTGGCAAAAGGCAAGAAGACCAAAGCCAAAAAGTAGAAATGCTGAACCACCAAGCACTAGAGTAAAGCCTGATAGATAGAGAAGCATAATAATTAATAAAATAATCGCAAGCATCAAGAAGAACCAAACGAAGTTAAAGCTGACCAAAAGTAAGCCCTTTTGAAGAACTTCTTTCCAAGTTAATTCATAACGTGCAGCAATTGGATAGCTAGCCAACATAACTAGGGTTAAAAATATCAGAATTCCCAAGCAAATAGCTTTAATGAGCTGAAAGGCAACACCAGTTTGACTCCAAAATAGTGATAAGTCAACCACACTGATCAAAAAGATTCCTAATTCCAGCAAACCTAACTGAAAACCTAATTTCAAATTTTGCTTAAAGGCTCTAATATAGATTTTGAAAACAGGAATACGACGGCTGCGCTTCACTTCAAAGATTGTCTGATAGAGACTGATTTTAGCTACTCCAATAGTCACAATAGGCAAACAAGACACAACAAAGAGTAGGTTAACCGTCACGATATCTAAAACTTTCTCGCAAAAACGCATCAGAAAGTTATCCGTATCGAATGCCGCTTTTATCAATCCAGATCCTTTATGTGCCATTGTTTCTCCTCCTAATTGACTAATCGATTAAAATTTTAAATAAATATTTGCGAACTTTATCTTCCATACCTGCATAACCGTTAGGCTGATGAGGTTCTCCTGGGAAGAAAACTGCAAAATTGTGATATCCCAACAAGAGTTGGTATTGTTCGTGACAATGAACAAAGCCAATATCGCTAGCTTCATCAAAGGCTACAGCCTCATCTTTGATGCGAGAACCGTAGCTAGAATACTCATGTCCTTCAACTAACAAATGTAAGTCTGCATAGTTTTTATGATGCTCAAAGCGATCATTTTCTTCTTTATTGAGAACATTTCCCTGTACAACTAAGAAGACCTTATCTCCATCAATATCGTATTTACCCAATTCAAAAGTATCTTTACGATGCTCATAGAGATAATCAATAGCCTTATCCAGATTTGGGTGAATTCCCTTGTAAAAGCTAATGTTTTTTAAATCATCAAAAATCATAGTAATTTCCTTTACCTGATTGTTATCTTCAGACACAAAATGTCTAGCCAGTAAGTTTATAAGTGTCTAACAAAACTTCATGAAGTAAGCAACTCCTCTCCATTTTGTAGACACTTATAATACTATATCGTTTTCAATAAATAGATTTCCTATTCTCAATTAAAATTGAAGAGCAAACTAGGAAGCAATCCGCAGGCTGTACTTGAGTACGGCAAGGAGTCGCTGACGTGGTTTGAATTCAATTTTCGCAGAGTATTAACCTTTGACCGCTCCCATAGTAATCCCTTGAGTGAAGGATTTTTGGAAGACAAGGAAGACTGTTACGATTGGCACAGCTGCAAGAGCAGCCCCTGCCATAATTAAACCATAGTTGGTTGCCATCTCAGCCTGCATAGTCGCAACCCCGAGTGAGATGGTCAAGTTGTTACGAGATGTCAACATAACCAACTGCATGAAGTAGTCATTCCATGTATTGATGAAGGTAAAGATTGCAAGAGCTGCAAATCCTGGTTTCACAATAGGGAAGGCTACGCTCCAGAAAGTACGAATCTCACCGCATCCGTCAATCTTAGCAGATTCAAGCAATTCTGTTGGAATGTTTTCACTGAACTGTTTCATGAGGAAGACCCCAAATGGCCATCCGATCAAAGGCAAGATAACCGCCCAAAGAGTGTCATGGATTCCCATGAAGTTGACGATACGTACCAATGGTACAAGGACAACTTGTTTTGGAAGAGCCATGGCAGCGATAAAGATAGCAAAGAGGATGCGTTGACCGTAGAAACGTTTCTTAGCCAATACATAACCTGCTAGTGAAGAGGTCGCACAAACCAAGAACATAGTTACCAACGAAATGAAGACTGAGTTCCACATCCATTGCAAGGCTGGGTTTTGCACCATCAATTGTTGGAAGTTCTCCATTGTTGGAGCTTTAGGGAACCATTGTGGTGGAATCATAATGGTATCCGGTTGTGATTTGAATGCACCTGTCAAAATCCAGTAGAATGGAAAGATAAAGAGTACAGTCAATAAAAGCAAGAAGATGGTTGAAATAACAGTGAAGGCTGTTAAAGGTTTCTTTTGTGTAGATTGCATAGCTGTCTCCTTTCTATTAATATTCTACGTCGTTTCCAAGTACTTTAAATTGAACAAAGCTGACAATTGCGATCATAACTGCCAAGAATACACCAATAGTATTGGCATAGCCATACTCAGTCAATTGGAAGGCTTTTTCGTATAGGTAGTACATAAGTGTACTTGTTGAGTAGTTTGGACCACCGGAAGTCAAAAGCTGAATCAAAGCGAAACACTGGAATGAGTTGATTGTTGTAATGATTGCGATATAAAGAGTTGTTGGAAGAAGGCTTGGCCATTTAATCTTCCAGAAAACTTGTAACTCAGTTGCTCCGTCGACACGCGCCGCTTCTACAAGTGAGTTATCAATATTACCCATTGCAGCGATGTAAAGGATGATTGGTTGACCAACTGATGTTGTCAAAAGAATAATCATAATCGCCATCAAAGCCCAGTTTTTGTCACCCAACCAAGAAATGTTTTGGCTAATGATATGGCTTGACTTAAGCACGAAATTCAAAATACCTGATAGAGGATCATATATCCATTTCCATACAACCGTTACGGCAACACTACCTGTTACAACAGGAAGGAAGAATACGAAACGATAGAAGGATCTAGCAACTGCATTTTGTTGGTAAGTTTGTGATGCCACAAATAGTGAAAAGAGTACAACGACTGGTACAGATCCGATAACTAAGATTACGGTATTAATTAAAGACTTCATAAAGACTGGGTCTTTAAACATACGAATATAGTTGTCCAATCCTATAAATTCAAAACTTGTCATCGAGTAGTTAAAGAAACTAGTGATGAATCCCATGATCATTGGAGCTAGGACAAAGACGGTAAAGAAGATTAATACTGGTGCTAAGAAAGCATAAGAAACAATTGTTTCTCTCATGCGAATTTTATTGACTTTCACAGTCGGCACCTCACTTTCAAATAGTTTTTGTTTTTTGATTGTTGTCTGACATTGATGTAAAATCAAAATGAAATTTTTTCCAAGAAAAGCCTATGTAAGAACTTCATTTTAATTTTGACCTGTCAGTTCCTTACATTTTCAAACAAAAGTCCCCCTTTTCGTACACAGATATGCACAGGGAAAAGGGGGGATTTTACTTTTTATTTAGGGCTTATTGTTTAGCTGCTTTTTTGATAGTTTCATTCGCTTTTTCAGTGAATGCCTTCAAAGCTGCAGCAGGTTCTTGGTCACCATTAGATACTGCTTGCAACATTGGGAACCATAGAGTTCTCATTTCAGCAAATCCGTCGATTGTGTTGTAGTATGGAGAGTAGTATTGAGTCCAACCACTGATAGTTTCCATACGTTTATCATCATAAAGTTTTCCAAATGAAGTACGAACTGGGAAGGCACCTGTACGAACTACGTCTTTAGGACCCCATTCTTTATCATCAGCGATGAATTGGATGAATTTCTTAGCAGCAGCAACTTTCTTTTCATCTTTGTTGTTAAATACTGCAAATCCGTTTACAAGGTACTCAAGAGCTGGTTTGCCTGAATCAGATGGGAATGGAACTTCTACCACTTCAACTTTACTTGCTTCCAACAATTTAGCTTGGATACCGTTTTGAGCTGGTGCCCAAAGGATTGTGTATGATGTTTGACCATTTGCAAAGTTTTGGATGTCTGCTCCACCGTCAAATTGTGAACCGTTGTTCAACAAACCATCTTTAATCCAGCTAGTTGCTTTTTCAAGACCTTTGACGAACTTAGGATCGTCAGTTGTGTATTTAGTAACTTCTTTGTCTGTTACAGAACCGCCGTAAAGGTTAGCGATGAAGGCACGTGTTCCTTGGTCTCCCCCTTGACCAGAACTGAACAATGAACCTGGAGTGTATCCTTTGTCTTTAAGTGCTTTCAAGACTTTTTCAAAATCATCTGTTGTCCAACCTTCTTTAACAAGGTTAGCTACACCAGCATCTTCCAACATTTTCTTGTTCATAGCCATGTAGAATGGTGCAGAACTGATTGGATACATGTATGCTTTATCACCAGCTTTACTTGCTTTAATGATGTTTTCATTGTTAACATCTTTAACAAATTCATCTGTAAAGAGGTCATTCAACTCAGCTAATTTACCATTTTTACCGTAATTAATGATACGACCTGGTGCATCGAAAAGTACATCTGGAGCAGTTCCAGCTTCAATAGCTGTCGTGATTTTTTCTGGACCAGATTTGAAGTCGATTGTTTCTAGTTTAACTTTGATATCTGGGTTTGCTTTTTCGAAAGCTTCGATGATAGATTTTTCATAAGTTCCTACACCGTCACCTGTTTTTTCTTGTGTGAAGACAGGGAATGCCCACCAAGTAATTTCTGTAGTTGCAGCAGAGTCGCCACCTGATTTAGCCGCATCTTTGTTAGCGTCTGATTTGCCACAAGCAGCAAGAGATAGAACAGCAGCACCCGCAAGTACTGTACAAGCTAGTTTTCTAAATTTCATTAGTATTCTCCTAAATGATGGTATGCGTATCCGAAACGGATAATGAGTATTGACAACTTTGTATACGTTTACATTTTATTTTACTAATCAACCACTCTCCTCATGTTTTAATTGTCTTATTTGAGACCCGCAACAAATCGTTCCGTGATCTCTTTTGGTCTAGTAATAGCGCCACCAACTACGATGCCTCGCACTCCGTAACCTAGGATTTGCTTAGCCTGTTCTGGTGTATGAATTTTTCCTTCTGCGATGACGTCTACACCTGCATCGCATAGTTTCTTGATGAGTTCAAAATCTGGACCATCCACTTTTGGACTATAAGATGTGTAGCCTGACAAGGTTGTTCCGACAAAGTCGATTCCCGCCTCAACTGCTGTTAGTCCTTCTTCAAAGGTACTTGTGTCAGCCATCAAGAGTTGGTTTGGATATTTTTCTTTGATTTGACGGATAAATTCTTGAATCTCTAGGCCATCATGGCGTTCTCTCTTTGTACAATCAAGAGCAATCACCTCAATATCTAGAGCTGCTAGTTCATCAACTTCTTTCATAGTAGCTGTGATGAATGGTTCCTGTGGTGGATAATCACGTTTGATAATTCCGATAATCGGAAGATTTGTGACCTCTTTGATTTCCTTAATATCCCGAACACTATTTGCTCGGATACCGACTGCTCCACCTTGCTCAGCCGCTTTGACTAGCAAGGGCATTACACCTCCCGCTTCTGTATAAAGCGGTTCGTGAGGAAGTGCCTGACAAGAAACGATGATTCCATCTTTAATCTGCTCAATCAAGGCTTCTTTACTAATCTGTGGCATCCACTTTCCTCCTTTTCTTTTTTCTTATGAGCCTATTATATATCATTTTTAAAGCGCTTTCAATAACTTGTACTAGAATAGATTGAAGTTTCAAAACAATTTTATGAAACAGAATCTCCTGAAAGTAGTTTCAGGGAGAAATACCAGAGTTTGAATCGCCTTCCATCCGCTTATTTCCACTAGAATCTTCGCTTTCTACAAATAAAGAGCCTGTAACGAATGAACGTTACAGACCCTTCTAATATAAGTCTAAACCTTTTTTATAGAGACTTTTTAGATTCAATGTTGCCATTAATCTTCTTTTTTCTTAGCCATTCCAAACAAGCCGAGAAGCATTCCAACCATTCCTACAGATACTAGAGGAGGTGAAACCTCACTTCCTGTTGCAGGGAGGGTTGGTTGTTGTGGTTGAGCTGCTGGAGCTTGATATGTCTTGTCTTGCTGTGCTACTAAAGTGACAAGCGGTTTTTCTTCAATCTTATATTCCGGAAGTTCGTTTTTGGCTGCTTCGACTGCATTTACTCCGCCTGTGAATTCTGGAAGTTCATGCTTAAGGGCTTGAACTGCATTTGCTCCACCTGCAAATTCTGGAAGCTCATTTTTGAGTGCTTCAACTGCGTTTACTCCGCCTGTGAATTCTGGAAGCTCATTCTTGAGCGCTTCAACTGCGTTTACTCCGCCTGTGAATTCTGGAAGCTCATTCTTGAGCGCTTCAACTGCATTTACTCCACCTGTGAATTCTGGAAGCTCATGAACTGCAGCTTCGACTGCATTTACGTCACCTTCAAACTCAGGGACTTCTACTGTTGGTGTTGCTTCGTCACCTACTGTTCCAATGGCTTCAGTGTACTCAGGAAATTCTGTTACAGCTGCTTCGTCACCATTGACACCACCTTCGAATTCTGGAACTTCTACTGTTGGTGACGCCTCATCACCTACTGTTCCAATGGCTTCAGTGTACTCAGGAAGTTCTGTTACAGCTGCTTCGTCACCATTGACACCACCTTCGAATTCTGGAACTTCTACTGTTGGTGACGCCTCATCACCTACTGTTGCGCTAGGAACAGAGTGTTCAGGAAGCTCAGATTCAGATGATGCTTCACCATTTACGTCACCTTCAAACTCAGGGACTTCTACTGTTGGTGCTGCTTCGTCACCTACTGTTCCAATAGATTCAGTGTACTCAGGAAATTCTGTTACAGCTGCTTCGTCACCATTGACACCACCTTCGAATTCTGGGACTTCTACTGTTGGTGCCGCCTCATCACCTACTGTTGCGCTAGGAACAGAGTGTTCAGGAAGCTCAGATTCAGATGATGCTTCACCATTTACGTCACCTTCAAACTCAGGGACTTCTACTGTTGGTGCTGCTTCGTCACCTACTGTTCCAATAGATTCAGTGTACTCAGGAAGTTCTGTTACAGCTGCTTCGTCACCATTGACACCACCTGTAAATTCTGGGACTTCATGGATTGCCGGTTCGTCACCATTAAAACCATTCGTAAGTTTAGTACCGACCACAGATACTGGCAAGTTATGCATACTTTCAATTGCACCCGCTTCAATAGATGTAACTTTTTGACCTATATCTTCAGGAGCTATTGTAAATAGGAGAGTCTTAGTATCATACTGAGTCATGAAGGTTGCAGTCTTACCATTAGCTAGTTTGAGAGTTGGAGCTTGATTTACCAAGACTTCTGAATCAAATTCCATAGCAATAATGCCTGGCCATTTTTCCATAGCCGTTGTAACTTTCACTTCTTTAGAAGCAACTCTCTCTTTAGTTAGATAATCCCAGTTGAATTTCTTGAAGGATAGAGTATATGGATTGCCACCAGCTTCATGATGTTCATACAAGAGACCAAATTCTTTTGGCCCAATTTGTTGAAGTGAGTTATAAGCGTACTCACCTTCTTGAATCAAATGATGGTGCAACCAAGTCAACTCGCCATCTTCTTCTACACGAGCCACTCGAATGTAGCCATTCTTACGACCTGGTCCATTAGCATTTGCTAGAAGAATATACTCTTTACCATCTTGAACCGTATGAGTCGCCGCCATTTGAACATAAACATCGGGTACATCATAGCGTGCTACATAGTTGTCCCATGTAATACCACCATCATTACTTGTCGCAACTTGCAAATCACCAGTCAAACCACGCATAAAGAGTTTTAACTGACCATTGTTCAACTGAACAACAGAAGCTTCTGTATTTTGAGCGTAGTAATTTTTCATGTTGCTTGAATCAATTACTGCGCCATCATAAAGTGTACGATTGTCATTGACACCGCCACCCATATGCCAAGTCTTACCATGGTCATCTGAATAGATGATACGAGATGATTGAGAACCGTCGAGGTGGTTGGTTCTGTTTGTCGTATAGACAGGGACAACAATCCGACCTTTATGAGGTCCATTCTGGAGGGTAATTCCCACTCCAGGTCCCACACCTAAGAATTTCATCCAATCAGCTTTGACCATTGGAGTAATATCTTGTGGCGCAGACCAAGTCTTACCATCATCATCACTGTAAGACATCCATAGGTAGCTGTCTTTAGCAATTCTAAATGGAGAAGTTTTATTACTTGTAAAGTAGATATTTCCTAGTAGCTGCTCACCTTGATAAAGATCGCCTTTATCACTATAAGCAGGTTTGACAGGATTTACAACAACACGGTAATCTGTTGCCTGACCATCTGGTGTGTAGACAACACCATTTTCACGAATCGTATAGGCTCCATTTTCTCCTTCACGGTATAGAATTTGATAAGTTTTTCCATCAATTTCCTTATAGGCAACTTCTCTTTCAGAAGACATTCCGAAGATTCCTTTACCTTCTGGGAACATATCGTAAACTGAGAAGATTCGTTTAGTTTGCGTATCTTGGACCAGAACCATATCGATGTTTACTGGTGAACCAATGTTTGGATCCTTGGCTTTTGGATTGTCACGTAGATTCGTAAGAGTGATGCGATCGCCCCATGTTTGGCCCTTGTCTTCACTTCGTTTAACGACCATACCGATATCACCCCAGTCATAGTGGTGTAAGCGGCGTTCGTCAGCACCAGCAATCAAAGTTCCCTTGTCAGTCTTAAGGAGGGCTGGAATACGATAGCTATTAATACCATCTGGATTTGACTGCCCATTTTTACCCGCTGTAAAAACATCTGTTTTTTTAGAAATTTCAGCCCCTTCTGGAAGTTCTTGCCCCAAGTCTCCTCTTTCAAATAATTGACTTCGTGTTCGAACTTCATCTTGTGTTAAGGCACGGTCATAGACTGTTAGATTACGAACTTGTAGATTTGAGCCCCAAACTGTCTTACTTCCTCGTTTGGTTGCTCCGATTTGAACGTGGTTAACATCTGGCATATCTTTGATGAATTTCCCAGATTTTAGACTTGTTCTGGACAAGACACCATTTACATATAGACGAACTCTTCCAGTAGGGACTTCAGTTGTTGGTTTTTCCACAGTAAAGGTAACTGAATTCCACTGACCTGGGCGAACCTTTAATGGCGCATCGGTGTATTTATCATAGAATTGCGCACCATTTGCATCACGGCCTTCGATAAGGGCTGTATTATCAAAGACTGACATGGTGAAGTACTCATTTTCCTTGGTATCACTTGATACAGAGAAAAGATTGTAAAAACGTGGTGCCGATGCATCTGGTTTGAACTCCATATGCACTGTTGCATCTTGAAGTTTCTTTAACTTCTCTAAGTCACTTGTCAGATCATCTCGTTGATTATTTGTTGCATTAATGTCAAGGTCATTTTTTTCTACGACAGTATTAACATTTTCCAATTCTCTTGAGTAATAATCACGAGCGATAGCTTCTTGATTCTCAGTTTCTTCCGTCTTATTAGTTTCAGCTGCTGGAGTTTCAGTTTCTGTTGGGTTTTCAGAACCTGGATTTGCTTGCAGCTCCTCACGGTTTACCTCAGTTCCTTTATCTGTCGCTGCTGCCAACTTATCAGCAAGTTCCTTATCTATGTTAGCCAGATTTCCTGATTCTACTTCTTTTGGCAATTCTGGCAAAGCTTGTCCAGCTGTTTCACCACTGGTTGCTGGAGCTTCTTGAGCTAAAACTGGCGACGCACCAAAAACAACTGCCCCAATGACTACTGATGCAGCTCCTACTGTAAACTTTCTAATTCCAAAACGTTGTTTCCGTTCAAAATCTCTCTGTGTCATATATTTCCTTCCATTTTCCACAAAAATAAAGCGCTTTCTTTTTTACTTAAAATTTTTTGCCTCCAGGGCATAAATCATGTAAAGAAACTGTATTATTGACGGGTTTCCCCATTCTTTTTCATCTGAATTGTGGCTGCCTTTATTTACTTCCTTCCAGTAAGCAACCATTTTACTCCTTTCGACTTGATGTTACACCTATTATATAATAAATATTCTAAATAATAGCCTTAATAAACTATAATAGAATTTACTTTCAGATATATTTCTATGTTTCAAACTTTTAGAAACTACTTTCTTTAATTTCCCAAAAAGAAAGCCCTGTTTTAGCAGGGCCCTTTTTCATTTTTTTAATGACCTACATAGGTAAAGGGAATCTCACTACCACACAACCAGTTGTAAACCTGGTCATTGACATGGACATTCATAGCCTCGTGGGCATATTCTGGCATGAGACGATAGCTCTTTTCACAAGTCAAACGATTGTAAATAGCGAACTGGGTGATTGGATAGCAGACATCGTCATCAAGCCCTGTAATCATTCTCACCTCACCTTTTATTCGATGGGCAAGATTTTTCACATCGATATAACCAAGCGTCTCCATGATCTGTTCTTCTGTCTCATGGAAAGGATCATGAAACTTAAAGTAACGAAAAAGCTCATCATAAGCTTCGCTGGTATTGCCAATTTCTAGCACTCCTCTAAAGTCTGACAAGAATGGATAGATGGCAACTGTTCGCTTGATACGTGGATTGAGACCAGCAGCCACTAAAGCCAAGGCTCCTCCTTGCGAAGCTCCATAACTAGCCAATTGCCCCTCATCCACTTGAGGGAGACTAGCTACAATCTCAATCAATTGATAAATATCAAGATAAACATCCTTATAGAAGAGTTGCTCTTTTCCTTCTACTGCACCACGGATGATTTGACCCTTAACTGTATTTCCGAGAGGCGAACGCAAGCCGTCTTGTGAGTAACCAGATTGCCCACGAACATCCATCGATACAACCCCATAACCAGCGACGGTAAAGGCTAGCATATCTGTCCAATCCCAACAACGTCCCATATAGCCATGGAAGTGGAAAATAACTGGTACTTTCTTATCTAATTTTGGTAAGACCACACGCGCATAGACAAGGCCATCACGTGTACCTTTAAAAGTAAGTTCATAGCATTTCACATTTGGGATATGAAAGTCGCCTTCCTCTAATTGATATTCTGGCAAGACAGAAACTTTCTCAATCTCACCATCCCAAAAAGCATCAAAATCCTGAGGTACTTCATCTCTTCCTTTATATGTTTTCATTTCTTCTACTAATGCTGGATTTCTCATAGAATTCTCCTTTATTTTGTAACCGTTATCATAACTGTAGCACATATGGGGAAGCAATGCAAGAAAGAAAGGGAAACGGAAAGTGGATTTAATGTCCGACCCCAGCAAGAATCCCTCTGAAAGTAGTTTTAAAAAAATAAAAAAGAGCGATTTCACTCTTTTCTTAGTATTTAGGAGAAGGTTGAGTTTCCTTTTGAAATGTCTTTTGGTAATTTACTTTAATAGTCATGAGAGAGTCCTCGTTTCTTTTGGATGACTCTAGTATAGATACTCACCCTAAAAGCAAACTTAACATTATCTTAGAAAAAGCTTAATCCAGATATTCTTTCTTCTCTAGATGTAAGGCAATCATGTGCCACTCTGGATCCTCTCGCCAATTTGGGAGGGAGCTGATATAGCTAGCTACCTTTCTAGCTTCCTCAAGAATTGGGAAGTCTTCGATGATATCAGCCACATGAAACTCTGGTAGGCCTGACTGTTTGGTCCCAAAAATTTCACCAGAACCTCGCATTTTCAAATCTTCTTCTGCAAGGACAAAACCATTGGTCGTTTCCGTCATGATACGCATGCGGTCTTTCCCAGAGTCAGTTTTTGGATTGGCCACTAGAACTGCATAGGACTGCTTGTCTCCACGACCGACACGACCTCTGAGCTGGTGAAGTTGACTAAGTCCGAAACGATCAGCATCCATGATAATCATGACTGTCGCATTTGGCACATTTACCCCGACCTCGATAACCGTTGTAGAGACCAGGATATCTGTCTTTCTCTCTTTGAAATCCTGCATAATCTGGTCTTTTTCATCACTCTTCATCTTCCCATGTAAGAGAGCAACTTTTGCTTTCCCAGCAAAATGAGTTGTTAACTCTTCTGACAGAGCAATGGCATTTTTAAGATCCAAGGCTTCAGATTCTTCAATCAAAGGTGAAATAACATAGACTTGGGAGCCTTTCTGAATCTCACCCTCCAACCAAGTCAAGACCTGTGGTAATTGCTCATGCTTGATCCAGCGAGTTACGATGGGTTTGCGTCCAGCAGGCATCTGGTCAATAATAGAAACATCCATATCTCCAAAGGCAGTAATAGCTAAGGTCCGAGGTATGGGAGTTGCCGTCATCATGAGGACATCTGGATTTTCACCTTTTTCCCGTAAAATACGCCTTTGCCCTACACCAAAGCGGTGTTGCTCATCGATGATAATCAAGCCGAGTCGGGCATAGTCCACGCCGTCTTGTATAAGAGCATGGGTTCCGATAATCACATCAGCTTCCCCCTTAGCAATAATTTCCAAGACCTTGCGTTTTTCTGTAGCTTTCAATGAGCCTGTTAGGAGAGCTAATTTCAAATCCGGAAAAAGACTCTCTAGACTTTCAAAATGCTGCTCTGCAAGAATCTCTGTTGGAACCATGAGGGCAGCCTGATACCCTGCCGTTACAGCTGCATACATAGCAAGACCTGCAACCACTGTCTTCCCACTTCCTACATCCCCTTGTAAAAGTCGATTCATGTGATGGTTCGACTTCATATCTGTTAGAATTTCTTGCAGGCTTTTTTCTTGGGCTTGGGTCAAGGCAAAAGGCAATTTCTCTTTAACTGCAGTTAATGTTTTCTGAGACCAGTTCAAGACCAGACCACTTCCATCAACCTTATTTTCAGACTTGAGGGTCTGTAATTGCATTTGGAAATAAAAGAGTTCCTCGAATTTGATTCGACGGAGAGCCTGTTTGTATTCTGCCAAATCTTTAGGAAAGTGCATGGCACGAACAGCCTGCCTACGGGGCATGAGTTTGTATTTTTCTAGCAAGGACTGGGGGATGTTTTCTTCTATCAAGAGGTCCAGCCCCTGATCAAAGGCGGTTTTAATGATTTTAACAAGTCCTGCTTGACTGACGCCTTGCGCTAGGCGATAGACAGGCTGGAGGTCATCCTCGACTTGGGCTAAAACCTTCATTCCTGTGAGACTTGCCTTGGCACGATCCCACTTGCCAAAGACAGCCAAGGTTGCTCCTAGTTCAATCTTGTCAGCTAGGTAGGGTTGGTTGAAGAAATTAACTGCAAAAACAACCTCTCCCTGCTTGAGGCTAAAGCGTAGGCGATTACGCTTAAAACCATAATATTGAACACTGGCTGGTGTCACTACCTGACCAGATAAAACAGCCTTTTCACCGTCTTCTAGCTCTAGCACCTGCTTAGTCTTAAAATCTTCATAACGGAAAGGGAAGTAGAGCAAGAGATCTTGCAAGTTTTCAATCCCTAGTTTGGCATATTTCTCAGCTGATTTAGGTCCTACTCCTGGTAAGACATGCAAGGGTTGATGTAAATTCATGCTCTACTCCTTTCCTTCTATTTCTTAATAATATTCTCTTGGAATTCGATCACTGAGGAGACAAACCACCTCATAATTGATGGTTCCTCGGTAGGCTGCTACATCTGTTGCAGTAAGTTCTTTATCACCGTCTGAGCCAATTAAAGTTACCTTGGTACCCAATGGGTAAAGCTTAGGTAAGCGAATGGTGATTTGGTCCATGGATACACGCCCTACGATGGGGCACAATTGCCCATCAACCAGAACTGAGAAATTCTGCATGTCTCGTGTCCAACCATCCGCATAACCGATTGGCAAAGTGGCAATGACTTGCTCACTGTCTGCCTGATAGGTCGCTCCGTAGCCCATACAAGCACCAGTCTCTACTGTTTTGACATGAACGATGGCTGACTCCAAAGTTAAGGCTGGTTTTAGTTCATAAGGCAAGTCCAATACCTGACCACTTGGATTGAGTCCATACATAGCATCTCCCATACGGACTGCATTGAAAATCGTTTCCGCATGCCATAGAGTCGTTGCAGAGTTGCTTGCATGAACGATTTCTGGCACTTCTTGCAAGTCATCTAGGATTCCCTTAAAACAATCTAACTGTTGCTTAAAGTAGCTATCCGACTCTTCATCTGCTGTTGCAAAGTGAGTAAAGATTCCCTCAACATTGGCTCCTTGTTTCTTGAGTGAAGCTTGGGCTTGTTGAGCCTCACTAGCACTTCTAAAACCAATTCGTCCCATACCTGAGTCAATCTTAAGGTGAACGGTTAAACCAGCTAAATCTGACTCAGTAGCAAGGAGACTTTCAAGCCATTCCAATCCTGCTACTGTCAAAGTAATATCAAATTCTTGCGCTAGCGCAATTGATTCCACCTCGGATATTCCTAAAATGAGGATTTTCTTAGAAATCCCTGCCTGACGGAGCTCGATGGCTTCATCGATATTAGAAACGCAAAAACCATCTACATCATCCTGGATAGCAGTCGCAACAGCTATAGCCCCATGTCCATAGGCATTGGCTTTCACAACCGCCCATTTGAGGGTGCCTTCAGGAATGTGCGCTCCCATTTGTTGAATATTGTAGCGAATTGCTCCTAGATTAATGAGGGCCTTAGTTGGTCTATGTGGACTAGTTTTCATAATCTTCCTCCAAAATAACACTAGCTGTCACAAACTGATCTGTATGGCTGATCGATAGCCAGACTTTTCCTGAAAACGGGGATTTGCTGAAGTAGGGAGCCCCTCTCTCATTGTTCAAAATTTCCAAGTCCTGAAAGCCTAGCTTTCCAATACCCGTTCCCATAGCCTTTGAAAAAGCTTCTTTAGCTGACCAACGACCAGCCAAATACTCGATCTGTCTACGACCTTTGAGATTGGCAAAGCGCTTCAATTCTTTGTCTGTCAGAACACGCTGCGCAAATCCTTCTCTTTTTTCAACTGCATTTTGTATGGAAGCTAATTCTTCAATATCGATTCCGTGTCCAACTATCATTTTCATCAAAAGGAGTTGAGATTCCCCCAACTCCATCCTTTTCACTTATTTTGTTAAGGTAGTATAGATTTCTTCTACCAATGCTTCTGTATTTTCCCAACCTAGACAAGGGTCAGTAATAGAGCAACCAAAAACCTCTGGTTGGTTTTGGCGACCATCCGCTAAGTAGGATTCAATCATGAAGCCTCGAACTGTCTTCTTAATCTTTTCATTCCAGTCACGGTTGAGCAAAGCTTGACGAACAATTCGAACTTGCTCCATATATTGTTTTCCTGAATTATCATGGTTGGTATCAATCATGATAAAAGGATTCTCAAGGCCCATAGAATCGTAGAGACCGATAGCATCTAAGAGAGTTTCATAGTAGAAGTTTGGTTCATTCTTCCCGTATTCATTCATAGCTCCACGAAGGATGACGTGGGCCAGAGGATTTCCTGAAGTTTCAACTTCTTGACCATGGAAGAGAAAGGTTTGTTTGTTTTGTGCAGCATAGATGGCATTAAACATAACAGAGAGATTTCCAGAGGTTGGATTCTTCATCCCTACTGGTGCATCAATCCCTGAAGCTACAAAACGGTGCTCCTGGTCTTCTACTGAACGCGCACCCACCGCGTGATAGCTTACCAAGTCGTCAACCAAAACCAGATTGGCTGGGTAGAGCATTTCATCCGCTGTGGTCAATCCAGTTTCCGTAATCACTCGATAATGAAGCTGACGAACAGCCTGCAGACCATTAATCAAGCTTGGAGCTTTAGAAGTATCTGGCTGATGAACCAAACCCTTATATCCATCACCATTGGTACGTGGCTTTGCAGTATAGACACGCATGACCATGAAAATCTTGTCCTCAACTTTTTTCTGCAAGGCTGCCAAACGGCGAGCATACTCAAGGACTGCTTCTTCATTGTCAGACGAACAAGGTCCAATGACCAATAGAACGCGGTCATCCTCCCCTGAAAGAATATCTGCTAGTTCTTGGTCACGACTTTCCTTATGCTGTAAGGCTTCTGCAGATAATTGTGTTTCCGCCTTAATCGCTTCAATATTGATTTCTTGACCTTTCTCAATAAATGCCATATTATTCTCCTAGCCTTTGGTAGATTTCACGAACAAGAGCTTCAGTGTTTTCCCATCCTAGACATGGATCCGTGATAGATTTACCAAAGACCTCAGGTTCGTTTTGACGACCGTCTTCTAGATAAGACTCAATCATGAATCCACGAACATATTTTTTAATCTTTTCATTCCAGTCGCGATTAATCAAGGTCTGACGAACGATACGAATCTGCTCCATATACTGTTTACCTGAGTTGTCATGGTTGGTATCAATAATGATGAATGGATTCTCAAGTCCCATCTTTTCATACTGAGCAATAGTATCCATCAAATTATCGTAGTAGTAGTTAGGAATGTTCTTCCCGTACTCGTTCAGAGCTCCACGGAGAATAGCGTGCGATAGAGGATTTCCAGTAGTCTCGACTTCTTTCCCTAGGAAAAGAAAACTCTGCTTGTTTTGAGCTGCATAAATACCGTTAAACATGACATTGAGATTTCCTGAGGTTGGATTTTTAAAACCTGTTGCAAAATCTGCTCCGCTGGCTACAAAACGGTGTTGTTGGTCTTCAACTGAACGGGCTCCAACTGCCATATATGAAATCAAATCATCTACTAAGGGAAGATTCTCTGGATACAACATTTCATCCGCCGTGATCATTCCTGTTTCAGAAATAACACGGTAGTGCAGATGACGAACCGCCTTGATTCCATTGATGAGGCTAGGCGCTTCTTTGGCATTTGGTTGGTGAATCAATCCCTTATATCCATCACCATTAGTACGTGGTTTAGCAGTATAGACACGCATGACCATAAAGACGCGGTCTTTGACTTCTTCCTGAAGTTTTGACAAACGCTTGGCGTACTCTAGGACTGCTTCTTCATTGTCAGACGAGCAAGGACCAATCACCAACAAGATGCGTTGGTCTTCCCCACGAATAATTGCTTCAAGTTCTTGATCACGTTGGAGTTTGTTCGCAAGTACTTGTCCTTCTAGTTTAGACAAACTACGAACTTCATCAATATTAATTTTAGGGCTTTTTGCTGTAAATACCATTATCCATCTCCTTATAAAGCAAACGGACGCCAAGCGAAAATTCACTTTTCACTAGGCATCCGCCTGAAAATTAATCATTCTTAACGTCGTTTACCGTGACAGTTTTTAAATTTCTTACCAGATCCACATGGACATAAGTCATTACGTTTTACTTGACTGAGGTCCAAATCAGCTGGAAGATCTTTCTGTTGCGCAGCAATATTTCGAGTTGCTGTCGTACTGATATGATGCTCAGTTTGTGGTCGTTCTTGTTCATGAATTTGTGCTTTCATCATCAAGCGAGTCACATCAAACTCAATCGAACCAATCATATCATTAAACATACGGAAGCCTTCCGCTTGATATTCCACGACAGGGTTGTTTTGGGCATAACCACGAAGACCAACTGCATTTCTCAACTGATCAAGGGCATCGATATGGTCAGTCCACTTGTTATCTACAACACGTAGAATCAAGACTTTCTGGAATTCTTTCACAGCTTCTTCATCACGAAGTTTAGCAACTTGGCTATCGTAGACTTTCAATGCACGTTGGTATAGTTCATCTTTGATAGCTTGGTCAGACAAACCTTCTAGGTCTGAAAGTAAAATCGAATCTTCTGGAAGCAAGTTGTACTTGGCAAAGTTCAAGATTGCTTCAAGTTTTTCATCTTGTTTAGAACGAGCATGCCCATCGACAATTCGTCCAATCGTACGACGAATCATGGCGTGAATTTCAGGAGCCAAGTCACGTTCTGCAGTGATAACATCATAGCGTTGTGCGTAGATGATCTCACGTTGTTCACGCATAACATCATCATATTGGAGGACTTGTTTACGAGTATCGTAGTTATTTCCTTCAACACGTTTTTGCGCTGCTTCGACCTGACGTGTCAACATACGAGATTCGATGGCTTCGTCAGACATATTCAGACGTTCAAAGACACCTTTCAAACGTTCTGAACCGAAACGCTTCATCAAATCATCTTCGAGTGACAAGTAGAACTGTGACTCACCTGGATCACCTTGACGACCTGAACGTCCACGAAGCTGATTATCAATACGACGGCTCTCGTGACGTTCTGTACCAATGACACAAAGGCCACCAAGTTCACGAACCCCTTCACCAAGCTTAATATCGGTACCACGACCGGCCATGTTGGTTGCGATAGTAATCGCACCACGTTGACCAGCGTTCATGATGATTTGCGCTTCTCTGTAGTGGTTTTTAGCATTCAATACTTCGTGAGGTACGCCTGCTTCAACCAATTTCTTAGAAAGAAAATCACTGGTTTCAACGGCAACAGTACCTACCAAGACAGGCTGACCTTTTTGGTAACGCGCCTTAACATCTTCTACTACAGCCTTGAATTTTGCATCAAGACTAGCGTAAAGAAGGTCTGAATGGTCGATACGTTGGATTGGACGGTTAGTAGGAATTGGAATAACACGAATGTTGTAGATTTCGCGGAATTCTTCTTCTTCTGTTTTACCAGTACCTGTCATACCTGCCAATTTTTTATACATACGGAAAAGGTTTTGGTAAGTGATTGATGCTGATGTCTTGGTCTCATCTTGGATTGGCACACCTTCTTTAGCTTCAATCGCTTGGTGCAAGCCATCAGAGTAACGACGACCTTCCATGGTACGACCTGTAAATTGGTCGACAATCAAGATTTCTTGTTCTTCGCTGACCACATAGTCAATATCAAGAATCATGATGTAGTTGGCGCGAAGGGCGTTGTCGATAAAGTGAGTCAAAGCCACATTTTCGATATCATAAAGATTTTCTAGTTTGAAGAAGCTTTCAGCCTTGTCGATACCAGAGTCAGACAAACCGATTGTCTTAGACTGAATATCAATGATATAGTCATCTTTATCCAAAGACTTCACAAAGTGGTCAGCCATATGGTAAAGTTGGCTTGTTTCAACTGCATTAGCTCCTGAGACGATCAAAGGCGTACGAGCTTCGTCGATCAAGATAGAGTCAACCTCATCGACCAAGGCATAGTTGAGCGGACGTTGAACCATATTCTCTGCACGAACAACCATGTTGTCACGAAGATAGTCGAAACCAATTTCTGAGTTCGTTGAGTAAGTAATGTCACAGAGATAAGCTTCTTTTTTCTCCATTGGAGATTTTGCAGCTAAGTTGATCCCTACTGACAAACCAAGCCATGAATACAACTCACCCATTTCAGTAGCGTCACGTTCTGTTAGGTACTCGTTGACTGTAACTACGTGTACTCCCTGGCCAGCTAAGGCATTCAAATAAACAGGCATAGTCGCTGTCAAGGTTTTACCCTCACCAGTACGCATTTCTGGAACGTCACCGTGGTGAAGAACGATACCACCCATAACCTGAACCTTGTATGGGAAGAGACCAAGGACACGCTTAGCACCTTCGCGAACAACCGCAAATGCTTCATACAAGAGCTGATCTAACGTTTCACCATTTTGATAACGTTGCTTAAACTCATCCGTTTTCGCTTGAAGTTGCTCATCTGTCATTGCAGCCATCTCGTCTTCGTATTTCAAAACCTTGTCAGCCATCTTTTCAAGACGACGAAGTTCACCTTTATCATTTTCGATGATTGTTTTTAGTAAATTTGCCATTTTTTTCCTTACTTCGAATTCTTAATATTTTAAAACGTTCTTCTCATTGTAACATATTTGCCAAGTTTTTTCAAGAAAGAATCCGTGTTTCTACAAGCTAAAAAAGGCTCATTTAAAGCCTTTTTTTGTAAATGTTTAAACTATTTGAGTCATCGATTTTCTTTTTGCAATATCAAATCTACTCTTTGGTTGTAGAATTGCCAAAGTCAACCTTTGGAGCCGTCTTAGCTTCTTCGCTTTCTTTAAAGGTTTCTGCCTCTTTAAAATTCATCATATTAGCGAAAAGAACTGTTGGGAAGCTTCTTAATTTTTGATTATATTCCGTTGCCGCTTGGTTATAGTCCTTACGGGCCACAAAAATACGATTTTCACTTCCAGCCAGTTCAACCATGAGTTGTTCTACATTTTGGTTGCTTTTCAACTCAGGATAATTTTCAGTTAGCGATATCAAACGTGAGATGGCTGAGCTCAACTCTCCTTGAGCCTCTTGATTTTCTTTTGAAGTTACGGAGCCATTCCCAATTTTAGCACGAGCTTCCGAAATCTTGGTGAAAACCTCTGTCTCATGGTTCATCTGCCCTTTTACAGACTCTACCAAATTTCCAATCAAGTCAGAACGACGTTGAAGAGCTGTCGCTACATCAGCTTGCGCTTGCTCGACCTTGGTTTGTTCGGAGACGAGACCGTTATAAGTGCCTACTGCTGAGCAACCGCCAAGTAAGATAATAGCCAGCAAAATGCTCAACACATAAATAATTCCTTTATTTTTCATATCTAAACCTACTTATTTCCTTAAATTTTATACGAGCATCACCAATCATCGGATGAACCACCGCCATCGAAGCCGCCACCGTCCCAGCTACTAGAGGAGTCAGATCCTGAGTCGGACCAAGATGAACCTGAGTCAGATGAGTCACTAAACCACCATCCTCCGTCAGAGGAATCTCCTCCTCGGCCACCGCCGCCTCCTCTAATAATGGCTATAAATACGATAATGAAATAAATGATTATCCCGACTCCGAACACATTGTCCATAGGGTCACTGTTCTTACGATGACTAGACGAGCTACTATTGCGACTCGATTTTTTTCCACTGAAGTTTTCAGAATAACGTTTGATTTTAGAGGATTCATCAGACGGAAGAGTTCCAGTTCCTTTATAAAATTGATTGTCCAAGCCTTTGGCAATCGCTAGAATTCCTTTACTATAGTCACCAGTTTTAAAATCTGTACGGCTGGCTGCCAAGATCTGCTTGGTTTGATAGTCCGTTATTCTAATGGCGGTGTTATTACTGGTTTCAATTCTTGATTTACGGTCTTGAACAGCTACCACAATGAGACTTCCAAAATTATCTCCTGAATAGCCAATCTTCCAAGCCCTGGCAGTTTCATTAGCCACCGTTTCAATGCTTTCTCCTTCCAAACTGTCTACGATATAGACTCCTATTTGAAGCTTTTCTGCCTTTTGACTATTGGCTTCATTCAAATCTCGAATTTGAGTGATGGTTTCCTCTGTCAAATAATGATTTGGATCATAGATACCATAGTCTGGTTTTTCAGGTGCAGTGAATGCTGATAGGAAGAAAAATGCCATCAGCAAGCCGAGTAGACGCACCAAGAAAGGATTCTTTAACAATCTATCTTTTTTCATAATAACCTCCTTATGCAAGGAAAATTGTTTAGAGCATTATAGCATTTTGAATCTTACAAAGAAAGTACCTTTTCATTACAAAACCATGACAAGAACAAAGAAAGTCGTGTTAATTTGATGACAAATTTAAATCTACGCTCTTGGTATCATCTACAAAAAAGAAGGTCTGTTAACCTTCTTCTTTTTATCATTTTATTTCCGTTTTCTTGCGATGAGATGGATTGGCGTCCCCTCAAATACAAAGGCCTTGCGGATTTGATTTTCTAAGAAACGCAAGTAAGAGAAGTGCATAAGCTCTTCTTCGTTGACAAATATCACAAAGGTCGGTGGTTTGGTTGCCACTTGAGTCGCATAGAAGATCTTGAGGCGTTTCCCTTTATCAGTCGGTGTTGGGTTGATGGCGATAGCATCCATGATGACATCATTCAAGACTGCTGATGGGATACGGGTATTTTGACTCTCGCTGATTTGTTTAATCATCTCTGGAAGTTTGTGGAGACGTTGCTTGGTCAAAGCCGAAACAAAGATAATCGGTGCGTAAGGCAGATATTGGAACTGCTCACGGATATCCTCTTCCCAGTTTTTCATGGTGTGGTTATCTTTTTCAAGAGTATCCCACTTGTTGACTACGATAATCATCCCTTTACCAGCTTCGTGGGCAAACCCAGCGATACGCTTATCGTACTCTCGGATGCCTTCTTCAGCATTGAGGACCATCAAGACTACATCTGAACGGTCAATAGCACGCATAGCACGCATGACTGAGTATTTTTCTGTGTTTTCATAGACTTTACCAGACTTACGCATACCAGCCGTATCAATCATGGTAAACTCTTGGCCATCCGCATCTGTAAAATGTGTATCAATGGCATCACGAGTTGTACCAGCAACAGGACTGGCAATCACGCGGTCTTCTCCCAAAATGGCATTAATCAAACTAGATTTTCCGACATTGGGGCGACCAATCAAGCTGAATTTAATGACATCTGGATTTTCATCTTCGACTTCATGTGGTAGATTTTCGACGATAGCATCTAATACATCCCCTGTACCAATCCCGTGCACAGATGAAATTGGCAATGGTTCTCCCAATCCAAGAGCATAGAAATCATAGATATCATTTCGCATTTCCGGATTGTCAACCTTGTTGACAGCGAGGATAACAGGTTTATGAGTTTTATATAGCTTACGGGCTACGTATTCGTCAGCATCCGTAATTCCTTCTTTTCCAGAAACTACAAAAACGATGACATCAGCTTCTTCCATGGCAATCTCTGCCTGGTGCTTGATTTGTTCCATAAATGGAGCATCAACATCATCAATCCCTCCAGTATCAATCATACTGAAAGAACGGTTAAGCCATTCACCAGTAGCATAGATACGGTCCCGTGTCACTCCTTCGACATCTTCTACGATTGAGATGCGTTCCCCTGCAATACGGTTAAACAGGGTTGATTTCCCAACATTGGGACGTCCTACGATGGCAACAGTTGGTAAGGCCATGTTTTCTCACTTTCTATAATAAGTTCTTTTGTTCAAGATTTTCTCTAGTTGAGCTTGGTTCAGGCTGACCAAATTGCTCTGCAAGACGTTGACTCCAAGTGGTCGTCGCACGAGCTCCTGCATATTCGGTCTGCACACGGTCATAGGCTTTAATAACCTCAGTTGTTTGTTCTTGGTATTCTTCCTCAAAAACAACATTCTCTAGTGGCAATCTTGGTTTTACATCATGTTTTTGGTTGGGCACACCCAGTGCAATCCCAAAAACAGGATAAGTATAGTCAGGAAGCTTGAACAATTCTGCTAACTCAGCAGATTTGTAACGCACCAATCCAATAATTACCCCACCGTAACCTAGACTCTCTGCCGCAAGCAAGGTATTTTGCCCAGCAAGTGCAGCATCCACAGATGTAATCAAGAGACCTTCCACACCTTGTGGTTGGAAAGTATCTGTATGGAGACGAGCTCCTTTTTCTGCACGGTTTAGATCACCAACAAAGAGCAAGAATGCTGCTGATTGACGAATAGCTTCCTGAGGAACTAGTTCATACAGAGCATCTTTCTTCTCTTGACTTCTTACTAAAATCACTGAATAAGATTGGAAATTTTTCCAAGTTGAAGCCATTTGGGCAGCCTTCAAAATCTCATTCAAGTCCTCTTGAGGAATCTCTTGCTCCTTAAATCTGCGCACTGATGAGTGGCTTTGCATTAATTTAATCGTTTCTGTCATCGGCGATTTTCTCCTTCTAGTCGTGTTTCTTCTGCTAAATAACGGATACGCTCCATAACACGTCTAGCTTCCCATGTTTCATCGTTTCCGTTCTTGCCTTTAGCAAAATGTTTTTCCAAATCTTCAAAATTGAAATTTGAGGTAAAGAAGGTTGGCAAATCTTCCTGCATACGATACTGGAGAATGACTTGCAAGACTTCATCACGAACCCAAGGTGTTGATTGCTCGGCGCCAATATCATCCAAAATCAAGACTTCAGCTTGCTTGATTTCATCCACCAAATTCTTAACATTCCCATCACCGATAGCATTTTTGACATCAATGACAAAGCTAGGATAGTGAAGAAGGGTTGATGAAACACCACGTTTTTCTGACAAATCATGGGCTAGGGCAGCCACCATAAAGCTCTTTCCAACTCCAAAGTCTCCATAGAGATAGAGACCTTTACGGACTTCTGGATATTGCTCAACAAAGGTAAAGAGTTTTTCAAAAACTGGCATACGTCCCAAATCATCCAAATCAACTTGAGCCAAACTAGCTTTTTTAAGACTAGCTGGAAGATTAATCAGTCTTAGACGGTTCTTGATAGCCGCTTCTTTTTCAGCCGCAATCAGTTCCGGAGTTTCCTCATAGGATACATCTGCGTAACCATGATTCATAACTAGAATTGGCTTATAGCCACGCGCGATATAGTCAGTATCTCCGCGAAGAAACTTATCTCGCTCGGTGATGTATTGATTAAACTTAGAGATACTACGATTCAATTCCTCTTGACTGAGAGATTCCTTCTGGATAAAAGCCGCAACATCAGGATCTTTTACAATCTGCTGGACCAGGTCCTGGTATTGAAAACGGCTGGGATGATCTTTAAGCACATCTCCTACACTTTCCATCTAGTCTCCTCCTTTTCCTAATCGATCTAACATTTCTTTTTTCTTACGTTCTAACTCCAAGCGAGTTTCTTCGCTGGTTTCATTTTTATATTCTGGATTACTCCATTTTGGAACATTGCTTTTGGCTTGGCTTGGCTTGGCTGATTTTTGTTCTTGCCCCTTTTGATTTTTCTCTCTGATTCGAAGTACAGCTTCCTCAGCAGAACGAATCTTGTTATAAGAGTAATCATTAGCCACTTTCATGGCATATTTTTCGTTGAGATTGGCCGAATCAACCTTGTTGAAGGTCAAAAGTATAACAACATTAATAACTTCATCAAGCAAGCCCAAGTCTGCCATCTGTTTTAGCAAATCGCGTTCAGCTTGGATAATTCCAGCATTTCGGGTTTGTTTGATCCCCGCTAAAAATTGCAAGGCAGTTTTACTTTTAGCTTCTCGGATAATGGTTGCTTCTTGGGGACTAAAGTCCGATGAAACAGACTCTTGCGCTAATTTTTCACGTATGCGCTTGACAGAAATAACTTGCGAAACAGCTGTTGATTTGGCCAATTGATAGGTTTCAAACCAGGTCCATTTTTTCTCATCAGCAATTTTAAATAACTCTAAAACATCTGACTGTTCATCTTGGAAACGGAGATTATCTCTCGCCATGAGCTGACGAAAATGCTCCAAATCAAAATCATTTTTAAAATCAGCTGTTACTGGTGTCTCATCATGACTAGCCAAGTCTTCTATCTCTGGAAAGGCCTGACTCAAAGGAACAGTCAAAGGCTCTCCACTTGCCTGCTCTTGGCGCAGATCAGAAACTTCTGGCTCACCGATTTTTTTCTCCAATAAGGTGCGATAAACCGTATGACGCAAGAAATCTGAGCTAGAAAGCGTTGGATGAATAGCAAGTTCATAGCCGTCACCCTTTTGATAGAGGGTAACCAAATTGAAGGCTGATAAGATTTTAAAAGCCTTTAAAAGCCTGTCCATCCCAAAATTGAGATGATTGAGGATGGCTGCAAACAGGTGTTCTTTTTGTCCACCATCCCAAAAAGCTAAGGTATAAAGGTACAGACTGAGCGCATCCTGACCTATAATCGGGAGGTAGCACTGCACCAAAGTTGTGGGATCTTGCGACACCCGATTATTCTTTAGAAAAGAAAAACGATCATTAGGCTTCATTTATTTTTCCTTTTTCTTCTTTGAAGATTGCGTAATTTGTTTAAGAAGATTTTCAAGCTCACTCACGTCTTTAAAGCTACGATAGACGCTGGCGAAACGAACGTAAGTGATTTCATCCAGTTCAGCCAATTCTTCCATGACCAGTGAACCAATATCCTCACTTTGAATTTCATTATCATTGCGACTGAGGAGTTTTTGTTCAATACGATTGACCACCATGCCAATCTCATCACTAGACACCGGACGTTTTTGAGCCGAACGAATAATCCCGTTAAAGATTTTATCTCTGGAGAACTGCTCCCGTGTGCCATCCTTCTTGACCACAACCAGCGTTCTCTCTTCTACACGTTCATAGGTCGTAAAACGATGCTGACATTCTTCACACTCACGTCTTCTTCTAATCGTATTTCCTTCTTCAGCTTGACGGCTATCGATAACACTTGATTTAGTAGCGCCACATTTTGGACAACGCATGCCTTCCCCTCCTTGTCGTTTTCTTTTCATTATATCATTTTTTAAGCAATTCCCAAAATAATTCTCCTTTTAGCTTGACAAGTTTTTTGTTTAGTTGTATTATTTAAGTGACACAAAAAGAAATTGTTGAAAGGAGACCGTGATGTCCTGGACATTTGATAACAACAAACCTATTTATTTGCAGATAATGGATAAGATCAAACTGCAAATCGTTTCTCATAAACTAGAACCCAACCAACAACTGCCAACTGTCAGAGAACTGGCTAGCGAGGCTGGCGTCAATCCTAATACCATCCAACGTGCCCTATCAGACCTAGAAAGAGAAGGCTTCGTATACACCAAGCGGACTGCAGGGCGTTTTGTCACCGAGGATTTGGACCTAATCCTCCAATCCCGGAAGCAACTATCTGAAGAACAACTGCAGCAGTTTGTAACAGGTATGGTAGAATTTGGCTATGAAAAAGAAGAACTACCAACTGTTTTGAGAGATTATATCGAAGGAGTTTAGACTATGACCTTGTTAACATTTGAAAATGTTTCAAAATTCTATGGAGCAAGCCCTGCTCTTCAAAATGTTTCCCTTGAAATCCCGGCAGGAAAGATTGTGGGTCTCCTTGGCCCAAACGGTTCCGGAAAAACAACCCTGATTAAACTAATCAACGGTTTACTCCAACCAGAGCAAGGGCGTATCCTCATCAATGGCATGGAACCAAGCCCAGCAACTAAGGCTATCGTTTCTTATCTACCTGATACGACCTATCTCAACGAACAGATGAAGGTCAAAGAAGCTCTTACCTTTTTCAAGACCTTCTATAAAGATTTCAATCTGGAACGTGCTCAAGGTCTTCTTCGTGACCTTGGTATCGACGAGAATAGCCGTTTCAAGAAACTCTCAAAAGGGAATAAAGAAAAAGTTCAGTTGATCCTTGTCATGAGTCGTGATGCTCGTCTATACGTCCTTGATGAACCAATCGGTGGTGTCGATCCTGCAGCTCGTGACTATATCTTGAACACCATCATCAACAACTACTCTCCAACTTCGACTGTCTTGATTTCAACTCACTTGATTTCAGACATCGAACCAATCTTGGATGAGATTGTCTTCCTCAAGGACGGAAAAGTCGTCCGTCAAGGAAATGTGGATGATATTCGCTACGAATCAGGAGAGTCTATCGACCAGCTCTTCCGTCACGAATTCAAAGCCTAGTTAAAGGAGATTCTTATGTTTTGGAATTTAGTTCGTTATGAATTTAAAAATGTCAACAAATGGTTTTTAGCCCTCTATGCTGCTGTACTCTCCCTCTCTGTCATCATAGGAATTCAGGGCAGCACCCTCTCAAGCACCTATTATCAAGACAAGGGCGTTGTCATGTTAGTCTTTCTATCTCTGGTTTTTGGGGGTCTGGTTATTACTTTGGGCATCTCAACCTTGATTTTGATTATTCAACGA
The DNA here is from genome assembly GCF_047463275.1 of Streptococcus infantis. GTDB lineage: Bacteria > Bacillota > Bacilli > Lactobacillales > Streptococcaceae > Streptococcus > Streptococcus infantis_AF. The sequence continues at coordinate 201,267 of NZ_JASHEE010000004.1, read as the reverse complement.
TTTAAAGGAAGCGTTTATGATCGTCGTGGCTATTTAACCCTCACCCTGCCAGTATCTGAGCACCAGATTCTCTCCTCTAAACTCCTTGGAGCTTTTGTCTGGTCTTTATCAAGTACAGTAGTCTTTCTTTTGAGTCTTTACATTATCATTGCTATGATTCAACCAGACGCCTTCATATCCAACTTTGCCGAGTATATGCTAAAAAATTATACAGATGATTTCTGGTTAGCCTTGATTTCCTATATTTTTAACACTCTTGCAGGTATTCTTTGTATCTACTTGTCTATCTCTATCGGTCAACTCTTTAATGAATACCGTACAGCTCTTGCGGTCGTCGCCTACATCGCCATCCAAGTTGTTCTTGGCTTTGTCACTCTCAATCTTCGCATCGATTTCGACTACAATTGGGTATTATCCTTTGAAATTTTCAAAGACTTAATCCTTAGCGTCGGCTTCTATCTCGGAACCTACTATATTTTAAAGAACAAAGTAAACTTACAATAATGAATGAAGCCCCTAGCAAATAAAGCTAGGGGCTTCTTTTTACACAAAGAAATATAACATTCTTATTTCTCAACTCAATATCAAACCTGCTACGATGGGACTTACAAATACATAGAGAATACCGGTGACACCGATGGCTAGTCCTCCCATAGCACCTGCAACTGGTCCATAGCGAAAGGCTGTCCCCGTTCCGACTGCGTGACCAGTTCCTCCAAGAGCAAGACCAACAGCTACTGGGTCATCAATTTTTAGCCATTTCAAAAGTGTTGGTCCGATAACACTGGTCAAAATACCAGTCGCCACTACTACGACCAAGGTAATTGTCGTAATCCCTTGAAGTTTATCCGTAATCCCAACCGCCATTGCCGTCGTTACAGACTTTGGGAAAAGCGAAATCGCCAAGAAGAAATCCATACCGAAAAATTTTGCAACTAAAGCTGTAAAAACTGTATTTACAACAACAGCAAGGAAACTACTGAGTAGAATACTTCTAACATGATGTTTCATGAGGTGAAAACTCTTATAAAGAGGAATCCCGAGTGCTACTGTCGAAGGAACAATCAGGTTATTCAGATAAACCCCACCTTGATAATAGGCAGCGTAAGAAATACCCGTCACTTTCAGAAATGCTATGATAAACAAGGTTGCTAGCAGTAAGGGAGTCGTCAGAGGATGAGGGTAGCGTCTAAAGATAATCATCCCTCCGAGATAAGCTAGGATTGACAAGGCTATCCCAAAAAGTGGATTGGATACAAATTCGCTCATTTGGCACCTCTTTCTTCGTAATCACCTTCATAACGCTTTTTGATAAATTGAACAACCAACGCAATCAAGATGATATTAATGACTGCCGCAAAAAAGACAATCAAGACAATGGGCAATAAATAGGGAGCAATCACATCAAATTTCTCCATAATCCCAACTGCAGGAGGTAGAAAGAGAATGGTCATATTAGCTAGGAGAAAATTCCCAACCATGTTGACATGACGTACCCGCAACCACTTAAACTGCAAGGCCAAAAATAAAATAATCAAACCAATAATGCTTCCAGGGATAGGTAAATGAAAAAGAACGGAAATTCCCTCACCAATCAACGAAATGACAAAGAGAATCATTAACTGAACATATAACTTCATCGTATACTCCACAAATAGACTTTCTGCATACCAGTTTACTCTTTTTTCAGAAAATTTCAAGGAAATACACAAGAAACCTCCTTCTTGCTATCTCATCTAAAAAGTTGTATACTAATTGCGTGCGCAAGCATCTCAGATAGGCAAATCTGTTTATAATTACCATATAGAAAGGAGATTGATATGACTTACTTAGAAAAATGGTTTGACTTCAACCGCCGACAAGTAGAGCTAGAAGCTCTTTTAGAGCAAACGATTGCTGAGCAGAGTGACCAAAGCCTAACGCTCAAAGAATTCTATCTCTTGCACTTTTTAAATCAGGCTCAAGAAAAGTCTTTGAGACAGATTGACCTGCCTAACAAACTCCATCTGAGTCCAAGTGCCGTATCACGAATGGTGGCACGCCTAGAAGCCAAAAACTGTGCTTTACTTAGTCGGAGATGTTGTGACCAGGATAAGCGAGCTAGTTTTATCTGCCTCACTAAGGAGGGTCAGACAACTCTTGCCTATCTACAAAAAGCTGTAGAAGAAAGCCTGTCTACAAATACAGACTGGTAATTTTAATTTTTTACAAAAAACTTGCGTGCGCAAGCAATTTTCTTGACATTCCTTTTTCCAAGGAGTAAAATGAAGATATGATTTAGCAAAGGAGAACCCTATGATTGAAATCACTTATCTTGATGCCAGCAAGCAAGAGAGAACCATGACCTTCGAGTCATACGAAGAATTTGAACGTTCTCAACATGCCTGCCTGATTGGTGTCGCAGACTACTACCCTGTCCAAAAAGTAACCTACAAGGGACATGATTTGGACTACCATGGGACTTATGGAGATGTTTTCTTCTATCTCATGAAACAAGATTTAAGCCAATATAATTAAAAAGGAGAAATACTATGGCAAAAGCAATTACAGATGCAACATTCGAACAAGAAACTAAAGACGGATTGGTCTTGGTAGACTTCTGGGCTACTTGGTGTGGTCCATGTCGTATGCAAGGTCCAATCTTGGACAAATTGTCTGAAGAACTTTCAGAAGATGTCTTGAAGATCGTTAAAATGGACGTTGATGAAAATCCAAACACAGCTCGTGCATTTGGTATCATGTCTATCCCTACTCTTCTCTTCAAGAAAGATGGACAAGTTGTTAAACAAGTGGCTGGTGTCCACACTGCAGAACAAATCAAAGCCATCGTTGCTGAATTAAGCTAATCAAAAGAGAGACCAAGTGCATTCATTTGGTCTCTTTTTTCTTGCCCTTTGCCATTTTTAAAAAAATATGCTAGACTGTAACTAGAATATTACGATGTTTGGGACATGCCATCGCTAAAAAAAACCTTTACTTGGTATTTTTTAGCTCCCTCTGGGGAGCTTTTTGCGTGCTCTGAACATTTCCCATTTTGGAAGGAGTACTATGAAACGTCAATCAGCCTTGGTCGTCTTTAGTGGCGGTCAAGATTCAACAACCTGCCTTTTCTGGGCCAAGCAACACTATGAAAAGGTCGAAGCCGTTACCTTTGCCTACGGCCAACGCCACCATTTAGAAATTCAAGTGGCCAAAGAAATCGCTGATGAACAAGGAATTCGTCATCATATCCTAGATATGTCTCTGCTAGGACAAATTACTGAAAATGCCTTGACTTCAGATTTAGAAATTGAGCAAAAAGAAGGAGAGGTTCCTAATACCTTCGTTGACGGTCGCAATCATCTCTTTCTGTCCTTTGCGGCAGTCCTTGCCAAACAGCGTGGAATTACGGATATCGTGACAGGGGTGTGCGAAACAGACTTCTCAGGCTATCCTGACTGTCGGGATGTCTTTGTCAAATCACTCAATGTCACGCTCAACCTTGCTATGGATTACGACTTTGTGATTCAAACGCCTCTCATGTGGCTAGACAAGGCTGAAACTTGGGAATTAGCTGACCAACTCGGTGCCTTTGACTACGTTCGTGAGAAGACCTTGACCTGCTACAATGGGATTATCGGTACTGGTTGCGGAGATTGTCCTGCCTGCCATCTACGCCAACATGGTTTAGAGGTTTATCTCTCTCAGAAAGGAGAGGCCTGATGTTTTTTGCCCCCAAAGAAATCAAACAAGAAACTGGGGAATCTCTTGTCTACAATCCTCACAGAACCTTAGTCTCAAAAGAATTTACCTTCGATGCTGCCCACCACCTCTTTCACTATGAAGGAAAATGCAAATCCCTACACGGTCACACCTATCATCTGCAAATCGCTGTCAGTGGATTTTTAGATGATAGAGGTATGACCTACGATTTCGGAGACATCAAAGCTATCTACAAGGACTACTTAGAGCCCCACTTGGATCATCGCTATCTCAATGAAACCCTGCCCTACATGAATACGACTGCTGAAAATATGGTTTACTGGATTTTCCAAACCATGAGCCAAGAGTTGCCAGACGAGCGCGGTCTCCGTTTGGAATATGTTCGCCTCTATGAAACTCCGACTGCCTTTGCAGAGTTTAGACGGGAGTGGTTAGATGACTAAGGAACGTGTCCTCAAACTACCAGTTCTAGAAATTTTTGGGCCTACCTTTCAAGGTGAAGGTCGAGCTATTGGCCAGAAAACCATGTTTGTCCGCACTGCTGGTTGCGACTACCACTGCGACTGGTGCGACTCCGCCTTTACTTGGGATGGTTCTGAAAAACCAACTCGCATGACAGCTGATGAAGTAATCGCTGAATTAGATAAACTAGGAAGCTACGACTATGTCACCCTATCTGGGGGAAATCCTGCTATCCTAGCAGCCAACATGGCAGAATTGGTCACCAAACTCAAGAAACGTGGTGTCACTCTTGCCGTTGAAACCCAGGGATCTCGCTGGCAAAATTGGTTAAAAGATATCGACCAAGTCACTCTGAGTCCTAAGCCTCCTTCCTCCAAGATGGAAGTCAACTTTGAGACCTTGGACTTTATCGTTTCCCAACTAGACCCAGACAAAGTCACCTTTAAAATCCCTGTCTTTGATGATGCAGATCTAGCCTTTGCCAAAAGTATTCAAGAACGCTACCAACCAGATGTCATCTTCTTATCAGCGGGAAATCCTGAGCCCAAGGCTACAGGCAATATTGTCCAAGACCAACTGGACCGCCTCAAAGAACTCTGGGAACGTGTCGCTGCCGACGATAGCTGGGGCAATGTCCGCGTCCTTCCTCAACTCCATACCCTCCTCTACGACAACCAACGTGGTGTTTAAGATTAGAAAGAAAAAATCATGTCACAACAAGAAGAAATGAAAAACCTCAGCCTCCTCGGCAACAAAGAAACCAACTACATTTTCGAATATCAACCCGAAGTCCTCGAATCCTTTGACAATCGTCATGTGGAAAATGACTATTTCATCAAGTTCAACTGCCCTGAATTTACCTCACTTTGTCCTATCACTGCTCAGCCAGACTTTGCAACTATTTATATTTCCTACATTCCTGACAAGCTCTGTGTCGAGTCAAAATCCCTCAAACTCTACCTCTTTAGCTACCGAAACCATGGAGATTTTCATGAAAACTGTATCAACACTATCGGGAAAGACTTGGTCAACTTGCTAGACCCTCGCTATTTAGAAGTCTGGGGAAAATTTACACCTCGCGGTGGCATTTCAATCGACCCCTACTACAACTACGGTAGACCTGGAACCAAGTATGAAGGATTGGCAGAACAACGCCTCTTCCAACATGACCTCTATCCAGAGAAAATTGACAACCGCTAAACTCATACTCAATGAAAATCAAAAAGCAAACTAGGAAACTAGCCGCAGGCTGCTCAAATCACTGCTTTGAGGTTGTGGATAAGACTGACGAAGTCAGCTCAAAACACTGTTTTGAGGTTGCAGATGGAAGCTGAGGTGGTTTGAAGAGATTTTCGAAGAGTATAATACGAAAAAAACCTACCCTCCAAGATGGAGAGTAGGTTTTTTTCAATCTAGTTGAATTATTCTTCAGTTCCAAGGAAGTTTTTAGCAACAAGGGCTGCAAGAACTCCACCAACGATTGGTGCAAGGATGAAAATCCAAACTTGTTGAAGAGCTGCGCCACCTACCAATACAGCAGGAGCCAAGCTACGAGCTGGGTTTACTGAAAGTCCAGTGATGTTCAAGCCAGCTAGAATCAAAGCTGTCAATGACAAACCGATCACCAAACCAGCGATTGCGCCATTTCCTTTGCTTGCTGAAGTTACAGTCATGATCACCAAAACAAACAAGAATGTTGCGATTGTTTCAAACAAGAAACCACCAAAGACAGTTACACCGTTTGCCAAGGCATTTTCACCAAGACTTGCAGTTGACATACCTGAATTTGCCAAGAGGAAGAACACAGATCCTGATGCAAGGAAAGCACCGACTACTTGACCAAGGATGTAGTTTACAAGTTCTGAAGATGACAAACGTTTGTTAACAAACATAGCGATAGAAACAGCTGGGTTCAAGTGAGCACCTGAAACAGTTCCGATTGAGAAAGCTGCAACTACGATTGCCAAACCAAAGGCAAGAGCAATTCCAAGGTGTCCAAGACCTTCAACACCATTTCCAAAAACAACAGCTCCTGTTCCGATGAACACAAGCATAAAAGTACCGATCAATTCAGCAACAAATTTTTTCATGTTAAGTCTCCTTTTTTCAAACTATGTATTAGTCTATCAGAAGAAGGAAAGGGTTTCAAGAAAAGTGCTTGGAAAATATCGTGCGCTTTCCCCTTTTACACGATAGTTTTATTTTTCTAAAAAACAGTCTTTGTTTGACAAAAATTTCACAAAGTTGTATACTAAAAAGCGATAGGACTTCTTTTAGAGTCTATCACAACTCACTTATAACCCTTTGCTGTTCTTTTATGAACGTTTAAATGGTATCACGGATACCAAAGGAGGAATCATATGTCTAAAGTAGCTATTGTTACAGGTGCAGGTCAAGGAATCGGTTTTGCAATCGCAAAACGCTTGGTCCAAGATGGTTTTAAGGTTGGAGTATTAGACTACAATGCTGAAACAGCTGAAAAAGCAGTTGCTGAGTTGTCAGCAGAGAATGCTTTAGCTGTTGTAGCAGATGTGTCTAAACAAGCGGAGGTTGCTGCAGCTTTCCAAAAAGTTGTAGACCATTTCGGAGACTTGAACGTTGTGGTAAACAACGCTGGTGTCGCTCCGACTACACCTCTAGATACGATTACAGAAGAACAGTTCAATCGTACCTTTGCTATTAACGTCGGTGGGGTAATCTGGGGCGCACAAGCTGCTCAAGCTCAATTCAAAGCACTTGGTCACGGTGGTAAAATCATCAACGCTACTTCTCAAGCAGGTGTTGTTGGAAATCCAAACTTGACTGTTTATGGTGGTACAAAATTCGCTGTTCGTGGTATTACTCAAACATTGGCGCGTGATTTAGCTGACTCAGGCATCACTGTTAACGCTTATGCTCCAGGTATCGTTAAAACACCAATGATGTATGATATCGCTCACGAAGTTGGGAAAAATGCAGGAAAAGACGACGAATGGGGTATGCAAACATTCGCAAAAGATATTACATTGAAACGCCTATCTGAGCCAGAAGATGTCGCTGCAGCGGTTAGCTTCCTTGCTGGACCAGATTCAAACTACATTACAGGTCAAACCATTATCGTCGATGGTGGTATGCAATTCCATTAAGATAAAAAATGAGGTTGGAAAATAATCCAACCTCTTTTATCATCTCTACGATTTCAATTTCCAGAGTCATTTTTTTGTTAGTGAAAACAATCTTTCTTCAAGACAAGAAATACTCTCCTGCTCTAAATAGTGTGATTTGCCCTTTTTTAATAGAACACAAGATTAGGAACAGTTTGGATATCCATTTTTTCTGCGAAATCATCAAAAAATCAAAGTTTCCATTGCCGCCATGGATACGTTTATTGACTCTTTCACGCGCCATTTCAAGAGCATAAAAAAACACCTTTTCTAGGTGATTTTTTCATAGTCTCTTATTTTTCCAATTCAAGCAAAACACTTATGGCAGATAAGGCATAAAGTGGCGCTGTTTCGGCTCGTAGGATGCGAGGACCAAGTCCTGCAAGGACCGCTCCCTTGGCTGTAAAACTTTCGATTTCCGCAGGTGAAAGGCCACCTTCTGGACCAAAGATAAAGAGCAGTTTAGCTCCTTTTTCAAGACCACTCACAGCTTGTACAAGAGCAGCGCTTTCGCCTTCTTTAGCCGACTCTTCATAGGCCACCACGATACGATCAAACTGGTCGAACTGGGCTAGAAAGTCTGCTTTTTTTTCAAAAAGGGTAATGCTAGGGACATGATTCCGCTTGCTTTGCTCGGCCGCTCCAAGGGCGATTTTTTCTAGTTTTTCGACCTTTTTACCCAATTTCTTACCGTCCCATTTGGCGACTGACCAGTCAGCCGGGAAGGCCCAGATTTGACTAGCACCAAGTTCTGTTACTTTCTGAGTGATGAACTCCAGCTTGTCTCCTTTGGGAAAGCCCGATGCGATGGTCACTTGAACTGGCAGTTCTACATTGTCTGCTAATTCCTCAATCAGCTCCAACTGACGGGCTTCTACATTGACCACGCGCGCCAAACGCTTGATGCCATCATCAAAGACTAAGGTCACCTCATCATCTTCTGTCAGGCGCATGACCTGAAACATATGCTTGCTGGTTTCCTTGTCCTCGATAGTGACAGGAGAGATTGCACTGCCTTTTACAAAATATTGCTGCATGCTAGCCTCCAATCACACCTGAAATATCCTTGGTTTTCTTGAAGACACAGGCATTCCATTCTCCTTGAATCATGTGAGTTTCAAGGAAAAATCCAGCTGACTCAGCTGACTCACGCACCATGTCCCACTTGTCCTTGATAATCCCGCTCATGATGAGATAGCCTTCGTCCTTGACCAAGCGATAAGCATCCTCTGTCAGATGAATAAGGATATCCGCCAAAATGTTGGCCACGATGACGTCAGCTTCAATCTCCACGCCCTTGAGCAAATCACCTGGGGCTACATGGATATTTTCCATGCCAGGATTGAGTTCAATATTTTCCTGAGCGACACGAACCGCTACATCGTCCAAGTCATAGGCGAAGATTTCTTTGGCACCCAGAAGCGAGCTAGCAATAGAAAGGACGCCTGAACCTGTCCCTACATCCAGGACTGTTTCTCCACCGCGAAGAACCTGCTCCAAGGCAAAGAGACTCATCTTGGTCGTCGGATGCGTTCCTGTCCCAAAGGCCATCCCTGGATCTAGCTTGATAATCTTTTCTCCAGCTGTCGCCTCATAGTCTGTCCAAGACGGAACGATAGTCAAATCATGGGTGATACGAGCTGGTTCATAGTATTTCTTCCAATTATCTGCCCAGTCTTCCTCAGCCAAGGCAGTCGTGCCAATCTTAACCTCACCCAGATCCATAAAGTCGGTCAATTCTGCAAGACGAGTTTGCAAGTCCGCTTCCACCGCTGCTACATCAACTGTGTCAGGGTAGTAGGCAGTCACCACGATTTCTTCTTGCTGCTCGACCTCAGGGAAAATCTCACCGAAACGGTCGACATTTCCCACATAGTCCATGCTGTCTTCGATCGCTACCCCTTGGGCGCCTAACTCGATCAAGAGATTGGAAACTAATTCCTCTCCCTCACGCTTAACCGTTACTTTTAACTCTTGCCATGTTTCCATTTTGTATTTTCCTTATTCTTCTTAAATTCTTCAATCACATCTGTATAGTGTTCTTTCATTGCGCTATGAATCTGCTGTTTAAAAATACCAAACATAAGATAATAAACAAATAGAACAATTCCTGCAAGCAGTAGCAGTAATAAAAAATGTACTGAAAGGGGCAGTACGAGACCTTCACCACTCAGTAAGGGTAAAACAAGCATTAATCCCCAAATAACAGCCATAGAGATCCCAGCTACTTTCGTACCACTTTCTCTCTGCTTCTTTAACTTTAAATATTCCATGTAAATGAATGTAGCTTCTTCCCTAGAGTATTGTCCAGTTTTTAGTTTGCGTTTAACTTCCTTGTTTAACGTGGTTGTTGCAATCGCAAAAATCATTTCACTTCCTCCAAATAATCCCTCAATCTACCCTGCAACTGCGGAACTACTTGACTGGATGTCAAAAATTCCTCAATGCTCATCAATTTATAGCCCTGGCCTTCATCTCCAAAGACGATACTGTCAAATTGTTCTTGACTTAACTGACTAACCATAAAGACCGACTGCTTCCTCTCAAAAAGCATACTTGGGTAGACCTTACTCCCAAGCAGGTTATCTTCAGTTAGATGAATCCCTAACTCTTCAAAAACTTCACGCGCTACGCACTCAAAAGGAGTTTCGTCCCCTTCACGACCTCCACCTGGCAACTCCCACATATTGGGCCAAGGAATGCTGGGCTTGTCATCACGCAGAATAGTTAGGACACTATCTCCACAAAGTAAGGCAATCTTGCAGCCTGTGAAATCAGAAATCTCTAGCTCCATGCTAGACTCCTAATATCTCGGATAAGGGTAAAACTCTCCTTCTTCCAAACCGACTTTCCCTTCTTCAAAGACTTCTTGGTTCCATTCCATGACGAATTCTTCTGCTTCTGGGTCTTCCAAAAAGTCCATGAGGGCATCTAGTCCAACCTCTGCAGTATCTTTGAGGAATAGTGCAAAATAAGCTAAAAATTCACGAGAAAAACCTTTCTTCGGCAGATAAGGGATGACTGTGAGATACTCTTCTGCATTAACTGTTGACTTGGCAGGGTTATAAAAAAGCACCGCTTCTTCAAAGAGGATATCGTCTGATGACACCTCTCCATCCTCATCTAGCATCTCCACTCCTGCAGGATTTTGCGCCTCTAGCAGAAAACTCACTTCAACTGCATGATTGCGTTTGTCCCAGCTAATCTCATAGTCAAAAGGAAAGTTCTTGTCCAACTCTTCTTGTAAAACATCTAAAAATCCGTATGTTGCCATGTTGTCCTCTTTCTATACGACTCTTAAATCGCCCCGAATACTCGGAAATATGCTAAAATAGATACTACCATATTACCACATTCGTATCAGAAAATCCATGTTAGAAAGGACTGCTATGCCAGACAATCTCGCGCTTCGTATGCGCCCCAAAACCATCGACCAGGTCATCGGTCAAGAGCATCTGGTAGGCCCAGGAAAAATCATCCGCCGCATGGTAGAGGCTAACCGCCTGTCTTCCATGATTCTCTATGGGCCTCCGGGTATCGGAAAAACCAGTATCGCTTCGGCCATCGCTGGAACGACCAAATATGCCTTTCGAACCTTCAATGCAACTGTTGATAGTAAAAAACGTCTCCAAGAAATTGCTGAAGAAGCTAAATTCTCAGGTGGCCTTGTACTGCTACTAGACGAGATTCATCGTCTTGACAAGACCAAGCAAGACTTCCTCTTGCCTCTCCTAGAAAGTGGACTGGTCATCATGATCGGGGCGACAACTGAAAATCCTTTCTTTTCTGTCACTCCAGCCATCCGCAGTCGTGTTCAGATTTTTGAGTTGGAACCCTTGTCTAACCAAGATGTTAAAGAGGCCATTCAAATAGCCCTGACAGATCCTGAACGTGGTTTTGATTTCCCTGTTGAATTAGATGAGGATGCCCTTGATTTTATAGCAACATCGACCAACGGAGATCTCCGTTCTGCCTTTAACTCGCTGGACTTGGCAGTTCTCTCCACTCCAGCTACTGACAAAGGTATACGTCATATCACGCTTGACATCATGGAAAATAGTCTGCAACGGAGTTACATTACTATGGACAAGGATGGAGACGGACACTATGATGTCCTTTCTGCCCTTCAAAAGTCTATTCGCGGTTCAGATGTGGACGCTAGTCTCCACTATGCTGCTCGCTTGATAGAGGCTGGTGACCTTCCTAGCCTAGCTCGTCGTTTGACTGTGATTGCTTATGAAGATATCGGTTTGGCCAATCCTGAAGCCCAGATTCATACCGTAACTGCCTTAGATGCTGCCCAAAGGATCGGATTCCCCGAAGCCCGCATCCTCATTGCCAATGTCGTCATTGATCTGGCACTTTCACCCAAGTCCAACTCAGCCTATGTGGCTATGGATAAGGCCCTAGCTGACCTTAAAACATCCGGTCACCTACCAATCCCACGTCACCTGCGAGATGGTCACTATAGCGGTAGCAAGGAACTAGGCAATGCCCAAAACTACCTCTATCCACACAACTACCCAGGTCACTGGGTCAAACAAGAGTACTTGCCAGAAAAAATCCGCAACCATAGCTACTTCTCACCAGAAGATAGTGGAAAATACGAACGTGCCCTGGCTCAACGCAAGGAAACCATTGATAAATTACGAAACTTATGAAATCCTTTTCAAAATTTTTAATTTTCCCTTGATTTTTTTTGAAAAAGTGGTATCATATAATCATAGAAACGCTGTGGTGTACGACTTCACATTTAAGTGTTGACCGACTATTTTTTGTATTATTAGGGAAACAAAAGTCTTCTAACAGCATGTAGGCCGTCTCACACGGAAACAGCTTCAGTTAGAGCGAGTTGCCCACCTGCTTAATTGCGCGGGTTCAATACAAACCGTGAAGTTTCGGCACCAATACAGCTTTTTATTTGCCTCCTTAGCTCAGTTGGTAGAGCAGTAGACTCTTAATCTATGGGTCACAGGTTCGAGCCCTGTAGGGGGCATCTAAATCAACAGGAAAAAGCCTTTATTTATAAGGCTTTTTTGCTTGTCTATAACTGATTTGCCCCATCATTTGCCCCACATTTTTTTTATGAGCAATCTTTCCAGACATCTCTGATTATGAAAAACAAAAAAGCTATCCTACCTTTGCAAATTTGGATAAGATAGCGGAATATTTTAATGCAACTCCAACCCAACTCTTTGGAACGAGTAAAGAGATTGAGTTAGAAAAGAGTGTTCTTGAATCTAATGAATACTCTGATAAAGTAAGTGAAATCTTAAAAGCTGTTAAATACATCGAGCATTTCCTACATACTGATGGACAGTACTTAGAGGATTTACTTTACCTAACAAGAGGCAACCAACTATACACAGAAGATGGAAAAGAGTTGTATATTGATCCAACTTCTCAGAAAAGAACACTTCATAACCAATATGAACCTGGTTTTATTGAAGCAAGGGATAAATCTCCACTAGAACTCTTAATTGAAAATAAGGAATTGTTTGATAAATAGAAAAAGCGAGGATAACCTCGCTTCAGATTGAAGTTAAAATCTTTAGAAGACACTTTTATAAGGACTTTGTCTTCAATCTGTGAAAAGGAGTGAAAACTCCTTTTCTTTTTGTAAGTCAGACTGAAACTTCCAAATTGTTTATTTATTTTATTGACATTTTCTATAAAAATAAGTACAATAGTTTTATTAGAAAACTATACTATATAGGGGGTATTGAAATGAAATTTTCTAATCGTTTACTGCTATTCCTTGCAGGAGTTGTTTTTGTCCTTTTAGGACTTTTCCTATTTACAAACCCAGTAGCTAATCTTGTTGCTTACAGCTGGTGGATTTCATTTGGTTTACTGGTTTCTTCTATAGCAGCTATTTTAGGCTATTTCTCTGCACCAAAAGAGCTTCGCTCACCTGTTTATCTTTTCCAAGGATTTGTTAGTCTTCTCTTAGCTCTTTACCTCGTTGCTTATGGCTTTGTGACCCTGCCGGTCGTCATTCCGACCATTGTAGGAATTTGGTTAATTGTAGAAGCCATTATTGCTTTCTTTAAAGGCAATCGTCTAGGATTGATTTTCCCTATTATTGGTAGCAATATCATGTGGGTAGCCTTGCTTGAATTTTTACTAGGTCTAGTGATTCTGTTCAATCCAGTGGCTACAGGTGTCTTTGTCGTTTATGTCATTGCCTTTTCATTTTTAGTTACTGGCTTCACCTACATTATTGATGTCTTTCGTAGATAGTCTAGTTGCTATTTCTATCGCATTCAAAAAAGCTGGGAAATCATATTCTCAGCTTTTTCGTCTCTTTAATTATCACTTTTTCGCATTCCATTCTACGTAGAAATTTGTTTTTCCATTTTATTCTCCAATTTGAACTCGCACTGACATTTATTTATAACAAAACTATATATCTAGAATAGCATAATCATTAGGTATTATAGGTTTTCAAACAAAATACGAGTCATTCGTTTTTGCCCCACTTTTGCCCCATTTTTAAATCCTGACATTGAAAATACCTAAAAGTATTTCCCTAAAATCAGCTATATTTCAACATTTTTGTTTATTTTCAATATGAAAAGTTCTTACAAATTCATGTCGTTATCCTGAGAATAGTTAGAATAAATTAAAATAAGGTCTTTATCTAACACGAAAGCCACATATGTTTATTTTTCATTAACTTGTGTAATGAAAAATAACTGAAAATCTTTTGCATCTTTCTGAGTCGGAAAGTCAATTATAATATTGTCCAACGCAGTACCAAACCACCTATTTGCCGACCTTTTTCTATTGCTTTTACAGATAGGAGTATTCTTCCCTTAGCCAGCCAACGGTTTATCGACTTCATCCTTGCTAATAAACACCTGCTCTGTTAAGACGGGACACTCTTATCCCAAAAAAGTTCCAAAGTCTCACCTGACTCTGGAACTTTTTGATTTCTACACTTATTGTTTGGCTTCCTGTTTTAATTGTTGCACCTGTTCCTCGTACTGGACAAGCTCCTTGTCTTTTATATTGATAGTCGCTTCTGCTTCAGCAATGCGGCTTCTCAGATCTTGAGTCTTGCTATGGTGATAGCTAATACCAATAACACTACCAGCAATGATTCCGATTACTAGACAAGTAAAAATCACCAAAATCAAGGAAGCAGATAGTTGTGTAAAGACAAGACTGACAGTTACTGTTTGACGATTGAGCAGACCAAAGCAGATCACAATGACTAATAAGATCAAACCGCCAATTAGATAAGCCTTATCTTTCAGTGACAATTCATTAAATTTTTTTAGCATAAGTTCCTTTCCTCCTGACTATGTTGATAGAAAACTACACAACATTTAGACATTAACCGAAGCCATTCTACCAGAAAAATTCGATACTGTCAATAATTATTTGATTAACACTCCGTAACTCTACTTGAGTATTTACACATAATTATTGACAGTATCCCGATTTGATCTCGCACTGACATTTATTTATAACAACACTATATATCTAGTATAGCATAATCATTAGGTATTATAGGTTTTCAAACCAAATAGGAAACCTATATGAGTCATTCGTTATTTTTGCCCCACTTTTGCCCCATTTTTAAATCCTGACATTGAAAATACCTAAAAGTATTTCCCTAAAATCAGCTATATTTCAACATTTTTGTTTATTTTCAATATGAAAAGTTCTTACAAATTCATGTAGGGGGCATCTAAATCAACAGGAATAAGCCTTGAAACCAAGACTTTTTTGATGTCAAATAACTTTTTGTAGCAAATCATTATAAAGGTTTTCCAACCTTATCAAACTTATCATTTATTCTCAATCAATTGCTAGCAATATTTGATAAGACCAACTGTTTTTTACAGTACAGAGCTAGTCTATAATTAACTAAACTATACTAATTTGTGCCCATATTACATGGCCAATCCGCATAGAGATTAAAATGGGCTATTATGAATTCATAAATTTTCGCAACAGAACAAGAGCAAGTCATTTAGAAATAAAAGAGAAGAGAATCTTTCACTCTCTTCTTAGTATATCTTATTAAATTCAGTCTTTCTCAATCTACCTGATTTTCCTTTGCAACGACAAATTCTTTAACCAATCGATAGATAACAGCAAATATGGGTGTAAAGAATATCATCCCAAGTAAGCCAAAGAGATTGCCTCCAATACTAGCAGCCGCAAGCGTGAAAAGGGCTGGCAAACCAATAGACTGACCTACAACTCTAGGATAAATAAGGTTTCCTTCAATCAGCTGTATAACTTGATATAGAAGAAGAGAAAGTAAGGCTTGAGTAGGACTCACTGTGAAGATAAAAATCGCTCCCACAACACAAGCAATCATAGGCCCTACATAAGGAATGAACGATAGCACTCCTGCAAAGATACCTGTCATTACTCCATAGGGTATCCCAAACACGCTGTAACCAACCGCTATCATAACTCCTATGATAACTGCTTCAATCAGCTGACTCATCAAAAATTGGTCATAAGTCTCTAGTGCTACTTGTCCAATGTAAGTCAACTTTATCACCACCTTCTCTGGAAGAAAAACTTTTAGAAGTCGACTCGTCATCGCTGCCAAATGTTCCTTACTGGATAAAAATAAAAAGGTGAAGACTATAATCAAAAAGGCATTCATCAAACTTGAAAAAATATTGCCGATATTACTAGTCAGACCTGATAAAAAACCTATCAAAGCTTGGCTAATAGAGCTAGACTGTCCCTGAATTCCTGATACGATAGTTGACAACATGTCTTTGGTTACAAATTCCGAGCTGCCTAGCAATTTCCCAAGTTGAGTAAGGACTGTTGAAAGGACTGTTCCCAGCTGACTAATAGTCTGGGCTAGGGTTGGCAGCACCAAAACCAAAAGAGCAATCACGATTAAGATAAGAGCTAGGAAAACAAGTACCATGGCAATCGGACGACGCAACTCTGCCTTTACCTTCAATTTAACTAAGTACTGTTCAATTTTTTTCATGGGAACATTGAGCACAAAAGCAATAACAGCACCATAAATCAAGGTTGATATTACATCAAAGAGAGAGATTGCTCCTGATATAAAGCTCGATGCATTCAGAATTACAAGAGCAACCAGCCCTATAAAAAGTATTAACGGGGTGTATTTTTTTACTAAGTTCATAAATTCTCCTTAATAAACATGTTTAGATACGACTATACTATTTGGTTTTTCAAACTCTCGATTAAGGTAGGCTTGGTAAGTTCCTGGAGCGATAAATCCTTTGGGTGAGAGGATATCGGTGCCAGCCTGACCGACTATGGTATCAGCCAAGAGCACACAGTTTGTAGATAAGACAAAGTAGGATTTAAACTTAGATTTGATAAATTTATAAAGTTCCCCATCCGTCTCATGTCTGATTTTATAAGCGTAGGTGTAGTCTTCCTTACCATCTTCCGTTTTAATTTTATCTGCGCTTGGCTCCCAAGGAATCGTTAGTTGTTTTAATTCAGCTAATTTTTCCTGAACCGCTTCTTCCATTTCCGGTGTCAAATCTATTCCGTAACCAAATAGCGTTTTTTGACTCTCCCGTTTACATAAGTCAATGTACTTATCACGGTCGCAAAAATATAAAACACCATCTCCAACCATACCAAATAAGGTCTCAGATGACGGATCATAGTTTCCATAAGAAATCACACGTCCTTGATAACAAAGGTCCACATGACCAATAGCTGAAAATAGAGAAGTCTCCGCTGTATGAACGAAAATTTCAAGATCTGCTGTCTTACCAAACTTCACCATTCCAAGATAGATTTCCTCTTCCTCATCAGCATTTTCCTGCATGAATTTATTGATTTTTGCTAAAGTACTTGCAGGGATGAGAGCGGCTAGGGCAATAGGTAAGCTCATTCTGACACGACGTTTGAGATGGTTTTTCCCAATTTCCTCCTCAAACAAGAAACCATCACGGATATTGGACACACCATAAAGGAAAAAATAAGCCCCTAATACAAAGAGTTGAAAGACAGAATTTCCTGTAGAGGACAAAAGACTAGTCCCACCAAGAAAAACTAGTACGAGACCATCTAGTAAGAAACGAAAACGAGGTCGAATTTTGTTTTTGCGGTAGAGAACATAGGTGACAAGGTTGATACTAGCATGAAAAATCTGAGAAATTCCAATCACAAGAGCCAAAATATAAATTGGCACATCAGTAGCAAGATTCGAGCCTAGCAAATATCCCATCACTAACAATTTAACCAGTGCAACTCCCAAGGTGTCCGTTGACTGACTTTTTTTGAAAATACGTAATACTAAATCTAAGACCGTTGCTATCCAAGCTAAAAACAGAACCAGTCGAATAACCGTCACTGGCAACCAAGTTCCCGTGACCATCAAGATAAGACCTAGCAGAACAAACAAGAAACCCTGAACAAGTAATTTCTTACCTGTCAGACCTAAAGAAAGAATTTTTTCCATAAAAGACCTTTCAAAAATAATAATTAAGCCCTTTGATCAAATTGACTGGTAAATAGCTGACGGCACAAACAGCCTGTGCCAGCAAGACATGGCGACTGACTGTAGCAATGTCACCATCTTGTCTTATGCACTTCTAAAATTTGTTTTATTGATTCGAAAACAGAGCTTATAAAAACTAGCTAAACTTGAGAGATAAGTACAATTGAGACGAAAAAATGTCTAACCAATACTACTTGTAAAGGTAAGAAAATATTATTTCTATTCTATTAATGATTTATATACTATCTATTATGACACAATACTCACTATAGTTCAACATTTTACTAATTAAAAATCATAAAAGAAGTTTCAAGTCCTCATAACGCTTTGAAAAGAACAAAAATCTGAATGTAATAAGATAGTACCCATTACCCATATTATAATTAGATTATGAATTGAAGCTTTTTGGAACTAAAATTAGGAATAATTGAGAAAGTAGGGAGGGAAATTTTGCTTTTACCCCATTTTGAAATAATTTCATTTTAGATTTTTCTAAGTTTCTTTCAAAGAGCCTGCAGGGGGCATCTAAACAACAGGAAAAAGCCTTGATTTACAAGGCTTTTTTTTGTGTAGTCCTAGCACTGAAAAACGATTAATAAACGATTTTATCACCCAACTTTTCGATTACACTTGACAAATAAAGAAATTCTCGAAAAACTGCTTTCCTACTCTCAAAAACTTAGACACCACTATGATTTCTATCAACTCATACTCTTTCATTTTCAAGAGAAACAAGCTGACCATTTCTTTGATCTTATTGAAGAAACAATTTCTTCTATAGTTCCTATTTTTCAAACTATTTTTAAGACCTTTTTGAAAGATAAGGACAAAATCATGAACGTACTGGAGCTTCCCTTCTCAAACGCAAAACTAGAGGCGATCAATAATATCATCAAAGTCATCAAGCGAAATGCTTTTGACTTCCGCAACTTTGACAACTTCAAAACTAGACTTCTCATTACTTTGAACATCAAAAAAGAGAGAATCAATTAGATTCTCTCTATAATATTTTTTATTTCAGTACTTTCAACTTTAAGAAATCAACGGCATAAACTAGAAAACTATCTACTCAAATTTTTCCACTGTTTCATCACTCTTATCTCTACGCTTACGAATATATTCTCTAACTATAAGACCAGTAGCAATATTTGTAAACAGTAAAAATGCAAGTAAGTATATCCAGATTGGTGTAGTTGACAATACACTAGATTGGTTAGTCTTTTCAGTTATAATCGGATTAGACAAAAAGTTCAAAACAGCCTGATTATCTGTACCATTAGAGCGTGCGTTTGATAGTACTCCTTGGAAGTTTTTATTAAATTCCGTACCCTCCTCGATATTCTTGCTCTGGTTCTTGATGACCGTTTCCGTTTCTTGGCGTACTAGCTTCACTTCTTCCTGAACTTTTTTAGATTGTTCTGCTAGACTAGTAAATTGTGCATCCATAGATCCGATTTTATCCCCATTAGCAGTAATGGTTTCAGAAATATTTTTAGTGTTTGAAGAAAGCCCTGTAACAATATCAAGTAGACCGTTACTTGTATCTTCAGTTGTATAAACTGTAGTAGCTGATAATCCAACCCCTGAACTTGTTGAAGAAACTTCCAAGATTTGTGGAATATTATTCTTCCATACCTCATACTCTTCATTTAGTTTATTAGTAGCTGATTCATACCAGTTAGATAACTCATCAATCGTTGTAGCAAAATAATCATTCGGTAATTCTGATTTTTCAAGTTTTGGAAGAGAAGAGGCTTGTAAATTCAGTTGATTGATTTGTTTACTCAATTTAGCATATAAATCAATTCCTGATTGTCGATATTTATCGACATCATCCTCTTTCAATTTCTCAGCCACAGTAGAAGTCGAGATATTACCATACATTTTTGCAACAGAGTCTTTTGCAGGGTTTGAGATATCAATAGTAGTTGATGACGATGGACTACCATAAATATTCTTAATAGTTGTCGCCGCTGTATCAATACGAGACAGTTGTTCAAAAATATTAGATAAATCTGTCTGAACTAATGCATTACTTCCCTTGTTCTTATCAAAATAGAAGGTATATTGTAATGGTATTTTTTCGTTACCAACTTCTAAGTCAAATGAAATCGTATTAAGACCAAAGCTAGGACTATACTGAATTTGAAGTTGAAGATCTGTTGGTTCTAAAATTGTATCTTTACTTGGAACTATCGTAGCTGATTTAATACCTTGCAACTGAATATTGGTTACGCGAATTGGAGTAGCGGTATATTTATTAGCTCCATTTCTTTCATTTGTCACAGTAGGATAGACATGTGACATTGAAATCGTTTTGGTTTCAGATGACGGTAATGCATCATTCGCCACTGTAATAAAACTATAGGCTGGCATTGAACCAGTTGTAGAACCTTTAACACTAGCATACTGAGCTAGTAGGTCTAATTTTGAACTGTAAGCACTGATTTGTGTATCTGTTAATACTCCCAACTCTTTTAGTTTAGCAAATAAAGCTACGTAATCAGCAGAATTAACACTAATAGAAGCAATTGTACTATTAACTTGATTATCATAATCTCCAGGTAATTGATCTGAATTAGATAAGGTAGATACTACTTGCTTAGCTAAAGCTTGTCGTACACTATTTTTATCTATAGCAGAATCAAGTGCTTTTAAAATCTCAGCATCATTTTCAGCAAAGGACGACGTATCAACTGTTGTTCCATCAAAATAGTTCTGAGCAACTTGTAGTCGAGAAGCTTCAAGAGAGGCTTTCAAGGTTTCCAAGTCTTTTCGAGATTGAGCTATTTGTTCTTGAGAAGCTTCTACTTTTTTATTGTAGGCATTGATACTCTTCTCTAAACGAACTAAATAAGATTCAGATTCATTTGATCCAGCTGATGATTCTCTGTTCCCTAAATTATATAAGTAGCCATTTAGGTTCTTATAAAGATTAAGATATAACTCATTATCCTTATCAAATTGTGCTTTTGCAAAGTTACTTGCAACCTGTGCATTATGATTTGTAACCTGGCTTTGAGCTTCCTTATATTTTAAAATTGGATCTGTCTGTCCAAGCAAGGACTCCGCATTATTATTTAATAAATCTGCGGTTGATTTTTTGAAACTAGCTACAGACTCTTCAAATGTTTTATTAGAAGACTGTACACCTTCAGCGATTGTTGGTATAGTATCTAGTGATTGTATACTTCTCTCGGCAGGCTGGGAGATTGAAGTATTCAATGAGTCAAAAATATCTGATCCATCACTCACAATTGTATTCATTTGGCGTTTAGCACTATCTAGATTGTTAATGACACTTGTAAAATACAAACGAATCGTTTCTTGATTCAAGGTATTTACATACTCTCCAACTTGCTGAGCCATCTCAAGTGACTGCTCTTTATCCACTGATTCTTTTACTTTATATGTTATTTTGGCCTTTTCTGGATTAAAACTCGATAACTGAAGAATATTGTGCGAAAAATCTTTTGGAATGTAAATAATAGCTTCTAGAGAGTCATCCTTATATTGACTTTCTGCCTGATCTCTAGACATAACTTTCCAACTAGTTTTCTTGTTCTCATCCTTTGCAAGTAATTTTGTAAAATCTTCACCAAAATTGTATTGAGTACTATTAAACTGTTCCCCTTCATCCTGATTGACAATACCAATACGCATGTGTGTCTTTTCTTTACTTCCCAAAGCAAACGAAATTCTATCTGATTGTTTCATAAAGATGAGAATACTTGCTGCGATTATCAAACATAGGATAATCAAAGCTTTGCCAAGAAAAGTATTTTTAAAACTTTTTATACTCATTATGTCTTTTTCTCCTAAAATATTTGTTAAAACCTCATAAAAATCCTAAACTATTTTCGATGAGATTTCTAGTGTGCAATCAAGAATACACATTTAAAGAACACATTACATTATATCATATTTAAAAACTATTTTGTATTTTTTTATTTATCTTGTGGTATCCTTATACGATAAACATTTCTTCCGATAAAGAACTGTGTCTCATTAAGTTCAACCAAAGGTTCATTATAGACAGTACGACCTGGAACAACCTT
Source organism: Streptococcus infantis (assembly GCF_047463275.1). GTDB lineage: Bacteria > Bacillota > Bacilli > Lactobacillales > Streptococcaceae > Streptococcus > Streptococcus infantis_AF. The sequence goes on along the minus strand of NZ_JASHEE010000004.1, from coordinate 179,425 downwards.
TTGTTCATTGAAAATTGTACCGAAGGTTCCCATTGGAACATTCTGACGAAGTCGTTTGAAGAATGGTGTATATTTAGAAAGAACACCACTTTGATATCCATGGAAAATTAAATGAATATTAACCGTTGAAGCTTTGGTAAACAGAGTGTTCACTTCTTTATCCATCAATGTAATCTTATCCCCAGTCAAGTTGATATCTGGTAGATAAACGAACATTGGTTGCTCTCTTCGAATACCAGATTGGATAATACTTAGCAACTCATTAAGGAATTGACCAATTGATGATTCCTCAATTCTAGTATCAAAATATTCACTCATACCTTCAAATCGACCATCGGTATCTACTACAACGCGATTGACCTTTCCTGACAATTCAGCAAAAGCTGATAGAATTGTTCGTTCAAGACTATAGGTTTGAGATGGTGTATCATCCATAAGAAGGATAAAGTCATGATTCATTGGTTCAATAGAACGTACTAATGTTGTTTCTTTGTCATATCCAATTGGAATATTGAGTTTTTGGCGTTCTTCTTTGACTGTTCTATCATTCTCAAAATCTTCAAATGTAATTTCATTTGCAAGCATCGGTATTGGTTCTGGTCGAGGACCTACCCATTCCTTATCCATTAGTTCAATTGCATTTTCCAGATTTTGCAACTGCTCAAGGTTTGAATTTCCTTCCGTTGCAAGGTAAACTTGGAAACGAGTCGGTTCCTCTAGCTTAATTTGCCCACGACCCGGAATAACCTGATCAGCTAGAGCATCAAATCCGATAATATCTTTCTTGGAATCTTTATCCACTAAGTACAAGACTAATTGTGTAGCGAAATTACTTCTCATACTAATCTTCATGGAAGTATTTCTAAGAACTGTTACTATCAGATAGATTCCTAAGCTAGCACCCTCTCGCAATACTTGATGGAAAGTAGCCTCAATAGAATTTTCTAGCGAATGATCACGGACAGTATCATAAGAATCTACCACATTTAAAATAAATGGCATTGATTTCCCTGTTTTTTGCTCGTATTGTTCAATAGAGGTTACACCATATTCAGCTAATAAATCTCGACGTTTTTGGATTTCATTTTGTACAGTCTTTAATAACTTCAATAGTTTTTCTGGTTCATCTAATGATACAATATCTGCGACATGTGGTAACCCCTTTAGAGGGAATAGTCCATTTGTTCCAAAATCAAATAAATTAAAATGCATTTGATCAGGCCTATTTAGTCGGGCAAAGTTCATCACAATCGTTTGGAGAGTTTGTGACTTTCCAAATCCTGGTGAACCATAGATTAGGCTATGACTAAACTCCACTATATCAAACTCTAACACATGTTGAGCCTGTTCTGAAGGAATATCCATTAAAGCAAAAGGTGCCTTATGATGTTTTTTATCCGTCCATTTAGTATCTAAAATAGGAGAAATAAGTTCATTTTCCAGAGGAGGCAACCACGGTTTTGTAGGCATGCGAAGTTCAATACTTTTTGCATATTGAGCAATATATTCAACGACCGCATCTAGTTCTGTCTTGTCATCATTAGGAGTGATACTAACCTTCTCTTCTTCTGCATATGATAAATCTGTAGTCGCTAGTTCATACTGCCCCAATTCATTGATTATCCAAATACGATTGTCAATTTCTTCGCTTTTAGTTTCCTCACTAGGTGCATAGCGCGCACCACTCCAAGCAGATTGAAAGAGTTCGTAAATTTCATTATTCCCAACTTGTAAATAGGCACGACCTGGCTGCGTAATACTTGCAGCATCTGGTGTTTTAATAATCTCATTTGAATCAGCTTTTTCTGCTACTTTTAAAGCCAACTTAAAGCGAGAGTTGGACCAAATCTGGTCGTTGACAACCCCTGAAGGTTTTTGCGTTGCTAAGATTAAATGGATTCCCAAAGAACGTCCAATACGGGCTGCAGATACGAGTTCTGTCATAAATTCAGGTTCATTTTGTTTTAACTCAGCAAACTCATCCGAAATCAAAAATAGATGTGGTAGAGGTTCTGTTGGAAAATCACCCTCTATTCCTAAACGCCCTTCCTTATAAAGTTTTGTATAACCATTAATATGATTAACTCCAAATCTACCAAATAAGCGTTGACGTTTTCGTAATTCTGCACGTATAGATGCTAAGGCACGTTGAATCCCTGCACCATCTAAGTTAGTGATAACACCCAAAAGATGTGGCAAATCTTTAAATAAATTTGCCATCCCTCCACCCTTAAAGTCAATTGGAAGGAAACCAATATCTTCTGGACTAAAATTTAATGCTAAGGATAACATATAGGATTGTAATATCTCGGACTTACCTGATCCTGTAGTACCTGCAACAAGTCCGTGAGGACCATGGGCACGTTCATGCAAGTTTAATTGGACAATATCATCTTTCCCTCGCACACCAAGTGGAACTGCCAGACTCTTAGATGTATCACCTTGACCCCATCGACTAGCAATATCTAAATCATTTACTTTTTCTACGTTATAAAGTTCTAAGAATGTAATCGCATCAGGTAGAGCATTTTTCTGAGTTTCTTCATGAATAAGATTACTTAAGCAACGAACTGCAACTTCATAATTATTTTGCATTGGATAAGGCGTGAAGTCTTGGTTAACATACAAACCTGCATTATTAATTAAAGTCGCTGTATCTCCATTTTTGAGATCGACCAGAGTCGTTACTGTTTCAGGCAATTGACGACGACTCTCTTTTACCCAAATGACTGTCACTCCATAAGAAGCCAAATCTGGTTTAGAGAGACTTTCATTAATTACGTGACCAGACAACAAACGGTCATCTGAAACGACAATAACAATCTGAGGTAAAAAAGTTTTTTTCTGTTTATCTGATTCTTGAAAACGAGACTGCAATACTTGATAAAGGCTTGTCAATACGGCATCTTTTGTTCGATCATCATGAACAAATCCACGAACATTAATCATCGGTAGATGGAAATGAGGTAAGAATCTCCATTTTTCCCATATCTTATCATAGTCTTCCTGAGATGTCACATTAACGAATATCACATCATGATAGGAATGAAAAGTTGCGACTTGTAGCAAAAGTTGTTGGATAAACAATTGACCCATGTCATGTTTGGCAACAAGTCCAATAATATTCCCAGCCAGCGAGGTCGTGATAGGAACACCCTTTTGTTTCTCATAAGTCTTCAATAAATCCTGAGAAAAGATTGTCAACTTATCTTTGGTCAAATAATCCTTACTGTAGTCGATTTTAAGCTGACTATCAATATCCCCCAATCCAAGAGAAACTGTCATAAAATCCTCATTGAATGGCAACCGTTCATAAATGCGCTCATCGTAATTCAAAATCATTTCAATCAACGTTTCTATATTGGGTTGTTGGTAAAATAGAATTTCCTTCTCTTCTGCATAGTGCTTTTGTAATGTCGAAACTTGTTCTAGTAGATAAGCTTCATAATCTTCAAGTCGAGTAATCTCATTTTGTTTATATTCTTTCCTGTCAGAAAAATAACTCGTGATTGAAAACGCTGCTGTCAGGATACTCATTCCACCCATGCTAAGCATCATGATTGCATTTCTTCCCATCAAAACTACAACTAATCCTGACAGTGCAACCATTCCTATTGGTGGAACGATAGCTCGCCAAATAGCATTTTTGGGTTTTGTAGGAGGAGCTTTGGGTTTTTCTACCCTCTGTTTCTTATCATAAATAGTTGGAAGTACACGAGGACTTCGACGATAGATCGGAAAATTAGATGGATAAATTGATTTCTTATCTTCTAGCAATACAGAATGACTATTAAATTGCGGTTCTCCAAAAAAGGATGAGACCTTCCATTGATTGTCTAAAAATACTATATAGTAGTTCTCTATAAAAAGACTATCTCCTCGTTTGAATTCCGAAAGAATATCTGAAGAAATCACTTGACCATTAAGGTAACATGGTTCACCATTAGGAAATACATTGACTTTTCCATTAGAAAACAGAACATAGGAATTTGATTGAATTTGTAAATCTGCTTCTTTTTCTTTTGAGATTACAAAATCTTGAGTAGGAGGAAGCATATAACTATCAATGATATTTTCAGCTTCTTGAATCACATAGACTTTTTTATCTCCTAGAATATTCTTCCCTATATTTAACTTTCTTTCATTAATGTAGACATTATTATCTCTGATATTAAAAGAAAGGCCTTGTTCTTCGGTACTATCTCCTTCTGTAAAGGTGAGCAAAGAAAACCTATCTCCAAGTATCAGTACATTGATTTTACTTGACATTTTTCTAGATGCGGAATCTTTCTCAATATTTTCAATAAAACTTTTTTCTTCCTTACTCATCTTTCTTATTACCCACTTTAACCCCTAGTTTTTTAGAGAGCTCTTCAATTTCCTTACGATATTCACCTAATTTCTTTTGTTTTTCAGCACCATTCATGTTCTTGTCTTCACGGGTCTGCTCATATAGATTCGTATAGGCGTGAAGGGTCAATTGATCATCTCCAATGTTCTGAGCTAAATCTAGAGATTTTTTATAATCTCCCTTTCCAAGATAAATCCAGTAATCTAAAAGATTATCTTCACTAGAGGGAGTAATTGTATTTAAAACACTTGACTTCTGTTCTTCAGACAAATTATCCAAGCGAACATAAGCTGATGCCAATACAAATTTGGCTTCCTTACTTAAACGATTGACAGCGACTCCTTGCAAGTCATCTGCTACACTGTCATACTGCTTATTAATAAAATGACTTTGTGCATTTATTGTTGCTTTTTGAATAGGATTGGACCAAAAATGATAATATGCTGCTAGCACACCCAAAGTAATCGTTGCTACCGAAAAAATCCCTATTCCAATTGATAAGATTCGCCAAGTCAATTTTGAAACGGCTATCTTTTTCTTTTTTTCCTCCTGATAAGCTTTATCATAAGCTTCATGGATATATTTTATGACATCATCATAAGACTCACAGGCCACAATATCTTGTACTAGTGAATCACTTATAGCCGCAATTCCATTAACCAGCAACTCGAAATCAAGTTTTGGTCTTAAAATAGAAACTATTAGAGCTTTATAGGTCATTAAAAAAGTCTCTGAAGTATAAGGAATTGGTTCCATAATTCCTTCTAAACCAAAATAGAGAATCTTAACAACACTTCCTTGTAAAAATATATTTTTGGGATGGATAAAAGGTATTTTAAAATTATGCTCAGAAAATGAAATTGATTCCATCTTTTGAGCCAATTCTAAACGCTTAACTTCTGACAAATCTTCAGCGATAAGATCCTTAAGACTATAAGAAAGCTTAGGTTTTTGATATAGCAATGTTAAATACCCGTTGTCTTCTAAAGTCACAGTAGCATCCACATAATTTTCTATCGTATCTATTTTTAGACGCGAAAATTGGTTTGGAGACAAAATGACCTTAACCTTCTCCTCGCTATGTTTAATTTCAATTTTATCTGTCATTTATTATCACCTCCAACACATCTCCATCGCCTAATGGATACTCCTCTAATGCTCTATGTTGTTCTATCTGTAATAGTTTCCCTCGAATATCCAAATGCCAATCCTCTCTGTGAATGGATAAAAACTTATCTAGTTGATTTGAACATATCAAATCCTTAACATCTTTTAATGTTAATTTTTTTGAAAAACGAATATCTATTTCCTTATCTTTATATCTAACCGTTGAGTTTAAATAACCTTCCCCCATGAAAAATCCTTCCTAAATAGATTCCACTGATAATCATTGTTGCAACAAACACGACAAGACCTATAATTGACCAAAACATTGTTGTTTCCGACTCCGATTGATCCACTTTTATATTGTCAGCAACTTGGTAGTTCTTAAACAGAGCTTGGCGGTATACCTTTGTATCTAAACCATCCCCACTTACAATTTCTTTTTTTCTAAAGTTTGATTGATTAGCAGTTTTAATCATTTCTTGAGCATTTGTCTTAGACTTCGTTGCTTCCTGTTCAATTCTATCCATGAATAAATTCGGTGCATAAATATGCTCAATTTCATTCCCCTGCGATCGTTGTTTTTTTTGAGTTACTGAATCCGTTTTAAATTCTAATGCCCCCTCTTTTGCAAAGGCTTTTGTACCTATAAAAAACAAACATAGGAGTGAAAATAGCATAAATAGTTGACTTATTTTTTTCAATACTTCATCACGCTTTCTATTATAGAAGATCCGGTAAATAGATTCTTTAATAGAACTTAAATTACCAGTAATTTCACCATTTTAATGATAATTTCTCCTTCTTAGATATCTTATTTAAGTTTATCATGAATTGACTTAATATTCAATTGTTCAAGTAGACATATTTGCAAATAATCTGACTCACTAAAAAGAATATCCTTCTAACTTCTGCAATCTCTAAAAACACACCTAAATACAAGTTAAACTCTTGTATTCTTGCATAAATTGGACTTGTCTAATCCATGCTTATATACAGAAGAAGAGAAGATCAACTTGATCTTCTCTATCATTCGTTTTTATATATGTCATTCCAAAAGTTTCCTATGTTACTTCAAAACTTATTGAATATATTTTTTAGCATATTCCGAGTAGCTTGGTTGCTCTTTTTTGTTCATTGCATAAAGCAGTTTGCCACTTAGAACATCATCTTTGGAACTTGGTTGAATCATAACTGCAATATTTTTGTCTTTATCAGGGAAAATCACCGTATAAGAGCCTCCATTTTGTTCAATCTCATAATAGGTAATCTCACCTTTTTGTTTGACTGATTTTTGCTTGTAGTCAAATTTTTCCCCATTAACCGAAACAGTATCTTTATCAAATACAAGAGAAACGTTCTCATTTGCACCTGTTTGTGCTTTCCATTCTCCCTCAAGTTTTGGAGTAGAAGAAGATCCACAAGCCGATAAAAGGATTAGAAATAAGGCTAATAAGCTTGAAATTACTGCTGTTTTAAATTTATTCATCTATTTTTGCGCTCCTTAAAACATCTTGAATCTCTTGGTAATCTTGATTATCTTTCTGATTTGAGAGTGATACTGTACCAGTAAAAGTAAACAACGATTGTGTAGAACCATTTTTTACAAGGCATGCAGCCAATAATTGAGCCAAGGGGCCTGAAGTTTCATCAATATAAGCATATTCTATTACTTCCCACTCAACTCCATTGACATCATGAAGTCCTTCAGAAATATATTTAATATCTAACAGATTATTCGCATACCCTTTGATTTCTGATTTGTAGTCATCTAGACGGTAATCTAGGCCAACATGTCTTACATTAATTAAAATATTGGAGGTAAAACTTTCACCTTTAGGTTTCTTTAAAGCTATTATTGTTCCTGGAAAATTCCAATTTTTCCATGCTTCCCCAGCTTCTACTTTTATACTCGGAAAAGCAGGAAAAACCTCGCTAGGAAATTCTCTTAAAGTCATATCAAACTCCTTCTATAATTTTTTAATCTATCTATTTAATTGGAGATAGATTCTACAGTTAAATTTTCGTGTTGTTAATTGGCAATTTTAGAGTGATAAATCGAGTAGCAAGTTAATTTTATACAACTACTTTCGAATTGAAAGGGTTTACCCAATCAATAAACTTATTAAAGTCTTTCTTCATAGCACCATAGTCAACATCAACATCAATACCCACACCTGCTCCGACACCAAGAGCAGCTCCCACATCTAGTTTAACCTTCATATGTTCGTTATCCATACTGAATTTTGCTTCTGAGGGGACGCCAATTCCGGCCTTGACTGATCCTTTTGCTGAAGCCGAGAAGTAACCAACTGTACCTTTAACTTCACCACTCGCCTCAGCTCCTGCGAATGCACCAAGTTTTACAGAGCCCGATACCCCCTCAGGGCCTGCTTTAAGTTCAGCACTAGCTTCAGCCTTAGCTCCTGCAAAGGCTTCACCAGAAGCATTGACCCCAACTTTAGTAAATCCTAAATCACCTACACTACTAGAAAGTCCGATGCTCCCCGATGCTTCAACACCAGCTTTTGCAGAGGCCTCTGCTTTTCCAGTAAATCCATTCCCATCAAGAGTAATTCCGTAATTCGCACTTGCCCAAGCTCCAGCCTTGACTTCTGCTTCATATTCAGCCTTTAATTTTGCGACTCCAAATTCTTTTTCCATTTCACCACTGGCTGAAGCCGACATTCCTATCATAACTTCTGCAGACGCCGACAACTCAACTTTGTCCCTGGAAATAGTGCTTTTTATCTCAGCTGCAGCTTTAGTTCCAATAAATGCCTTACCTTCTTTAAATTTGACTCCAAAGACTTCAAATTCTCCATGTTCTAATTCGTAAAGAGCTGCTACAGCTTCAGCAGTACCATTACAATGGAGAGCCCCTTCATCATCAACCCATATATCACCAGCAGCTATGGCTCTTTGTCCTGTTTGCTGTACAACGAAATTCTTCCACCAACCTCCAGTCGGAATTTTAGTCAATGCATTTAATGTTTCCGAAACACTGTTTAAAACTTCTACAGGAGTTTTTCCTGATATATTTTCGGTGATTATCTTTACTCCATTTGAGAACTCAATATTGTTATAGAAATTCTTAGCCTCTGGAGAAGTAAAATTACTTGTTGAATTTGTCGTAAGAGTTTCAAGCATCTTGGTTTGAGCCAAGAGCAAATCATCGTATTCAGTTCCTCTTTTCCAGCCATCAAAGGATTCCATATTTGTCTTTGTATCAGTTAGGACAGTCTTCCCTTCTGACAAAGGATCAGTAATCGAGCTAGCAGTTGGATTTGTTAAACTGATAATGTCAGAAATACTACTATAGATACCTGATGTTGCAGTATCCACTGAACTAATACTAGACTCCAAATCCGAATAGTTATCTATCAACTCCTGAAGATAATCCGTATCGATAATTGCGTCTGAAGCAGTTTCTGAAACAGTGGATTGAAATTGTTCAATCGTTTTATCATACTGGGCAGAGAGTACCGTTAAAGCATTCGAAAAGTTTGTCAACAAAGGAACTTGGTAGTTATTTATCTTGTCATTAATAACCGATTTAACCATTCCCTTCAAACTATCAGTAGATACGAGATTCTCTAAAGAACTCTTAGAATCATCAAGCTCATTATTGATACTTGTGATAGAATTATCGAGTGTTACTTTTTGATTATTAACCTCCGTCATATCAATTTTCATACTCATTCTCCTTTATTTGTGATATACTTCAGAAACTATATTCTGTTTAAAGTAGTCGATTCGATACTGCTGTCGAATATAGTTTTTATCCAACTCATCAGTTTGGCCCTCTTGAAGCACTGTTTTGATGTAATAAGCTGGTATCAAGATAGGCTCCACATCTGGTCTTAAACCATATGGATACAGACTCACAAGATAATCAATATAGCCGTGACTCCCACTTCCAAAAATCACTCTTCTGCCTAAGATAATCGCCTTAAAGGAAACATTTGCCTCTTCCATTAATTCAATCACCCGACGAGGCAACTTATCTTGATTCAATTCTACCATAGTTCCTAAAGGTAAAATAGGAGATAGGAGCAAATCCGTGTAGGACATCCATGACCTAAATTGAGCTATGGTTATTGTTAATACTGTTCCCAAATATTCAATTGTTAGTTTCTGAGTATCCCAATCAAATTGAAATTCGATAGAATCACCTATCATGCTTTTATAGGTGTAAAAAGGTTCCCTATTGATAAAAGCGAACTGGAGTTCCCCAAAAACCCCCCCTTGTTGAGTAATAGAGTAAGCGACTTGTTTCATCAATTCACGGTCTGCTTCTATAGGGAAGAGGCGTTTTAGAGATGTCTCATAAAGTGAAGCTACTTCATCCATTCCTACTAATTCCTTTCAAATGTTATGCATCTGCCTGTTTCTTATCATCCTCAACCTTATTGGAAGCAGCAGTATTCATATTAGTCACATCCGTAGTTGTAAAAGCTTTAAGATTCCCAATTGCAGTATTAAAGGACGATGTAGATTCATTAAAAGATGTAAAAGGAGTCACTGTTGTCGAAGAAAAAGTCAACTCCGATAGTTCTGATATATTAGAGGTATTGATGCTGACTATACTAGTCAGCCTAGCCCATTTATCATAATTTGTTCCTACTATATTTTTCATTTGCTTTTCCATTCTCTAGGTTGAACTGGCTGAGCTCGCCAGCGATAGATAGCGGTTCCTATTGCTCATCGCTGTATCTGCTTGAGTTTGTAAACTTGTCACCTCTGCTTGAAGTTCCTCAATCTTATTAGTGATACTTGTCAAATTCGTATCATGGCTTGTTTTATTACTCATAGCTGCAGATTTAGCAGAATCATACTTTTCGCTGTATTTATTCTTGCAATCACCTTTAAAACGAGAATTATCTTCCCCTTCAATCTTGGAGAACATATCTACAATCTGTGTCTGAAAATTCTCAATCTGGGAGGTCAGATTCGTTTTTGCTGTCTCTAAGCGAGAAATCTTTTCATTTACTGCTTTCTTTTGATGTATTGCATTAGTGTAATTCTTATATTCTTGCCTTGCTAGTTTCTGGTATTCAGATGCTTTCGACATTTTCGTTTTCCTCCATCAAATTCTGACTAAAACAAAGAGAGATAGGAAGTATTCCCTATCCCTCCATTTCAGAGTTCTCTTATTAGAGTCCAAAACCGCCAGCATCCGCAGCATCACGTTCAGCAACAGTATTAGCATAGTTAACCAATTGTTGATTAATCTCAGTCAACAAATCTTGGAATTTAACTACATTTACACGTAACTGTTCGTACTGTTCAAGATATGAATTGAAGGCACTACCTTGCCAGTGCTCTTTCATTTCTTCATTTGCAGAGTTTACCGCTTGGATAGCAGTTTCAATTTGATCGCGAGCATTTGAATAGACTGATGCTTGTGAGGTAAGTTGTTCTGGTGATAGTGAAATTGCTGCCATAATTGGCCTCCTTGTGTTCTTTTACTTGTTCTTATTGTAGAACTATTCACTTCTTTATTGTAAACCTTATCATAAACAATGTCAAGACATTTAATAAATTTTTTTCTAGAAATTCAAATTAACAAAAAACTTTTCAATACGAGTTTTTTCCCATCTGAGATTTCTCTTCAAATTCTGGGTTTTCGAGTACATATCGCACTGGCTGAACTCTAACCATTATGAGAGCTGGGAAGATGAAGTTCCTCAAGATTCCCAAGAAATCACCAAAAATATTCTCACCAAATCCAGCAAGAATAGCTAGTGCGAATATAACAGCCACAAAAGCCACCCTCCCAAAGTTAAACAATCATTCTTGCTTCTTACCTTTTCTTCACTGTCATAAGTCTCCCATCGGTTGAAAGTCCAGATTTTCCCCTGATTTTTAGGAAGATAATACCAGGAATAGAGACCTGTAGAAAAAAGCAGGATACAGAGAGCTACGAGATTGTAAATAAGTGCCCAGACTGAATAGATCCCGTCATTACCAACTAGCATAAGCAAGCCTATAAAAGTCATGTCAACGTTTAAAATCAAAACAAGTATAGAAACATAAAGATAGATAAAACTCTTAAATCTCAAAATAAAACGATCGAAGAAAGAGAGTGGGATTGCCACACCACTAATAAACATGCAAAGAATGAACAAGATTTTATAAATGCCAATATAATCGATATAGGTCGTAATAAAAATTCCTATAAAAGAGACTGCTAGTGTAATCGAAGGTAGAAGCTTGATATAGCCTAAACTAACCCCATTTGTAATCAAAGGGCCGTGGTAACGTTCTTCGGTCACTACTTTCTTTTTCTTTGAAGCTTTTGACATGAACTCCCTCTCATCAACTCTCTGCTTCTTCTTTAAAAAGCACTTTTCCTTGACTATATAATCCCATAATTTTCACAAAGCGAACTGGATTGTTTTGGTTATACAAAAGAAATACTGAAAAGAATAACAAGCCCGCTAACCACAAACCATAGCTTTCATCACCAATCGGTTGACCAAATTTTAGAGGAAGAGTCAAGAAATACAAAAAATAATAGATGGACACTATATTTACTGCAAAGCGAGCAAATCGAAAAGGTAAAGCAGACAGTTGTCTAGGATCAAACTGGTTTTTTACAAACAAATTATGAGATGCTGCATAGTAAAAAACTTTCTCTGTCGTTGGCTGGGCCTTACGAACATTTTTATAGAGCGCTCGTTCGAGTAAAGCAACTAACGAGAAAAACTGCATCAACCAAAAGAGAAGAATACAGGCTAAACTGAACCAGTTGTAGACACCAACAAACTTGAGTGAAAAGAAGCCCGAAACTGCGGGTCCACCTGCTAGTAAGAGAATTACCAAGTCAGGAATAAAGGAATTCGTATCACCAGCTTTTTCAGTATTGAGCAACCTACTCTTTGGAGCAGCTAGAGCCTCTCTAGTCTGCTGGTCATAATAGACCGCCTGACCATCACATTCGCCGATAAAGACACGACGCCGTCTCAGAAAAAACATATTGACCTCTTTCTAATCATGAAAATAAGTTCTTAAAATCTCCTAACCATTAGGAACAAGTTTCAAAATGAAAAATCTACTCTTCATATTCTGGGTGTTTGCGTACATAGCGTGCCGCCTGAACTCCATCCACTATGAGAGCTGGTAAAAAGAGGTTCATCAAGATTCCTAAGAAAACACCAAAGACATTCTCAATGTATCCAGTAAGAATTGCTGGGGCTAACATGGCAGTTACAAAAGCAACTCCAAAATTAAACAATCGCTCTTGCTTCTTGTTATTGTCTTTACCACCATAAGTCTCCCATCGGTTGAAAGCCCAGATTTTCCCCTGATTTTTAGGAAGATAATACCAGGAATAGAGACCAATAGAAAAAAGCAGGATACAGAGAGCTACGAGATTGTAAATAAGTGCCCAGACTGAATAGATTCCGTCGTTGCCAACTAGCATAATCAAGCCTGTAAAAGTCATGTCAACGTTTAAAATCAAAACGAGTACAGAAACAAAAAGATAGATAAAACTCTTAAATCTCAAAATAAAACGATCGAAGAAAGAGAGTGGGATTGCTACACCACTAATGAACATGAAAATAATGAACAAGATTTTATAAATGCCAATATAATCGATATAGGTCGTCCCAAAATACGCCATAAAAGAGACTACTAAGCTAATCCAAGATAGAAGCTTGATATAACCTAGACTAACCCCATTTGTAATCAAAGGACCGTGGTAGCGTTCTTCAATCACTGCTTTCTTTTTCTTTGAAGCTTTTGACATAAATACACCTACTTATCTGGTCTGAATAATTTTAACCCTAGTATAGCACAAACTGACTGCTAAGTCATAGGCTGGCTACAACTCGTAGCTTGCTAAAAGGTTGACGGAACTTCGCTCCATAGGATATGATGGGAATACCTAGAAATTTAACTCTCCACGACCTATACGACTTCTACTGAAAAAGCGTTGGCGAGTTCAATTCTATATCTGGAGGTTTCTATGAAAATCTATCATTCAAAATTTGTCGGTGTCGGCTATCTAGTCTTTGCGGTGGGTGTATTCTTTCAATTTTTCTTTTTCCTCGCGCATGGATTAATCGACTTTTCCCAGCTTAGTCTTCTTACTGTGGTTCCAACCATCCTCTTTTTCGCTGCTATCTATTCAACGATTGCAGGCATCAAAAGACTGACTAGTCGCAGGCTTTCCTTTGAATTCACCTTTGAAGGTATTTATGTCTATCCGGGGCTCTTCTTTTCCAAGGAAATCTTTATCCCAAAAGAAGAATTGTTCCGTGCATCGTATGTTGAAGTGGATGTCAGCGACCCTAACCATGTCAACAGCAAGGCTTGCTATTTAGATTTCGATCTGAGAGAGGTCACCCAGCTAGAAGATATTTCTAAGTCAAACGTCATCATCGATACAAGTGTCCTGATATTGCGTCTCGCCCTTAGTCTCTGTCGATTTAGAGAGGAAGAAAAAGCCGAGTTGGCGACCTATCTAAAAGAAAATTACGGAATTGATTTCTTATATTAGCAATAAAAAAGCCCTACATCAGGGCTTTTTGTGTTGTTAGCGATTCACTACTTGCGCTTCAAAATGGGCTGGCTTGTCATCTACATTTGTTACGGTGATGGTGTAGGGCTTGCTTTTGGTTACATCAAAAACTTTTTTACCTAGATAACTGACAACAATCCCATCTTCTACCAACTGAATATCCTTTTGATTGTTGGGAAGCTTAGTATCATTACCTAACTGGATGATTTTATTTTCTGTTACTTCAAAATACAGGCCACTGAATTGTTCAGACCAAACATCCCTTCCAGATAATTTGATTTTTTGACTGTCCTTTTTTTCTAAAATCAATTCTGAACTATACTCTAGTTGGTCTGCACGAGGACGTACTCGTATTTCAACACTTTGCCCGGGTTGGAGAGTGTGATTGTAGGTATTTTTGACCCTAAAATAGAAGAAGACACCTCCTACCAGGACCACAGTAAGCAATAGACTACAGCCCAGATTCCAATTTGCTTGTTTTGCTGAAGACATCTTCTCCTCCTTATTTGCTTACTTATAGCTGGTCTTATCTGTTAGGTATTGTCTCAGCTTCTGTAAATTTCCGAGTTTCACCTGACCACTTGATACAGAATAATAAGACTAGCAAACGAAGGACTAGATAAACCAGACGGACAGTCTTCATCTTGCCAAGAACATGCAGGAAATCTTTGCGTGCTTGGTCGATTTCCTGAGTTAACTCCTCAACAATCTTTCCTGTCTTTTCTTCTACCACGTTAGAATTGTCAGCTGTTAGGTAATATTTGGTGTCTACCGTTGAAAAATAAGCATCCGTTAATGCTCCATCTAAGGGAAATGAAATCTCGTAATTGTTTGTATCAGAAGCCGGACTGTATGTAGCGAAGACCTGATCGCCAGATTTTGAAGGGTAGGCACTTATCTTAGTAGTTTTAAAGTCTAAATGCATGAGTCCGTTCAAGGCAGGCGTAGTCCATTCTTCTGCATAATGATAGAGCTTGACCTGACCATCTACCATAGGCCAGACCATCACATAGCGACTATGCATAAATTCCTTGGTCAAGGACGCGTTGCTAGCGGTACTAGTCGCCCCAATCTCATAGACTGACCAAGCCAAAACTATAAGCATCAAGATTGCTTGAATAGGTTTTGTTTTAACATACTTTTTTAACATGTGCACTCTCCGATAAGAATTGCCAACTCATTTAAAGCAAAATATGTAAATCTTTTCCAAAAACGCCATCTAAAATAAAGGAACTAATGTTAGGATGTAGCTTCTTCAATTTGAATTTTTGAATATTTGTTATTTCAGGCTCATAAGAGATATTTCCAATCGGATAGTGCTCTTTCAGGATTTTATCATAAATTTCCTTGATAAAAGTTTCCCAGGATTTCGATAAAGAATTTGCAAAAGCATCCTCTCCTTCAAATAAATATCGTAATCCATCTGCCCTATAAAAAGCTAATAAGGCAACAGAAAGAGTACATTTCGAATGAGTGATAATTGCCTCTGGCACTTCAAAACCATTATCCCAGTTATAATTATCAAGCAAGACAAAGAGTTCATCTTCGCTGTTAATAGACTGAATTAGTTTTACAGCTTCAGCCTTGCTTTCAAAATATAAAATATCAGATAGTTTCTTTAATTGCTCGGCATCCATTTTGTCTTCCTTTCTTGCAACTTGAATGGGGACTCACACTTTACGATTCCTTTTTAAATAAAACAAAAAGTAAAGAACTGGCTCGAATAATCACAAATGTCTGTAGCATCACCTATATCTATCTATTTAAGCATATAAGATCCGATACATATTTTCCATGAAACCGTCAATCTCTCCTCGAACAATTTTCAACAGACGCTCTTCTTCGGATTGCGAGATAGAGACTCCCTCTCTTTCACCACTGTCGTTATCCTGAGAATAGTTAGAATAAATTAAATTAAGATCTTTATCTAACACGAAAGCCACATATGTTTGTTTATCATTAACTTGTGTAATGAAAAATAACTGAAAATCTTTTGCATCTTTCTGAAGAGGGCTGATTTTCAAATGTACTTCGCCTTCTATTTCAAGTGGATAAATAACTCCATCTAGACGAATAGCACCATCAGATGGAATGAGATAACCCGCTTTACGTATTTGAGATGCATACTTTTCCGAGGCCATTAAATAATGAAGAACTTCGACTTTATCCTGTTTTTCAAAAGCTGTTTTTAGAGTACTAGATTCTTGAGAATTTTTAAAAGTGAGATACAAAGGAATGACTAATAAGATAAAAGATACTATTATCAACCACTTAAACTGTTTCATTTTATCTAACATTACTCTTACCACCTCTTTCTAAATAGTCAAAGAAGGCTTTCTGATTCTTCTTTCTCTCTATCTCTTCTTTTTAATCTGATAATAAATAAAACTAATCGTGGTATCCAAAAGAATTGAATAACCAAAAATTCTTATTGTCCATATAAGCCAAATCGGGCTATTTTCAACATTTATCTTAAGTATCTTCAAACACACTGCAAGAGTCAAAAATAAGACAATTTCTATTACCAAGCGATACTTGGCCTTTTTAAGGTCTATGGTTTTCAAAAAGGACTGACTCTTGGCTTCCTTAGGTACTTCTTCCCAATAGGTCTTATCCTTACTTCTTAGATAAAGTAGATAACCAACTTCGACGATTAATCTTGAGAAAGCTGAAATAAACACTATATTGCTCACAATCCCAAATGTTTGCACATAATACCCGGATAAACTAGCCAACCCTCCGCCTAACAAAGTAACTCCTAGAATAATCCAAAGGGATGGTTTACTGTAAACACTTGAAAAGGCTATATAGTTAGCAGTTGTTCGTTTTTCTGAAAATCCTTTTCTTAGTTGCTTTTTTAACCAACTGGCATTATAAACAATTAACCCCATGAATAAACCAATGGAACTTAACCAATAAATCAGCGAGTAGATCAGTGAATTTTTTAGAACCTCATTCGTTAAAATAGTGAGGATATAATCCATTAAAACCAATGAAAGATGAATCCCATTGATTAGTACAAAGAGCATCGCAGTACTAAAGAGTTGATGTTTATAGATGAATGTCTTGCTGAATGACATAATCTGACAGCCCAGCATGAGCAATAGAAGGAGACATAGAAAAAGAAAAGGGACATTAGAAAAGGGATCTACTGTGAATTGCTCCTTGATAAAAAAGTATACGTGAGTCAGGTCGATGCTCAATACAAACAAACCAGCCCAGGCCAAACTCAACATTCTAACAGAAGCTCGCGTGGAACCCAGCGCTTGAAAATATTCCTTATTTAATGCTTCTGACTGACGGTTCATATCCCACTACTCCTCTTCTAGCTGACCGCTTTTGATTAACTTCTTATAATAGCGTTTGCTGTACCATTCGCGGTCGCTAATTCCCAGATATTCTTTGTATTCCAGACGTCGTCTCAGAAAAAACATCTCTACCTCTTTCTATTTCCTTTTTTATATTTACTTCTTAACTCGACTATTTCTGTAGCGTTCAACTGCCTTCAGCCATCGAATCATATTATTTTGCCACAGCAATAGAGCTGCGACAGCTGGCAAAATCCCCATCAGGCTAAAAGGAAATATCTCACTGCCGATTGGTGTTTCCATCATCTTTAAAACGAGCATGGAGAGGATAGAAATCGGACCAGCTAAGCCCATGACAGCCATAAAGACTGTGAAAATCCAAGCAAATAGCTTCTTGCCAAGGGTAACCTTCTTATCTGAAAAATTATTCCAAAAGAGATTGCTATTGACGGCTCTTCTGAAGTTCTCCTTGCTGGTAGGTTGCACTAAGGCAACATTTTTGTAGAGTGCTCGCTTCACGACCACCAATAGTAAAATGGCTTCCAGCAACCAAGTTAGTAGAAAATAAATCAGAGTCCCATAGCTATAGACACCCGTAAAAAAGCGTGTTGCTGGAAAAAGTTGCAAGATGCTACTGAATCCTAAAAGGCCACAAATCAACCAGACAATGTGTTTTCGATTTCCACGGGATGCCTCTGTATTCAATAGTTTACTTTTAGGAGCTGCTAAGGGATCTCTTGGTTATTCTACATTTACATAAATAGGCTGACCATCACTTTCCCCTATATAAATAACTTTCCTAAAAAACATGCTTGTCTTTCTCCTCTAA
This sequence comes from Streptococcus infantis, assembly GCF_047463275.1. Classification (GTDB taxonomy): domain Bacteria; phylum Bacillota; class Bacilli; order Lactobacillales; family Streptococcaceae; genus Streptococcus; species Streptococcus infantis_AF. The sequence goes on along the minus strand of NZ_JASHEE010000004.1, from coordinate 161,303 downwards.
CCAACTGATCTTCTTCAAAACTTGCCTGAAAAAGAGAGTTTTTCTTCATTTATTCCTCCAATTTTATGACACAATTAATAGAATTTTTCCCTAGGAGAGATAAAGAATGAAAGAATTATAAACCTTGAGCAATATTTTCTAGTTGGTTCACTCGATCATGAATGGTTTCTACATTTAAATTTCCACGTTGGTATTCGCAAAGAAATCCATTTTCGTAGAACATCTTATCTGACAATTGACCTTTTGGTGCATTTGGACACTCAATCATAACAATACTAAAGACACCACCTGAACCCGGCTTCTCAAATTCATTGCCTGTAAAAAGATAGGTGTATGCTTGAAAAGATGTCCCTTGATAATCACCTGAAATGACATAGGCAACCATTTTCTTATATCCTCTGCCGAAAGGATAATGGCTAAAATTGGCATACTTTTCTACATATGGATTTTGGGAAATAGTTATGACTAGTCCGCTACTCGTTTTCTTAGAAGAATACTCTCTATAATAGTCACTACCTTGAGCTTTCTCAAATTGGTAGCCGTGAGCAGTTGCAAATGCTTGGTATTCTTTGTTTTTTTTATTGGCGTGGCTAATAGCCCAATAAACAATCCCTGCTACAAAAACAAAGATTAGTAACATAAAGATGATAAAGAAAATAACAAAAGCCATACTCATTTTATACTCCTTTTTAAATTGGTTAGGAAGCAAGGACACTTCTCCACCCTTACTTCTGATTGATGTTCTTAGTTACGGTAAAACTGGTTATCTTTGTCGCTTACAGATTGACCGATAGACAAGACATCTTGGCTACCGTCTGTACCTGTCACTTGATTTGGGACTCCAGCTGGGGTAAAGATCAGTCGTGCCCCTTGTCCACCACCGACAAGATGAATACCTGTTGAGTAGTAGCCATCTTTTTCCTCTACTTGCCCCATCTCGTATTTAAAGGTTCCATTTGAACTTTGGATGGTCACGATTCCATCAGATGTAACTGTTGCAGTTGTTCCTGCATAATTTCCCCAAGTTCCCACAAATTTAGCGTAAGCTTCTTGTGATTTTTGCTTATCTTCCGTTTGTTCTGCTTGAGTGGTTGTAGCTTCTGTCGCACTATTTGTTTCTGACTTCTGCTCCTCTTTTTGGCTTGCTTCAGTTTTACTTGCGGACTCTGTAGTCACCTTGCTTGTTGTCCCCTTTTGGCTTGAAGATGACGTATTCTTGTCAGTTTTTCCACCACAGGCAGCCAAGGTCAAGGCAGCCAACAAGGTCAGGACTGATAGGCTCGTATAGCGCAATGTTTTGTTTTTCATAAAAATCTCCTTTGAAATAGACACAGATAAAAGTAGCTCGTCAGATTTTGCATATATTTGACGGGTGTGTCGTAGTCTTCAGTGTATCATTTATTTGCTTTTAATTCAATAGCTATCATATATCGAAAAAAGACTAATCCAAGTAGGAATTAGCCCTTTTATTTCTAGTTTTGATTTGCTCGTTTTTTAGTAGATAAACATGGCATCGCCAAAGCTAAAGAAACGGTATTTTTCATCGATAGCATGTTGGTAGGCTTTGAGGACCAATTCACGGCCTGCAAAGGCAGAAACTAGCATGACCAAGGTAGACTTCGGCAAATGGAAATTAGTAGAAAAAGCATCCACCACCTTCCAGTCATAGCCTGGCTTGATAAAGATATTGGTCCAGCCAGAGTCGGCCTGGATTTGGCCGTCAAACTTGCTTCCGATAGTCTCTAGCGTACGGATAGAGGTAGTCCCCACAGCAATGACACGGCCACCATTTTCTTTGACCTGTCGCAAGGTCGCTGCAGCTTCCTCAGACAATTGGTAGAACTCTGAGTGCATCTCGTGCTCATCCAGATTATCTACTGAAACAGGTCTAAAGGTCCCAAGTCCAACGTGCAAGGTCAGGTAGACTAGGTGAACCCCTTTTTGCTGGATTTCCTCCAGTAATTCCTTGGTAAAATGCAGGCCTGCAGTTGGAGCAGCAGCTGAGCCACTCTCCTTGGCATAGACTGTCTGGTAACGTTCGCGGTCATCCAATTTTTCGTGGATATAAGGAGGCAAAGGCATTTCTCCAAGACTTTCAAGTACTTCTAGGAAAATTCCTTCATACTCAAAACGGACAATACGACCGCCATGGGTTAATTCCTCAGTCACGACTGCGCTCAGGCGACCATCCCCAAAGACAACACGGGCACCGACCTTGAGACGCTTAGCTGGCTTTGCCAAGACCTCCCATTCGTCTCCTGCTGTATTTTTCAAAAGCAAGAGTTCAACATGGCCCCCTGTTTCTTCTTTTTGACCATGAAGTCGAGCTGGCAAAACGCGGGTGTCATTCATAACCAGGGCATCACCTGGCTCTAGCATTTCGATAATAGAGTGAAAGTGGCGATCTTGAAATTCACCTGTTTTGCGATTGACCATCAAGAGTTTAGAGGCATCGCGCTTTTCCAAAGGAGTCTGAGCAATCAATTCCTCCGGCAAGTGGAAATCAAAATCATTGGTATTTAATGTCGTCATTCTTCTTTTCTCTTCTCATTTATTCAAATTACTTATCAAAGCGAACTTCTTCAAGTAGGTATTCGATGAAGCGTTCACCCATCTTAGACAAGCTAGTTTTCTCATGCTGGATATAAACCAGTTCAATGGGATCATCAATATCAAGTGGAATCGAAACGATATTGTCCCCATTAAGGTTACTATTGAGGATACCAGTCGCGATGGTATAGCCGTCCAAACCAATCAAGAGATTGAACAAGGTCGCACGGTCACTAACAACGATGGATTTCTTGTGGTGTTCCTGAGACAAAATCTCTTCTGAGAAGTAGAAGGAATTATGAGTACCTTGGTCATAGCTCAAATATGGGAAGTCTTCTAGATCTGATAACTGCACCTTGTCTCTTTTAGCAAGAGGGTTGGACTTGCTGACAAAGATATGGGGTTGGGCTGTAAAGAGATGGTGGGCAACGAGATGGTTGTCATCCAACATCTTCGAAAGGACATCCCGGTTATAGCTATTTAAAAAGAGGACTCCGACTTCACTTCGGAAGTTCTTGACGTCGTCAATGATTTCCCAGGTTCTGGTTTCACGTAAAAAAAGCTCGTACTTTTCCATATCGCTTTTCTTGAGCAAGGAAACAAAAGCATTGACTACGAAGGCATAGTGCTGCGAAGACACACTAAAAAGCTCGCGATGAGCGATTGGATTCTTATAACGTTCTTCTAGTAGTTGGGTTTGTTCGACAACCTGACGGGCATAGGATAAAAACTCCATCCCATCACGTGTGAGGGTAATTCCCTTAGGATTTCGTATAAAAATCTCAATCCCCATCTCATTTTCTAGGTCACGAACTGCATTTGATAGACTGGGCTGTGTAATGAAGAGTTGCTTGGCAGCCTCATTCATCGAACCAGTCTCTACAATTTTGATAATATAGTGTAATTGTTGAATTCTCATGCTTTTATTGTACCATACTTGACGCAATATAAAAAGAACCAGTCACTGCAAGTCATATTATCCGCTGTGAATCTTAAAAGAGGTTGGAAGTGTTCCAACCTCTTTTTATCTTTATAGTTAAATAAGCTTTCAAATCGAAACTTAGCTTCCTCTTTCCCAGAAGATGGCTAATAAAATCATGGCCCCGAGAACTGATGGGATAATGGCTGTACCGTTTAGGCTTGGCCCCCATGCACCAAAGAGTAATTGACCTAAAAAGGCACCAATCCAACCCAGGAACATTTTCCCGAAGCAGCCCATGCGTTCGCCACGATTGGTGATAGCTCCTGCTAATAGTCCGATCAAAAGACCGACAAACATACTTCCAATCATAGTTTCTCCTTAAATTGCCCAATCTCCATTGCGGAAGAGTGGTACGCGTGTCCCATCCTCACGGATACCATCGATATCCATTTGGTTAGAACCAATCATAAAGTCAACGTGAACATCTGAACGGTTAAGTCCTGCAGCTTCCAGCTCTTCTTCGCTCATCTCTGCTCCACCAACAACGCTAGTTGCATAGGCCGCACCGATAGCCAAATGATTTGAAGCATTTTCATCGAAAAGGGTGTTAAAGAAGGTAATACCTGACTGAGAAATTGGACTTGGATCTGGGACCAAGGCACATTCACCCAAGGCACGCGCACCAGCATTCTTAAAGACAAGGTCCTTCATAACCTGGTCACCCTTCTCAGCTGTGATATCAACGATTTGACCATTTTCAAAGGTCACTTTGATGCCTTCGATAATATTTCCATTGTAGCTAAGAGGTTTTGTAGACGTTACATAACCATCTGCACGACGAAAGTCAGGAGCTGTAAAGACCTCTTCTGTTGGCATATTTGGCAAGAAACCTTCGCCTTGAGCATTGATCGCTCCGGCAGATTCCCAAACGTGGTTCTTAGGTAAGCCAAGTGTCAAATCTGTTCCAGGAGCAGTGTAGTGAAGAGCTGAGAATTGCTCCTTGTTGAGCATTTCCGCCTTGCTCTTCAAGATAGCTGCATGTTCTTCCCAAGCCTTAACTGGATCTTCTTCGTAGATACGGCAAGTCTTAAAGATTTGGTCCCAAAGGAGGTCTACTGCTTCTTCGTCACTCGTAGCATTTGGAAAGACTTTCTTAGCCCACTCGAGTCCAGCAGCAGCTGCTACAGTCCAGCTAACCTTGTTAGATTGAGTTGCGATACGCATTGGCTTCATCGCAATTCCCATAGCTTTGGCAGAAGCTGAGAGCTTTTCAGCATCCACTCCGTTCAAGGCACCTGGGTCAGAAGAACGAACACCGAGACGACTTGCTTTGTTTTCAAGAAGGTAGTTCATCTCAGCAATCTTGTATTCTGGTACATTGTCCAAACGCTCCATTGGCGCGTGAAGGAATTTTTCACGGTTTACAAAATCATCTGCCCATTGAACGATAACTTCGTGCGCTCCAAGTGCATAGGCTTCTTTGACGATTAAGTGGGCCAACTCACGTTGCTCCACATCAATAGAGAGAGCCAAAGTATGACCAGGTTGCACGTTCACTCCGTTTGCAACCAAAAGCTTAGCGTATTTTTCTAGATTTTCTTTAAAATTTGGTAAAACCATCTTGTTTCTCTTTTCTATGTTTTTTAGTTTTTAAATAGATTACTTTGACTATTAGTCATAATGTAGGAGTTTTGCGTACTCCGTAGAAATACTTAAATTCTGTCAATTCTTGAATAATACGGAATAATCATGGAGATGCAAGTAAAAATAAGAAATTTACTTATTATTCTTGCAAGTCACTAACATTTTCATATTTTATATTTACTTCCGAATTTGAATTTGCAAATTTATAACCCATGAATAAAGCGTTAAAATCGCTATAAGTTGATAAAATAATTTGATACTTATCTATAATTCCATGACGTAAAATTTCAATAAAAGATAATACATTCATAGCATCCATGTCTTGAACCGGATCATCTATCATTAAGAAATTCAAATTATCAGATAGCTTAAACATTGTATTCAGAGATAAAGTAAATGCTAGAGACACAACTGCTAACTGCCCTGTACTAAGCTGATTCATTACATCATGGTCATTATTGGTGTCGGATTTAAATCTAATAATTGCAACCTTTTCATTATCGTCATTCGCTGATTTCTTGTGCGTTAAGAAAATTCCCATACCTTGTTGATAATTTTGTAACATTTTTGCTGAATATATAAAGAATGGGATACGTAGCTTTTTAACAATATCTATTTTGAACTGTTTCACTTCTTTTTTATATATAGTATTAATTTCTTCTAATCGTTCTACAGTTATTCTCAATGTTTCTATCTGGCTTGATAAATCTTGGAACCGCTGATTTTGAATCAGTTTATACTGTTTATCTAGATAGAGTTTCTTCTCTTCTATATCTCCAATATGAATATCCTCTAATACTTTCACTGTACTTTGAAAATATGTAGGAAAAATATTTTTATCATCGGCTATCAAATTTTCATCAATGGCATACTTTTCGTCAATTGCTAAATGGATAGCCTTTTTTAATTCATTCAATCGACTATCAATCATCGCCTTATTTATCTTCGAATATGAACTTGATTCTAATTGGTATGTTTCAAACTGTAATTCAGGAAATTCTTCCCTTAAGCCGTCAAGTTCTTCCTTTATATTTCCCAAACTATTAATATCTAGCACACTGTAAACATCATCATCAACTACTAATTTAGATTGAAATTCCTGCAAATTTAACTGGTACTGCTGGTTATAGTCTTTAAATTCTAACCTTCCCAAATTATATGGCATCATATTTGTGTACGACTGAATAAAAGTTTTAAAACCTTCGACATTTTGAGAATAACTTTGATACAAATTTCTCAATTCTTGTAATTTGTCTAATAGATTTTTATCTACATCCGTAGAAAGGCTATTTATTTCATCAGTGATTACCTGCTTCAATTGCTGGATTGATTCATCAAGCAATAATCGAGCATCTTGTAATCGCTGACTATCTCTAGATGAAATTTCAGACAGATAAGCGTTATATTGATGATAAGCCTTCGTTAAATTATCAAAAGAATCAAACTGTGTGCTACAAAATGGACATTTATTTCCATCAACATGATTATGTTGTCTTAGCTTTTCAAATTTTTCATCTAATTCTCTCCGTAACTGTCGTAAATCACTTAAGTTTTTATCTACTTGTCCAACACTTTCCCTTAGTGTCTGATATCCTATAATTTGAGATTTAAGTGATTCAAAATAATTTGATAACCTATCATCTTGAAAATACGAAAAAGACTGCGCTGTTATTTGATTGATATCATTAGATAGAGCAGCCAGGTATTGATTTAACTGTTGTCTCCGCTTATATTCACGACTTATAGAGTCAAATGTTTGAAGATAATTTTCTAAAAGTACATATTCAAATAATATCGGATTCTCTAATGTATATTTTTCCCACTGCCATTGATAATTTGATCTGAGAATATTGGGAGATAACATTGAAAAATATAATGTTTGTTTGAGAGATATATCACCGGAAATGGTTTTTTTTCTTTTATCTCTCTCTGTCCTTCTATTATACTCCTCTATTGAGAATTTATTTTTAAAATCGATAATATTTTGTAAAGTATTTTGATAAGTTAATGATTGGTCAAGATTATCAATAGAAAAAGGGTTTTCACTATCAAATACAAATTCCCTATGATTAAATAATCTATGATAAGGGACATCTGATAGTTCTTGCTTGCTTAATTCTTTGAATTGCTTCTGTAAATCATTAATCTTTCTTCTAATTATTTTTGTTACTGTATTAATCTTGTCTATTTTCTTCTCTACTTTATCCGTTTTTACTAAAAAAGATAAACTATCACCTCTTTCTTGTTCCGTTTGCTTTAGAAAGAAAGTTGTTTCTTCCTGTTGAATATAGTTAAATAGATTTAAGATTTTTTCTATCTCATAATTCCCATTAAAACCTAAAAATACATCAATATAACTTTGAGTAATTTCTTCGAGACTAGTATTTTCTATAAATCTAAAATTTGTCTCGCTCACTTCCACTTGTCTAAATAGCTTAAACTGATTGGCAGACTTCAAAGGTGCAAATTTTTTTTTACGATCAGTAGAACTATTTTCTAATTTTCTTACAATTACAAGTTGGTCACCATTCGTTTTTTCTAGCCATAATTTTATAACTACCGGCTGACCAATCTCATTCTGAAAAAACGGCTTATTATATACAATATTTTCAGCAGTAACTTTATTAACGCGAGAAAGATTACCAGTTAACCCTAACTCAATTGCATCAAAAATTGTTGTTTTACCATATCCATTTGGTCCTACTAAAAATGTTATTCCATTACTAAAATCAATAACCGTTTCATTTCTAAAGTTCTTGAAATTATAAAGTAAAATTTTCCTAATCTTCACAAGTTCAGTCTCCTAAAATTTGATTTAAGTTATCAAACAAACCACTAGCATCATCTTCAAATTGTTGACTAGTATCAACTCCACTGAGAATTTCTAAAATATCATCCACCTGCTTTTTATGATTATTTAATCCTTCCATTTCAATTCGAGATTGAATTTTATTTTCAATTATTTCAAAATGATTATCTGAATGAGGAATAGAAACAAATGGTAATTTAATAATTAACTGCATAGCAATAAAATAAGAGGCATCAAAAAACATGTTACTCTCAAATTTATCAAACAAATTTTCTCCTTCCAGAGATGCCGATTGGATATAATCTAGCAAATATTTCGTATCTGAGTTCAAACAACTTAATCCTTCCTCAGTATACAATATGACATATTTCCTAAAATAATATTCATCTTCCTCAACTTTCATAATCATATTCCTAAGACTTTTATATGATTGCTCCATCTCATCAACTTTTATAACTATAAATAAAGATGTATTTTTTTTAATTTTAGCGTCTTCGAATGTTTCAAAATAAGATATCAGCTTATTTGTTTGTTCACAAGTAAAAAAATCCAATCCCACTGCACTACTAGATTTAAAATCCTCCCTATCATATTCTTGAATAAGGAAAAATTCATTTCTCTCCCCTCCCCACAATTCTATACACTCATCACATTTATGAAATTTGTGTTGTTCTAAAATCTGTTGCAAAAAACTAATCATTTGAATCCTCTTTCAATTTTTCAACAGTACTCATATAATCAATATATTCTAAACTATTTGAAAATATTCTATTTTTTTCCTTGCCGATTACTCCTGTATGTAGCTTTTCCCTTCCATCTTCATGGATCGGTTTCTCTTCAAAAAAACTTTGTCCATTAATATTCATATTAATCAAATAATCTGTATTAAAGCTAGCTCTTATAAATCCGATATTTTTCATAATGTCATTTTTAACTTCGCCAGCAGCAGCTTTTGGCTGGTGAATCATACTTAACCTAAACGAATCCTGATTAGTTTGGTAATACAAGTTATCTAAAATAAATTTATCTTTTTTATACCATTTAAAAAAATTATACAAAATATATTTAATACTATTTCTATCAATCAAATTATCTAGATTATTCAAATCTTGTAGTTGCGAAATTCTATTATCGGGATTCATGTCAATTAATAGATTTTTAAAATCATCATCGGCTAGGTTTAGAATCTCATTTATTATTGTATCATCAACATCATTATCAAAATTTTCATTCCAATAAAGTGCAAATAATCCTTTTGCTCTTCGAATTGACTGCCTTTCGCGTTTTTCGGTAGAAGTAACAATATCATAAATATCTGGAAATAAAATTACTGGATTTGCACCTCCTCCAGCTTCATGCGCCTCTCTTATTTTTGTGCATAGTAAATCTTTTAGTTCAAATAAAGTTTCTTTAATATGATCATCATCATCTTTTAGGCTAGGACAATGTAACGTAAGTAAACTTTTTATTTCTGCCTTACAAAAATTATCTATTTTAGATTCACTAAGATTACTTAATCCACAATACTTATTGCCATCTGGATATTGGTACAATTTTACATGACAAGTATTTGGTACAAATTCAGGTTTCCTACCGATTTTATTTTGAAATAAGAAATTAAATAGAGATCTATACATATACAAGCCGAATCCGTCAATTTTACAAATTGTATGCAAATATCTAGATTCTTCATCAACACTATCAACGTTAAAGGCCGTCAATACATCCTTATAAGCATTAGGATATTTACTGTTTATCTTTGCCTTCACCTGATGTCTTGACATAACTATGCTGTTGCATATTATATCTATATCTTCCCCATCTTCTTTTTCAAATTGAACAGAATAATCTTGATAAGACATACTGTTCCCAATTAATTTGTTTAACTCACGTAAAGACAAAAATATCCCGACCTGGCCTTGATGGTTATACCCACTCCAGCTAGATGTTGCATTATTCTTTTCCCCAGCCAATCTATTCCCTCCTTCAGACTTCTACTTCTTTAATCAATTGAGTTATCATCCATTTTCAATCTCTAATGCTTTACATCTTGTTGCTAGTTTCTGACACTGTCTATAGATAGAAAATGTTCCAATAATTATAAATTCTCAAATGTACTATCAATAACTTAGATAGAGTATTTTTCTAACAATGAAGAGTCCTGATACTAATCAAGATGGTTAATCTTGCTAACCTTAACTTTATTAAAAGTTCTACTATTTCTAGATTCATTTAAAACAACTCATCAAACAAACTCAACTGATTATCCTCTGGCATATTGCCGAGAATGCCCATTTCATCCATCTTTTCAACCAAGGTTGAGGAAAGTCCTCCACGTTTGCGGAGTTCAGTTTTAGAGAGGAATTCTCCCTCTTGACGGGCACGAACCAATTGCTTGGCAACATTCTCTCCCAGACCATCCATCGCTACAAATGGTGGGATAAGGGTATCTCCATCGATGATGAATTCAGTCGCATCACTGCGATAGAGGTCCAATTTGCCGAACTTAAAGCCACGTTCCCACATCTCATTGACGATTTCAAGTGTTGTGTAAAGGTCAATTTCTACATTAGATGCTTCATTGTTCTTGCGTTTTTCAGCAATTTCTTGCATCTTGCGTTTAATAGCATCCAAGCCTGCACCCATGGTCTTGATATCAAAGGCCTTAGCACGGATTGAGAAGTATGCACAGTAATAATAAATCGGATGGTGAACCTTGAAGTAGGCCACGCGAAGGGCCATCATAACGTAGGCTGCCGCATGGGCTTTAGGGAACATGTACTTGATTTTTCCACAAGATTCGATATACCACTCAGGCACATTATTGGCCTTCATGGCTTCGATATAACCATTGCGCTCTTCTTCAGAGATTTTGAGCCACAAGCCCTTACGTACGCGCTCCATGATGGTAAAGGCCATCTTTGGATCTAGACCAGCGTGCATGAGGTAAACCATGATGTCATCCCGACATCCGATAACGGTTGAAAGGTCCGCAATCCCTGCCTTAATCAAGTCCTGAGCATTTCCTAACCAAACGTCTGTCCCGTGAGACAAACCAGAAAGCTGAAGCAACTCCGCAAAGGTCGTCGGATGAGTTTCATCCACCATGCCTCGAACAAAGTTAGTTCCAAACTCTGGAATACCAAGCATGCCAGTTGAAGTCCCGATTTGCTCCGGAGTCACGCCAAGCACATCCGTCCCAGAAAAGAGGGCCATCACGCCTTCATCATCCATAGGAATTTCATTAGGGTCAATCCCAGACAAATCCTGCAATTTCCGAATCATGGTCGGATCATCATGACCCAGCACATCAAGTTTGAGGACGTTCTCATCGATATCGTGGAAGTTAAAGTGAGTCGTTTGCCATTCAGCAGTTACATCATCTGCAGGATACTGCACTGGAGTAAAGTCATAGACATCCATATAATTGGGGATAACAACGATTCCTCCTGGGTGCTGACCGGTCGTCCGTTTAACACCAGCAGCTCCTTGAGCTAGACGCTCAACTTCGGCTTCTCGGTAGAATTTGCCATAGTCACGCTCGTAACCCTTGACAAATCCATAGGCTGTTTTAGCAGCCACCGTACCAACCGTTCCAGCACGGAAGGCGTACTCTTCACCAAAGATATCACGCACATCCAAGTGGGCGCTAGGTTGGTCTTCACCTGAGAAGTTCAAATCGATATCAGGTACCTTATCCCCATCAAAACCAAGGAAGGTCTCGAAAGGAATATCCTGGCCATTCTTGCTGAGTTTGTGGCCACAGTTTGGACAGTCTTTATCTGGCATATCAAAGCCTGAACCATAGGAACCATCCGTAATAAACTCACTGTACTGACACTGACCACAGACATAGTGAGGAGAGAGAGGATTAACCTCGGTAATCCCAATCATGGTCGCAACGAAGCTGGATCCGACAGACCCACGGGAACCAACCAAGTAGCCTCGTTCGTTTGAACGCTGCACTAGCATCTGTGAAGCTAGATAAATCACGGCAAATCCATTCCCCAAGATAGAGGTTAGTTCCTTTTCAATCCGCAAATCAACGATATCTGGCAGTGGGTTTCCATAGATTTCAAAGGCTTTTTTATAGGTTAATTCGGCAACTGTTTCTTCGGCTTGGTCAATGAAAGGTGTATATAAGTCGCCTTTAACAACCTCAACAGGCTCAAAGATTTCTGCCAAGGCATTGGTATTTTCAATGACAATTTTGCGGGCCAAGTCTTCCCCTAGAAAGGCAAATTCATCCAACATTTCATTGGTCGTTCTAAAATGTGCCTTTGGTAGCGGAGCTGGTTGGGCAGCTTCTCCATGGCCGATCGTTCGGTTAATCATAGCCCCCTGACCTAGACTGCGGACGATGATTTCTCGATAAATCTCATCCTCAGGTTCGATATAGTGGACGTTTCCTGTCGCAAGAACTGGCTTACCGAGACGGTCTCCGACCTCAATCAAGCTCTTGATAATGGTCTGAAGCTCCTCCATGTCCTTAACTTGCTCTTTGGCAATCAGAGGTGCATAGATAGCTGGTGGCATGACCTCGATAAAATCATAGTATTTAGCTACTTCGACTGCCGCATCTACACCTTGTGATACGACTGCATCAAAGACTTCCCCTTCCGTACAGGCTGAACCTAAGATCAAACCTTCTCGATGGGCATCTAGTACCGTACGTGGAATCCGTGGAACTCCTTCAAAATACTGGGTATTAGAGAGGGAAACCAGCTTAAAGATATTTTTCAAGCCCACTTGATTTTTCACATAGATGGTCGCATGCTTGACACGAGCTTTCTTATAAGAATCCGGACTGATTAAATCAAGGTTTAATCGTGCTAAGTCCGTCACACCGTGTTTTTCTGCTACTTCTTTGATAAAGATAAAGAGCAGACGGCCAGTTGCTTCCGCATCATAGTTGGCCATATGGTGGTGTTCTAGAGCTACACCAAAACGTTTGGTCAAGGGTCCCAAACCATGTCGTTTGTACTCTGGATAGAGATTTCTAGCGAACTCTAACGTATCAATAACAGGTTGAGTAATTTTTGGAAGATCGTGACGCTCATAGTTGGCATTCATAAAACCAACGTCAAAGCTTGCATTATGGGCTACAAGAACGGTATCTTTACAGAATTCTTGGAATTCTTTCAGGACTTGAATCAAGGGTTTAGCATTTTTTACATGATCATCAGTAATCCCTGTCAATTCGGTTGTAAAGGCTGACAGGGGGTGCCCAGGATTGATAAATTCATCAAACTCAGCAATGATATTGCCCTTATACATCTTGGAAGCTGCCACCTGAATCAAATCATTATAGATAGCTGATAGACCTGTCGTTTCCACGTCAAAGACTACATAGGTAGCTTCAGAAAGATCCATCTCCACTTCGTTGTAGACGATAGGAACACGGTCTTCTACGATATTGGCTTCCATTCCATAAATGAGCTGAATACCAGCTTTCTTGGCTGCCTTATAACCGTGAGGGAAAGACTGAACATTGCCGTGGTCTGTGATTGCCACTGCTTTGTGGCCCCATTTTGCTGCTGTTCCAACGATTTCTTCGACCTCAGGAAGAGCATCCATAGTCGACATATTGGTATGGGCATGAAACTCAACACGACGCTCGCCTTCTGGCATCAAGTCCTTACGTTCATAGTGAACTACTTCCTGCACATCTTGTACATTCATGGTCAAATCTCGTGTGAAATTATTGACCTCGACATTTCCACGAACACGGAGCCAGGAATTTTTCTTAATGATGTCAAACTTCTGAGCTTCTTCTTCGTTTCGGACCCATTTTTGCATGGAGAAACTAGACGTATAGTCCGTCATCTTGAAACTAATCAAGACACGACCCGTTCTAGTCACTTTATGCTCCACATCAAAGACAACCCCTTCAAAAACCAGTCGATTTTCTTCGGTATTGACCTCAATCATTGGAGTTACCTCTGCCTTATCGAGTTTAGGCTTAGCAGCTGCCTTCTTGGCTTGGAAATCAAAGACAGGCTTGTCCTCAACTGGAGGATGCGGTGCCATCTGTTCTAACTGTTCCATAGCTCGAAGGGTCTCATCATTGGCAGCCTGAACAATCATTTGATTTTCAGAATGGAAAGCTTCCTGCTCTTCCTTTGTCAAATCTTCATTTTTCTCTAAATGGCATGTAAACTTAGGAAAACCAAAGAGTTCAAGTTGTTTGCTAAGATTTGGCAAATGGTTTTTTCTGAAATGCTCTGTATCTGCTGCTTCAGAGGCCTCAATAATCAATTGATCATTTTCAAATCGAACCTGAAAATCCTGATACATAGTCCGAAAGCCTTGACTAGAACAAGGGCCATCTGAAAAAGCCTCCCGATAGTAGGCCTGTAAAAGCTCCCTTGAAAAATCTTGATCTTTCGTTTTAATTTCGAAAGTCGCTTGATTTCCTGTTTTTGAAAATTCTTCTTTCAATCCCTTCTTCAATGCTAAAAAGAGTTCAAAGGGTAGAATATTCTCAAATACAAAACGAAACTCCCAAATGTTACTTTGCTTGTGTACAATAACTTGTTCAATTTCAGCCTGGGAGAAGGCCTCATGATTTCTGATCTCAGCGGGGATACCCAACTGATTCATTAAAATTTCAAAAGTGGTTGACATCCATTTTCCTCACAATATACTCCTTCTATTTTACCATATTTGAGTCAATTTTAGCTATTTCTACCAAACAGAAAAAGAAGCCACAAAGTGACTTCTTTTAAAGTGACGGTGAATTATTCTTCACCTTTGTTTTTCTTAATGATTTCTTCTTGTACTGACTTAGGTACATCTTCGTAGTGGTCGAATACCATCATGAATGTACCACGTCCTTGTGATGCAGAACGAAGAACTGTTGCATAACCGAACATTTCAGCAAGTGGAACATAAGCACGAACGATTTGGCTGTTACCGTGTGCTTCCATACCATCTACACGTCCACGACGAGCAGTAACGTGTCCCATAACATCACCAAGGTTTTCTTCTGGAACAGTGATTGTTACAAGCATCATTGGCTCAAGGATAGCTGGTTGTGCAGTCTTAGCAGCTTCTTTAAGTGCAAGAGATGCAGCGATCTTGAAGGCAGTTTCAGATGAGTCGACATCGTGGTATGAACCATCGTAAAGCTTAGCTTTAACGTCAACCATTGGGTAACCAGCAAGAACACCGTTAGCCATAGATTCTACCAAACCTTTTTCAACCGCTGGGATAAATTCACGAGGAACCACACCACCGACGATTGCGTTTTCGAATTCGAATCCTTTTCCTTCTTCGTTTGGAGTAAATTCAATCCATACATCACCGAATTGACCTTTACCACCAGACTGACGTTTGAAGAATCCACGTGCTTGAGTAGAAGCGCGGAATGTTTCACGGTAAGATACTTGAGGAGCACCTACGTTCGCTTCAACTTTGAACTCACGACGCATACGGTCAACAAGGACGTCAAGGTGAAGCTCACCCATACCAGAGATAACTGTTTCACCAGTTTCAACGTTAGTTTCAACGCGGAATGTTGGATCTTCTTCAGCCAATTTTTGAAGGGCGATACCCATCTTGTCTTGGTCTGCTTTAGATTTTGGTTCAACCATCAATTGGATAACTGGTTCTGGAACGTTGATTGACTCAAGGATGATTTTAGCTTTTTCATCTGTCAATGAGTCACCAGTTGTAGTGTCTTTCAAACCAACGGCAGCAGCGATATCACCTGAGTAAACAGTGTCGATTTCTTGACGGCTGTTAGCGTGCATTTGAAGGATACGTCCGATACGTTCACGTTTACCTTTAGAAGTATTCAATACGTAAGAACCTGATTGAAGAACACCTGAGTAAACACGGAAGAATGTCAAACGACCTACGAATGGGTCAGTCATGATCTTGAAGGCAAGAGCTGCAAATGGCTCTTCATCAGATGCTGGACGAGTTTCTTCTTCATCTGTATCTGGGTTGATACCTTTGATCGCAGGGATATCAAGTGGGCTTGGAAGGTAGTCGATAACCGCATCAAGCATCAATTGAACACCCTTGTTCTTGAAGGCAGAACCACAAAGTACTGGGTAGAATTCAACGTTGATAGTCGCTTTACGGATACCAGCTTTCAATTCCTCGTTAGTGATTTCTTCACCTTCGAGGTATTTCATCATCAATTCTTCGTCAGTTTCAGCAACTGCTTCAACCAATTTTTCACGGTATTCTTGAGCTTGTTCAAGGTATTCAGCTGGAATATCTTCTTCAAGGATATCTGTACCAAGGTCGTTAGTATAGATTTCAGCTTTCATCTTGATCAAGTCGATGATTCCACGGAAGTCATCTTCAGCACCGATTGGCAATTGAATTGGGTGTGCATTTGCTTGAAGACGATCGTGAAGTGTGCTTACTGAGTAAAGGAAGTCAGCACCGATTTTGTCCATTTTGTTGGCAAATACGATACGTGGAACTCCGTACTCAGTTGCTTGACGCCAAACTGTTTCAGTTTGAGGCTCAACACCTGATTGTGAGTCAAGAACTGTAACCGCACCGTCCAATACACGAAGAGAACGTTGTACTTCGATTGTGAAGTCCACGTGTCCTGGTGTGTCGATGATGTTTACGCGGTGGTTGTTCCATTGAGCTGTTGTCGCAGCAGATGTGATAGTGATACCACGTTCTTGCTCTTGCTCCATCCAGTCCATTTGAGACGCACCTTCGTGAGTTTCACCGATTTTGTGGATTTTACCAGTGTAGTAAAGAATACGCTCAGTTGTAGTTGTTTTACCAGCATCGACGTGGGCCATGATACCGATATTACGAGTTTTTTCAAGTGAAAATTCGCGTGCCATGAGGTTTGTTTCTCCTATATTTTTTATTTCTATTCTATTATAACACGATTTCAATAAAAACGGATAGGCAGGACCCACCCGTTCTCAATGTTTATCTTGTTTAGTTGGTTTCAACTTGTGAGATGGGAAGTTGAATTGAACTCGGGCTAAAGTTAGTTAGCCGATATTAGCTCAATTGAACCCGGGCTAAAAGCTCAAGTTAACTGATTTGAACCCGAGCGAGGCCCGGTGCAAAAAAGATAAACTGCTTTGTGTTCACGGAACACTGCATCAGTTTCCTATTTTTGCCTTGGGCCTTTGCCGCTCTTGGTATCATTTTATTACCAACGGAAGTGTGCGAAGGCACGGTTAGCTTCAGCCATACGGTGAGTGTCTTCACGTTTCTTAACTGCTGCACCAGTGTTGTTAGCAGCATCCAAGATTTCTTTTGCAAGACGGTCTTGCATTGTGTGTTCACCACGAAGGCGAGCAATTGTTACCAACCAACGAAGTCCAAGTGTTGTACGACGTTCTGGACGAACTTCAACTGGGACTTGGTAGTTAGATCCACCAACACGACGTGCACGTACTTCAAGTACAGGCATGATGTTTTCCATAGCTGTTTCAAATACTTCAAGTGCATCGTTACCAGTAGCTTCTTTGATTTGCTCAAAAGCACCGTAAACGATTGAAGCAGCTGTACCACGTTTACCATCAAGCATAACGCGGTTGATAAGACGAGTAACTAATTGTGAATTGTAAAGCGGATCTGGCAATACTTCACGTTTTGGAGCTCTATTTTTACGACTCATTTCTCTTTATCCCCTTTCCTTATGCTTTTGGACGTTTAGTACCGTATTTAGAACGGCCTTGTTTACGATCGTTAACACCTGCAGTATCAAGTGCACCACGGACGATATGGTAACGTACCCCTGGAAGGTCTTTTACACGTCCACCACGAAGAAGCACCACGCTGTGCTCTTGCAAGTTGTGTCCGATACCTGGGATGTAGGCAGTAACTTCGATAAGGTTGCTCAAACGTACACGAGCAAATTTACGAAGGGCAGAGTTAGGTTTTTTAGGTGTCATAGTTCCAACACGAGTTGCTACACCACGTTTTTGTGGTGAAGAAACGTTTGTTTGAACTTTTTTATGACTGTTGTAACCAACGTTCAAAGCTGGT
This sequence comes from Streptococcus infantis, assembly GCF_047463275.1. Classification (GTDB taxonomy): domain Bacteria; phylum Bacillota; class Bacilli; order Lactobacillales; family Streptococcaceae; genus Streptococcus; species Streptococcus infantis_AF. The sequence goes on along the minus strand of NZ_JASHEE010000004.1, from coordinate 143,394 downwards.
GATTTAGATTTTTCTACTTTTGATTTACGCGGTTTGCGAACCAATTGGTTAATTGTAGGCATCTACATTCTCCTGTGTTTTTTTATTTTTGGTGATGATACACTTGGTGACAGCTATCATCTGTGTGTACTTTTGCAACATTTGTCAGCACGTCCCTGTACACTCTTGAGAGACCAAAAGTAAAAAGTACCGTCTAACATTGTACCACTTTTTTTCTATTTTTGTCAATATATTTCTTCTTATTTTTTGACTTCTTTGCTCTAAAATCTCTTTGAAAACGGTCACCTACCAGATAGACTCTTCAACCGACCACATAGACAGACCTTCTTGTATTTGTCGACAAAATGGTGTTTAATAGATTTGTAAGTAAGAGATCTCTATTACAACTTTATAAAGGAGAAATTATGAAACTCAGACTTGATATTGATCAGCAATACACCGAAGAGCAAATCATCATAGAGGCACCTGCCTTGTCTTCAAAAATTCAAAAGGTTCAGGACTTTGTACAATCCCTGGATCAAAAAGAAACTCTTAAAGGAAAATACCAAGACCAGGTCTACTTGATTCAGATTAGCAAGATTCAGCGTGTATACATTGAAAATCGTAAGGTTCTGGCCGAAACGGATAGCCAAACCTATGCACTTGACATTCGTCTCTACCAAGCAAGTGAAATTCTACCTGCTTCCTTTATCCAAATTTCCCAATCCGAAATTGTCAACATTGATGCAATTAGTCATCTAAAACTAACCTCTAACGGCTTGATTGAAATTTATCTTAAAAACGAAAGTTTCACCTACTCATCTCGCCGTTACCTCAAAACTATTAAGGAGAAATTAGAACTATGAAAAAACAAGTATTCCACGATGCCACAACTGGTATCCTCATCGGCCTCACCCTATCTATTATCTTTTCTTTTATCTATTCACCAAGCAACTACGCACCTCTCAGCCCTGAATCTCCTGTTGGTCAATTCATGAGCAGTCATCAGGTTCACGGTGCTCTAGTTTTGCTCTACTGTACACTTATCTGGTCAGCTATTGGAGTCCTCTTTAGTTTTGGTAGCCGTCTATTCGCTCAAGATTGGAGCCTTCTTCGTGCGACTGTCACTCACTTCTTCCTCATGCTACTAGGTTTTGTACCTCTAGCAATCCTAGCAGGCTGGTTTCCTCTTCACTGGACTTTCATCCTTCAACTCATCCCAGAGTTTGCAATCGTCTACCTCATCATCTGGGTCGTTCTCTACAAGAGAGAATCAAAGAAGGTTGCCCATATCAACCAACTATTAGCTCAGAAAAAATAAGACCTAAAAACCCACTCACAAAACGGAGTGGGTTTTTGCTTATAATTTTTGTTTCAGCTCTAATAAGAGATTCATGGCTTGCATCGGTGTCATATTGTACACATCTACTTCAGCCAACTCTGCTAGGATAGGATTTTCTTCTTTTTCATCAAAGAGAGACATTTGCTCATTGACAACATTCCTTTGGTTGATAGAAATTGGATTTTCCTGACCTTGGCTCTCTAGTTGAGTTAGAATCGCATCCGCTCTTTTTAGCAAGTCTGCTGGCAATCCTGCAATCTTAGCAACGTGAATACCGTACGATTTGTCTGCTGGACCTGGTTCAATCTTATGAAGGAAAGTGACCTGACCATTTTGCTCAAGCGTAGCCACGTGTACATTTACTAGATGTTCAAGACTAGCTTCCAGACTGGTTAATTCATGGTAGTGCGTGGCAAAGAGAGTCTTGGCACCAATATGCTCATGGATATACTCGATAATAGACTGGGCTAGAGCCATACCATCATAAGTTGCGGTTCCTCGACCAAGCTCATCAAAAAGAATCAATGAATCCTTTGTCGCATGACTAATGGCATTATTAGCTTCCATCATCTCTACCATAAAGGTAGATTGACCTGAAACCAAGTCATCTGCCGCACCGATACGGGTAAAAATTGCATCAAAAATTGGCAGTCGAGCACTTTCTGCAGGGACATAAGAACCCATCTGAGCCATAACCGCTGTAATGGCTAGTTGACGCATGTAGGTTGACTTCCCGCTCATGTTCGGACCTGTAATTAGTTGAATGCTAGTATCTTCATCCATCTGGATACTATTGGGAATATAGGTCTGAGCTCCCATGACCTTTTCAACAACTGCGTGACGACCATTCTGGATATCAATCCGCGACTCTTGCCCAAACTCTGGTCGAATCAGGTGCTGTTTTTCTGCAACTACTGCCAAGCCTTGCAAGACATCGACAGTAGCGATTCCTTGAGCCAGAGACTGTAGACGTTGGATATACTTGCCAACCTCCTCACGAATACGCATAAAGATTTCGTACTCTAGGTTTGCTGATTTCTCACGCGCCTCTAACATTTCTCCCTCGATACGCGCCAATTCCTCTGTCCCAAATCGCTCAGAGTTTTTCAGCGTTGCCTTGCGGAAAAAATGGGCTGGTACATTACCTAGCTGCGAGTTGGTTACATGGAAATAGTAGCCGTCTTTTTTATTGTAGTCAATTTTGAGAGTATTGATGCCAGAGTTTTCTCTTTCCTTGGCTTCAATCTCAGCAATCCAGCTGGTCCCTTCTCTTAGCACACGACGGTATTTATCCAAGGTCTCATCAAAGCCCGTTCGGATAATACCACCTTCGGTAATCACGTGGGGAGCCTCAGGAGCAATGGCTGCACTAATGAGGCTTTCCAACTCTGGGATAGCATCCAGTTGTTCAATCAGATAAGCGAGAGCTGGTTGCTCCATTCCTTCTAAAATGGCGCGAATTCGTGGAACACTTCCCAAGGTAGTCGCTAATTGCAAAAGGTCTTTAGGATTACTCTTCCCAAAAGAAACACGACTAGCCAGACGTTCGATATCGTAGACTCCCTTGAGGCTTTCCGTTAAATCACTGCGCTCAAAGAAATAATCCAGAAAGACTTGCACAACCTCCTGACGTTCTGAAATTCTGTCCTTATCAATTAAGGGACGTTGAATCCAAGAACGCAAGAGTCGCATACCCATTGCAGTTTTAGTCTCATCTAGCAACCAGAACAAGCTCCCTTGTTTCTTAGCTGAGCGAGCATTTTCAACCAAATCAAGACTAGCCTTGGTCGCAAAATCCATCTGCAAGAAATCTTTGATTTCATAACGAATAACAGGTTTTAAGTGATTCAACTCTCTCATCTGCGTCCGATGGACATACTGAAGAAGTTTCCCACTAGCTGCTCCTTCAACAGTTGCCAATCTTGAATCCAACAGATGGACGTCTTCATATGTTTCTTGTTCATAGGAAAGCACTAGATTCATTTGACGACTGAGAATCTGTTCTTCCGCTTCAGACAAGTCGTAACCAATCACCACTTCTCTGGCCTTGAGATTACGGATTTCACCACAGACTAGAGAGAAATTTGATAATCCCGTTACATAGAAATCACCTGTCACTAGGTCCATATAGGCTAGTCCATACTGGGAACCTTCACGATCAATAGCCACTAAAAAGTTATTGTGACTATCTGGCTTACTACTATCAACCACTGTTCCTGGTGTAATGACCTGAACAACCTCGCGCTTAACAACACCAACAGCCTGCTTAGGATCTTCCATCTGCTCGGCGATGGCAACCTTGTAGCCACGTTCAACGAGGACATCTATGTACTGTTGGGCAGAATGATAAGGAACTCCAGCCATGGGAATCGGATTTTCAGCATTTTTATTGCGACTGGTCAGTGAGATTTCTAGTATCTGTGCAGCATTGACTGCATCTTCATAAAACAACTCATAAAAATCACCCATACGAAAAAGCAAAAAAGCATCTGGATATTGTTTTTTGATATCCACATACTGTTGCATACCAGGTGATAATTTTTCAGTAGTCATTTACTCTCTCCTTGTAAAAACAGTCCTGAGAGAAGCTCTCAAGACCTTATCTATCTTCCATTAACTCTAGCAAGCGTTCTTCCATGACTTTAGCTGCATGTTGATCCTTACAGATAACCAATAAGGTATTCGCTCCGGCAACAGTACCTAAGATCCACCCATCTTTATTTGAATCTACTACATTGGCTAAAACGGATGCTTCTCCAAGTTTAGTGTGGAGAACCAGGGTGAATTCGGCTCTTGCAACACCCTCTAAGTGATGTGAAAGGAATTCGACCAGATCAATCTTCTCTGTCTCATTTGCTAGCACATAGTAAACAACATCGTTTTTCTTAACTTTGGTTAAGCCAAGCTCTCGCAAATCACGGGATAAGGTCGTTTGTGTCACAAAGACATCACAGGCTTCCAATCGATCTTGAATTTCCTTTTGAGTTCCTAATTTTTCTTCTGTAATCATTCGCTTGATGAGCTGATGACGTTCTCTTTTTCTCATAAGATCCTTTCAAGTGCATATTTATAACATTTTACATTTTTTTAGTAAGAACATTATATCAAAAAAACTGGATATTTCAAAAAATATCTCTTCTTTCAAAAAAAATGTAGTAAATTGTGATAAAATAGTAAAAAAGCCCTAAAGGAGCCTTAAATGAATACAAAAGAATTGATTGCTAGCGAGTTGGCTAGCGTCATTGATAGCCTGGACCAAGAGGCTATTTTAAATTTACTAGAAACACCTAAAAACTCAGATATGGGAGATATCGCCTTCCCTGCCTTCTCATTGGCAAAGGTCGAACGTAAAGCTCCTCAAATGATTGCTACTGACATCGCTGAAAAGATCAATAGCCAAGCTTTTGAAAAGGTTGTAGCAACAGGTCCTTACGTAAACTTCTTCCTTGATAAGGCTGCCATTTCTGGTCAAGTTCTACAAAACGTTATCACTGAAAAAGAGCACTACGCTGACCAAAAGATTGGCAATCAAGAAAATGTTGTCATTGACATGTCTAGCCCTAATATTGCTAAACCATTTTCAATCGGTCACCTTCGTTCAACAGTTATCGGAGATAGCTTGTCACATATCTTCCAAAAAATCGGCTATAAAACTGTCAAGGTCAACCATTTGGGAGACTGGGGTAAACAGTTTGGGATGTTGATTGTTGCCTACAAGAAATGGGGTAACGAAGAAGCTGTCAAAGCTCATCCAATCGATGAACTCCTCAAGCTCTATGTCCGCATCAATGCTGAAGCAGAGAACGATCCAAGTTTGGATGAAGAAGCACGCGAATGGTTCCGCAAACTTGAAAACGGCGATGAGGAAGCTCTCGCTCTTTGGCAATGGTTCCGCGATGAAAGCTTGGTAGAATTTAACCGTCTCTACAATGAGCTACAAGTTGAATTCGACAGCTACAACGGAGAAGCTTTCTACAATGATAAAATGGATGCAGTTGTAGACATCCTTTCTGAAAAGGGACTATTAGTCGAATCAGAAGGTGCTCAAGTTGTTAATCTTGAAAAATATGGAATTGAACACCCAGCTCTTATCAAGAAATCTGACGGTGCAACTCTATACATCACACGTGACTTGGCTGCGGCCCTCTACCGTAAAAACGAGTATCAATTTGCCAAATCTATCTATGTCGTTGGTCAAGAACAATCTGCTCACTTTAAGCAACTCAAGGCTGTCTTGCAAGAGATGGGTTACGATTGGAGCCAAGATATTGTCCATGTTCCGTTTGGCTTGGTTACAAAAGAAGGGAAAAAACTTTCTACTCGTAAAGGGAATGTTATCTTGCTAGAACCAACTGTAGCAGAAGCCATCAGCCGTGCTAAAGCGCAGATCGAAGCCAAAAATCCTGAACTTGAAAACAAAGACCAGGTCGCTCATGCTGTTGGAGTTGGGGCCATTAAATTCTATGACCTTAAAACTGACCGTACAAATGGATATGACTTCGACCTTGAAGCTATGGTATCCTTCGAAGGGGAGACTGGCCCTTATGTTCAATACGCTTACGCTCGTATCCAATCAATCTTGCGTAAAGCCGATTTCAAACCTGAAGCAGGTGCCAACTATAGCTTGAACGATGCTGAAAGTTGGGAAATCATCAAGCTAATCCAAGATTTTCCACGTATTATTAAACGTGCAGCTGATAATTATGAACCTTCGATCATCGCTAAATTTGCAATCAGCTTGGCTCAAGCCTTTAACAAATACTATGCCCACACTCGTATCTTGGATGAAAGTCCAGAACGTGACAGTCGTCTAGCCCTTAGCTATGCAACTGCAGTCGTTCTCAAAGAAGCGCTTCGTCTGTTGGGTGTAGAGGCACCAGAGAAGATGTGACTCGCCAAAGTTACTTGATTGCAAAGCAATCTAAGTAACTAACGCCAAATCCTATTCGGACTTTGGCTAGGCGCTTACAGTATTATCACTCGAAAAATAAAAAAATTTACTTTTATCTTACCACTTACTTCTTTATCACCTAGGGAGAATTTTTATGAGCCAATATGCTTATATCTTAGTTGTTATCAGTCTTCTTTTTCTCTTTCTTGTCAACAAATATGAAAAAGAGAAACTTCAAAGACTGCTTCAGGACCAACTATTGAAAGATCAAGATTTTCGTGCAACTATCAAAGAAAAAATCCAAACGATAGAAAATATCAATGATGTCATTGATTACGTGAATAAAGGTTACCGTTTAGGAATTCCAATTGCAAAAGAAATCGTTGACGAAATTCGCAACTAACAAAAAGACTCGAGATGACATTTCTCGAGTCTTTTTATTTATTTCTGACAGCTAAGATTCCTACAAGGATAACAATCCCTAAGGATACCATGGTTCCAACTGGTGCTACATTTTCATCAAAAATTTTCTCAGAGAACAATAGCAGAGCAATCGCTAATAGTAGCAAGGCACTGCATAGCATAATATCCTTGAAGCTTGGTTTGCGTTTTATATACTTTAAAAATGATCTCTGTAATTTACTCATTTGAACTGTTCTCTTTTGAAATAATTCTATGATCCATGGGATAAAATCTAGCCAGCAACTCTATCCTCTTACAAGGATTCAAGTTCATAAAGCTCTGCAATAATCCCAGCAACCTTTTTGATATCTCCTAGCATACCACGCATCTCAAAGTCGGCTAGGACTGGAAAGCCAAAGCGCTGGCTGTATTGCTTGGCGGTCAAACAGTATTGGTTATTGAAATTACGGTTACCCGATCCTACGACACCAAAACACTTGCTAGCATTATCACCATATGCGATAAAGTCACCTACTGGAGTGGTCAAGATTTCCACATCTCCATTGTCAACCCCATTGCCACCTTCGAGGTAAGTCGGTAGAAAAGCCACATACGGGTTGGTCATCTCAAAGAAGTCTTCTCCTTCCTTGACCAAGTCTTTAATATGAATTTTTTCTACTTCAATGTTCTCATACTGCTCCAACAAATAAGCTTTCAAACGTGTTACAAAACTCTCCGTGTTGCCGCTTAGACTGATATAAACTAAGGAAATTTTTTTCATCTTTTCCTCCCTCTTTCTCGAGTCCAAAAAAATAACTACCAAGATTGTATCTTGATAGTTATCCTTTGTCAACTCTTAGGCGAGTTCTTCCTCTTGAGATTCTGTTAATTCTTTTTGCTGACGCCATATTTTATAGAAGACGATTCCCAAAAAGATAACATTGATGACGATGAATATGATAGTGGTTACTTTTGACATGACTTCCATTCCTAAACGTAGGGTGTCATCTTTAATCAATTGCATAGCATCTTGTAAATTCATATTGTCATGGACTAGTCCAACAATAGCTAGCAAGGCATATCCAACATAAGTGTAGTTCGCCAACTGCAGGTTCTTACGAATTAAGAAAACAAAGGCTACTACAACTAGGATAGCAGATAGAATAATGAGTATCATGTTAAAAATAGAGTGAGATGACTCTGACACTTGGTGGGCATAGTTAACAGCATCTTCTATTTGTTGAGCACTAAGTGTCCCAACATTTCCTTGGCTAGCACGAAGGGCGTCCTTGCTAGGTACTGGAGTGAATATTCCGACTATTGCCAAGGCTGAATTAATCGCTGATAAGACCAATAAAACCCATAGATAGATTGGTTTCTTTTTCATAAAAGTAACCTCCTCATATTTTTGAATTTATTATAGCATATTTTAAGATGGATAACAAAAGTTAGAGGGTGACTTCAATCTGCTTGCGGTAGGCCTTCGGAGACTTTCCACATAGTTTTCGAAAGACCTTGTAGAAATACCCTACATTACTATAACCAACCGTATAGCAAATGTCCTCAATACTATCATTGGTTGATAGCAAGAGTTGCTGGGCTGCCTTGATGCGTTGCTTATTGAGAAGCTCAGCAAAGGTTGAATTGGTTTCCTTCTTGATTAACTGACCTAAATACACAGGATTGATAAAGAGATCCTTGCTGATATCCTTGAGAGAAAGTTCTTTTTTATAGTCTCTACCAATAACTTCAAGTACACTGACGACATTTTCATTCATACGATATTGACCAAAGAAGGACGTCAAGGTTTCCTTGGTATAAGCTACTAAATCTTCAAAGTTTGTAATGGCATGTATTCTTTTGACAATATCTGTCATATCATCTGCTTTCAGATGCTCAAAGAGGTGGAAGACATCCATCACAAACTGAGTAAAGAGTTGCTTGGTAATGGACACTCTCGGTGTGTTTTCCAACACAATATTCTCAAGCAGGTTCAACTCCTCGATAATCTGCTGAAGATTTCCTTGGATAATAACTCGATAGATGGGTTCATAATAAGAAAAGAGACTTTCAGATTGATCGAGGTTTACAGTTCCATAGAAGAGTGCTTTTTCAACATCAAATTTCCATTTTTCAAAGTTAGCCTGATAAGGTAACTCAAAAGGCATGACGAGTAAACCATCGAATTTCTGGGCTGCAATCACAATCTGCCAGTCCTGACCTAAAACATAGTAAGGAATGACAAAATCCCCTTGTTTCTCTTGGGAGAGTCCAATCCACCAGTTTTCTTTTTGAGACAGGTGCGCTTTAAATGCTTCGTCGTCTATCTTTTGGCTCAACATTTCTGGTTCATTCACTTTCTCACGAAGCTGACCAAGGATTTTCTCAAGTAAATGCTCCAGTTCAACCTTATCAACTGGTTTGACAAGATAATCTACAACATTGAGGTTCATAGCTTTCTTGACATAGTCAAATTCTTGATAGCCGGAAAGAAGGATATAGTAAGCCTCTGGCAAGAGTTCCTTCATTTCCCCAATCATTTCAAGTCCTGTCTTGCCAGGCATGTTGACATCAGAAATGACGATATCTACGGGATGTTCTCGAACATAGTCCAAAGCGTCGTCAGCATGATTGGCTGTTGCGACGACTTCCATATCCCATTTTTCAAAAGGGATCAAACGCTTAAGTCCTTCTGTAATCATGTACTCATCGTCAACTAATAGTACTTTATACATGTTTATCCTTTCTCTTCATCCTGAATGGTGATTCTATATTGAACACCTTTTTGTTCAGCTGATTCTACATTGATGTTATAGCGGTCTCCAAAGTAGAGCACAAAGCGTTCGTGGGTATTAACAATCCCAATAGACTGTCGTTGCCCCTTATAATCTGCTGTGTGTTCAAAGGTTCTTTGAGCCAGTTTAGCTTGAATTTCTGCTAGTTTGTCAGCAGACATCCCACGGCCATTATCGGTTACTAAGATTTCGACATAGCCATCTTTTTTCAAAGCCTTGATACTGATAACATTATCTGTTCTTCTGTGATCAACTCCATGGGCAAAATAATTTTCCACTAACGGTTGGAGGGTGAACTTTGGAATACGCATTTCTTCCAATTCAGGGTCAATCTTAAATCCGTAGGCAATGGATTTCGGATAGCGAACCATACAGAGAAAACTGTACTTCCGACAAAACTCCACTTCTTGTTTGAGGGTCGTTTCTCGCTCGTCAGAGATATTATTGCGCAGGAGACTACTGAACTCATAGATGATATCCGCTAGCTCATTTTGGTTCTCCATCACTGCATACATCCGCAAAAATTCCAGAGTATTGTACATGAAATGCGGATTAATTTGAGCTTGTAAGGCTCGCATGTTGGCATCTTTTTGATTGAGTTCCAGTTGATAAATATCGTGAATATTACTTTCTAGTCGATCCAACATATCATTTGTCGACTCAGCAATTAGTAGCAGTTCCTGGTCCTTTTTATCTGTGTTGATTCTCTTGGTCTGCTCTCCCTTAGTAATGGCTTGGATAGAGTCCACCAAGTCCACAACCTGACTTTGATAGTCAGAAAAAGTCCTTCTTAAGGTCATATATAAAATGATGATAAAGAGGGCGCTCAAACCTAAAATAAGTGCCGAACTCGCTAAAGTCCCACTCCAAACATAATCCTTTGGTACAGCTACTCGAACTTGATAACCATGGGCAGTTGTTCCTACCAACCAAGACTCATTCGTTCCCTTCGCTCCAATATAGAACATATCTGTTTCATATGGTGCAATGACAGTTACTGCTACAGGAATTGTTCCCCTAGTGTTGTCAATCGCTTTATAGAGGACTTCTGGTTCTACAGAAATATAAATGACTCCAAGAGCCTGGTCCGAGATGGGATCTGACACTGGAACAGCGAAACTATTAGCGTCTGGTTTAAAGTTCTCAGCTGGAATTTTCTGTCCACCTCTGTTTCCTCTTTTGGAAACAAATACATCCGTTGAATCCTGTAGAACAATCGAAACACCTGTCACAAAATCGTTTCGCACGTAAATATCATCGATATTTTCATAAATAGAAACGGAAATATAGGGTGATGCCTTGCGTTCTAACTGCCAGTAAAAATAATCCGGCGTACTGAGGCTAAAATACTTGTAAATTCCTTCAATCCGAGCTTGATTATCCACTAAACTCTGGGCTAGGCGAGTTGACTCCCGATAGTAGTATTCAACTTCATCAACTGTTCGAGCGAGAACACGCTGACCGACACGATCGGCTTCCCTTTCACGCATATCCCAGTCTGCATAAGAAATCAAGAGAGCAAAGCAGGAAATGATGATAATCATCACCAGACTATAGATCCTTAGGAGTGAGTGGAGGCGGAATTGTTTGGTCTTATTTGGTTGCCAATTTTTCATGAATACTTTCATAAACAGGCTCCAATAAATCACTAATAAAGAAGTGCCACATCCCAATACCTACAAAAGCAATGAGGGCTGGCATATAGAAGCCAATAATGGCTAACAAGACGCTACCAAGGAGAACCTTGGCCACTGCTGATAAACTCATAAAAATTCCGATAAAGGCAAGTTTTAAGGTGTTTTTATAGGACAATTCAAAGTAAACCTGTAACTTTAAAGATACCGTATAGGCCAAAAATACCAAGGCTACTAAAAAGATATTTAGAAATGTTGCTGCCAAGTGGATAATGGTCTGGTTTGGCAACTGAATCATCAGATACAAGCCATAAATCAAGATGAAGTCAATCCCTATCAAGGTGTAGAAACTGAGATTACTTTTGACAAAATTGCTCTTAAATAAAGCCCATGCTTCCTTGAAACGATAAGCACGGTAAGAATAGCCGTTTTCAGCAAATAAACTCATGAGAGTTGCACTAGCGGGTGCTATACCAAAAACCACTCCTCCTGCTAGTGTCAATAACCAAAAATAAGCCGTCGCAATCATCCCCAAAAAGAAACGATGAAAGACTAGCTCAATGAAATTTCCCACGGTTTGCCTCCTATACATTAATCTAGTTTTATTATAACATATTTCAAGCGCTCTCAAAAATAGGAGCAATAAAAATAAATACATTTATTGGTTTAATAATGACGTTTGTACTATAATAAAGATAGATAGAGATACCGATTAATAATCAAAGAACAAAGGCTTTCCCAAGGCAGATGGATATGTTTGAAAATTAGATAATTACTATTCAACTTATTTACTGGTTCAACAAAATAACGAAAGGAGTATGGACCATGACTACTCAAACTTTAAGCACTGTGTTGATGTGTGTTGCGCTTATATTGACTCTTTTCTCTGAAAAATTGTTCAAGCAACATGAAAAAATCGGAAAAATAATTTGCACTATAATCATATTAGTCGCTGTTTTGTTAATGCTGCTCTAAGTTATTTTAAGAATACAGGAATTTGTTTGTCCTGTATTCTTTTTTCTCTATAAAACGTGCATTGATAAAAACGAATAACAAAAACACCCCCAGTTAGGGAGTGTTTTCAAGGAAAATAGCAAGATTACCTAAATTTTACTATTTAGCGTCGTCTTTTTTAAAGATGTTTTTAACACCTTCAACAGCGCCTTCAATTGCGTCTTTTGCATCTTCAGCGACTTCTTTCACTTTAGAAGCAACTTTTTCAGCAGCTCCTTCGCTTTCAAGTCCTTTGTCACCTACCAATTTACCAACGCCTTCTTTAACAGCTCCTGCTGCTTGGTTGAATTTTTCTTCTGTAGACATAAGTATATCCTCCTTTTATTTTTTCTAAATTAGTAATTAGTGAACACGTGGTTCTGCTTTGGCTGCAGCGTCTTTAACATTGTCAACGCCTTGGCCAACTTTTTCTTGAACGAATTCAGCGCCTTCACTAAGTTTTTCTTGTGCTGCTGCGACACCTGAACCGATACCAGATTTCACTCTAGAAAATTGTTCTGACGCGAACTCGCCTGTTGATTCTGCCACGTCAGTGACACGATCTTGAAGGCTAACTGAGTCTGCTTCATATTGTTCTTTAGTTTTAATATCAACAACATTAACGTTAACTTCAACTACTTCTAGATCAGTCATTTTCGCAACTTCTGATACGATAACGTCTTTGATTTCCTTGTATAGAGTTGGAACGTTTTTTCTGTACTCTACGATAACGTTCAAGTCAACTGCTACTTGTTCTTTACCAACTTCAACGTTAACACCGTGTGTTACATCGTTAGTGTTAACAAGTTTTTCTGTAAGATTTGAGAAGAATCCGCCGTCAACATGTAATAGTCCTGGGACTCTTTCTAGTGAAAGACCGATAATTTTTTGAATAACTTTATTTTCGTAAGTTAATTCTCCGCGAACATCTTTAGAAACAACAACATCTTTTTTTTCAGTATTTACATTTACATTTTTTTCTACGTTTGACATATGAAACTCCTTTATTTATTTAAATAATTCTTCTGTACATAGTATCCCAACCAAATTCCTAAGGCTCCACAGATTAAAACGAACAATGTTTTAAAGAAACCGAAGGATAGGATGAAGCAGGCTAGAATAATACCTACTACACCACATAGAATTGGGTATTGATATTTTTTAAACCATTCCATTTTTTACTTCCTTACTTTACACGACTAACAATTTTCTTAGCTGCTTTTTGAGGGTCATATTCTTTCACTGAAACTTCCAGTTTAACCTCTCGATCAATACCAAAGAATTCTTTCAATCCTTGAGTGATTTCGTTTTGAACTACTTCAAATTTGTTAGCAATGTTATCTGAAAGAACAGCTGTACCTTCTACATAAACGAAACATTTCTTTTTCCGAGTATGTACCTGAATTTTGGGATTTTTGACTATCTTGTGTTCATCCAATAAACATCGAACAAACCCTTCAATAGCTGAATTTTTTAGTTTTAATTTATCGTCTTTAGTTCCAAGTTTTATTTCCAGATATTGTCTAGGATAAAACAGGATTACTAACATCCATAATAAAACTAAGATAGACAGGCCTAGAAGCCCCCAAAAGATATATCTAGCAAGATAATATTCAAATGATGTCTGTCGCCAGCTAGTCAATTGAATCCCTAAATCACTAACCTGGTGGTAATCTATCAAAATAGGAAGGAAAATTGTCAAGATTAGAATACAGAAAATAAGTAATAATATTTTCTTTGATTTTGACATATAAAATCCTTTCAATTAAAGCACTAAACTATAGGTTTACCCGTCAATACAAAATTTAAATCTATAGTTTATGATTGAGTAAAAAGTTAACCTTTTTTACCCAAAAAGAATGATACTACAGCGACAACAATCACCGCACCAGCAATCGATGGAATAAGTGACATTCCCGCTAGAGAAGGTCCCCATGTCCCAAAAAGCGATTGACCGACGGATGAACCAATTAAACCAGCAAAAATATTTGCTATGATCCCATTGAACCACCTTTTTTAGTAATTGCTCCTGCAGCGAGACCGATAAAGCCTCCAACAATAATGGACCACAACATAACGAGCCTCCTTTCTTCTTTTAACCAAAAAACTGTCTTTTGTATTCACAAAATATCTTTTGGTTGCATTCAGTATATCATAATATGAGAGAGCACACAAATTGTATGCTTTAATAAAATGTCTATTTTTTAAAACAACACAAAAACGCTCTAGACAATATGACTAGAGCGTTTTCTATATATCCGAACATCTAATTTATTTCACAAAAAATGTAGTCAAAAATGTAGTCATTCGGTTGATTTTTATTGCAATACATTGAAATTTAAAAATTCAAGAATCGCCTTAAATCAAGGTTTTTTCGTTTCTACTGAAACGTAATGACCCACTATTTAACCTCTGTGAAAAGATTAAATAATTTCTATTTTAGCTGTTAGAAACGTTGGTACATCAATGTTTTTAGAATGCTACATAATAAAAGGTAGAGTGAATGGTAGAGTAGTAAAAATAGTTGTTATCCTAGTTGATTAAAAAAATCTCTGATTTCCTCATCTTTTATAAAATAATATATAATTTTCCCCTCTCTTCTAGTATCCAAGATGTTTTGATTGGCTAGTTTACGAAGATGGTGGGAGGTAGATGCCATACTGAGATTTAGTAAACAGGCTATATCACAGACACAGAGTTCTTCGACGGCAAGGAGATAAAAGATGATATTTATCTGTTTATTATCGGTAAATTTTGATAAAATGCGAAGTGATTTTTGGACTTTTTCCTTTTCAAGGTAGTTCGTTGCGGTTGTAACATTTTGTTGATTTATAACATCCACTTGACAGATACTATCTTTTTTCATAATTTTTTCTCCTAGCCGAACACATTCCTTAGCATGTCAAAGCTGTTGTTTTCAATCAGGATATACATCCCCAATCCTAAATAAACAACGGCAATAAACCATCTGCTATATTTTTCCAAAGTTTCTCCAACAGAAGGGACTTGTGCCAATTTTTGGGCAGAAAAAACCAAGAGATAAATCATGACTAGAAAAGTAAGTAAAGCCACTATCAAATTCGCTAAATTTAAGGTAATAAAATATGGGACAAAAATACCAATATTGTCAGCACCACAACTTGCAAAAGTAATCATAGCGACTAGAAAAATCAGGTTTTTATCATCTTTGCGCAAACCATCTTTTGCAATAGCTTCTCCATCAGAATCTCCTAAAAGCAAAACTTTGAGTCCTAGGAAAATTGGAATCAAACCGAGCAAACCTAAAATCTCTTTACTAGGAATATAATTTAAGACAAATGCAAAAAGTAAACTTAGCAATATTAGACTAACAGAGCCTAGAAATTGTCCTAAATAGATGTTAATAATGTCTTTTCTGCTTTTTCTTTTGGCAAAAAATAACATTAGGATAATAAGTAAGTCTACGGCTGTCCCAGAATACAGGATTATTGAAGTAACAACATTTTGAACCATAAAGCACCTCATTCAAATATATTTTTGAATGTATTATAACATTAAACTTTGTAGATGTCAACTTCAGCTCCATCAAAATATAGATAAGAAGGTAGTGTACCAAACATTAAAAAGCCCTGCCATCGAAATGATAGCGGGGCTTAACTTCAATATCCAGATGATATATTTATCTAAAAAAGGTAGAGAAAAAGGTAGAGATTGAACTGAAATATAGTGAAATGTATTGAAATTGGAAAAAAGAAAAAACGCTTAAAATAAGCGTTTTTCTTCTGTATTGATTCGTATTGAATGCTTACTTCACTTCTGTAAACACAACGTGTTTGCGAAGTTTTGGTGAGTATTTCTTCAATTGAAGACGGTCTGGAGTGTTACGTTTGTTTTTAGAAGTAAGGTACAAGCGTTCACCAGATTCTTTGTGTTCAAGTGTAATATTTACGCGCATGGTATCTCCCTTCTATTATTCAGCTGATGCAGCTTTAGCGATCTTACGTCCTTTGTAGTATCCTTTAAGTGATACACGGTGTGAACGTGAGTAATCTCCAGTAGTTTCGTCAAAGTTTACAGATGGAGCTGTTACTTTGTAGTGTGTACGACGTTTGTTTTTCTTCGCTTTTGAAGTGCGACGTGCAGGTACTGCCATTTCGTTTTTCTCCTTTTAAGATATAAATTCAATTAGGTTTGATTTTCATCAACTTTAATAGTATATCAAAACTTTTTTGTAAAGTAAAGTTACTTGACAAAAAAAGTTGTATTTTTTATCGTACACTGCTGAATTGTCTGAAAATTTAAAAATTTTCTTCTGTTATTCATATGAAAATTGTGCTATAATGGAACAAACTGAAATGGGAGGGAACAAATGACAGAATTAGATAAACGTCACCGCAGCAGCATCTATGACAGCATGGTAAAATCACCTAACCGTGCCATGCTTCGTGCGACTGGTATGACAGATAAGGACTTTGAAACACCGATTGTTGGGGTCATTTCGACTTGGGCGGAAAACACACCGTGTAATATTCACTTGCATGACTTTGGGAAATTAGCTAAAGAAGGTGTTAAATCTGCTGGTGCTTGGCCTGTGCAGTTTGGAACCATTACGGTAGCCGACGGTATTGCCATGGGAACACCGGGTATGCGCTTCTCCCTAACGTCTCGTGATATCATCGCGGACTCTATCGAAGCAGCTATGGGTGGTCATAACGTCGATGCCTTTGTGGCTATCGGGGGTTGTGACAAGAACATGCCTGGTTCCATGATTGCCATTGCCAACATGGATATCCCAGCTATTTTCGCTTACGGTGGTACTATCGCCCCTGGAAAACTGGATGGCAAAGACATTGACTTGGTTTCTGTATTTGAAGGAATCGGAAAATGGAATCACGGCGATATGACTGCTGAGGACGTCAAACGTCTGGAATGTAATGCCTGCCCTGGCCCTGGTGGTTGTGGTGGTATGTATACTGCCAATACTATGGCTACTGCTATCGAAGTTTTAGGTATGAGTTTGCCAGGATCTTCATCTCACCCAGCTGAATCAGCTGATAAGAAAGATGACATCGAAGCAGCCGGTCGTGCAGTTGTCAAAATGCTTGAACTTGGTCTCAAACCTTCTGATATCTTGACTCGTGAAGCTTTTGAAGATGCCATTACAGTGACAATGGCTCTAGGTGGTTCTACAAATGCTACTCTTCACTTGCTCGCCATTGCCCACGCAGCTAATGTTGACTTGTCACTTGAGGACTTTAATACCATCCAAGAACGTGTGCCTCACTTGGCCGACTTGAAACCTTCTGGTCAGTATGTCTTCCAAGACCTTTACGAAGTTGGTGGTGTGCCTGCGGTTATGAAGTACTTGCTGGCAAATGGATTCCTTCACGGAGACCGCATCACATGTACTGGTAAGACTGTCGCTGAAAACTTGGCTGACTTTGCAGACCTCACACCGGGTCAAAAAGTCATCATGCCACTTGAAAATCCTAAACGTGCGGACGGTCCGCTTATCATCTTGAACGGTAATCTTGCTCCTGACGGTGCAGTTGCCAAGGTATCAGGTGTTAAGGTTCGTCGTCACGTTGGTCCAGCTAAGGTCTTTGACTCAGAAGAAGATGCTATCCAAGCTGTCTTGTCAGATGAAATTGTTGATGGCGATGCAGTCGTTGTTCGTTTCGTTGGACCTAAGGGTGGTCCTGGTATGCCTGAAATGCTGTCACTTTCATCAATGATTGTTGGTAAAGGCCAAGGAGACAAGGTTGCCCTCTTGACAGACGGACGCTTCTCTGGTGGTACTTATGGTCTCGTTGTCGGACATATTGCTCCTGAAGCTCAGGATGGTGGACCAATTGCCTACCTCCGTACAGGAGATATCGTTACGGTCGACCAAGATACAAAAGAAATTTCCATGGACGTTTCCGATGAAGAACTTGAAAAACGCAAGGCAGAAACAACCTTGCCACCACTTTATAGCCGTGGTGTCCTCGGTAAATATGCCCATACCGTATCTTCTGCATCACGTGGTGCCGTTACAGATTTCTGGAATATGGACAAGTCAGGTAAAAAATAAACAAATCAAAAAGCAAGCCAAATTGGCTTGCTTTTTTTCTGTGTTTCAAAATAGAGGACTATCTTGGAGGTAGCCCTAGAGCTATACGCCCATAACGACTGATGCGTGTAATCTTCCATGCTGGAGACCAGGTAACCTCAACCTTGACATCCTCAATCCCAGTAATTTGTTTTAAACCTGCCACAATCTCGATTGGCAGACTTTCTGCACAGTCACAGGCAGTATCAGTGAAGGTCATAACAACTGTACAAAGGCCAGCCTCATCTAAATGAATCTCATAAATCAATCCAAGATTGTATACATCTAGCTCTACATCTGTATCATAAACTTTTTCGAGTACTTCAATGATTTGATCTTCCAATGCTAGAGCACGGTCATTAATCTTGATGTCTTCTCTCATTGCATTCCCTCCATTTTTTGATTGTTCCTATTTTCTCATAATTCTGACAATTTGGCAAGTTTTTTCCAATTCTCTTTAAAGCAAAAAGTAGAGATAGAATCTCTACTTTTTAGTGATTATTTTGATTTGACAGGTTTGTCTGCGAGAGCTTTAACGGCAGCATTAATGGTTTCTGCGTAAAGTTTTGCTCCTTCATCCTGCTTGGTCGTATCGCTACCGAAGTGAACCTGGTCTGTTCCCTTCCAAATATCTGGATGATCTTTAGCCACTTGGTTCCAATCTGCTAGTGCTATATATGGATATTTTTGTGCCAGTTCACGCGCATAGCTTGCATACTGCTCAACATAAGGTTGTGTTTCCTGCGTTGTGTCTCCCTCATATGGAGTAACTAAGACAAGCTGATGCCCCTTCGGTAGATTTGTTATCAGTAAATCCAAATCAGCCTTATAATTTTCAGGATTATTAACGCCCGTCGCAATGACTACAATTTTAGGCAAGGCTTTATTCTGACTGTAATTCAGCATCAATTCATTTGCCTGTTTAGTATTTCGACTGACCTGACCATCAATCTGTGCATCTGGCAAGATTGCTTTCAGTCCATCTGAAGCACGCAAGGTTACCGAATCTCCAATGATCGATACGCCATCAGATAAATTATAGCGACTAGCTTCTGCTTGATCCGCCATTGTTTTTGTTCGAGTGATATTGGTTTGGGCTTGATGGAGACCATTGACCATCAAATCTGTTTCAAAAGCCCCTACTTGTGGAGCTATCAGAATCACAACCAAGGTAATCAAACTAAGAACTCCAACACTACCAGCAAAGATTGGTTTGATGTGAGGAATTTCTTTTGCCATTCGCAACAATTTGCTGGACTTTCCTGCAATCAAAGGCTCGATGACATAGAAAGAAAGGGTTGCGAAGATATAAGAGAAGATGGTGGTTAAAATCACTGCTAGCAGGTTGCCCATCAATTGAGAAAAGATAATATAAAACGGCCAGTGGAAAAGATAGACAGCATAGCTTGTATCCGCTAAAAAGCTGATAATCTTTGGCTCTTTGATCGTCGGTGTTTTCTCATGCAAGACGCGTGCTGCAACAATCATCAGAAGCGCAGCTAAACTTGCAAACAAGAAGCCGAATAAATAGGCAAAGAGATAGGTAAATTTCACAAAGAAAGTCAGTAAAAGCAAGACTCCGAGCCCAGCTCCAAAGACTAGTAAGGTCTGCTTCAAATCCAAGGTTTTATTCAAACGTTTAAGAAGTGGCGTCGTATGACGAACTCCTATCACGGTAGCAAGCACACTACCTAAGAAGAATGGATAAACATGAGTCAAACTTGAAAAGTATACTGTTGAGTAAGAAATTACAATAAAGCTACCGATAAACATAGAAAGGAAACTGATGATAAAGGCAGCTGATGAAAGTAGAAAGATTGTCTCTCGTAGTTGTTCGCTTGATTTCGCTCGCTTAGATAGGAACCAGACTGCCAAACCCCACAAGATATAATAATGAACTTCAACAGCTAAGCTCCAGTTGTGAACAAAGAGGTGAGGGATAAACTGAGATTCATAACTTCCTCCTGTCAGCATTTCATAGAAGTTAGTCATAAATCCTAGAACACCGGCAATCTGCCCACCAATTCCTGCCACATAATCTTGACGAACCAAGAAGGTGAATGGCATGATGACAAGAATCATTAAAACAACCGGTGGAAAAATTCGATAGAAACGTCTTCTAAAAAATCCTAAGATATCAATCTTCCCTTTTTGTCCAAATTCTTCTAATAAAAGTGAAGTGATTAGAAAACCTGAGAAAGTAAAGAAGACGTCAACCCCGAAGAAACCTCCTGGAAAAGCCGTCTGAAAGAAATGATACAAGAGTACCAAAAGCAAACCTGTAATCCTAATCAAGGAAAACCATTTAATACGCATACGAGTTAATTCTCCATTCGTTAGATTGACAAAAAAGCCATCTAACTTTCATTCCATAGTACCTTTATTTTATCAAAAAATACAGAAAAATCCTAAGATAAAACTTAGGATTTTTAGTGGATTTCAAGCTAAATTTAGAAATTTCGCCCTGACTTGTTATAACCATATTTTTCAACAAAATGTTCACGAAATTCCAGAAGATTATCATCCATGATAGCCTGGCGAACCTGCTTCATGAGATTGAGCAAGAAATACAGATTATGGTAACTTGTCAAGCGGATACCAAAGGTTTCATCTGCCTTAAGCAAATGGCGTAGATAAGCACGGGTATAATTCTTACATGTGTAGCAATCGCACTCTGGATCAAGTGGTGTAAAGTCCTCCGCAAACTGAGCGTTCTTGACAACCAAGCGACCTTGACTGGTCATACAAGTCCCGTTACGAGCGATACGAGTCGGCAAGACACAGTCAAACATATCGACACCACGGATAACACCATCAATCAAGCTATCTGGCGCTCCTACTCCCATCAAGTAACGAGGTTTGTTCTCAGGAAGCAGTTGGGTCGTAAAGTCCAAAACTGCATTCATCTCTTCGTGGGTTTCTCCAACTGCTAGTCCTCCGATAGAGTAGCCTGGGAAGTCCATGCTAACAAGGTCATGAGCTGATTGACGGCGAAGATCTTCAAATCCTGCCCCCTGTACAATCCCAAATAGACCTTGATCATGTGGACGACGGTGAGCCTTTAAACCACGCTCTGCCCAACGGCTGGTACGTTCAATCGATTTTTTCACATAATCATAAGGTTGATAAAATTGGGGACATTCGTCAAAGGACATCATGATGTCTGAGCCTAGATTGTTCTGGATAGAAATAGCCTTTTCAGGCGAAAGGAACATCTTAGAACCGTTGAGGTGGTTCTTGAAGGTTACCCCTTCTTCTGTAATATTACGGCTATCCGCTAGAGAGTACACTTGGAAGCCACCGCTATCCGTTAAGATTGGTTGGTCCCAATTCATGAACTTGTGAAGACCTCCAGCACGGGCAATGAGTTCGTCCCCAGGGCGAAGCCACAAGTGATAGGTGTTGGATAGGATAATCCCTGAACCCATCTCTTTCAATTCTTCTGGCGACTGAGTCTTGACCGTTGCCTGAGTCCCTACTGGCATAAACATAGGCGTCGGGAAGGTTCCATGGGGTGTGATTATCTCACCCAAACGAGCTCCTGTGTGTTTTTCTTTTTTAATCAATCGATATTTGATTGGCGAATCTGACATTTTTTACCTCCGAAGCTGGGAAAGACAGTCCCAGTTCTTACTTTGTGCCCAGTGGCATACTGTATGATTCTATCAAAAAAAACAGGAACTGTCACGAACTATGGTATAATGAAAGAATGAAGTACCCAAAAATTAATTTAAAAGAAGTTCGCGAGCAGGCTAGACAATTTCAAGCCGAGCACCCTCGCTTGCTGCTTGTCTTTTTATTACCAAGTATTCTCTTGATTCTATCGAGCTTTATCAGACCTTTATCCCTACTTGATGAAGGCATTCTTGAACAGTCCTTCTTGAGTTTTCTAGGGATTACAATCCAGTCTACTCTCTTTCCGATAGCCGTTGGATTTACAAGTTCCATCATCTTAGCTGGTGCTCTCTTTACCACGATTAATCTTTACAGAATTTCTGAGATAGAGCTTTCCTTTAAAGATAGTCTGTCCTTGCTTGACAACCGCTTCTTTACCCAAACTTTTCTAACGCTCTTACTCAAGCGTTTCTACCTCTTTTTATGGAGCATCCCTAATCTTTTTGGAGTCTACTTGCTCTTTTATAGCAGTGCCATGGCTCGTAAATTTGTGGAACTTCATCCCGAATTTCCATCTGTCGACGTGACAAATCCAGATATCGAACACTTCCTACTGACTTTCGCTCTCTATTTCTTTGGTAGCGTCCTAGTAATGATTTTGGGAACCATTATCTATCTGCCACAATATTATGCCTATTCCCAAGTTGAACTACTTTTATGTGACACCCTTGCAATCGGAATTGCCAAACCGAGCCGTGTGCTACATACCAGCCGCTTTCTCATGAAAGGCTATAAGTTCCAACGCTTTGTCCTTGATTTACAGCTACTTCCTTGGTATATCCTTATCTGGATTAGCTTTGGAATCGCAAGTATCTCTATCTTCCCTTATATCTATAGTAGCCAAATCTTCTTCTATCAAAGACTGCTTGAAATCAAGCGGAGAAAAGTTTAAGATCAGTTATTAAAAACCAGCACCTTCATAGAAAGTGCTGGTTGTTTTTATTTTAATAAGAGGATACTCAAAAGAGTTATGATCGCTGGACCACCTTGCTTTAGAATGTTTTTTTTATCTGCTGTTAAAGCACCATAAGTCGCTGCTCCTATGACAAATAAAACAAAGATTGTTACGATTTCTAAGCTATGTGAGAAATAAATCCCATAGATAAGAAACACCCCAATCAAAGCATTATAAATCCCTTGGTTTTTAAACAGTGAAGTGACAGATGGTCGTACTAGCTCTTCTTTGTCCATATTAAAGACTCGGCTGGTTGCGTCCGATTGGGTTGCCATACTCTCCAAATAAAAGATATAAAAATGTTCGAGGGCAACAAGTGTTGCTAAAACAGTAGTAATAATTGACATCGTTTTCTCCTTAAAATTCTATTTTTTCTAAACCTGAGACTAGTTTTGCCAGTAAGGTTGTCAGTTCTTTCTGCTCAGTAGGCGACAGGATACTCTCCATCTGTTCCTTCACATTCAAGTGATGTTTAGGTGGACTGACCAAGAGTTGTTGCTTGGCTTCTTGGGTTAATTCAACTAAGACTTCTCGCTGATTGATTGGATTACGCTTACGACTGACATAGCCCTCTGACTCTAAAACCTTAAAATGGCGGGTCAAGGCTGCCTGGTCAATCTGTAACTTCTCTTGAACGGCAGTTTGGTTACAGGGTGACTTTTGCAATAAAAACTGCAGAATTTGATAGCGGGTCAAACTAATTCCCAATTGTTTCTCAAAAAGTTGAGTAATCGTCTGATCTACTAAATGGAGCTGGTAGAGTAATTCATTGATTTCTGACATTTCTATTCCCTTGTTAACATTTGATTTGTCAACTATTGACTTGTCAAGTATAGTACAGGCAGATTAAAAACGCAACTATTTTGCTCAATCAAAAACATAGCCTCTTGGTTTCAATCCCAAAAGGCTATGTTTTTTATATTCTAGATAAAATCCAGCACTAACCTACCAAATCTGCTCGAAGGATTTCTCCATCTTTGTCTATGACAACTTCGATGGCATGGCCTGCAAAAATTTCTTCACGATCATCATAGTAGAGGGTCAATTCTCCATCTTCGTTGATCGATAGTTCACTCAAGGAAAGTGAGTTGGTAAAATACTCTTCTGTTAACTCCACATCATTTTCATCTGAATCTATCCAGTCTTGAGCTGTTTCCCACAGTTCTTTGACAATATAGTCTTTAATCCGAGTATCTTGAACTTGGAAAGTTCTCATAAATTTCTTTAGATCATCAAAAGAACTTGGAGGGAGACTTTCATCTGCACTCGCAGCAAAGATAGTATGAATCTTACCACCCTCGTAAGTGATGAAGCCTTCAAACCAAGAATAAGCTCTGTTTAAGGTGAATTCACCAATATCGTCTCGAATGATGACCGGTTTTTGATAGGTTTCAATCAAGGTCTCTAACCTAGAGTCTGAGGATTGGTCATCTAGGTATTCCAGCAAGTGGTAGCAGTTATTAGCTACTTCTGACATATATGGCTCTAGCTCCATGAAGGGGCGTTTTTGGCATTTGATATGTTGAATTTTGTAGGGTTCAAAACTAAAGCCCCATCTCTTTTCTTCAAATTCCTCAGGAGTCAAAACCCATTCCAAACGTCCCTCACGTTCAGAGAAGTCCTGAGTTTCAACATTGACACTAGCTTTAAAATGAACGGACGGTATTTTACAACCATCTTTTAAAGAAGCAGCCCCAGTTACATTTTGGAGGGTAAAAATCAAGAGTTCCACAATTTCTCCAGTAAATTCCTGTTCAAAATCATCTCTTGTTTTCTCAAATGGAGTTTTTAATCGATTTGTCATTCACTTCATCCTTTCTCTCTATGCTTAAAAGCGTTAGTATGGTTTTGTATTCGCTTACATTTTAACATACTTTATATTTTATTTCACTTATCAATACTATTTTACACAAAAAGAAGCTACACTTTTAAATGTATAGCTTCTTATTATTCTTAATTCATTGATACGTGAACGTGGTCATAGTGGTTTTCTGTTACGCTACCACGATCTGGCATTGGATTCCAAGTGTAGGCTGGTCCGTATTTGCTATCGTATGGTGCGTAGAAACGTTGTTTCCAGATGATGTAGTTGATTCCACGGCTAGCCATATTCTGAATAGCATACTCAGCAACCTGGTCGCCAAGAGCTGAGCTAACTGGAACCATGAAGTCAATTGCTAGACCTTTTCCGTGGTCACCTGGATCTCCTGGACGATAACCACTAAATGATGTGATACCGTATAACTTGGCAACTTCCTCTTTGAAGGCAGCTGTTTGTGGTTGTAGACCTGCATTTTCAGATTTTGTAGCTGCAATAGTTGCATAATCAGGAGCCGCTGGCGCTGTATAAGTTGCTGATGCACCTTGACTTGGTTCAGCTTGGTAAGTTGCTGGAGCTGATTGAGCTTCTGTTACAGCCTCAGTTGTTGCTTCTGTTGTAGTTGTCTCCTCAACAGTAGTCGTTGTTTCTTCAACTGTTGTAGTTGGTTCTGCGACCGTAGTTGTTTCCTCAACTGTAGTTGTTGGTTCAGCAACCGTAGTTGTTTCCTCAACTGTAGTTGTTGGTTCAGCGACCGTAGTTGTTTCTTCAACGACAGGTGCCACAGCTTCAGTTGTTGCTTCTGTTGTAGTTGTCTCCTCAACAGTAGTCGTTGTTTCTTCAACTGGTTGTGTCAAATCTTCGACTTGAACAGTTTGTTCATCTACTGTTACTCGATTTGTTGTTAAATCTGCTGTTGCACTTGCTACATCAGGACCAACTTCTTGAGGTGTATAAACCTCAACCTCTGTTACTTCTTCATTTTCGTTCACAGTTGTAGTCAGTACAGTTTCTGGGAAAATCAAATCAATATTTGTGATTTTGTTCAAATTTGCAAGGACATTTAAGTCTACTCCCAAAGCCTCTGCAATCGTGCTTAGGGTATCTCCGTACTTAATTGTGTAACTTGTTTTATTTTCGCTTTTAGCAACATCGTTTTGAATTTGCTCAACTGTACGTGGTGACCATACAATTTCTTCTGCTTGAGTTGCCAAGGTAGGGGCAAGTGATAGAGCTACTGTTGATGCTAAAATAATTCGTTTCTTCATACTATTCAAACTCCTTTTCAAATGTAGTACCTTTCTATCATAACATAAAGAAAAAAGAAAAAAAGCCCTTTGGGGGCTATTTAATAAAACTGTCTAGTCTCTGTAACAAAGCACATTAATTGAAATAGTTCGTATGAATTTTGTCACAAAGTTGACATATTCTCTTTCATAAAGAGAGAGAAGGAATATCCGCTAAACAAGAAATCTGATGATTGCAATCCACCGGAGTTCCAAGGAAATTGATACTCTGAATGCCACTGTTTTGAGCAAAATCAATATCTAAGGTCCGGTCCCCTATATAAAAGGTGCGCTCTGGTTTTAAATGGTATTTGCTGATAAGGTAGGTCGCTGCTTCTGGACTTGGTTTACGAGCAAAACCGCTCTGGCTTGTCAAAATTTCTGTGAAATAAACATCCAAGCCCAAATCTCGTAAAATAGTCAAGGCATTATCGCCTTTGTGAGTGTAGACAAATTGCTGAATTCCTTGCTGATTTGCCCAGGCTAAAACCTCGCGCCCCCCCGGCATCAAGATGACCTGGGCATTCTTTTCAGCCAAGCTCTGAGCACGGACTTGATTGAGCTTATCAACATCCAAGCCTCTTTCTTCTACCACTTGCACTAGTAAATCCTGGACAGAGTATTTCAAGATAAAAGCTCGAACTTTTTCCTTGTCAAAAGGAATGGAAAACTGTGCATAGGTCTCCTCAATTCCTGACAAAATAGCTTCATAGGAGTCCAATAAGGTCCCGTCTAAATCCCAAATAAAAGCCGTTTCTTGCATTTTTTATCCTTTCAATGTCATATAAGATTTGTAACGATAGCGTAGGAAAATCCAACGGAAACCATTATCCAAAAGCGTTCCTGCCCAAATACCAGGCAAACCCCATCCAAGAACAATTCCCATCAGGTAACCAGTCCCAATACGGATGCACCACATTCCAATACTTGTCGCATAAAAGGGAAGTCGGGCATTTCCCAAACCTTGCCAGACAGCTGTATAAATGACCGTTCCCGTTGTCATAGGAGTCCCTAAAAGTGAAAAAAGAGTCACTAAAACACTGGCTTTGATAGCCACAGGATCGCTGGTGTAGAGATAGCTTAGTGGTGTCCCGAGAGCATAGATACTAAGTGTTAAAGGCAACATGAGAAAGAAAGACAACCAAAAAGTTTGCTTACTTAGTCTGTCCACCCTTGCCCAATCATTCTCCCCTACTGCTCGAGCTACCTGCATGACTGTTGCTGTTGCAACACCAAAAGCAGGCATGTAGTTGAACTGAGTCAAGACTTCACCGATAGCATTTCCCGCGACTGCCTCCGTCCCAAAGGAAACAACCAAGGCAATTATGACTACATCACCTGCCCTCATCATGAGACGTTCTCCCGCTGCAGGTAAAGCCAAAGTCAGCAGGTCTTTATCTAGTCCAAACTTCGGTCTCATATATGGAAGTTTTAATTGTGACCACAAAATTACAACCCCGATCAAACGAGATAGAATGGTCCCCCAAGCTACACCAGCTATCCCCATATCAAGGATAAAAATGGCGACACTTGAAAAAACAATATTTAAAGCATTGGATAAAAAACTAACATAAAGCGGCAGTCGAGGATTGTGGGTAGCGCGAATCAAGGCCCCTAAACTAGTCATTAAGCCCAGGAGAACAATTGATCCACCCACCAATGATAGGTATAAGCCACCACTTTCAGCCACAGCCTGTTCAGTACCCAAAAGACTAATCATCTCTTGACCTGCAAAGATGGACAAGCCACCTAAAATTAAACTCAATAGCAAGGTAATCTTGAGAGCTTCTGTCACATGATAGGCTAGTCTAGACTGATCTTTCTGTCCCAAACTTTTTGATATCACACTAGAAATTGCTGCTCCTAAGGCAATAAAAATAGCCTGATAAATGGTGATAATATTTCCAGCTACAGACACACCCGAAATGGCGATCAACCCCAGATTAGCTACCAAGTAGCTATCTACCATCCCCATGAGCATTTGCAAGAAATTTTCACCCATGGCAGGTAAAGCTATGTTGAGAATATCCTTATTTTTCTTAAACAATCCTTCCTCCTGATGAAAAGAAACTCAGTTAGTTTCCCAACCGAGTTTACTTCCTCTCTTTTAAAGTCCTAAATAAGATTCTACTGCTGCCTGCATATCTGCTGCTGCAACAGTTGTCTTGTGACGAACTGGAGCTGTTTCGAGGCCATCAACTGCTGGTGGCACTGCCACTCCTGAAATTTCGTGCAACTGAGCCAAGGCTTCAAAGTCGGTCAAGCTTGATTTCCCTGTTACAGCTTCTACTGCAACTACTGGGAATTTATATGGACTAGCTGTTGAAGCAATCACGGTCTTAGCCACATCCCCTGTCCCCGCTTGGTATTTTTTATATACGGCCGAAGCAACTGCTGTATGAGGGTCTTCAATATAAGCATTTGCCTCATAAACACGCTTGATTTCTGCTGCTGTTTCTGCTTCCGTAGCATACTCTGCTGCAAAGAGATCCAGAATCTCTGTATCAAAATCAGTCAACTCATACTGACCTTGAGTGTTCAAAGCATTCATGAGTTCAGATGTCTTAACCGCATCATTTCCCAAAAGATGGAAAATCAAGCGCTCCAAGTTTGAAGACACTAAGATATCCATAGATGGGCTAGTGGTTACCTTAAACTCACGCTTCTTGTCATAAACACGAGTTTTAAAGAAATCTGTCAAGACATTGTTGTCATTTGAAGCACAGATCAGCTTGCCAACTGGTAGGCCGATTTGTTTGGCGTAAAAGGCAGCCAAGATATTGCCAAAGTTTCCTGTCGGTACGGTGAAGTTAACCTTATCACCAGCCTTAATTTCGCCAGTTTTAACAAGCTGAGCGTAGGCATAAACATAATAGACAATCTGTGGGACCAAACGACCAATATTCATAGAGTTAGCTGATGAGAACTGGAGCTTGTTGGCTGCCAATTTCTCACGAAGAGCCGCATCATTGAACATATGTTTCACGTTTGTCTGAGCATCATCAAAGTTTCCATCAATAGCGATAACATGAGTATTGTCCCCAGTTTGAGTAGTCATTTGTAACTCTTGCACCTTGCTGACACCGTCTTTTGGATAAAAGACGATAATTTCAGTACCTGGTACATCTGCGAATCCTGCCATGGCAGCCTTCCCAGTATCTCCAGATGTCGCTGTCAAGATGACAATCTTGTTCTCCAAACCGTGCTTCTTGGCAGCTGTTGTCATAAAGTACGGCAAGATAGACAAGGCCATATCCTTGAAGGCAATGGTTGAACCGTGGAAAAGTTCCAAGTTGTATTGGCCATCGAGTTTGACAAGAGGGGCAATAGCTGGTGTATCAAACTTGCTGTCATAGGCGTTGGTGATACAGTAGTCCAACTCTTCTGCTGTAAAGTCATCCAAGAAGGCTGACAAGACAAGCTTAGCTACTTCTTGGTAAGAAGCGTCTTTTAATGTGTCAAAATCCAAGTCCACCTTTGGATAGCTAACGGGAGTGAACAAGCCTCCATCTGTTGCCAAACCTTGCAAAATCGCCTGACTGGCTGTTACTGTGTTTTTCGAATCACGCGTTGATTGATAAACTAATGTCATAAATCTCTATCCTTTATCTATAGTCTTACTCATTATAACATGATTTTTCAGAAAATTCTTCCTTTATAAGAAATTTATAGGCCCAATTCTTCTTTCAAAGGCACTAAATAAGTCATTTCGCTCTGACCTCTCATCTCAAGTCCTTTCTCTGCTATCGCTAGCAAGTCTTTGGAGAACTGTACTATCCCAACTGTTTCTTCATCTGTGAGTTGCTTCTTAGAAAACTGTCTTCTCAAAGACTTGTAGTCACGACCAAATCTCTCAAAGAAAGGTGCTGTTTCTAGGTAAGTTTCAAGCTTGTCTAGATTGACCAACAAACCTAGATGAAAGGCTGCCGAAGCAAAGGTGCGGTCTAGCGGTTGTGTACAAACACTACGAAATTCGACCGTTCCTCGAGTTGTTAAATCTTGGAATTGGTAGCTACGGTGCGCTTGGAAATCCTTTTCTAGAGGAGCAAACAGAGTCTCTTTCCCATTTATAGTATAAGCATGAATCTCATCAGTAGCTAGGTAATCTCTAGCTTGAATCGGAGAAAAATAATAGGTTTCTCCATCTCGTTCTGCTGTGAAAATCGCAGAATGGTCTAAATAATCAAAGAAATCATCTTCATCTTTAAAGAGTCTGGTATTAACACCAACATTCTCTGGATAGATCCCATGCATGGATTCTTCCCAAAAAATATCTCGTGAAATCTGGGTGCCCCAGTCTGCTCCAGAAAACTCAGAATTGGCAAACAGGTAAGCTTTGGCTGCCTCTATCTGTGTGAAAGCATTGATGACACGTAGGTAGTTATCGGTCGAAACATCCAACTGGACTTGACTCCCGCAGATGAAGGCTCCGTATTGCGGAAAGTCATGTAAATGCGCACTTTCTTGGTGACTCCCCATACTCAGATAATCCATCAGCATCTGATAGCGTGGATAAGCCACAGGTCTATTGTCATTTTGATTCCAGTTTGGGTGAATCCCCCAACCCTGGATAGCATGTTCCTTTTCGCCTAGCTTTTCTTGGATTACCTTCATATAGGCCTGAAAACGTCCTTCAGCCTCTTGGATATTCTGAGCCCTACCAAAGGCAAATTCCAAGGTCGTGTAAGAAACCTCAAACAGAATCCGATCTTGACTCATCGGTTCTACAAGTTGAATCGGATTGCCCTCCTGGTCTACCTTTTCAACTTCCAGACTGAGAGCATCCACCAAAAAGCGCAACAAATCCTTGCTGACTTCAATATCTGTAGGTTGGCCTTTCGTATGAACGATAGGAAACTCCAACTCAATACCGATGTAGAGATCTGGATTTTTTTTGATATTTTTTAAATAGCGGTCTTTTAATAACTGGATTGAAGGGGACATAAACACCTCTCACTCTAAATTCTCTAACCAGAAAAATAAATTACTATCTATTATATCAAAAACTGAATCAGAAGCGTCTTGAAAAATGTCTTTCCTAATTTTAATAAGACACTTAAAACTTTTATACTAATTTTTATACTATTATTTTCATGTTATATTTAAATACATTGATATATCAACGTTTCAAAAGTAAACATTTTCACAAATTTTTGAAAGTTTAGTATAAGTAGTTGATTTTTTTATGAAAACGATTTATACTTAAATAGTCTTAAAGTTTTCTTAAACTACGAGCCAAACATTTTATAAGGAGGAATGACAATAATGAGTATCGGAATCATTATTGCGAGCCACGGTGAATTTGCCGCTGGTATTCATCAGTCAGGATCTATGATCTTTGGTGAACAAGAAAAGGTTCAAGTTGT
Source organism: Streptococcus infantis (assembly GCF_047463275.1). Classification (GTDB taxonomy): domain Bacteria; phylum Bacillota; class Bacilli; order Lactobacillales; family Streptococcaceae; genus Streptococcus; species Streptococcus infantis_AF. The sequence goes on along the minus strand of NZ_JASHEE010000004.1, from coordinate 112,187 downwards.
AACCTTTATGCCAAACGAAGGTCCAGATGATTTATACGCGAAGTTCAATAATGCTGTGGCTGCATTTGACGCAGAAGATGAGGTTCTAGTCTTGGCTGACCTTTGGAGTGGGTCTCCATTTAACCAAGCTAGTCGCGTGATGGGAGAAAATCCTGAGCGTAAATTTGCCATTATCACAGGACTTAACTTGCCGATGTTAATCCAAGCCTACACCGAACGCCTGATGGACGCTAATGCTGGAGTGGCTAAAGTTGCTGCAAACATCATTAAAGAATCCAAGGATGGCATCAAGGCTCTTCCAGAAGAGCTCAATCCAGCTGAGGAAGTTGCAAGTGCTGCAGCTGCTCCAGTTGCCCAAGCTGCTATTCCAGAAGGAACTGTTATCGGAGACGGTAAATTGAAAATCAACCTTGCACGTCTTGACACACGTCTCCTTCACGGTCAGGTTGCCACTGCTTGGACTCCAGATTCAAAAGCAGATCGTATCATCGTTGCTTCAGATAATGTTGCTAAAGATGACCTTCGTAAAGAATTGATCAAACAAGCAGCTCCAAACGGAGTGAAGGCTAACGTTGTTCCAATCCAAAAATTGATTGAGGTTGCAAAAGACCCTCGTTTTGGTAACACACACGCCCTTATCTTGTTTGAAACACCTCAAGATGCCCTCCGTGCTATCGAAGGCGGTGTACCAATCAAAACTCTTAACGTAGGATCTATGGCTCACTCAACTGGTAAAACAATGGTCAACAACGTATTGTCAATGGACAAAGAAGACGTTGCTACATTTGAAAAAATGCGTGACCTTGGTGTTGAATTTGACGTACGTAAAGTACCAAACGACACGAAAAAAGATTTGTTTGACTTGATTAGCAAAGCTAACGTTCAATAATTTACATTAAATAGAAAAGGAATAAAACCATGTCAGATATTTCAATCATTTCTGCTATCTTGGTTGTAGTTGTTGCCTTCTTCGCAGGTCTTGAAGGTATCCTCGACCAATTCCAATTCCATCAACCAATCGTAGCATGTACCCTTATCGGGCTTGTAACTGGTAACCTCGAAGCTGGGGTTATGCTTGGTGGATCACTTCAAATGATTGCCCTTGGTTGGGCTAACATCGGAGCTGCCGTAGCTCCTGACGCTGCTCTTGCTTCTGTTGCTGCTGCAATCATCATGATTAAAGGTGGTAACTTTACTACTGAAGGGATCGCAGTCGCAACTGCAACTGCAATCCCTCTTGCCGTAGCTGGACTTTTCTTGACTATGATTGTTCGTACAATCTCAGTTGGTTTGGTTCACACTGCTGACGCTGCTGCTAAAGAAGGAAACATTGCAGCTGTTGAACGCGCTCACTACTTTGCCCTTGTTCTTCAAGGTCTTCGTATCGCGATTCCTGCAGCCTTCCTTATTGCTATCCCTGCTTCTGCTGTTCAAGATGCTCTTAAATTGATGCCAGACTGGTTGAACGGTGGTATGGCTGTCGGTGGTGCCATGGTCGTTGCCGTTGGTTACGCTTTGGTTATCAACATGATGGCTACTCGTGAAGTATGGCCATTCTTCGCTATCGGTTTTGCTCTTGCAGCAATTTCTCAATTGACTTTGATTGCCCTTGGTGTCATCGGTGTTGCCCTTGCCTTCATCTACCTCAACCTTTCTAAACAAGGTGGAAACGGTGGCGGAGGAGCTGCAACTTCTAACGATCCAATCGGTGATATCCTAGAAGACTACTAGAAAGGGGAACAATCATGGCTGAAAAAATTCAATTATCAAAATCAGATCGCCAAAAAGTTTGGTGGCGTTCACAATTCCTTCAAGGTTCTTGGAACTACGAACGTATGCAAAACTTGGGTTGGGCTTACTCTTTGATCCCAGCTATCAAGAAACTTTACACTAAAAAAGAAGATCAAGCAGCTGCTCTTGAGCGTCACCTTGAATTCTTCAACACTCACCCATACGTAGCTGCTCCAATCATGGGGGTTACTCTTGCACTTGAAGAAGAACGTGCTAACGGTACTGAAATCGATGACGCTGCTATCCAAGGTGTTAAGATCGGTATGATGGGACCTCTTGCTGGTATCGGTGACCCAGTCTTCTGGTTTACAGTTCGTCCGATCCTTGGTGCCCTTGGTGCATCACTTGCTGCAACTGGTAATATCGTTGGACCACTTCTCTTCTTCTTTGGATGGAATGCAATCCGTATGTCTTTCCTATGGTACACACAAGAGTTTGGTTACAAGGCTGGATCTGAAATCACTAAAGACATGTCAGGTGGTATCTTGAAAGACATCACTAAAGGAGCTTCAATCCTTGGTATGTTCATCCTTGCCGTTCTTGTACAACGTTGGGTATCCATCAACTTCACTATCAACCTTCCAGGTAAACAATTATCAGAAGGTGCCTACATCAACTTCCCAGAAGGTGCTGTTACAGGTGGAGAATTGAAGGGTATTCTTGGTCAAGCACTTAGTGGTATGAGCTTGGATAGCGTTCAACCACAAACGCTTCAAGGTCAGTTGAACTCATTGATTCCAGGATTGATGGGACTTCTCCTTACTTTCCTTTGCATGTGGTTGCTTAAGAAAAAAGTATCTCCAATCACAATCATTCTTGCCCTCTTTGCAGTTGGTATCGCAGCTCGTTTCTTCGGTATCATGTAATCCAAGCAATTGAGAATATAGATAAAAAAGAATCAGGTTTATTACCTGATTCTTTTTGTGTATCAATTTTTTCTTCTAGTCAGATAATGCAAGCCTCCAATCACCACTGCTAGGATGGCTACATAGACGACTTGACTGGTTTCTAGAGGTACAAAAGTTCCTTGCAAGATAAAGGTGTTGGCAAGCACTCCTACAAAGGCTGCAAGGCTCAAAAACGTGAGCAAGACTAGTTTGTATCGATTAAATGGCAGACTGACCTTGGCAACTAGACACAAACCATTGATTAAAGCCAGTAGGAAGCAAATAAATTTGACCTGACCTGGGACAGTGATAAAGAAGTTCGTCAGGAGAACACTAGCAATCAGAATGCCTCCACCAATCGCCGCGTTGGTTAGGATATCTCTCATAAAGTGAGTGCTAACCTTTTCTTTATTGGACTCAAAAGTTAGGAAGAAAGATGGAATCCCAATCGTAATGGCTGAAATGATTGTAAACTGAATGGGGATAAAGGCGAATTCCAAACCAAATATCACACTCAAAATCGCAAACACGATGGAGAAGAAGGTCTTTGTTAGAAAGAGAGAGGCTACCTTTTGGATGTTATTGATGACCCGGCGACCTTCCATCAAGATATCATAGAATACTGCAAAGTCATCAGTGAGAAAAACAATATTGGACACACTTTTGGCTGCACTCGTAGCCCCCTTCATGGCAAAACTAATATCTGCTTTCTTAAGAGCTAGAACATCATTGACCCCGTCACCACTCATTGCAACTGTTTTACCAGCATTTTGCAAAATAGATACCATCTTTTGCTTCTGTTCAGGTGTCACACGTCCAAAGATTTCGTGTTCCAAGACCACTCTTTCAAAATCTTGTTCACTCACCTTGGTCATATCAATCGCACGGGCTTCTTCCTTAAAACCTGCCTTACGAGCCACCCCATATACAGCTACATGATTATCACCACTGATAATCTTCACTTCAACACCTTGAGATTCGAAATAGTCAAAGGTTTCCTTGGTATTGTCCTTAATCTCATCTGACAGAACGACATGCCCTAGCAGTTCCAGATTGGCTGGACTCGTGATCTGTTCCTTGCTATGAGCGAGTGTCAAGATTCGAAAACCTTGCTGTTTTAGATGTTCATAGTAGGCATCCATCGGCTGGGTAAAGCCTAGAAATTCATAAGCACCGAAGAAATAGGTCCCACCCTCTTTTACTTGGACAAAGGAATACTTGTTTTTACTTGAAAATGCACCGACTTCTTGAACTTCCCACTTTTTCTCACAGGTTAAGTAAGTCTTCAGAGCTCGGGAAGTTGCATTTTCATCGTCAAAATAGGCTAGATAAGAAGACAGTTTCTCTGCTACATTAGCATCCATTTCTTGGACCTTCATATTACCAGTCGTGATAGTTCCTGTCTTATCGAAACAAAGAACATCTACTCGCGCCAAGGTTTCCACACAGTATAGTTCCTGCACCAGAACCTTCTTTTTGGCCAGTTTCATGGCCGCTACTGCTAGGGAGACACTGACAAGGAGAATCAACCCCTCCGGAATCATGCCGACCAAGGCACCTGAACTTCCCAATACAATTTCAACATAAGACCGTCCTAGACTAAAACCTCTGATATAGAGCAGAATGGCAACTGGCACCAGCAAGATCGAGACGATTTTTAAAATCTTATCCATGTAATCGCGCAGTTGAGAAGGATATTTTTTGAATTCCTTGCTGGATTTTGCGAGCTTGTTGATATAACTATCGGGCCCCACAGCTGTCGCCGTGACCAGACAAGTACCGCTGACGACATTGCTTCCGCTCATCAGCTGGTCACCAACAGTTTTAAAGACCGAATCACTCTCACCTGTCAGCAAGGACTCATCCACTTCAATATTCCCTTCAAGCACTTCTGCATCGACAGGCACCTGATCACCCAGATTGAGATGCAGATACTCACCCAGAACGATGTCCTCCGAATCAATCTCAATCATTTGACCATCTCGGTTGACTCTATACTTACTTTTACCAAGCAAACTTAGCTTTTCCAGAGCATTTTTTGAACGCACTTCTTGGAAAATTCCAATGGCTGTATTGATAGCAATCACACCTAAAAAGAGCATATTTTCAAATCGCAAGGTTGTGGCTACCAGAACTGCCAGAGCCAAGTTCATGGCATTAAAGAAGGTAAAGATATTTGAAACGACGATTTCCTTGGTTGTTTTATAGGGTTTAATATCGCTGATATTTCGTTGACGATCCTTGATGTCTTGGCTACTTAAATACTTCATTTCTACTCCGATATCCTTTTGTACTACTATAGTAACACATATCTTTCTCTCTGTCACTTAAAGACTCAAAATAAGGAGAACTCCCTTGGCAGGCATCATCTATCGCCACTTTAAGAAGGACTTAAAAAGAGGCTAGGATTTTCCTAACCTCTTTTCTCTATGCTTTATTCTGCCAAGGCTCCCATTGGATCCCATGGTGCAAGTACGATTGGTTCTACTTCATAGGCAGCTTGTTCTTCTGCTGTCAGCAATTCTTTACGGACAACGATTTGGTAAGTATATTCGTCCATCCAAGCGTCTGAGGCGACAAAGTAACCATCTGCACCGACCTTGTCTCCCCATGAGTTTTCAACCTTCCACTTGGTTGACTTGCCATTTTCATCCAAATCCACACCTGTCAAGACCATGGCGTGAGTCATCAAACTTTCGCTGTAGTCCAAACGTCCAGCCTTGTCTTGAGTGAGTTGGATATCCATGCTTGATTCAAAGTCATAAACATCTGTCGCAAGGATTCCAGCTTTGCGGTTGCTAAGTTGGCCGACATCTGAACCAAACCAAACAGTTTCTCCTGTTTGCATTTGGGCAATCGCCAATTCTTTCAAGCGTTCCATTGGAACGTTGATGTAGCGAACTGCACGGCTACCAACCACATTTCCCAACATCTCAACTGTGTAAGATTTGCCGTATGGTTTGTCAGCAGTCGGAGCATTGATAACAGAAACATAATCTTCTAGAGGAAGGTCGATATATTTCTTGTAAAATTCTTGTGGTGTAATCCCCTTTTCGCTTTGGTAATTGTTATCCTTATCGCGATAAGCAAAGTCAAATTTACGTGGTGGAAGTCCTAGTGACATAGCAAGGAAGTTAAAGATCTCTTGCAAGAGGTCTTCTTTCTTAGCTTGAACAGTCGCTTGGTCCGCACCAGAAGCAAGCAAGTCACGCAAGATTTGGGCATCTTGACGGAGCAATTTATTGAGGATGGCATTGAGCTCACGGCTGCTACTAGATGAAACAGACTCAGGGTAAACTGACTTAGGAACGACACCGTATTTCTCAAAGAGGGCCACGACCATATCCCATTGACCACCGTCTTGTTGAGGGGTTTGGAGTAGGAAGCTAACCTTGCGGCTCGTCAATTCTTGGTCTGCAGTCGCAATGACTTGCTCCAAGAACCAGTTGGATTTCTCGTACTTGTCCCAGAAGAAAGTGTGGGCTTGTGATAACTCAAAGTTTTCCAGTTTGTATTGAGAGATGAGTTTGTGGCGGAAAGTATTAAGTGCCGCAAACATCCAGCAACGACCAGATGCTTTCTGGTTAGTGACCTTGTCCTTAGTCAAGTCAAGTGAGAAAACAGGTGTGTTGTCTACATGGCTTTGGCGACGCTCTAGGGCTGCAAAAATTCCATTGTGGCTAGCTGCATTTTCGATAGCTTGGTATTTTACATTTGCTTCATAGTTGGCAAATAATTTATCTGTAAATGATTCTTGAATCGCGTTCATAAAATCCTCCTTTTTTCTTACTGTCTATTATAACGCTTTTCACAAAGGAAGCAACCAAAAACTGAAAAAGGTAGGGATATTCCCCCTACCTTTTCCGATTATTCAGTTTATTGAACACTTTCAAGCATGCCTTCTAGTTCTTCCTTGGTTAAACGACGCCATTCTCCACGTTTCAAATTCTCATCCAAGGTCAAAGTTCCCATGGTTAAACGTTGCAAGTCCACAACTTCCTTACCACAGTAGGTCACCATCCGTTTGACCTGGTGGAATTTCCCTTCTGCAATGGTCACTCGGACCAGGCTTTCTTCCTTTTCCGTATCAATAGACACAAGCTCCAGCTTGGCAGGCTGACAGGTAAAGTCCTTGAGTGGAATTCCCTTGGCAAATGTCTCAACATCTGTATCTGTCATGATTCCCTTGACCTGCGCAAGATAGGTTTTATCCACATGGCGTTTAGGTGAAAGAAGGGCATGAGCCAGTTTGCCATCATTGGTCAAGAGCAAGAGTCCATGCGTATCGATATCCAAGCGCCCTACTGGGAAAACTTCCTTGGCACGTGCATAGTTATCTAACAAGTCCAAAACAGTCTTATGTTTAGGATCTTCAGTCGCTGAGATAACTCCCTGGGGCTTGTTCATCATATAGTAAACAAACTCCTCGTAGTCTAGCTTTTGCCCGTCAAAGCAAATCTCGTCTGTCTCTTCATCAATTTGTAGCTTTGCAGATTTTTCTTTCTTGCCATTGACCGTCACGCGCCCTGACTTGAGAAAGTTTTTAACCTCAGTCCGACTCCCAACAGCACAGGCTACTAAAAATTTATCTAATCTCATAGGGCTATTATATCATGAAAAAGCATAGACTTAGAACAAAAAAAGCCACCTGATTGGGCGACTTAATTTTTTTATAGGGAGATTATTATGAAAAAGTTTTAGGAGTATAAGTTAAGGTCTTCTTAACTTATGAGATAAGTATACAGCTCCTATCTTAAAGTTTCCTTAAGTATTTTTAAATGTGAGATTTTTCCATTTTTCTCGCCAATTTTTCTTAGATAAACGCAGTTGATAAAGCTTCATTCGGTCTTGATTTTCTAAGAAATGAGGAGTTGGAGAAACCTGAAAGTTCAAAATATCCTCTAAACCATAAGGAGCAAAGAGCTCTAGAGTTGCGTCAGCATGCAAGCGAAGTCCTATCGCCGTGCAACGTTCGGGATATTTACTCATAGCGTCACAGGAATTCACATACGGTTCCGTATGGGGACTATGCTGATGCATATAGACTTGATTTTTCAACTCCCACTGATACTGGGGGAAATCCTCTCTCAACTTGTTTTCTATTGCCAGCGTTTCTTCATAACTCACCTCTGGGTCAAAGAAAATGACGTCCACATCCGTTTCACGGTCAAAGGCTGGTTTATCTGACAAGAGATTCCAGATAAAATTTCGAACCGAACCAGCTGCTAACCAGGAATCTTTTAACTCCAAGTCACGGATGATGGTCAAAATAGCCATCATTTCAGAATTTTCCCTAAAAGAGTCTAAAATTTCAGTCTCATTTTTCAATATATTCATACCCCAAATGATCATAAGCCTTGGCTGTCGCGACCCGTCCTGAACGAGTTCGCATGATAAAGCCTTTCTGGATTAGGTAAGGTTCATACATATCTTCTACCGTTTCACGCTCTTCGGCGATATTGACCGAAAGAGTTCCTAGACCGACAGGACCCCCACCGTACATCTCAATCATGGTGCGAAGGATTTTCTGGTCCACATAGTCCAATCCTTCATGGTCTACATCCAGCATGGTCAAGGCCTTATCCGTAATGACATCATCAATCAAGCCATCGCCCATAATTTGGGCAAAGTCACGCACGCGCTTGAGGAGTCGATTGGCGATACGAGGAGTTCCACGACTGCGTAAAGCTAACTCTGAAGCAGCCTCATGGGTGATTTCCATCTCAAAGATATCTGCCGTCCGCTCGACAATCTCTGTCAAGTCAGCATGTTCGTAATATTCCATGTGACCTGTAATCCCAAAACGGGCACGAAGAGGATTGGACAGCATCCCTGCTCGTGTCGTTGCCCCAATCAAGGTAAATGGTGGCAATTCCAGATGGACACTACGGCTAGCTTCTCCTGCACCAATCATGATGTCAATGTAGAAGTCTTCCATAGCACTGTAAAGGACCTCTTCTACAGACATGGGTAAGCGATGAATCTCGTCAATAAAAAGAACATCTCCTGGCTCCAAGTCATTCAAAATTGCTACCAAATCACCGGCTTTTTCGATAACGGGACCAGACGTCTGCTTGAGATTAACTCCCAATTCATTGGCAATGACAAAAGCCATGGTTGTTTTCCCGAGACCTGGAGGGCCAAATAAAAGAACATGATCCAGCGCCTCATCACGCATTTTTGCTGCCTCGATAAAGATTTGAAGCTGATCCTTGACCTTGTCCTGACCGATATATTCACGTAAATATTGGGGACGGAGGGTACGCTCTACCAACTCCTCATCACCCATGATTTCATTATCTAAAATTCTACTCATGTTCCTATTATAGCAAAAATCCAGCCCACAAACAAAAAAGCCACCTGATTTGGTGGCTTCTTTAGGGAGATTATTATGAAAAAGAAAAGTTAGGATTTCTATTAAATAAAGTTAGGAGGTCTTTACTTAATGGTTACATGATACATGAGTAAACTTAAAGTTAACTTAACCTATAATTTTTATTTTTTTGCTAGAGATTTTAACTACTACCAGCCAAAGCAGAAAAGTTAGGAGACAGATACTCACCACTATTAAGTATGTTTCTTCCTTTGTTAAAAGGTTCTGCCAATTAAGCCGGATTCCTAATTTTTCTTGAAACTCTTCTAATAAGCTACTATTCCCCATAAATGTAGTTTCTAATTGCTCCTTCATTAAGACCTGTCTATAGAGAGAAGCAAGATAGGTAGCCGGTGTGCACTTCATGAGAACTTGAGCGAAGTTAGGAAGAATTCCCATTGGTACATAAGTTCCTACTAAAAATCCTGAAGCTGTACCTACAATGGTAGCCAATTTACCCAGACTATCTACTGACTGGAAATGATAAATCAAGAGTACATTTACCAATGTTGAAAGGAGACTACTTAGCAGCATGATTAAACTTATTTCAAATAGCTTACTCATAGCTGGAATTTCTTGAAAATAAAGGCTCATAACAATAAGCATAAAGGCTTGCATAACAAAGGAAATGATAAGGCTACTAATAAGATAAGACAGTTGCAAGCCCCAGCTCCCTAAATCTGTCAAAAAGAGATCCTGATCCACTTGATTTTCACGGTCTTGTACCATCTGGGTCAAAGCTGTAAAACTGGTTGTAATCCCAGTCACAGCCAAGGTTCCACCCATCAGCCAGTTATTTAAAAGGCTCTTATTATCAGGAAGTTGGGACCAGGCATCCATCAAATTTTTCTGCAAAAAAATGATATAGAGTAGAAAGGAAATCAAAGCTCCCAGTAATGAGAAAAAGACTCCTGAACGATTACGAAAATACAATAAAAAATCACGTTTTAATAAGGCTAACATTAGCGCACCTCTCTTCCTGTAAGGGCTATGAAGGCATCATCCATAGTTCCTGGACGAAATTCAAAACTAGCAATCTTCTCACGAACTTGGGTCAAATAATCAATAGCTTCCAATTGGCTCTTAGGATAAAGACTATACTCAAACTCATTTTCCTTTTCCACAGGCATATTTTTAGGTAAGAATTTCTCCACCTGCTTGTCTTTAAAACAAATTTTTAAAAGATTGGAAGCGTACTCACTTTTAATCTCAGTAGCAGAACCTTGGGCAATAACCTCTCCATGATCTATAATATAAAGTTGATCTGCCTCATCTGCTTCATCCAGATAATGAGTCGTTAAGATAATAGTCATCCCTTCATCTCTTTGTAGACGATACAATAAATCCCAAATGGATTTGCGAGTCTGAATATCTAGTCCAGTCGTAGGCTCATCTAGAAATAAAATATCGGGATTGGATAGGAGAGCCCTAGCAATGTCAACTCGACGTTTCTGTCCTCCTGATAAAGTTCCATAAAGTTGTTTCTGAAAAGCAGTCAACCCTAGTTGATTGATTAAATCTTCCACACGACCACCCTTAATCCCCTTATACTGCTGGGCACGAATGGCTAGGTTTTCTTTGACCGTCAACTTTTCATCCAATACACTTGCTTGAAAAACAACTCCAATCCTAGTATTGGGCGCATAGATGATTTGACCATTAGTTGCTCTTTTAAGTCCGATTAACATTGAAATCGTGGTCGATTTGCCAGCCCCATTAGGTCCTAAGATTGCGTTAAAACTTCCTTTTTTAAACTCTAAATTTATATCTTTTACTGCTGTATGGTCTCCATAGTTCTTAGTAAGGCCTTTTGCTTGTAAAATCATATTTCCTTCCTCCTTTTTACACCTTCAGTTTAACAAAAAGGAAAAAGAAAAAATATAGTTTGGTGCTATGTGGTCGAAATGGATGATTATGTGGTCAATTCTACCTTAAAACTTCTGCATTTGAACATAAAAAAAGCCACCTGATTTGGTGGCTTCTTTAGGGAGATTATTATGAAAAAGAAAAGTTTAGGATTTCTATTAAATAAAGTTAGGAGGTCTTTACTTAACGATTACATGATACATGAGTAAACTTAAAGTTAACTTAAGATAAAAGAATTATTTTAATTTTTTTTGTTCCACCCAAATCATTCCTGTACAATCATAAGTAGATAAGGTTTCAAACCCCAGAGAACGGTAAAAACCCAAGGTTTTTTCTGTCTGTTCAGTCGCTAGTTGTATTTGGTAGGCATCCTTATAGTCAGCTAAGGCTTCTTTCATCAAGTTACTACCAATTCCTTGGCGCTGATAGCTAGGCAAAACAATCAAATCCTGGACAAAAACGGATGAAAAACCGTCTCCAACCAGACGCACTAAACCAACGATTTCCTCACCATCACGAGCAAGATAAGTCGCTAGCGAATGAGACAAGGCCTGTTCCAACATCTGTGGCTGATTGGTATAGTTTGTCCAACCAACTGCCTGATAGAGATGCAAAACATCATCAATTGAAACAGATGTTTCGTTTGTAAATTTTATCATAGTAGAACCTTTCTAACATTCTCTAAGAGATTTCAACTGATGGCCTTCTTCATCAAAATTCTCAGATTTTAACCACGCTTTAAAACGTGCTTTAACCTTTGGCCAATCCTTATCGATCATAGACAACCAATCCGTATCCCTAGTACGCCCTTTATAGATAACAGCTTGGCGGAAGGTTCCTTCATAGAAAAATCCCAAACGTTCTGCTGCTTTTCTAGATGGAAGATTGAGGGCGTCACACTTCCACTCATAGCGGCGATAGTTGAGTTCTTCAAAAACATAACGAGCTAGCAAATAGTGAGCTTCTGTTCCCATCCTGGTCTGTTTGAGAGCCGGAGAAAAGGTCACCGCGCCAACTTCAATGGTGCGATTGGCTTGGTCAATGCGCATGAGCGAAAAAGTCCCCAACGCCTTTCCAGTCACTTTATCGATAATCGCGTAGTAAAAGCGATCCTTGCGCTCAATCATCTGCTTTAAAGCTACGATTAATTCTTCGAGATTCTCTACTGGTGGTTGAAAGAGATAGGTCCACATGTCACGAGGGCTATCTGAGCCATAAACAGCTAATAAATCCTCTGCATGCTTTTCCACCGATAGAGCTTCTATAATCGTATATCGCCCTTCTATCCGAACAAGTGAAGGCAAAACTCCAGGTGTATCATCTACAGGTTCACCAATCATCTGACCGTATTCATTTACTGGCATAGTTTTCTCCTTGTCTCACACTTATAAGTTTAAAGATGTGAATAGTATATCACATCTCACAGGTAATCTACAAAAAATCCTCCAGATTCTACTCTGAAGGACTTTTAAATTTATTTCGTTACGATATTTACAAGCTTGTTAGGTACACTAATCACTTTTACTTTAGAAAGAGCAACACCACGAATTATCCAACTTAGTCAAATAGAAAACCAAACTTTTCATATTTAACAAATTACCTTTAACTCTTATAAACATCAGTTGGGTACGATATTCCAAATTCTTCTGAAAATTGCTTATCAGAGATTTTTATAAATTCCTCATCAGAAACATCTATTCCCTCAACTGATTCTAACACACTAGTGATGTGCAATAATGGAGCCAATGCCGATATATCCGTATAATGTACAATATCCATCTCAATTTCCCATACTCTTAGAAAGATATCTTTATATTTTTCTAGCAATTCATCTATATCTCCTATAGTCTTTAAACCCAATCTTTTTGCTCTCTGGACTACAGTGGATAGATAAGAACTGTTAATATTAAAATCTATGGGCACATCTAACGGTTTACTCTCATCCAGTAACTTAATGTAATTTGGATCTTTCGTTACATAAGTCATAAGTGTACTACTATCTATTGGTAATTCTTCTTTTGAAGTAGGTAATTTTTCTCTTACCTCCTTCTCATAGTTATTAATATTATTTTTTAACTGCAGAAAATTTTCATCAGCCAATTCAATTAGTCCTGCTAATCTAGAGAATTGTCTCCTGTATTGATCGGGTATATCTTCCTTACTTTTATATCCCAAATCATGTTCAATTTCAGCCCAAGCATGTTGCATAACTGTCCTAATTTGTATCTCCAACTTTATGTTTTCAAATCTTCTATATAAAATAGAGGAAGAGTTCTCCTCTTTTAAACTTACCACATAATGAAGTGAAACATAGCCAAATTTTGTTGGATCCTCACTTTTACGTTTATCAATAGTATTCTCTACATCAACCTCGAACTCTTGACTGATTAGTTCAGCTATTCTATCGACATCATCACTAAAGTACGTTATGATACGAATACCGCATAAATCAGTAATCTCTGCTAAATTAGAATAATTTTTCCTCTTTACTTTTCCTTGAAGAGACTCTACTGTTTTTACTCTCCCAATTATTTCATGAACGTTAATGGATTCACTTTTAATAATATCCTTTACAGTATTCTCTACATAATTTAAGCAGTCTTCATAACTCCCTCGTGAAACGGAATATCCTTCAACAATCTCCTTATGACTTTGACTTATCATTAATCCTCCTAAAAAGAAAACAAAAACTGTTTCTATTTTAAATTTACAATTATTTCACAACAATATTTACAAGCTTGTTAGGTACACTAATCACTTTCACGATTTCCTTACCGCCAATTTCTGCTTTAACTTTTTCATCCGCTAGAGCGATTTCTTGCAATTCTTCGCGTGATAGGTCTTTTGCGACCATGAGTTTAGCACGGACTTTTCCTTTGATTTGAACAACGATTTCGACTTCGTCTTCAACCAATTTGCTTTCGTCCCATGTTGGCCAAGCTACGTAAGAGATAGACTCGCCTGTTGCTGCCACTGTTTGCCAGAGTTCTTCTGCCAAGTGAGGGGCAAATGGAGCAATCAATTGGATAAAGCCTTTGGCGTAATCCACATAGAGTTTGTCTTCCTTGTTAGCTGCATTGACAAAGACCATGAGTTGGGCAATGGCTGTGTTGAATTTCATGGACTCGATTTGCTCTGTGACAGCTTTAACGGTTTCGTTATAAACCTTGTCTAGAGCACCATTGTTTTCCGCAACGATTTCTTTACTTGTGATCAAACGGTACACACGGTCAAGGAATTTACGGCTTCCTTCCAGACCTTCTTCAGACCAAGCGATCGAAGCATCGAGTGGTCCCATGAACATTTCATAGACACGAAGGGTATCGGCACCGTATTGTTCCACCACATCGTCTGGGTTGACCACGTTCTTGAGGGATTTAGACATCTTGGCTGGTGCTTGCTCCAATTCTTCTCCTGTTTCCACATGGAAGAAGAAACCGTCACGTTTTTCAACCTTGTCAGTTGCTACAAGAGCACCGCGATGGTCACGGTAGCTTGTTCCCAAGATCATTCCTTGGTTAAAGAGTTTTTGGAATGGTTCTTTGGTTGGAACAACACCGATATCATAGAGGAATTTGTGCCAGAAACGAGCGTAAAGCAAGTGAAGTACGGCATGTTCTGCACCACCAACATAGATATCCACTGGCAACCATTGTTTGAGGAGGTCCTCATCAGCCAATTTTTCTGTGTTATGTGGATCGATATAGCGGAGGTAGTACCAGCTTGAACCTGCCCATTGTGGCATCGTATTCGTCTCACGACGACCTTTGACACCATCTTCACGAGTCACTTCCAGCCAGTCTGTCAAGTTAGCTAGTGGGCTTTCCCCAGTACCTGAAGGGCGGATATCCTTGGTGACTGGCAAGACAAGTGGGAGGTCACTTTCTGGAACGGCTGTTGAAGTGCCATCTTCCCAATGAATGATTGGGATTGGTTCACCCCAGTAACGTTGACGACTAAAGAGCCAGTCGCGGAGACGGTAAGTAACTTTCTCTTGACCACATCCTTTTTCTTCCAACCAAGTCACAATTTTGGCAATCGCTTCTTCTTTGTTAAGACCGTTCAAGAAGTCTGAGTTGACGTGAAGGCCATCTTCTGTGTAAGCAGCCTCTTCAACGTTTCCACCTTCCAGCACTTCTACGATTGGAAGACCAAACTGTTTGGCAAATTCCCAGTCACGTTGGTCGTGGGCAGGTACAGCCATAACAGCACCTGTTCCGTAGCTAGAAAGAACATAGTCGGCAATCCAGATTGGAATTTCTTTGCCGTTTACAGGGTTGATCGCATAAGCACCAGTCCAAACCCCTGTTTTTTCCTTGGCAAGGTCTGTACGAGCCAAGTCTGATTTGAGGCTAGCTTGGTGTTTGTAATCAGCTACAGCCTCAGCTTGTTCAGGTGTTGTGATAGCATCTACCAAGTCATGCTCAGGAGCCAAGACAGTGAAAGTTGCACCAAAAAGAGTATCTGGACGTGTCGTAAAGACGGTGAATTCCTTGTCAGTTCCTTTCACCTTGAAAGTGACATTGGCACCAGTTGATTTCCCAATCCAGTTGCGTTGCATGTCCTTGATAGACTCTGGCCAGTCCAGATCATCCAAATCATTGAGCAAGCGCTCTGCATAGGCAGTAATTTTAAGCATCCATTGGCGCATTGGTTTGCGGACAACTGGATAACCTCCACGCTCAGAAGTTCCGTCAGGAAGAACTTCTTCGTTGGCGATAGCTGTTCCCAATTCTTCAACCCAGTTTACTGGCACTTCCGCTTCATAGGCCAAGCCTTTTTCATAAAGCTTAGTGAAGATCCACTGCGTCCACTTGTAGTAGTTCGGATCTGTCGTATTGACTTCACGGTCCCAGTCGTAAGAGAATCCAAGCGCATTGATTTGGCGTTTGAAGTTGGCAATGTTTTCCGCTGTGAATTCAGCTGGGTCATTCCCTGTATCCATAGCGTATTGCTCCGCAGGCAAACCAAAAGCATCCCACCCCATTGGGTGAAGGACATTGTAGCCTTGCGCACGTTTGAAACGGCTGAGGATATCGGTCGCTGTATAGCCTTCTGGGTGTCCTACGTGAAGACCTGCTCCAGATGGATAAGGGAACATGTCCAATGCATAAAACTTAGGTTTTGAGGCATCTGTTCCTGTCTTAAAGGTGTGATTGTCAGCCCAGTGTTTCTGCCACTTAGGCTCGATTTCTTTGTGATTGTAAAAACTCATGGTCTCTCTCCAATTTTGTGATGTTACTATTATACCATTTTTGAGGGAATTTGAAAGACGAGAAATGTTCTTTTGGGCTTGGATGGAAAGAAAGACTGAATCGCAAATCCAGCTTATTTAGCAGTATAAAAAATTAGCTAACACTTGAAATTAACTTATATCGATTATTTATCTCTTCCATCTTTTTCCCCTAACGCCTTTGACTCATATTCCCCGTTTTAGTTTTCTTTAAGGTTTTTATTATATCCTATAGAACTCTGCAAATTATAAACATTAAGCAAGTCGTAGAGTAAAAACGTTCGTAAAAAAAGGAGACTTTTATGAAAAAACTACTATTCTTTCTCTC
This sequence comes from Streptococcus infantis, assembly GCF_047463275.1. GTDB lineage: Bacteria > Bacillota > Bacilli > Lactobacillales > Streptococcaceae > Streptococcus > Streptococcus infantis_AF. The sequence goes on along the minus strand of NZ_JASHEE010000004.1, from coordinate 95,709 downwards.
TTGTGGATGGATATTTCTTACTTTATCAGGATGTTCTTCAACAACAGAAGCGGAAACTAGCTCTGAAAAAGATTCAGATAACACCTTGGTTATCTACTCGCCTAACCCTGAAGACCTTATCGAAGAAACAATCCCAGCCTTCGAAGAAAAATATGGTATTAAGGTTGACTTAGTACAAGCCAGCACTGGTGAATTGTTCAAAAAAGCTGAGGCTGAAAAAGAATCCCCTGTAGCCGATGTCATTTTCGGAGGCTCCTACGCCCTCTTCTCTTCTAACGAAAATCTTTTTGAACCTTATATTTCTCAAGAGAACGACCAGATAATCCCTGAATATCAAAATAAAACTGGATTCTACACGCCTTATACACTTGATGTCAGTGTCATCATTGCCAATTCAGCTCTTACAAAAGATATTAAAATTGAAGGCTACAATGATCTACTCAATCCTAAATTAAAAGGAAAAATCGCAACTGCTGATCCAAGTAATTCTTCTAGCGCCTTTGCTCAATTAACAAACATGCTTGTGGATCAAGGTGGCTATGAAAATGAGCAAGCTTGGACCTATGTGAAAAATCTATTTAGCTTAGTAGACGGGAAAATTGCTTCTAGTTCTTCAAATGTCTACAAATCTGTCGCTGACGGAGAAATGGCTGTAGGACTTACCTATGAAGATCCTGCCTTGAAACTCTTAAACGATGGCGTTGATGTAAAAGTCATTTATCCAAAAGAAGGAACAGTCTTTTTGCCTGGTAACGCAGCTATTATCAAAAATGCCAAACACATGGAAAACGCTAAAAAATTTATCGATTTCCTTCTTTCCCAAGACATTCAGGATAAACTAGGAACTGAAACAACCATCAGACCCATTCGAAAAAATGCTAAAACCAATAAAAATATGAAATCAATGACAGAAATCAATATCGCCACTGAAGATTCCGAGTACGTCATCCAAAATAAATCAGCTATTCTTAAAAAGTACAATGATATTTTCACTAATATTCAATCGAAACAGTAAAAGAGGTTCACTATGAGTGAGATCAAAATTATTAACGCAAAAAAAATCTACCACGACATTCCTGTCATTGAGAATTTAAATGTTACGATTCCAAAAGGAAGTCTTTTCACCATTCTTGGACCTTCAGGTTGTGGAAAAACGACCCTTCTTCGAATGATTGCAGGCTTCAACAGTATTGAAGGCGGAGAATTTTACTTCGATGATACTAAAATCAATAATATAGAACCCAGCAAACGCAACATCGGCATGGTTTTCCAAAACTACGCTATTTTTCCACATTTGACTGTCCGAGATAATGTTGCTTTTGGTCTTAAACAAAAAAAGGTTCCAAAAGATGAATTAGTTCAACAAACTAATAAATATCTGGAACTAATGCAAATTGATCAATACGCAGATCGAAAGCCCGATAAGCTCAGTGGTGGACAACAACAACGTGTCGCCTTAGCACGTGCCTTAGCTGTTAATCCAAGTGTTCTCCTCATGGACGAGCCACTTAGTAACCTGGATGCGAAACTTCGCTTAGATATGCGCCAAGTTATTCGAGAAATTCAACACGAAGTGGGAATTACAACTGTATATGTGACCCACGACCAAGAAGAAGCGATGGCTATTTCAGACCAGATTGCTGTTATGAAAGACGGAATCATCCAACAAGTCGGACGACCAAAGGAACTCTATCATAAACCAGCTAATGAGTTTGTGGCAACCTTTATTGGACGCACAAATCTCATCCCAGCCAAACTAACAAAACGGAGCGACGGTGCTTATATCGTCTTTTCAGATGGCTATGCCCTCCCTATGCCAACTCTTGATCAGGCTAAGGAACAGGATATTCTTGTAAGTATCCGTCCCGAAGAGTTTATCAAAGATGAATCTGGTGATATTGAAGGAATCATTTCAGATAGTGTTTATCTTGGACTCACCACTGAATATTTCGTAGAGACTGTATTTTCTTCAAAAATACAGGTGAGCGAAGAATCAACTTTTGAAGAAGATCTTCAAAAAGGGGATCGAATTCGTCTACGAATCAATACTCAAAAGTTAAATGTTTTTTCTGCAGATGGTTCCCAAAATCTTATTACAGGAGTTGGTTATGAAAGGTAAAAAACTAAATATCTGGACTGCATCTTCCTTCTTCATTTTCCTTACATACTTAGTTTTCTTAGTCTACCCAATTGTGACTGTACTAAAGCAAGCGTTGATACATGAAGGTAGTTTCTCTTTAGAAAATTTTGTAACATTCTTTAGCAAATCTTATTATTCTGAGACACTCATTAATAGTTTTAAGGTTTCTGTAACTGCCACAATCACTTCTGTCGTTGTTGGTACCTTGCTAGCTTATCTTTTTTCAATGTATGACTTCAAGGGAAAGAAATTTTTACAAATTTTGATTATCATCGCATCCATGTCAGCTCCCTTTGTAGGTGCCTATTCTTGGATTCTACTTCTTGGTAGAAACGGAGTTATCACAAAATTTCTAACCAACACACTACATTTGCCAGGTTTTGATATTTACGGCTTTAAAGGTATTGTACTTGTCTTCACTCTTCAACTTTTCCCTCTCGTCTTCCTTTATGTAGCTGGAACTATGAAGAGTATTGACAATTCCCTCTTGGAAGCTGCGGAAAGTATGGGATCTTTCGGCTTTAGACGTATTGTAAAAGTCATTTTACCTCTCTTGGTCCCAACTTTACTAGCAGCAGCACTCCTAGTCTTTATGAGAGCTTTCTCAGACTTCGGTACTCCGATGCTGATTGGTGAGGGATATCGTACCTTCCCGGTATTAATCTATACTCAGTTTATCAGTGAGGTTGGAGGCAACTCAGCTTTCGCATCTGCTCTAGCAATCATGGCTATTACAATCGCCCTTGCCATCTTCCTCATCCAAAAATACATTTCAAATCGTTTTAGCTTCAGTATGAACTCGCTTCATCCCATTGAACCTAAGAAAACGACAAAAGGAAAGATGGCTGCTATTTATGTGACTGTTTATGGCATTATCTTATTCTCTGTATTACCTCAAGTTTACTTGATTTATACATCATTCCTCAAGACATCCGGTATGGTATTTGTTAAAGGATACTCATTAAATAGTTATAAGACAGCCTTTAACCGTATGGGATCTGCTATTTTCAATACCATTCGAATCCCTCTACTTGCCTTGATTCTCGTTGTTGTCTTTGCAACCTTCATCTCATACCTTGCAGTTCGTAAACGCAACCTATTTACGAATCTAATTGATAGTCTTAGTATGGTACCTTATATCGTGCCAGGAACAGTTCTCGGTATTGCCTTTATCTCTTCATTCAATACAGGTATCTTCGGAAGTGGCTTCCTTATGATCACAGGAACAGCCTTCATCTTGATTATGTCCCTATCTGTCAGAAGACTTCCTTATACTATTCGCTCTTCAGTTGCTAGTTTGCAACAAATTGCTCCTAGTATCGAAGAAGCTGCCGAAAGTTTGGGAAGTAGCCGTCTCAATACCTTTACTAAAATCACTACCCCAATGATGCTTTCAGGTATCATCTCAGGAGCAATCCTATCATGGGTAACAATGATTTCAGAACTTTCTACTTCGATTCTCTTATACAATGTTAAAACTAGAACAATGACCGTAGCTATCTACACTGAAGTACTTCGTGGAAATTATGGTGTGGCAGCAGCCCTATCTACTATCCTTACTGTCTTGACAGTTACTTCCTTGTTATTGTTTATGAAGATTTCTAAGAACAACAGTATTACGCTCTAGTTTTTCTCCTAAAGACAGCCAAATGACTTATTGGCTGTTTTTTTATCCTCTCTTACTCAGTTTGCTCTTCATAAATAATATAGATGCAAGTTAGTGCTTTTTATGGTAGAATATAGGAAAGTGCTTTCTCAGAAGGAGGGGAAAATGAACAAACAAACCATCGCTGTTTTAGGGCCTGGTTCTTGGGGTACTGCTCTGTCACAAGTTTTAAATGACAATGGACACGAAGTACGTATCTGGGGAAATATTCCTGACCAAATTGACGAAATCAATACACAACATACCAACAAACGCTATTTTAAGGATACTGTTTTAGACGAAAAGATTGTTGCCTACCATGATTTAGCAGAAGTCTTGAAGGGCGCTGACGCTGTTTTGTTCGTAGTCCCAACTAAGGTAACAAGATTGGTAGCTCAACAAGTGGCTGCTGTTTTGGACCATAAAGTGGTTATTATGCATGCTTCAAAAGGTCTCGAGCCAAATAGTCACAAACGTCTTTCAACCATTCTTGAAGAAGAAATCCCTGAAGAGTTCCGCAGTGAAATTGTGGTTGTATCTGGTCCTAGCCACGCAGAAGAAACAATCGTCCGTGATATCACCTTGATTACTGCTGCTTCTAAAGATTTAGAAACAGCTCAGTATGTTCAAGCACTCTTTAGCAACCACTACTTCCGTCTTTATACCAATACAGATGTGATTGGAGTGGAAACAGCTGGTGCTCTTAAAAATATCATCGCTGTTGGTGCAGGTGCCCTTCATGGACTTGGATTTGGTGATAACGCTAAGGCTGCCATTATCACGCGCGGGCTTGCAGAAATTACTCGTCTAGGAGTCAAGCTTGGAGCAAATCCATTAACTTACAGTGGTCTTTCTGGAGTTGGGGATTTAATCGTTACCGGAACTTCTATCCACTCACGTAACTGGCGAGCAGGTGATGCTCTTGGGCGTGGTGAAGCCTTGGCAGATATCGAAGCAAATATGGGAATGGTCATTGAAGGAATTTCAACAACCAAAGCTGCTTACGAATTGGCGCAAGAGCTTGGAGTCTATATGCCTATTACCCAGGCTATTTACCAAGTTATTTATGAAAATGTTAATATTAAGGATGCTGTTTCTGAACTCATGAGTAACGAGTTCAAGGCAGAAAACGAGTGGTCATAATCACCGTTAGAAAGGATGCTCATGAAGCAAAAAGTTAGAAAAGCTGTTATCCCTGCTGCGGGACTTGGAACTCGTTTCCTCCCGGCAACCAAAGCCTTGGCCAAAGAAATGTTGCCAATCGTGGATAAGCCAACCATTCAATTCATCGTTGAAGAAGCTCTCAAGTCTGGAATTGAGGACATTCTTGTTGTAACAGGGAAGTCAAAACGTTCTATCGAAGACCATTTTGACTCAAACTTTGAACTAGAATATAACCTTAAGGAAAAAGGAAAAACAGATCTCTTAAAATTAGTTGATGAAACGACTGGCATGCGCCTTCACTTCATCCGTCAAACACACCCACGTGGACTCGGAGATGCCGTTTTACAAGCCAAAGCATTCGTTGGGAATGAACCTTTTGTGGTCATGCTCGGAGATGACCTCATGGATATCACTGATGACAATGCTGTCCCATTGACCAAGCAACTTATGAATGATTACGAAGAGACTCACGCTTCTACTATCGCCGTGATGCCTGTACCACACGAAGAAGTCTCTTCTTATGGTGTTATCGCACCTCAAGGTGAAGGAAAAGATGGACTTTATAGCGTTGAAACCTTCGTTGAAAAACCCGCACCTGAAGATGCACCAAGTGATTTAGCCATCATCGGTCGTTACCTCCTCACACCAGAAATTTTTGGTATTCTTGAAAATCAAAAACCTGGTGCCGGAAATGAAATCCAGCTAACAGACGCTATTGATACCCTCAACAAAACTCAACGTGTATTTGCTCGTGAATTCAAGGGGGCTCGTTATGATGTTGGAGACAAGTTTGGCTTTATGAAAACTTCAATCGACTACGCACTTAGACATCCTCAAGTCAAAGATGACTTGAAAAATTATTTGATTAACCTTGGGAAAGAACTCTCAGGAGAAAAATAAGCCCTTAAACCAGGTTGAAAATACCTGGTTTTTTTGTTGCCTAAACACCTCCAAAGCTAGTCCAAGCCTAATTTCTTGCAATCATTGCTTTTATGGTATAATAATAAGGAGTGAGGAAAGAAATGAAGAATAAATTATTATCTATGAAAGAAAAAGGACTGGCCTTACTGGAGTCCCTTAAAACAAAACTAAAAAATATACATCTAGGAAAAAAAGGTCCTAAGAATTCTAAAAAGAAAAAGCAAACCAAAACGAATATTTGGACTATCTTTGCCAATATCTTACTGGGAATCAAGGCAACCTTTAATACCCTATTCATCATCGCCTTCCTTGGTGGACTTTTAGGTACTGGGGTTGTTTTCGGTTATGCTGTATCTCTATTTGACAAAGTGACCGTCCCTCAAACAGAAGATTTAGTCAAACAAGTGAACGATATTTCATCCATCTCTGAGATTCGCTATGCTGACGGTTCCATGATTGGCGCTATCGAAAGTGACCTCCTTCGGACTTCTGTCGCATCAGATGCTATTTCAGACAATCTCAAACAAGCTATCGTTGCGACCGAGGATGAACATTTCGCAGAACACAATGGAGTCGTTCCTAAAGCGGTTATTCGTGCCAGTCTAGGAAACTTTATCGGACTTGGTTCTTCTAGTGGAGGTTCTACACTAACACAGCAGCTCATCAAGCAACAAGTGGTTGGTGATGCTCCTACACTAACCCGTAAAGCTACTGAAATCGTGGATGCCTTGGCCTTAGAGAGAGCAATGAGCAAGGACGAAATCTTGACAACCTATCTCAATGTCGCTCCATTTGGTCGTAACAATAAAGGGCAAAATATCGCAGGAGCTCAACAAGCAGCCAAGGGTATTTTCGGTGTTGATGCCTATCAGCTAACGATACCTCAAGCAGCCTTCATAGCAGGCTTGCCACAAAGTCCTATCTCTTACTCACCTTATGAATCTACGGGAGAAATGAAGAGTGAAGAAGATATGGCACTTGGTATCAAACGCTCTCAAGATGTTCTTTACAATATGTACAGAACTGGAGTCCTCAGTCAAGAAGACTACGAAACCTATAAAGCATACGACATCAAACAAGATTTCTTACCAGCTGAAAGTGTAAACGTAACTTCTAGGGGCTATCTCTACTTTACTGCTCTCGATGAAGCAACTAATCTCATGTATGACTACTTGGTACAAAAAGACAACGTCTCTGCCCAAGAACTCAAAAACGAGTCTATCCAAAAATCCTATCGTGAATTAGCTGAAAAAGAGATTCAAAATGGTGGTTACCGTATCACAACTACAATCGACAAAGCTATCCATACTGCCATGCAAGATGCAGTCGCAAACTATGGCTATCTAGTCGACGATAATACCGGTCAACCTGAAGTCGGAAATGTTTTGATGGATAATCAAACGGGAGCTATCTTAGGATTTGTCGGTGGCCGCGATTACCAAAGTAACCAAAACAACCACGCTTTTAATACCAAACGTTCTCCTGCTTCAACTACTAAACCAATCCTAGCCTACAGTATTGCCATTGACCAAGGTTTGATGGGAAGTGCAAGTGTCCTATCTAACTATCCAACTAACTTCTCAAACGGAAACCCAATCATGTATGTCAATAGTCCTGGTACAGGCATGATGAGCTTGAAAGAAGCCCTCAATTATTCGTGGAACATCCCAGCCTACTGGACTTACCGCACACTCCGTGAAAAGGGTGTTGATGTTCGCTCTTACATGGAAAAAATGGGCTATGAAATCCCGGAATACGACATTGAAAGTTTGCCTATGGGTGGAGGAATCGAAGTTACTGTAGCTCAACATACAAACGGATACCAAACCTTAGCCAACAACGGTGTTTATCATAAAAAATTCATGATTTCGAAAATCGAAAAAACTAGTGGTGAGGTTATCTATGAGCACAAAGACGAACCTGTTCAGGTATACTCTAAAGCGACTGCAACCATTATGCAGAGCTTGTTGAGAGATGTTATTTCGTCACGAGTCACTTCAAGCTTCCAGAGCGACCTTGCTGCAATCAATCCAAGTTTAGCGGGTGCTGACTGGATTGGTAAAACTGGTACAACCAATGAAGATGGTGACATGTGGCTCATGCTTTCAACTCCAAGATTGACACTTGGGGGCTGGCTCGGTCACGATGACAACCGACCTCTTGGAAAGGGAGCTGGTCACTACCGCAATGCTAAATATATGGCTTATCTGGTAAATGCTATTCAGCAAGCTTCTCCTTCTGTTTGGGGTTCTGAACGCTTTAGTCTTGACTCCAGCGTCACTTCTTCTCAAGTTCTTAGATCGACTGGTCAGAAACCAGGTAAGGTTACCATCAACGGTAAAGAGATTAATGTGACTGGAGAAATGGTAACTAGCTACTGGGCAAACCAAACTGGTGCTCCGACTACTACCTACAGATTTGCTATTGGTGGAAGCGATGCTGACTACCAAAATGCTTGGAATACTATTTTGGGAAGTTTACCAAAATCTTCTAATTCCAACAATAATAATTCAAACAACAATAGCAATAACAACAATAATCGAAGTAATAACAATAATAGTAGCAACAGTAATAATAACAACAATACTAGCGGTAGCAACAACTCTTCTTCCAACAGACTACAACGCTAACCTTTTATATGAATCACTATCAAAAAAATATTTTTAAGGGGACCATCTACTCCCTCCTATCTGGACTAATATGGGGTATCTGTGGCATTTTAGGAGAATTCTTCTTTACGCATTATCAAGTATCATCCGGCTGGATTACTTCCATGCGACTAAGCCTTGCAGGTGGTTTCGTGCTCATCTTGTCTAGCTTTAAGTTTCGCTCACAGCTATTCGATGTCTGGAGAAAGCGCAAAAACTACCTGCCTTTTCTGGCTTATGCCATCTTAGGAATCTTCTCCGTTCAGTATTTCTTCTATCTCTGTGTAGAATACTCTAATGCAACAACTGCAACCATCCTACAATTTATCAGTCCTGTCTTCATTCTCATCTACAACCGTATCATCTACAAGAAAAAAGCTTCTAAAAAAGCAATTTTCTATGTTTTGACTGCAATGTTTGGGGTCTTTTTGATGGCTACCAAAGGCGATTTGTCTAAGCTATCCATCACTCCCATCGCATTGCTGACAGGTCTTCTCAGTGCGCTGGGCGTCATGTTTAATGTCATTTTGCCCCAACCGTTCGCTCGAAAATACGGTTTTGTGCCAACTGTTGGTTGGGGAATGATGCTAGCTGGACTCTTTAGTAATTTTCTCTACCCTGTTTATAGAATTAGCTTTCAGCTTGATTGGTTGAGTATTTTGATTTGTTTGACCATTGCCTTTTTGGGGACAGCTTTTGCCTTCTTCCTATCCATGAAAGCTGTCTCGCTGGTATCCCCATTGGTGGTATCGGTCGTCAGTGCAAGCGAACCTCTATCCTCTGCTATTCTAAGCGTTCTATTTCTAGGTTTGGTCTTGGACGGCTACCTGCTATTAGCTATGATTTTGATTATTATTCCCATGATCTTCTTATCCATCGAAGAATCAAAGGACAAACTGAAAGAATCTTCTTTTAACACTTAAGGCTTCAATTTTGAAGCCTTTTTTGGTAGAATAGTAAGCATTACAAAGAGTGAGGAGACATCTATGACTGCTACAAAAATGAATGCACAAGAAATTATCCAATTTATCGCAAATGCTGAGAAAAAAACAAGTGTAAAAGTAACCTTTGAGGGGCAACTTGCCGGAGCTATCCCTGCTTCTGTTACCAAACTTGGAAATGTTCTTTTTGGAGACTGGAAGGATATCGCACCTCTTCTTAAAGGACTAACAGAAAATAAAGATTATGTTGTTGAGCAAGACGCTCGCAACTCAGCTGTACCTCTCCTTGATAAACGCGACATCAATGCTCGTATCGAACCAGGGGCTATCATCCGTGACCAGGTTGAGATTGGCGACACCGCTGTTATCATGATGGGAGCTGTTATCAATATTGGTGCTGAAATCGGTGCTGGAACTATGATTGACATGGGTGCTATTCTAGGTGGACGTGCTATTGTCGGTAAAAATAGTCACGTAGGTGCTGGTGCTGTTCTTGCAGGTGTTATCGAACCAGCTAGTGCAGAGCCTGTCCGTGTCGGTGATAATGTACTCATCGGTGCTAACGCTGTGGTTATCGAAGGTGTTCAAATCGGTAGCGGATCTGTTGTTGCAGCAGGTGCCATCGTCACTCAAGATGTTCCAGAAAATGTTGTGGTGGCAGGTGTTCCAGCTCGTGTTATCAAAGAAATCGATAGCCAAACTCAACAAAAAACAGCGCTAGAGGATGCGCTTCGTACCTTGTAATTAGTAACAGAGGCGGAACCCTTTCCAGCCTCTTTATCGTATCAATAGAAGGAAATTAACTATGTTAGATTTGATTCAAACTCGACGCGATCTTCACCAAATTCCTGAGATTGGTTTAGAAGAATTCAAGACTCAAGCTTATTTGCTCAATGTCATTGAGAAATTAACAGCTGGTAAGGATTTTGTTCAGATTCGCACTTGGCGAACAGGTATTTTAGTGTATTTACAGGGAAGTCAGCCAGAACGTACCATTGGTTGGCGGACAGATATCGACGGACTCCCTATCGTTGAACAAACAGGTCTTGCCTTTGCCTCTCAGCACCCAGACCGTATGCATGCTTGTGGACATGATTTTCACATGACCATTGCCCTAGGAAGTCTCGAACGTGCTCTAGAAAAGCAACCAAAAAACAACCTCCTCTTTCTCTTCCAACCTGCCGAGGAAAACGAAGCAGGTGGCATGCTCATGTATGAAGATGGGGCCTTTGGCGACTGGTTGCCTGATCAATTTTATGGACTTCATGTCCGTCCAGACCTAAAGGTTGGTCAGATTGCGACCAATACTCATACACTCTTTGCAGGAACTTGCGAAGTCAAGATTCGTTTCAAGGGTAAAGGTGGTCACGCTGCCTTTCCACATCAAGCAAACGATGCTCTGGTTGCAGCTAGCTATTTTGTCACTCAAGTTCAGTCGGTCGTTAGCCGTAATGTCGATCCTATCGAGGGAGCTGTCGTCACTTTCGGTGTCTTTCAAGCTGGAACAACCAATAATGTCATCGCTGATACAGCTTTCTTGCATGGAACCATCCGAGCTCTTACACACAGTATGAGTCTCTTGGTTCAGAAACGTGTCAAAGCCATCGCTGAAGGTGTCGCTACTGCTTTTGATATGGATGTGGAAGTTGAACTCAAGCAGGGAGGTTACCTACCTGTCGAAAACAACCCTGAATTAGCCCAGGAATTGATGACCTTCTTTGATGAAAAAGAGGGAATTGAACTAATCGATATTGAACCTGCCATGACAGGGGAGGACTTTGGTTATCTTCTATCAAAGATTCCTGGAGTCATGTTCTGGCTTGGAATTGATAGTTCCTATGCTCTTCACCATCCACAGATGAGTCCTAAGGAAGAAGCTCTGGCTGTCGGTGTCGAGGCTGTATCATGCTTCTTAGCCAAGAAAGCTGCGGAGTAAACAATGAAAAAAGCCCTACGCAAGCAGGTCTTGCAAGAACTCAAATCTCTATCAGCCGTAGAAAAGGAAGTCATGGACGCTTGGTTGACTGAGCAACTACTTCTACATCCCTTCTACAAGGAAGCAAAAACCATCGCCACTTACCTGTCTTTTCCTCATGAATTTCAGACAGCTAGACTCATTGAACAAGCTCAAAAAGATGGGAAGACACTCCTCATTCCCAAAACCTATCCACATGGGAAAATGGACTTTGTTCTATATGAACCAGAGAAACTCGAAAGAAATTCTTTTGGACTTCTTGAACCTCAAGGAGACTTCACAATCCTTGAACCCTCTCAGATTGACCTGATTCATGTTCCTGGTTTGGCTTTCAATTCTTCTGGCTATCGGATTGGGTATGGTGGTGGCTACTATGACAGATATTTGAGCAATTATTCTAGTAACACCATCAGTACGCTTTATCCTTGTCAGATTCAGAACTTCCATCCTGAGCACTACGATATTCCCGTTAAGGAGGTAATTATCTATGAAAGAGATTTTTGATCGTCGTTATCCTGTCACGAGCTTCTTTCTACTCGTGACAACCCTGGTTTTTATACTCATGTTTCTAACCAGTGGTTTCAACTATACCAGCGCAGCCACCTTGTATAAATTCGGAGCTGTGTATCCCCCTGCTATTAAAGCCATGCCTGAACAGATATGGCGTTTATTCTCAGCAACCTTTGTTCATATTGGCTTAGAGCATTTTTTAGTCAATATGCTATCCCTCTACTTTTTGGGACGTCAGATGGAGCAAATCTTTGGTTCCAAGCAGTTTTTCTTTATCTACCTCTTATCAGGTATGATGGGGAATCTCTTTGTCCTAGTTTTTAGCCCTGATGCCATTACCGCAGGTGCTTCAACTGCCCTCTACGGAATGTTCGCATCTATTGTCGTACTTCGGTATGCTTCACGCAATCCCTACCTCCAACAGCTTGGTCAATCCTATCTCTCCCTCTTAGTCATCAATCTAGTAGGTAGTATTTTAATGCCTGGTATTAGCCTTGCTGGGCATGTCGGGGGTGCTGTCGGAGGTGCATTACTGGCTATCGTCTTCCCAGTCCGAGGAGAACGAAAGATTTACAGCCCAGGCCAACGTGGTCTAGCAACCCTAGCCTTTATTGCTTTATCAGCTCTACTACTTTTTATCGGACTATTCTAAGAACAAGAAAAACCATTGGAAACTCTCTCAGAGAACTTTATTTCCAATGGTTTTTTTGAATCTATTTGAAAAGTAGCTTAAAATCCATTATTGTCACTGAGTTCTTTGAACCAGTGGCCTGATTTTTTCAGACGGCGTTCTTGTGTTTCTAAGTCAAGCTCGACCAAACCATAGCGGTTTTTATAGCTGTTGAGCCATGACCAGCAGTCGATAAAGGTCCAGATCAAGTAGCCTTTACAGTTAGCACCGTCTTCAATGGCGCGATGAAGTTCACGAAGGTGACCTTTGACAAAGTCAATACGGTAATCATCCTGAATTATACCATTTTCGCGGAATTTATCTTCACCTTCAACGCCCATCCCATTCTCTGTCAACATCCACTCGATATTGCCATAGTTTTCCTTGATGTTTTGGGAAATGTCATAAATTCCTTGCTCGTAGATTTCCCAACCACGGTGCGGATTGATCCTACGACCAGGCATGATATAAGGTTCATAGAAATGTTCTGGCAAGAGCGGGCTATCAGGATGCTTAGCAAAACGCGGCGCCATGACACGCAAAGGTTGGTAGTAGTTGACTCCAAGGAAATCTACTGTGTGCTCACGAATAAGTTCCAACTCCTCAGCTGTAGAATCTGGCAGCAAATTATGCTCAGCTAAAATTTCCACCAATTCTTCTGGATAAGTTCCCAAGACAGAAGGATCTAGGAAAGATTGAGCTTGGAATAGATCAGCAATGCGTGCAGCTTTGACATCCGCAGGATGCTGACTACGTGGATAGGCTGGTGTCAAGTTGAGGACAATTCCGATCTTAGAATCAGGTAAAACCTCATGGCAGGCCTTCACCGCAAGAGTGCTGGCCAGTTGAGTGTTATAGGCTACCTGAACCGCTGCTTTGGCATCTACCTTATGAGGATAATGGGCATCATAGAAATAGCCAAACTCTACAGGAACGATAGGCTCATTGAAGGTAATCCATTGGTCTACCAAGTCTCCATAAGTTTCAAAACAGAAACGCGCATAGTCTTCATAAGCTTTAATGGTTGCCTTATTTTCCCAACCATCTCCATCTTCTTGAAGGGCAAAAGGCAGGTCAAAGTGATAGAGATTGACTAAAAGACGAATACCCTTAGCCTTGATGGCTTCAAAGACCTGGCGATAGAAAGCCACACCCTGAGGATTGACTTCTCCACGACCCTGTGGGAAAATACGAGACCACTGGATAGAGGTCCGAAAGGCTGTATGACCTGTTTCTAACAAAAGTTCGATATCCTTTTCCCAGTTTTCATAGAAGGTCGATGTCTTGTCTGGTCCAATCCCATTGTAGTAGCGATTTGGTTCCACTTGAAACCAATAATCCCAGAGATTATCGCCCTTTCCGTCACCAGGAACTCGCCCTTCTGTCTGTGGCCCAGAAGTTGAGGAACCCCAGACAAAATCCTTTGGAAATATTAGCATAGCTCTACCTCTTTATTTACTCTTTTTATCTTTATTTTATCTCATTATAAAGAAAAAACAAGGCAAAAACTAGTTACATTTTTGTCTTGTTTTTCTTCTGATTATAGATTTTATTTATTTGTTAGGATTTCAAGGGTTTCAAGCAAGCTATCTGCGTGAACTTCGATAGTATCTCCTGTCGCCTTGATCTTGACTTCTACAATCCCGTCAGCTGCTTTTTTACCGACAGTGATACGGATTGGAAGACCAATCAAGTCGCTATCGCTAAATTTAACACCGACACGTTCGTTACGGTCATCCGTCAAGACTTCGTAGCCTTTATTTACCAAAGCTTCTTCGATACGATTTGTCAATGCAAGAGAGTCTTCATCCTTGACATTAACTGGAATCAAATGTACATCAAATGGTGCCAATTCTTTAGGGAAGTTGATTCCCCAAGCGTAACGGTATTCACCTTTTGGAGTTTTATTTACAAAGAGGCGAGCGTGTTGTTCCATGACTGCTGAAAGGAGACGGCTGACACCGATACCGTAGCAGCCCATGATGATTGGAACTGCACGACCGTTTTCGTCCAAGACATCTGCTCCCATACTTGCTGAGTAGCGAGTTCCCAGTTTGAAAATATGACCAATTTCGATACCACGGGCAAAATTGAGAACACCTTGTCCATCTGGAGAGATTTCACCCTCACGAACTTCACGGATATCGACATACTCAGCAGTGAAGTCACGACCTGGGTTGACACCAGTCAAGTGGTAACCATCTTCGTTGGCACCAGCAACAGCATTGCGGCTATCTTGGATCTTGCGATCAGCGATGATTTTAACATTTTCTGGAAGATTGACTGGCCCAAGTGAACCAAAGTCCGCTCCCAATAATTCTTTCACTTCCGCCTCGGTTGCAGGTTCTAAGAAGTCTGCGCCAAGGTAGTTTTTCAATTTGACTTCATTGAGTTGGTCATTGCCAACGAGTAGGGCAACAACTGGCTCCTCGTCTGCGATATAAACCAAGGTCTTGATTGTTTGCTCTTCTGAGACATTCAAGAAAGCAGCTACTTCATCAATCGATTTGACACCTGGTGTTTCCACACGAGCTACTTGATCTTCAGTCACAACACGGTTGCTTGGTTTGTAGGCGTTAGTTGCCATTTCCAAGTTAGCTGCATAGCTTGACTCACTTGAGTAGGCAATGGTATCTTCACCAGAAACCATCCATTTGAGCAATTCTGCCTTGATTTTTTTCTGTACATCTACAGGAATCTCATCAAATGATGCGACAGACTTGTCTAAAACAACCCAACGGTCAAGGTCTGTACGAGCAGGTGTGATGGCCATAAATTCTTGGCTATCCTTACCACCCATGGCTCCACCGTCACCGATGATAGCTTTGAAGTCCAAGCCACTACGAGTAAAGATACGCTCGTAAGCCGCCTTGTACTCATCATAGGTTACATCCAAGCTATCGTAGTTAGCGTGGAAGCTATAGCCATCTTTCATGATGAACTCACGGGTCCGAAGAAGTCCATTACGTGGACGTTTTTCATCACGATACTTAGGCTGAATTTGGTACAAGTTCAAAGGCAATTGCTTGTAAGACTTGACAGAATCACGGACAATCGCTGTGAACGTTTCTTCGTGAGTTGGACCCAAGATAAAGTCTGACTTCTCACGATTTTTCAATTTGTACAAGTCCTCACCGTAGGTTTCATAACGGCCAGATTCACGCCAAAGGTCAGCACTGAGAAGGGCTGGAGCCAACATCTCAACCGCACCAATCTTGTCAAATTCCTGACGCATGATCTTCTTAGCTTTTTCAATAACACGGTTAGCAAGTGGCAGGTAAGAATAGACTCCTGCAGATACTTGACGAACATAACCAGCACGCAACATAAGGGCGTGGCTGATAACTTGAGCATCGCTTGGCATTTCGCGAAGCGTTGGGATTAGCATTTTACTTTGTTTCATATTTTTCCTCTAATTCTTAAAAGAAGGTACGCATGATGTCGTTCCAAGTCACGGCGATCATCAAGACAACCATAATCACAACTCCAACTAGAGTAACATAGGTTTCAATTTCTTGTTTCAGCGGTTTACGGCGAATGGCTTCGATGATGTTGAGCACGATTTTTCCACCGTCTAGTGCCGGGATAGGAATCAAGTTAAAAATCCCGATATTGATGGAAATCATAGCCAAGAAGAACAAGACATTCTCAAGACCATTTTTAGCAGCATCACTACTT
Source organism: Streptococcus infantis (assembly GCF_047463275.1). Classification (GTDB taxonomy): domain Bacteria; phylum Bacillota; class Bacilli; order Lactobacillales; family Streptococcaceae; genus Streptococcus; species Streptococcus infantis_AF. The sequence goes on along the minus strand of NZ_JASHEE010000004.1, from coordinate 79,417 downwards.
GCCTTAAAGATAGCAACAGGTCCACCCAATTTATTCAAGTCAGGCTGAAAAATCAAGCTCTTCAAGGCATTGAGAATGCGCAAGGCCGAGTCAGCCGCACTAGTAAATCCACCTACAAACATAGACCAGATATCTGATTTGAGTCTCGGTTGAACACCTAGAATATAGCGACCTTGGTTTTCCTCAGGGGTCACACTGACTTGTTTTTCAGTTCCATTTTCAGAGACTGTTACATCCAATACCGGTGCTGTTTTGTCTTTGGTCTCTGCTTCAACAGCCTGAATCAAATCTTGCCAGTTACTAATTTCGTGTGAACCGACTTTAGTGATTTGTGCTGTATTTTCAACACCGGCCTTAGCAATCGCGCTATCAGGGATGATACTAAAGTTATTGCTTTGCGTATCACGAACGCCACCCTGCATGAAAATTAAAATCCAAAAGACGATAACTCCTAGAATAAAGTTATTCATAGGACCTGCAAAGTTGGTAATCAACTTGCCCCAGACAGTCGCATTCTGATATTGAACATCTAGCGGAGCGATACGAACTTCCGTCCCATCAGCTTCTACAATCGTTGCATCATGGTCTACAGAGAAAGTTTTTTCCTCTTCCAAAACCAGACCTGTGATAAAGAGTTTATCCTCAAAGTCAAACTGAGTGACCTGCATCGGAAGAGCCGTTTGGTCGACCTTCTTACCAGAAAGATTGATGCGCTTCACCTTACCATCTTCAGCCAAAGTCAAACTAACAGGAGTTCCTGTCTTAATTTCTGTGGTATCCTCACCCCAACCTGCCATGCGGACATAACCACCAAGCGGTAGGAGACGAATCGTGTAAGCAGTCCCGTCTTTCCCGATATGGGCAAAAATCTTCGGCCCCATACCAATGGCAAATTCACGAACCAGAATTCCAGACTTCTTAGCAAAGTAGAAATGGCCGAACTCGTGAACCACCACGATAATTCCAAAAACAAGGATAAAGGTTAATAATCCTAACATTTAATATCTGTTCACCTTTCCTTAAAATAAGCCAAAGAGGTGCATAATAGGGAAAACAGCCAACATAGAGTCAAAGCGATCCAGCACCCCACCATGTCCTGGGATAAATTTCCCCGAATCCTTGACACCAAAATGGCGTTTCATGGCACTCTCAATCAAGTCACCCAATTGCCCTGCAATACTAAAGAAAATAGCAAAGAGCATCATTTTGTAAATGCCGTAAGGAAGGGCAACCGTACTATCCACTAACATAAAGATAAGAGTGACAAGCATGGCAGCTAAAATTCCACCAAAGGCTCCCTCGATGGATTTGTTCGGAGAGACTCTTGGAGCCAATCTTCTCTTACCAAAATTCATACCCACTAGGTAAGCACCACTATCAGTTGCCCATACGATACAGAGGGCCAAGAGGGCTTTATCCAAACCTGCGATTCGAGCATCCACTAAAGCATTGAATCCAAAACCAATATAGAAACTCATAGCGATTGGGTATACAGCATCTTCAATGGTGTAATTCTTGCTAAAAACAGTGCAACCCAACATGATAAAAATCACAACACCGTATGCGACAACATTCCCATCTACAGGTAAAAATGTCAAGTAGTTTTCTAGGGGGATTATCAGTGCAAAAGTCGCTAATAAGATAAGCAATCCCTCAGGGGTCATGGTGTTTAACCCTTTCATCTGAAGCAACTCATGAACCCCTAGCATAGCTAGAAGTCCCATAGCAATCTGTAACCAAAGCCCACCAATCACCAAGAGCGGGATAAAGATTGCTAAGGCAAGAGCGGCAAATATAGTTCTCTTTAATAAATCCTTTTTCATAACTTTTCCTAAACTCCTCCAAATCGACGATTGCGGCGATTATACTCTGCAATAGCTTCTTTCAAAGCTTCCTCATCAAAGTCAGGCCACAAAACATCTGTGAAATAAAGTTCACTATAAGCTGCTTGCCAAGGCAAGAAATTGCTCAAGCGAAGCTCCCCACTCGTTCGAATGATTAAGTCCGGATCACGCAAGACCTTAGGCAAATGCCCTGTAAAGAGGTATTCCCCAATCAACTCTTCTGTAATATCGCCTGGATTCACCTTAGCATCCAAAACATCCTGTGCAATCAATTTGACCGCTTGTGTAATCTCAGCTCGTCCACCGTAGTTAAGGGCAAAGTTAAGAATCAAACCTGTGTTTAACTTGGTCAACTCTTCCGCCTTTTTCAAAGCTTCAAAAGTTTGTTTTGGCAAGCGATCGGTTTCCCCAATCATTTGGATCTTCATGTTCTTTTGGTGCAATTCGGGGACATACTTATCATAAAATTCAACAGGCAAGTTCATGATAAACTTGACTTCCTGGTCTGGACGTGTCCAATTTTCAGTAGAGAAGGCATAAACAGTCATAGCCTTGACACCCATATCACTAGCAGCAATGGCTACCGTTCTCAGAGCATCCATCCCAGCCTTATGCCCAAAGACACGCGGTTGCATCCGTTTTTTAGCCCAGCGACCATTGCCATCCATGATAACTCCGATATGGGCTGGCACCACTGCTGGTGTTTCTGTTACTTTATCTTTTTTTAAAAATCCAAACATGATTGTATTCCTATTCAAAAATCTATCGTTTCATTATACCATATTTTTCGCTTTTCTTCTATCATATTCTCTTATTCTAAGGCGGAATTCCCTATAGGACTCCTATCTTTCTAAACTAAGAAGCCTTGCATTTCCCAAAGAAAGTTGATACAATAAAAACATAAAGATTAGTCCTTGTTCAATCACAGGGGTTTTTTATTGAAAGGATCTTATCATGTCAAAAAAACTACAACGTAAAAAACAATTAAGAAACAGTCTTCGTCGCTCAGGTGCACTTTCAAATGCTGTAAACAAGGTTGTCGAAGAAACAAAAAAAGTTGTGAAGCATGCTGAAAAAGCAGCAAGTGAGGCAGGAAAAGCTGTCTCTAAGCAAGTAGAAAAAGCTGTAGAAGCAACTAAAGAGCAAGCCCACAAGCTTACAACTTCTGTTGAAGATTTCGCAGCTGACCTAGGCGGACTTCCACTTGACCGTGCTAAAACTTTCTACGATGAAGGGATTAAGTCTGCTGCTGACTTCAAAAACTGGACAGAAAAAGAACTCCTTGCCTTAAAAGGAATCGGTCCAGCTACGATCAAGAAATTAAAAGAAAACGGCATCAAGTTCAAGTAATCTTTCTTGTCCCTTGCATTTCCGTCAAAAACTTGTTAAAATAAAGCCATTAGAGGTGTTTTGAGTCCCACATTTTACAGAAAGTGGCGGAGCTGAGAAGTCCACAAATGTGTCAAAACTGGTTGCTAGTGAGTTGAAATTAAAAATTGAAATATAAATCTTTTTGTTTCCTTTTAGGACTAGGCAGTGATTTGCAGGCTTTACTCAAGTACGCCAAGACGAGCTAACGACGTCATAAAAGTGAAACAAGAAGATTAAAGATGCGGGCATATGCCCGAAATTGGGTGGTACCGCGGATAAACACATTCGTCCCTGTCAGATTAATGACAGGGGCGATTTTTGTAGAAAGCGAGGGAGGAAGATGACAAGAACAGAGTTGCCAGAACGAATAGAGACTGACCGACTTGTCTTACGAGTTCGTACAGTAGCTGATGCTGAGGATATTCATGCCTACGCTAGTCTGCCAGAAGTCTCTTATCCAGCGGGCTTTCCGCCCGTCAAGACCTTGGCAGATGAAATTTACTATCTGGAGCATATCCTTCCTGAACGCAATCAAAAGGACAATCTCCCAGCTGGCTACGGCATTGTGGTCAAAGGGACTGATAAAGTTATAGGATCTGTTGATTTCAACCATCGCCACGAAGACGATGTACTGGAGATTGGCTATACCTTGCATCCAGACTATTGGGGGCGAGGTTATGTGCCAGAAGCAGCACGTACCTTGATTGACCTGGCTTTTAAAGAACTGGAGCTTCACAAGATTGAACTGGTCTGCTTTGGCTACAATGTCCAAAGTCAACGTGTTGCTGAGAAGCTTGGTTTCACCCTTGAAGCACGCATAAGAGACCGCAAAGATGCCCAAGGCAATCGTTGTGACAGTTTGATATATGGCTTGCTGAAGAGTGAGTGGGAGGTGAAGAAATGAAATGGATTGTTATCTTATTACTTATACTTCTAATTTTTTTCGTTTATAAAAAAGAAAAAAATAAAAAGAAAAAGTCGGATATTTGTTATTCTAACGAAATTATTACACAGACTAATTATGAAGTATCAACAATAAACGAGGAATTTTTAGCTCTAATGCCTAAAATAGAGTCCTTACCTACAGATATTAATCTTGATGAAAAACCTATTCATGAGATTTTAGATCAAAATGTTGTAGCGAAATTAGATTCTCTTGTACCTCAAATCGTTCAAAATTTCAATAATCCTCTCAAAAATCTAGTTAAAGAAGGTAATATCTATCAAGTTATTATCCCAAATGGAGCAAAACTTTACGATTCGAAAGAATTACAGGGAGCTTTTCGCGGCGGTTACAAAATAAATAATAAACTTGCTGGCCAAGCTAATCTTATCCCAGTGGATGTTAACACTATCTCAAATACAGTAGCTGAAGTAATGAATATTTCTTCTATGGTTGTAGGTCAATATTATATGGCTCAAATTGATACTAAAATGGCCGAAATGCAGGAAGGAATAGATAAAATATATGATTTTCAACAGACTGAATTTAAATCTAGAATAATGGCTTTAATAGGAAAAGTTGGTAACATTTCCAAATTTAATATCGAAATCATTGAGAATGACGAATTGAGAAAACGTTCTTTAGATGACTTGAATCGATATAGGGATGATGCAGTTGAATTGCTACAACAAGTCAATTTAACAATAGAAAATATCGTATCTAAAGGTCACAACTCTGAATTCAATAAATATCAAGAAAGTATTGATGATCTTGATAGACTGATTAGCTTTCAACAATACTTGCTCTCAATTTTAGAAGAAATTGGACGATTGGTTTATCTATTAAACAAGGGTACCGTATCTTCTGATCATTGTTATTCTTTATATAACATTTATATTGAACAATCTACTGATGCTAGAAATTTAATAAATCAATGGCATGATGAGAGCATTAAAACATTTGCACTTGATTTGGATAATAAGAGATATGCTAAACAAGGTATTGAAGCATTAGTATTCGAAATTCCTGGAATGATTTTCAATGATTGGAAATATAATGAAATACCTGATTCTGTAATTACACAAATTTATAAACAATTAGACAATTCACTTGAGATAAAAAATACAACTGAGAATTTACTCGAAAAAGAAACTAAAATAATATCAAAAGACGGTAAATATTATTATTTAACAGAATAAAAGGAGAACACACATGTCTAAAGAACTTTCACCTAAATACAATCCAGCCGAGGTTGAGGCTGGTCGTTACCAAAAATGGCTTGACGAGGATGTTTTCAAGCCTTCAGGCGATAAAAAGGCTAAGCCATACTCTATCGTCATTCCACCACCAAACGTAACTGGAAAACTCCACCTTGGTCACGCTTGGGATACAACTTTGCAAGATATCATCATCCGTCAAAAACGCATGCAAGGTTTTGACACCCTTTGGCTTCCAGGGATGGACCACGCAGGGATTGCAACTCAGGCTAAGGTTGAGGAGCGCTTGCGTGGTGAGGGCATTAGCCGTTATGACCTCGGTCGTGAAAAATTCCTCGAGAAAGTCTGGGAATGGAAAGACGAATATGCCACTACCATCAAGGAACAATGGGGCAAGATGGGGCTCTCTGTAGACTACTCTCGTGAGCGTTTCACTCTTGACGAAGGTTTATCAAAAGCGGTTCGCAAGGTCTTTGTGGACCTTTACAAGAAAGGTTGGATCTACCGTGGTGAATTTATCATCAACTGGGACCCAGCAGCTCGCACAGCCCTTTCTGATATCGAGGTAATCCACAAGGACGTTGAAGGTGCCTTCTACCACATGAATTACATGCTTGAAGACGGATCTCGCGCCCTTGAAGTTGCGACCACTCGTCCAGAGACTATGTTTGGGGACGTTGCGGTTGCGGTCAATCCAGAAGACCCACGCTACAAGGACTTGATCGGTAAAAACGTCGTTCTTCCTATCGCGAATAAATTGATCCCAATCGTTGCGGACGAACACGCGGATCCTGAGTTTGGTACTGGTGTCGTGAAAATCACGCCTGCCCACGATCCAAACGACTTCTTGGTTGGTCAACGCCACAACTTGCCACAAGTCAACGTTATGAACGACGACGGAACTATGAATGACTTGGCCTTTGAATTTGCAAGCATGGACCGTTTTGAAGCTCGTAAGGCAGTCGTTGCCAAGTTAGAAGAAATCGGTGCCCTTGTTAAAATCGAAAAACGTGTCCACAGTGTTGGTCACTCAGAACGTACAGGCGTTGTGGTTGAACCACGCTTGTCAACGCAATGGTTCGTCAAGATGGACCAATTGGCTAAGAATGCCATTGCCAACCAAGACACAGATGATAAGGTAGAATTCTACCCACCTCGTTTCAACGATACCTTCCTCCAATGGATGGAAAATGTCCACGACTGGGTAATTTCACGTCAGCTCTGGTGGGGACACCAAATCCCTGCTTGGTACAATGCCGAGGGAGAAATGTACGTCGGTGAAGAAGCTCCAGAAGGTGACGGATGGACTCAGGACGAAGACGTCTTGGATACGTGGTTCAGTTCTGCCCTTTGGCCATTCTCAACCATGGGCTGGCCTGATGTCGACTCAGAAGACTTCAAACGTTACTTCCCAACTTCAACCTTGGTGACTGGTTATGACATCATCTTCTTCTGGGTGTCTCGTATGATCTTCCAATCCTTGGAATTCACTGGCCGTCAGCCATTCCAAAACGTCCTTATCCACGGTCTCATTCGTGACGAGCAAGGACGCAAGATGTCTAAATCACTCGGTAACGGTATCGACCCAATGGATGTCATCGAGAAATACGGTGCCGATGCCCTTCGTTGGTTCCTTTCAAACGGTTCTGCACCAGGGCAAGACGTGCGCTTCTCTTACGAGAAAATGGATGCTTCATGGAACTTCATTAACAAGATCTGGAACATCTCTCGCTACATCCTCATGAACAATGAAGGATTGACTCTCGAACAAGCAACTGCTAATGTCGAAAAAGTTGTTAACAAGGAAGCTGGAAATGTCACTGACCGCTGGATCCTCCACAACCTCAACGAAACCATCGGAAAAGCAACTGCCAACTTTGACAAGTTTGAGTTTGGTGTAGCTGGACACATCCTCTACAACTTCATCTGGGATGAGTTTGCGGACTGGTACGTTGAGTTGACCAAGGAAGTCCTTTATAGCGATAACGAAGAAGAGAAAGTCATCACACGTTCTGTTCTCCTTTACACTTTGGACAAGATCCTTCGTCTCCTTCACCCAATCATGCCATTCGTGACAGAGGAAATTTTCGGACAAATCTCAGAAGGCTCTATCGTTACAGCAGAATACCCTACTGTCAACCCAGCCTTTGAAGACCTTGCGGCCCACACTGGTGTGGAAAGCCTCAAAGACTTGATCCGTGCCGTTCGTAATGCGCGTGCGGAAGTAAACGTAGCACCAAGCAAGCCAATCACCATTCTTGTTAAGACAAGCGATAGCGACTTGGAAGCCTTCTTTAACAGCAATGTCAACTACATCAAGCGCTTCACAAATCCAGAACACTTGGAAATCGCGTCAACCATCCCTGCACCTGAACTCGCCATGTCAAGCGTCATCACAGGAGCAGAAATCTACTTGCCACTGGCTGACCTCCTCAATGTCGAAGAAGAACTGGCTCGACTCGACAAGGAACTCGCTAAATGGCAAAAAGAACTGGATATGGTTGGTAAGAAACTCTCTAACGAACGCTTCGTAGCCAATGCCAAACCAGAAGTCGTCCAAAAAGAACGCGACAAACAAGCCGACTACCAAGCTAAATACGACGCGACAGTAGCACGTATTGATGATATGAAGAAGTTGGTGAAATAGTGGCTGAAGATTACGGGAAATATAAATCGTGGTTTAATCAACCATTGAATATATTAGAATCAAAAGACTCAAACGATGATTATTTGAATAATAATTTCAAAATGATTGATTATTATCAGGAAATATATCATGATGGGATTGTAATAGATAAATTGATTAACAAATTAAAACAAGGTCAATTTGATAGTTTAAGTATTATTGATTTAAATAGATTTAGAATATTCCTAGATGCAGTATTGTTAACTTTCAATAATGAGAAGGTTTATAATGTTTATTTGAAAGATAAATTTGCCTTTCAACCATTTTTTGACAGATTGAATGACTCAACACTCTTCATACGAGAACGTCAGTTTTTAGAAAATTATAAGAAGTATTTGAATAATCTTTTCAATATACGCATTAATAAATTTAATTCATTTTTTTACTCACTAGACGGGGAAACCAGGCGAGTTTGGGATCAATTCAAGATAGTAAGAAATGCTTTTTCACATATGCAATATGGTTTTTATGCAAATGACTCTACGGGGTTTCTAAGTAATTTTTCTATTTATAATCACGATAATGGACAAACTAAAGAAATTGGATTTGTTTTTGAACCAATTTTGCATCTTTTTATTCAGCAATTTTTTTCAAATTATAGTTTTTCAGGAGTTCCATACAAACATACTTGGTTTGAATTGAATCAAGAGAATGGGCTGATTAATTTTAATCAGGTAACTCTTTCAGATAAAGTTAATACTAAATTTTCAGGGTTTCAAAAAGATCATTTCATGAATCGATTTACTAGTATTTTACAATCTGGAGATAAGACAACTATAGATAATTTTTTGAATAACAATTCTTTTAATCGTAAAATAATTCCTATTTCGCATGACGAGATTGAGCAAAAATGTTTGTTTTACTTGCAAGAAAAAAATCATAAACTTAATGATCCGATTCATTTTTTTGAATCAATAAAGTTTTTATTTGACTTTGAAACGGAGTTTTCTAATTTTTTAGTCCATCTAATTCAATTAAACGATAGACTAATCGACTATTTAAGGGATAGAAAGTTAGGGATTAATAGAATCAATGAAATTTTTAAAAGTATTGACGAATTAACTGAGGATGAAAATAAGTTCTTGTGTTTTAGGTATTCTTTCGATTTATTAAGAATGTTTAATATCTCGTCTCGATTAGAAGATGATGATTTACCTAAAATTCAGATACCTGAAATCAGTATAAAAGGAATATACATACAAAATCCTTTGGCTTTATATGATTACTATAACAACAATAAGATTCGTCTTCAATTACACTCACACTATGACTTGAGATCCAATTATATTATGGAAAGAATAAGAAATGCAATGATGCATGGCAATTATTGGATAGGATTAAAAGAATCAAAATTGTTTTAGAAAGCAGGTAACTACATGACAAATTCTGTAAGTTCGAACCGACCTGAGAAATACAACATTGCAGCTTTCTTCTCAGGTGTTGGGGGAATTGAGTTGGGATTTGAACAGACCAACGAGTTCAGAGTGGTGTATGCCAATGAATTTGATAAGTATGCGCGTCAGACTTATCAGTTAAACCATCCAGATACCTATTTGGATGGTCGTGATATTCACGATGTTCAGCCAGAGGATATTCCAGCTGAGCGCGTGGATGTGATTATGGGAGGTTTCCCTTGTCAGGCCTTTAGTATTGCAGGTTATCGCAAGGGCTTTGATGATGATCGTGGGGATCTTTTCTTCGAATTGCTTCGCATGATTGAGGGATGCAAACCTCGAGCTATTTTCATCGAAAATGTCAAAAACATGGTCGGTCATGACCATGGCAATACCTTCAAGGTCATTCGTGAAGCCTTGACCGAGAACAACTACTTTATCAAGTGGAAGGTTCTCAACGGAAAAGATTATGGAAATATCCCACAAAACCGTGAGCGGATTTACATTGTTGGTTTTGATACCAAGGAAGCTTATGACTTGTTTGAATTCCCAGAGGAAATCAAACTGACTACTACCCTTCAGGATGTGATTAGCTTTGGCGATAAGCTAGACGAAGTCTACTACTATCGTAAAGGCAAGCAAAATTTCTACGACCAGTTGAAGTTTGAAGTGACTAGTCAAGATACGGTCTATCAGTGGCGCCGTCAATATGTCCGTGAAAATAAAAACGGCGTCGTACCTACCCTAACAGCAAATATGGGAACAGGTGGACATAACGTTCCATTGATTTTGACGGACAGTGGTGAGATTCGTAAGCTGACACCGAAGGAAACCTTCAATGTACAAGGCTACCCTAAATCCTTTAAAATCCCAGAGGGGGTTTCTAACGGTCAGCTCTACAAGCAAGCTGGAAACAGTGTCGTTGTTCCCGTAATTAAACGCATTGCAGAGAAAGTTGCTAAGGCTTTAAATGAGAGCCGAGGACAATCTCAGCTTGACCGCTCTGGAAAATTTGCCATTATCTACACCAAGATGAATGGGCAATTTGAGGGACAATCCTATGTTAAAGACTTTGTAGATAGCTATGATCAGGCTCTTGAAAAAATCAAGGCTTATGACGATGGTTTAGCGGTTCTGTCAGATGAAGAGTATTTGAGATTTGTCAAAAAACAAGGCAAACTCGAATTTTACAGTATTAATTAACGAATATATAAGAGGATTAGTGAAAAACTAATCTTCTTTTGATATACTGAAAATAGAAAAGAGGGTGCTTATGTGGGAACATCTAAAGTCTGAACAAAAAGACAAATACAAAACCTTAATTACTAACTTCGCTAGTTTGAGCCAAGCTTTCTCTCAAAAGGCAGAATCCGAAGACGAGGAACAAACAGAACATTCTGTCGCTCCTATCGTCAACTCCAAATTCCAGGAGACTGTTTTCCAGAAGGCTTTTAATGCTGTTGGGGAAGATATCGCCAATACTTCCTATGATGCTTCCGTCGTTGTGGATGAAAATCATAAATACCTAGTGGGTATCAAGTCTTTTGGGATTAATTCAGGAGACCAAAAAATCGCTCAGTTCAAGAAAGATTCTCAATCTTGGACGGACTTATTAGGTGACATCAAATTTCATGCGGATATTTCAGCTGATAAAGAGGCTGCAGACAAGGAAAATTATCAACGCTATGAAGAGTTAGCTCGAAAGATTGCGACTTTGAGGAATCAGAGAATCGAATCTTCTAAGGCGCAAATCAAGGGATTCAATTCTGACTCAGTCAATGTTGAAGCTGTTTATCACGTTCTAATGCCAACACCAAAGGGAGAAAATCCAAAGATTTTTGTCGGTGAAACATCTTATTTACCAGTTGATATCGATAATCTGGTCATTGAAGGATCAACTACCAAAAACAATCCAACTAATTTCCGATTTACAGATGGGCAACACCACTACAAGTACACAGCAGCTGACAGCCAGCTCCACATAACTTTTAATAATAAAGATATTGTGGTAGATACTTGGGACGTTCATTACATCGAAGATCCTTTTTCTCTCTTTGAAAATCTTCATTTGCTAACAGCTGAAAAGGAACAATCCCATATCTTAGAAACGGTGTCTTGGGTAATCACAGACAAACATGGAAATGTAGAAGAAAACTCTGGTTTTAATGCCTTTAACGGTGGTTCAAAACTAGCCAAAAAAGATCGTCTCCCACGAATTTTAAAGATTCAGGATAAATTTAAGGACAGTCTGGCTTCAGAAGAACTAGCTTTTGTGACCTTCTCCCTAGAAGAAATCCTCTTGAAAAAATGGACTAGCAAGGAAGAAAAAGCTCAGATGAAGGTGATTCGTGAGGATTTGATTCACTTTGTCCACGAGACTGGCAATGAAAAGCTCATTAAAGAAATCGAACAACTCGTCTATCGTCCAGTTAGTGAGGTTTACATTCCTCTGCCTGACTCCAAAAATTTCCACGATGAAAGGCCTGACTTCTTCGGACCAGGATTTGGGACCTTTGAATCTGGTACTAAAAAACTAGCTCTATCCAAAGAGGAAAGAACCTTTAAACTAAGATTTTTACCTTCTGGTGATGTCATCAATGCCTATATCAACCAAGAAGCTGGTAAGGCGATTCAGTCAACTGATAAGCAAGAAATTCTTGGAAATTGGATCTTGCGTGGTGTTTTCCAGTTGAAGGAACGAGAAATCTTGACAGGTCAACGTCTAAATGAACTGGAAATCAACGGAATTCGTTTGACCAAGTTTAAAAATGGCGAAATTGGAATTGAATTTGTCTGGATTGATCCCGAAAATCCGCCTAGTGATGCCATCGGCTGGGTAGCAAAATAGACTTGAATAGTGCAAAAAATCTCTTAGATCTATTTCTAAGAGATTTTTTCTTTCTCCCCCTCACAACCAGCCTTCTTCTTCGGCAGTTTTGGCTGCTTCGGTTCGGTTGCTTGCGTTTAGTTTGGAGAGGATATTGGTCATGTAATTACGGACGGTGCCGTTTGAGAGGTAGAGCTTATCCGCAATTTCTTGGTTGGACAGCCCCTGTGCTACTCCATGCAAAACAGCGACTTCCTGCTCGGTCAAGGGATTGGGATGTGTCATCATGACTTCCATCAGCTCTGGAGAATATTCCTTGCGTCCCTCTAACACCGTATGCAGGGTTTGCATGAGTTCGGCGATGCTTCGCTCTTTCAAGACATAGGCGTCGACTCCTGCTTTGACCGCTCGTTCAAAATAGCCTGGACGTTTAAAGGTTGTAACGATAACCACCTTGGTTTCAGGCACTTCTTGTTTGATCCACTCGAGCGCTTCGAGTCCTGTCTTGACTGGCATTTCGACGTCAAGGATGGCAATATCTACTGCTTCTTTCCCCAAAACCTCAATAGCTTCAGCTCCATTTTTCGCCTGCAAGACAGCCTCCACATCTGGTTGAAAGCTCAAGAGTTGACACATGGCATCTCTAAGCATACTTTGATCTTCTGCGACTAATACTTTCATCTACTTTCTCTCCTTATAAGGCAGATGCACGCGCACCTCTGTGGGATCTTTCAAACTGACCAACTCTACTTGACCTGAGAAGGCTGCTGCACGGTCACGGACTGTATGAAGTTCATTCCCTTTTACATTTGCAAATCCTTTCCCGTCATCTCTAACTGTCAGGACCAATTCCTGATCTGTACGTTCCAGTTTTAGATAGGCTTTTTCAGCGCTGGCATGCTTGATGATATTGGTCGCAAGTTCTAACAAAATCATAGCAGCTGTCGACTCCACATCTTGGGTCAAACTAGCCTTGTCCAACTGATTGTCAACCTGAACTTCAATCCCAGCAATCTCTAGCATCTTTTTGACAGTCTCGAGCTCTGAAGCTAGGGTCCGTGATTTGAGATTTTCCACAATGGTTCTCACTTCATTCATGGAATCCTTACTTATCTGGTGAATTTCTTTTAATTCCTTTTCCACCTGTGGATAGGCCTGCATCTGAAATAACTGCAAAGCTAAATCTGTCTTGACACTTAGCATAGCAAAGGTATGCCCCAGACTATCATGCAAATCCTGACCGATACGACTGCGTTCATTTTCAGCAAGCAATAGATTTATCTGGGCATTTTGCTTAGCCTGCGCTTCTTTCAAATCCTCCACAATGCGAATCCGAACCAAGCCCAATGTCATCAAATCCACAAAAGTAAGAATCCCAAGCTCAAAGGCTACAACCTCAGTTTCGACTGACTGAAACATCATAAGTTGTCCAACAACAAGAACTTGAGCAAGGAGAAAAGTCCAGACATGAAGAGAACGTAGGCTACGAACTCTAAAATGATAAATCAAAAGATTGGCAAGGAAAAAGAAGAACCACACATAGTTCCCATAAATAAAGACGGTATTCCCAGCTACATAGGCTAGCATGATAATCCAAAAGAGCCAGGATAATCGCTGACTCTTGGTGGTTAAAACGCCTAAGTAAGCCACCACAAATAGAATATCAACTAGTAAATGCCAGCTAGGAATCTCCCCAATCACTGCAGAGAGGATAGGGAAAACCATAAAAATCAAACTGGCCCAAAACATATAGTGTATGCTTTTTAGTCTTTCAAGCATTAAGCATTCTCCTTATGACCTTGAAGGTAAATGGTCAAACCAAACAAAACTGCTGAAAAAACAAGTAGATAAACTGTGGCTGATAGATTGATGCCACCCTCGTTTAAGAAGGTCTTGAGCAACTCCATCAACTGATAAGTTGGTAGGCACTTCCCGATTGCTTGCATCCAGTCTGGAAATAAAGAGATGGGCATCCAGAGTCCGCCTAACACAGCCAAGCCTAGATAGAGAAGATTGCCCACGACAGACATCAGCTGACTAGATGGCAAGAGTGTCAAGGTCAAGCCAAGCGCTACAAAGGCAACACTTCCTACTATCAGCAAGAGCGCAGCCCCAATCCAGCTTCCTAGAGGCATATCCACACCTCTGATCAAGTGCCCAACTGAGAAAACAACCAGAATTGAGACCAAATAATCAACCATCATACTTGTTATCTTTGATAGATAATATTCTACCATATTTACTGGAGTATGGCGTAATGTTTTCTGCCAGTTGTTGATTTTATCGGTATGTAAAACAGCTGGAAATGAAAACATAGCTGTCGACATCATGGAAAAGGCTGTCATGGAGATGAGGTAATCACGCATAAAATTATCTGATCCACCGGGTGTGTCTTGGTACATACCTGAAAAGAATAAATAGAAGGCCGTCGGCATCCCTACGGATAATAGATAATAGACTAATTGACGTTTGGTCAATAGAAATTCTATCTTATTTAGTGAAATCCATCGTTTCATCTTAGTCATCTCCCTTTTGTGTTTCTTCAAAGATTGTATCCAGCAAGCTACGGTTATTGACTTCAATTTCTTGAATCCTACATCCTGCTTGCACTAAAAGTTCCCAGAAAGCATCTGCTTCGCGTGTGACTACTTGCAGGGCATCTTGTTTTTGTGACCAGTTTTCAACCAAGTTAGACTGCTCAATGACTTCCATGTATGCTAGAGGAAGGATAAAGTGCTTTTCAATCTCCTCACTGCGCATGGCTAGAGGTGTTGTATCGCGAATCAACTCTCCCTTATTCAAGACCAAGATTCGGTCCGCTGTATGCTCCACCTCTTCGATATAATGGGACGAATAGAGAATGGTAACTCCCTTAGCTTTTAGCTCCTGAACAATTTCCCAAAAGCGTTGGCGGGTTGAAGTATCCATGGCAGCAGTCGGCTCATCTAAAAAGACTAGCTTTGGTCGGCCAATCAAGGTCAAGACAAAAGAGAAGAGACGCTTTTGTCCACCTGATAATTTTTCTGCAAATTGTTCTTTTTGTTGCTGGTCAAACTGCAATAGTTGATCGATTTCCCGATTGCTCAAGGGATTTGGGTAAATGCTTTGAAAGAAAGCAATCAACTCTTTGACCTTTAATTTCTGAACGATGACATTTTCTTGAGGTAGGTAGGATCTTGTGTAGTCTAACTTAGAACTCGTCACTGGCAAGCCTTGGATGGATACTTGACCGCTGGTGACCAGTTTATCTCCTAGCAAACAGTCCAAGAGTGTGGTCTTCCCAGCACCATTGGGACCAATCAAGGCGACGCATTCACCTTCAGCTACCTCAAAGGAAATATCCTTCAAAATAGCCTTGCCCTTGATGTTTTTATTTAGGCTTTCTACCTTAATCATGTTCATGATATTCTCCTTTCAGCCACTCCTTTCCCATCGGAAAGGCGATAAAAATCATAAATCCTAATCCCCAGGCACCACGGATGAATTGGTGAAGGAAGGCTTGATCAAACCAACCTGTAAACATTTCTACCAACCATACCACTAGTGATAGTCCAATAAAAAGATAGAGAATCGCTTTTTTCATTTTTCAAACTCCTTTTTCACATCTGAGACCAATTTCAAACCTTCTCGGATCAACCAAGACATCATGCCAAATCCTGCAAATAGTTCCCAAGGAAAATGATAGAAGCCTTCATCCAATCCTGAAAACATGAGATAAGTCATGACTCCTGCTGCTACTAAACTCATTGCGACAATTACTTTATGTTTCATTTTTTTCTTCCTCCATTTGATACATCTAGTATAATTCTTTGAAGGTAGAATCACTAGAAGCTTCTGTCATGAGGAAATATGACAAATGTCACAAAAAGTCTAATCGCTATGAAAATCGAATTCTCTGAAAATCAAAAAGAGGTCGGGAAACTCCCGACCTCTTTTTTTATTCTTCTTTAAATCCGTGTAATTTTAATGCAGCGATTAGTGTATTAGGCTTTTTAAAGTCTTCTATACTATCCGCAAGTGGTTTAAAGAAATATGTATTTTTTACTTTATTCAAGTCTGCTTTTTCAAGATCGAGTTCCATAACGACTCTCATCTTTTTGTCCTCGGTGATAAAATATTCTACATTAACACCAGGCTCGTCCTTTATTTCAAGATACTCTGGACTATCTTCCATAGCTTCACGGAAGATTGTTTGGAATTCTTCCGGAGTAACTCCAGCAGGAATCTCCTCATTTATTTTCCCAAGCATATCCATCTTGAAGTTTTTAACAACATCCGTATAAACAAAGGTCATGGTGACATCAAATTCATCCATTTTCCCTTTAAGAACTTTTGTTTTTTCTTCTTTTGCTTGATTGGTTGTCGTTTGACTTGTAGACGGATCACTCGCTTTACTCTTGTCACTTGAGCGGTGAGGTAGCAACTTACTGCAACCTGCAAGTAGAGTTACCGAAATAAGTGTTAATCCTAGAATCTTCTTCAATATGAATCTCCTATTCCACACTGAAAAGATATGGGTAAACTGGTTGTTGACCGTGGTGGATTTCTACTTCGACATCTTCGAATTCTTCTGCGATTTCTTGAGCAATTTCATTTGCCAATTCTTCGCTTCCGTCTTCTCCAACATAGAAGGTTACGATTTCACTGTCTTCATCCAACATGTGTTTCAAGGTTTCAGTCAAGGTTTGGTGCATGTCAGGGTTTGATACGAGGATTTTACCATCCACCATACCAAGATTGTCATTTTCATGAATTTCTAGACCATCGATAGTCGTGTCACGAACGGCTGTTGTTACACTACCGCTGACAACGTCCCCAAGAGCCGCAGTCATGCGTTCTTGGTTTTCTTCGATAGACTTGCTTGGGTCAAATGCTAGAAGGCTAGTCAATCCTTGAGGAATTGTACGAGCTTCTACTACAACAGCTGGTTGTTCCAATACTTCAGCTGCAGATTGAGCTGCCATGAAGATATTTTTGTTGTTTGGCAAGAAGATGATGTTGCGAGCATTGACTTTCTCAACAGCCTTGACAAAGTCTTCTGTCGAAGGGTTCATGGTTTGTCCACCTTCGATGACATAGTCCACACCTTGTGCACGGAAGATGTCTGCCAAGCCTTGTCCAGCTACTACTGCGATAAGAGCATATTCTTTTTCTTCAGCTGGCTTGCTGACTTGCGCTTCTTTTTCTACTTGCGCTTCGTGTTGGTTACGCATGTTATCGACTTTAACCTTGACCAAGCTACCATACTTGAGACCTTCTTGCATAACAAGTCCTGGATCTTCTGTATGGACGTGAACTTTAACGATTTCGTCATCATTGACAACAAGTAGAGAATCCCCAAGTTCGTTCAAGTAGTTACGGAATTCTTCGTAGTCAAACTCTTTAGCATAAGTTGGACCTTGTTTAAGGGCAACCATGATTTCAGTACAGTAACCAAAGGTAATGTCTTCAGTTGCTACATGTCCGGCTACAGATTTGTGGTGTTCTGCATTGATCATCTCACCCATATTGGCTGGAGTCGCTACAAAGTCTTCAGACGCACTGTATTCACCAGTAAGAGCTGAAAGGAATCCTTCATAGATGAAGACCAACCCTTGACCACCTGAGTCCACAACGCCAACTTCTTTCAATACTGGAAGCATTTCTGGAGTTTTAGCGAGGGCTGCTTTAGCTCCTTCCAAGGCTGCACGCATAACTTCAACGGCATCATCTGTCTGTTCTGCTTTTTTCTTAGCACCGATGGCAGCACCACGTGATACTGTCAAGATTGTCCCTTCAACAGGCTTCATAACAGCCTTGTAGGCAACCTCAACACCTGATTGGAAAGCAAGAGCTAGGTCTTTTCCTGTTAGCTCTTCTTTTGTCTTAATGGCTTGTGAAAATCCGCGGAAAAGCTGAGAAGTGATAACTCCTGAGTTTCCACGCGCTCCCATCAAAAGACCTTTAGCCAAGATACTTGCAGCCTCACCAACTGTTGAAGCTGGTTTATCTGCTACTTCTTTAGCACCATTTTCGATCGTCATTCCCATGTTTGTTCCTGTATCTCCGTCTGGAACTGGGAAGACGTTCAATGAATTGACATATTCGGCTTGCTTGTTCAAACGAGTTGAAGCAGCCTGTACCATTTCTTGAAATAAGCTTGTAGTAATATTTGACACGATTATTCTCCTACAACTTTGATATTTTGAATGAAGACATTCACAGTCTGAGTAGTAATTCCAAGTTGATTTTCCAAACTAAAACGTACACGCTCTTGGATGTTTTTTGATACTTCGCTGATTTTTGTTCCGTAGCTCAAGACAGTGTATACATCAACTGCAACGCTACCATCTTCAGCCGCTTTAACAACTACACCTTTAGAATAGTTTTCCTTACCAAGAAGGGCTTGGAAATTATCTTTGAGGGCATTTTTACTAGCCATACCGACCACACCAAAAATCTCAGTTGCTGCTCCGCCTACAACAGTAGCAATCACATCATCTGTTAGTTCGATTTGACCATCTTTTGTATTAATTTTTACAGTCATCTTTTTTTACCTCAACTAGTTGATACTCTATTTTATCATATTTCAGCCCAACTGTAAAAGCAGAATGATGTATCATCGGATATTTGCTTGATTTTTCAAATAATTCCAGCTGTCGAGCAAAACAAAAAAGACCCTGTAGGTCTTTTCATGTTTATTAAACGCGTTCTACTTTTCCTGATTTCAAAGCACGAGCTGAAGCCCAAACTTTTTTAGGTTTACCATCGATAAGAACAGTAACTTTTTGAAGGTTTGGTTTTACGGCACGTTTAGTTTGGTTCATCGCGTGTGAACGGTTGTTTCCTGATACAGTCTTACGACCTGTAAAGTAACATACTTTAGCCATTGTGTTTTCCTCCTATTAGATCTAATATAGCGGATGTGCTAGCACCACATACCGTACTATGTTATCACACTTTCTTATTTTTGGCAAGGGAATTGGAAGACTTTTTTTTATTTGACGTAGACGACACCAAGTTTCCCGAAAGCTACGTCCCCACGGATAATCAAGGTTTTGCTGGTTGGGGCTACAGGAGCATCTGCCTTGGCTGCACCACAAAAAGTTTCCACCTTCAGGTCCACTCTCCAGTGTTGGGGCACATAGATAACTGCATTCCCAAATCCGACTTCTATCTTCAAGGTTGCGCTATCTCCTAACATCTCTGCATTGTCATAATAGATTTTGGCATTCCCAAATCCGACTTCAAACTCGTCTTCTACCAATTCTTGGTCTTGCTTGTAAAATGTACCCGCCCCAAAAGCGACTTCCTTATCTGTCAGAATGGTCTTTTCACCGTCATACCACCATTTTTTCCCATTCCAAGTTCTGTTAGTATGAGTTAGCATACTTACTCCAAGCACGATGAGAACACTTGCCCAGAACAGTGATTGATTGGGAATCGGTAAAATGTCATAAAAATGATTCGCAATCATGAGGGCCACTAGGGCTGTAACGGAGGCTGAAGTGAAATGACGACGAAGGATTGCCTCAACTGATTGATAGGCAAAAAATCCAATACCGATCAAGGGCCAAATTTCCCCTTCAAGTGAAGGAATACCAAAATTCCCCTGTAACAATACTAAAGCTGCCAACACTAGCAACACAATACCAAATGCTTTCTTTTTCATCTTCTTACCTCATGTTTCTTAGATTTTCTTTTAGGAGGGATTGGTAGTGCCGTGACACGTGAACCTCCTTGTGGGTTTGATAAAAGGAAATAGTGCCTGTCCCTGAGAAGGACTTGTCCACCGAGTAGACCTGCCGAAGGTTGGCTATGGTCGACTTGGATACCCGACTGAAATAGCGGGGCAGGATGGACTCCAACTCATAAAGCTTGAGTCGAACCTCGTAGGCTTCTTTCTGGGTGTGGGCATAAATCTTGCTACCTTCCGTCTCAAAGAAGAGGATTTCTGCCAAGTCTAAGTAGTACTCACCCGTCCCCTTATAAAAGATCAACCTAGGAGCCTTGGTTTCTTGCAAGAGTCGTTGCAAATCGGCTATTTCATCTGTTAGGGCTGCAGCCTTGATGACAATCTCTGTTTCAGTTAATTCACTATCAATCTCGATTCGTAACTTCATCCTATCTCCTTTCTGCATCTACTATACCAAAGGCTGGAAGACTTTACAAGGGCAAAAAAGCAAGTGGTCACTTTTGACCCGTAAGTGGTTACGAGGCCAAGCCCACTTGCTTTGCTTCTTACAAAATAAAGAAAAGAATTCCCAAGAGGAGACCACAGACGTAACCAACTAAAACATCCTTGGGATAATGAACGCCACCCAAGACTCGCACAAGGCCGAGAAAAGCTGATAAAACCAATAAAATCATCCCAACAGGCAGATTTGCATGCAAGCAAGCCATGGAAATGATGGTTGCTGAAAATACATGGCGACTAGGCATTGAATTCCCAGAACTGTCCTTGTCTAGTAGCGGAATAATTTCCCAATTCTCATAAGGACGCGGTTGATTGATCCACTTACGAACTAGCGTCAATAGGACAAAGCCTAAAGCCGGCACCAAAATATAAGCAGCAAGGTCTTTACCAACCCCTTTACTTACAAAGTTTGTTCCCAACAAGGTCAAGTAAGCTAAGGGCATCAGAACTGTCATCATGCGATTAAAGACTCGCATCAATTGCAATAGTTGTGGATGTCGAAGAAGACTTGATTTCCTCTTCTCGTACCACTCTTGATAGTTTTTCATCTGTTTTCTCGTTGTTTCTAGATTTTACACAAGAAGTCTGACAGAACGAGTCTGCTAGCATCTCCTACTCTAGTATAGAGTAGAAAAAGAAGGCCGTCAAGCCTTCTGAGATTTATTCTTCTGCTTGGTCTTCTGTAAATTGACTATTGTAGAGGTCTGCATAGAAACCACCCTGAGCCATAAGCTCTTCATGATTGCCTTGCTCGATGATGTTTCCTTCTTTCATGACCAGAATCAAGTCAGCATTGCGAATCGTTGACAAACGGTGGGCGATGACAAAGGATGTGCGTCCCTCCATCAAACGGTCCATAGCCTTTTGAATCAACTCCTCCGTACGAGTATCGACTGAGGATGTTGCTTCGTCCAGAATCAAGAGCGGAGCATCCTTGAGCAGAGCACGAGCAATGGTCAAGAGTTGTTTCTGCCCGACTGACAAGGTCACTGTATCATCCAAAACAGTATCGTATCCATCAGGTAAGGTTGTGATAAAGTGGTGGATTCCTACTGCTTTGGCAGCTTCAATCACACGTTCATCACTGATACCTGTTTGATTATAGATGAGATTGTCACGAATGGTTCCTTCAAAGAGCCAGGTATCCTGCAAGACCATTGAAAAGGCATCGTGTACTTCTGAGCGCTTCATAGCCTTGGTATCCACACCATCAATGCGAATACTTCCTTTATCAATCTCATAGAACTTCATCAAGAGATTAACAATAGTCGTCTTCCCAGCACCAGTTGGTCCGACAATCGCGATCTTTTGACCTGCATGAGCTGTCGCAGAAAAGTCATGAATGATCGTTCGTTCCGGTGTGTAGCCAAATGAAACTCTGTCAAAGACCACTTCACCCTTCATGTTGGTCAATTGTCTTTCCTTATGAGATTCATCTTCCATTTCCTCTTCACCTAGAAATTCGAAGACACGAGTCATGGCTGCACTAGCTTGTTGTAAGCTGGTAATTCCTTGGGCAATCTGTGATAAGGGTTGCGAGAATGTTCGAACATAAACCATGAAGGCTACAATAATCCCGATACTGATATACCCTTCAAGAGCCAAGGCAGCACCGACGATAATGACTAGAACATAACTAAAGTTGCCTACAAAGACCATGGCAGGCATCATGATACCAGAAATAAACTGAGATTTCCAGATGCTATCATGTAGAATCTGATTCAAGCCTGCAAATGTATCTTTTGTTGGTTCCACAGCATTATAGCTGGTCACCACATTGTGGCCAGAGTACATTTCTTCCACATAGCCATTTACAGCTGCTAGGTTATTTTGTTGAGCTTTAAAGTAGCCCTGCGACTTGGCCATAATTACGGAAACCGCCGTAAATCCAACAAGTGTTGAAACAACGGTTACTAGTGCCAAAATCCAGTTCATACCAAACATGGTAATCAAAACAGCAATCAGTAAAAAGCTAGCTGAGAGAACTGTCCCAAGACTTTGGTTAAGAGACTGAGCTGCTGTATCAACGTCATTAGTCACACGAGAAAGGGTGTCCCCTTGAGAATGACGGTCAAAATAAGCAAGTGGCAAGCGATTGATTTTCTCAGCAATAGCTGTCCGCAAACGTTTTGAGAAATGTTGGATACTAGTTGAAAAAATGTAGGCTTGCGTATAGTTCAGGATAATCCCAAGCACATAGAGGATAACCAAAAAGCTAGCAATACTTGAGACAGCCTCTAGGTCAATCTCTGTCATTAACCCATCTGAAATCAAATTGGTAATTTCTTTGATCTTAGTTGGTCCATAAACCGTGATAATACTTGAACATATCGCCGCCACAACTGCGATTAGTAGGGGAAGTTGGAGACCTGCTAGAAAAGGTCTACACTGTTTCCATAAGGACATTTTCTTATTTTCCATGTTCCAATTCCTCCTTCGATAGTTGTGAGTAGGCAATTTCTTGGTAAACTTCATTGCTTGCAAGAAGTTCCTTGTGGGTGCCTTGTCCCACGACTTTACCTTGATCCAAGACTAAGATCAGGTCTGCATCCATAATGGTTGAAATGCGTTGAGCAACGATTAACTTGGTCATGGATTGTGTTTTTTCAGCTAATACTTGACGCAAGATACGATCGGTCTTGTAGTCCAAGGCTGAGAATGAATCATCAAAAATGAGAATCTCTGGTTTACGAGCCAAGGCGCGTGCAATGGCCAGACGTTGTCTCTGTCCACCTGAGAAATTGGTCCCACCTTGAGCCACTTCTGAGTCAAGACCTGCTTCCTTATCCTCGATAAAGTTTTTAGACTGGGCCAATTCCAGAGCTTGCCACATGGCCGTCTCACTTAGTGGCGTTTCTTGACTCTTACCAAAGTCGAGATTGCCCTTAACATCTCCAGAAAAGAGCACAGCTTTTTGAGGGATATAGCCAACTTTATTACGCAAATCTTCTAAGTCATAATTCTGAACATTGACGCCGTCTACTAGAATTTCTCCCTCTGATACATCATAAAAACGGGGTAAGAGGTTAACTAGAGTAGATTTACCAGAACCAGTTGAGCCGATAAAGGCAATGGTTTGCCCTGCTTCTGCCTTGAAGCTAACATGTTCCACAACTGCTTCTGAGTTTTTAGAGTAGCGGAAGGTTACGTCGCGGTATTCCACTTGACCTTTTACAGAAGAGTTTGCTGTCTGTGGGTGACTAGGATTTTCAATAGAGGAATGAAGGTCCAAGACTTGATTGATACGACCTGCAGAAACCAAGGTACGAGGCAAGACGATAAAGAGAGCACCCATGAGTAAGAAGCCCATTACCACTTGCATAGCATAGGACATGAAGACCACCATATCGCTAAAGAGGGGTAGACGCTCTGTCAAGCTAGCGTCGTTGATAAGATAGGCTCCAATCCAGTAAATGGCAAGGACCAAGCCGCTAGAAATCGCCATCATAATAGGATTCATAATGGCCATTAAGCGACTGACAAAGAGATTGAGTCGTGTGACTTCATCATTGGCTTCTTCGAATTTCTTATCTTGATATTCCTCAGCATTATAAGCACGAACAACCCGAATCCCTGTCAAGCTTTCACGAGTGATACTATTGAGTTTATCTGTCAATTTTTGAATGACAGATTGTTTAGGAAAGGCCAAAGTCATCAAGACAGTTGTCATCAGAACATTGACAATGACTGCCACCACTACTGCCCAAATCCAGTATTCAGACTTGCCAAGGATTTTACCAATGGCCCAGAATGCCATGATTGGTCCGCGAGTAACTACCTGAAGTCCCATGGTAAAGAGCATCTGAATCTGCGTGATATCATTGGTTGTCCGAGTCAAAAGACTAGGAATAGAGAAACGTTTAATTTCTGTCTGAGAGTAATCCAAAACACGATTAAAAATATCGCTTCGTAGTTGAGCCGTATAGGATGCCGCAACTCGAGCGGCAAAAAATCCAACTGTTACAGATGATAGGAAGGCCAAGAATGACAAACCCATCATCTTAGTTGCTGGCGACCAAAGGTCTCCCAACTCCGTACCTGGCGTTCCGAGTAATTCTGTTATTTTTGAAACGTAAGTCGGTACTTCTAACTCTAGATAGACCGAGCAGCAGGTAAAGAGAACAGTCAAGAGAATCATTCCCCACTCTTTTCCTGTGATACGTTTAGCGAGTTTCTTCATTCTTACCTCCCATTTTCTCTACATTAGCCTGTAGTCGACCCATGACTTCTTCAAAAACAGCTAGTTTTTCCTCAGAAATTCCATCAAGTAGACTACGGTCAATTCGATCAAAGAAAGACTTGATTGGCTTCATCTGAGAGCGTGATTTATCCGTCAATCGAACGTACTTGGCTCTCTTGTCATTTGGACTCACTTCCAATTCCACCAAACCATTTTGTACCATACGCTTCACTAGATTGCTGGCGACTGACTTGGTGATATTGAGTTCCTGCTCAATATCCTTGATTAACACCGCCTGTCCAGACTCCTCACGATAGTCTAAAAATCGTATGACTTGGCCCTGCGGTCCGCCCATAAATTCAATACCACAACGTTTTGCTTCCTTTTGCACCATAAGGTGAACCTGATGACCAAAACGTTTAAAAGTTAACATTGGCTTATCCATGATTGCTCCCTTCTAAACAAAATAGTTCCCAAGAGAACCAATTAGTTTTCATGAGAACTATTTTATCATTTTCAAATAGGATGTCAAGAAAAAAGTTTCCAGGAGAACTATTTTATTTAAAATTGACATTAGTTCTCATTTTATCTATAATAAACAATATCTCACACGGATAAGATTTCAGCTTGATTAGAAATGAGAAATTTAGAAATGAAACAAAAAGAAGAGAAAATCTTAGGAATCATTGCTATCATCTTGGGAAGCCTTGCACTTCTCGGATCCTGGTTGCCAATCATCAGCGTACTATCTTTTTTCTTTGCTATTATTGCAATAGGTCTAGGTGTTTTTGGTATCATCCTCAATCTCCAAAACCGTAAAATATTGGCGATTATTGGAACTGCCCTAGGCATTGGATCCATTTTCCTTGTTTTGACAACGCAAGTACTCCCTTCTAGTGTTTTTACCGACCTGGCTAGAAATTTTCGTCACCCATACAGAAGTCTGACCTCTTTAACAGAGGATGACGATTTTGGAACGCTACCAGATAATAGCACCGATGAGGATAATGATGAGGATAATACGGAAGATACCGATTCCTTCACTTGGACCAAGGAACAATTCGATGCTTTGATCGAAGGTGATACTGCAAACAGAGGAAAAGGGGGCTCCAACTATAAAGATATTATCAGCAAGCATGGCCAACCGGATTCTGAAATCGAGTCAACCTCAGGTGACTACGACATCAAGAGAATCACCTATCTATCCCTCGGTTCTAATACTAAGACAGTTGTACTGACTTTCGTAAAACAGGAGAACGGCCAGTTTCTTCTCATCCGTAAATTTGCCCTAGGATTGGAATCTCAAAAACAATATGATACTGGTATCAGAATCTAACATAAAATAGCTTAGTTTTTCAGTGATTTACGACATTTTCCCCTTATTTTTTAAACTTCATAAAAACTCTTGCATCTATCGGCGTACCGTGATATGATATAATCAAGATAAGGTAAGGGCTAGCTGAGATGTACAAAGAAGATCGGCTCAAATAACTTGAAAAGGCGATAGAAAATATTCCTAAAACAGTAACATCTATCGCAAAATAAAGCCCAAATTCAGTAAAAGAAAAAAGGAAGTGCTAAGAAGTAGATGCGAAAGGCCTTCGAACTTCTATTTTATCAAATGAAAAGAGGGAACCAATGGTTAGTGCAATAGCTATATTTATAATCGCCATTAATGTATACATTTATCTCAAAAATAAAAAGGACAAATAAATATGAGAAAAGTTATTCAAGAATTATTAGACAGTTCGATGTCTACATCTGCTATTTCGCAAGGCGCTGGAGTTCCATGGACTACTGTTTCTGACCTTAGAAAAGGAAAAACAAGCATGGACAAAATGGCCCTCCTAACCGCAGAAAAACTTTATGAATTTGCTACAATTAAAAAACAGTGACTCTTGGTCACTGTTTTTTAATTAGAACCCATCTACGTTTGTGTAGATTTTTTGTACGTCTTCGTCGTCTTCAAGAACGCTGTAAAGTTTTTCAAATGTTTCCAAATCTTCACCTGACAACTCAACTTCTGATTGAGGAATCATCTCAAGTTCTGTCACTTGGAATTCTTCGATACCAGATTCACGCAAAGCCACAATAGCCTTGTGAAGGTCAGTTGGAGCTGTGTAAACAGTGATTGTTCCTTCTTCTGCTTCTACATCGTCTACATCGACATCTGCTTCAAGCAAAAGCTCAAAGATGGCATCAGCATCTTCACCTGCAAATACGATAACACCCTTATTGTCAAATAGGTAAGATACAGAACCTGAAGCTCCCATGTTTCCACCGTTTTTACCAAAAGCAGCACGGACATTGGCAGCTGTACGGTTAACGTTTGAAGTCAAGGTATCAACGATCAACATTGAACCATTTGGCCCAAATCCTTCGTAACGTCCTTCTGTAAAGGTTTCGTCTGTATTTCCTTTTGCTTTATCGATAGCTTTATCAATAACGTGTTTTGGCACTTGCGCTTGTTTGGCACGATCGATAACGAATTTCAAAGTAGTGTTTAGTTCTGGATCTGGCTCACCTTTTTTAGCTGCTACATAGATTTCTACACCAAATTTTGCATATACTTTAGAGTTAGCTCCATCTTTAGCCGTTTTCTTGGCTACGATATTGGCCCATTTACGTCCCATTAGGAATCTCCTTTTTTCACATTTTAATCTTTCTTATTATAACACAAGTCTATCCGATTTTCACTAGAGGAAATGGATTTTTCTTTTGTAAATTAAGCTAGGATTGCCCGCTAACAGCCAAGATTTTCTTGCCTTCTTTTATCCAAGGGTGCTGAGAGAGTGAGATATAAAGCTGTGCAGTCATAACAAGCCAAAGTAGCGGTTCACATAGAATCACACCTGTATAACCTGCCCAAGGAATAATCCAAGCGACGAAAACAATTTTCCCGATAAACTCGATAAAACTAGATATGAGGGGTAAGAGTTTTTGACCGAGTCCCTGCAAACTATTTCTATAAATCAATAAAAGACTCAAAAACGGATAGAAAACAGAACTAATACGTAGGTACAAGGTCCCATTTTCAATCAAGTAACCATCTGTTGAACTCGCTAAGAAAGAAACTAGGCTAGGACTTGCAAAAAATAGGAAGATACAGGCAAAGGTAGCCCAAGACATACTCAAATAGCTCCCTATACGAAGACCTTGAACGATACGTTCTGGTCGTTTTGCCCCAAAGTTTTGAGAGATAAAAGTTGTCATGGAAGCTGAAATAGCCGTCATTGGCAATAGGGCAAAGGCCATGATTCTACGCGCTGCCGTTTGGGCGCTGATAATCACTGCTCCAAAGCCATTAACAGAGGATTGCAAGATAACACTTCCGATAGAGACGATTGAACCCATCAAGCCCATAGCTAACCCTTGCTCCAAAAGGTCAATATAGAGCGCCTTATTCCATTTGAAATGTTTGAGACCTGGAAGAAGCTCTGGAACACTCTTGCGGATATAGAAATAACAGAGAATAGCTGACAAACCTTGCGAGATGATGGTTGCAAGACCTGCAGACTGAACCCCTAGCTGCAGTTGTGTAATAAAATACAAATCTAAAATGACATTAACGATAGCTGAGAAAATCAGAAAAGCAAGTGCTGCAAGGCTGTCACCAATTGATCGTAACAATCCTGCAAAGAGATTATAGGCAAAGCTAACTCCCACGCAACTAACAATCATGGAGATGTATTCATAGGATTGGGGGAGGATTTCTGCAGGTGTTTCGAGATATTGTAAGAGTGGATAAAGACCGAAGAACCCCATCAACATGACAAGACCACTCAGGATAGCACCTAAAATCCAAGTCGCCGCTACAGCTTCTTTAATTTTAGCAAAATTGCGAGCACCGTAAAGACGGGCAATAACGACTCCCATCCCATTTCCGACTCCGAGGGCAAATCCAATAATCAAATCAAAAATGGCTGTCGTAGCTCCGACTGCCGCCAAGGAATTTTGTCCTAAAAAACGCCCAACAATCAAAATATCAGCTGTATTGTAGAGTTGCTGAAAGATATTGGATAGTAAAATTGGTAAAGCAAAACTAATCAGTGAAGGAAGGATAGGACCATGAATCAAGTCCACCGTTGATTTCTTATTCATAAGGCTATTATATCAGCTTTCAAGTTGAGGAACAAGGGAGTTTCCTTAAGAAAGCGTTGCCTATATGTAAACAATCTGGTATAATCGTGACAGAAAAGGAGGATATGTATGAGCTTAACAAGTCAGTTAATTACAGATGTATTCCCAGACCTTGAGAAAGTGGAACAATTAAACAAGGAGGCCTTCCCTGAAGAAGAACGCGTCTCTTTGGAGGAATTTTTAAGTTACCAGGATAGAGATGACGCCCACTTTTTCGCCTTTTATAACGAAGAAGAATTTGTCGGCTTCGCTTTTGCCATTTCTAATCAAAAAGCTTTCTACATTAGCTTCTTTGCCATTATGCCCCATCTCCGCAGTCATGGGTACGGGAGAGAAATCATTGAAAAACTCATTGATTTTTACCAGCGTACTATGATTCTTGAAGTGGAGCGATTAGACGAAGACTGTGACAATCTCGAACAAAGAAAATCCCGCATGGACTTTTACTTACAAAATGGCTTTAAAACTGCCAACGCCTTCTTGGAATACGAGGGAATGAGTTTCGAAATTCTCTATCGTGGCGACCATTTTGACGAAGAAGCCTATCGGAATATCTTTCAAAAATTACAAGAAGAGAACTACTTTGACTTTCGCATCAAATACCGCCGCTTTAGCGAACACTAGTCAACACGAAATAAAAAAGTAGCAGTTTTACTGCTACTTTTTCTTTTTATTCTTATTCTTCAATTTCGATTTCAAGAGCATCGCCCAAATCAAGAGTCACTTCTTGGTTAGAGTCCGTATCAGCTGCTGAAGTTTCTTTAGAACCTTCTTCCTCTTCAATCAAACCATATTGAACACGAACTTGGTGGTCAATTTCATCAAAGATTTCTGGGTGATCTGCCAAGTATTTCTTCGCATTCTCAGAACCTTGTCCGATTTTTTCACCCTTGTATGAGTACCAAGCACCTGCTTTTTGAATGATATCCAAATCACTAGCAATCTTCAAGAGTTCACCAGTTCTAGAAATACCTTCTCCGTACATGATTTCAACAAGAGCTTCCTTGAACGGTGGGGCAACCTTGTTTTTCACAACTTTAATCTTAGTTTCTTTACCGACGTTAGTATCTTTTTGGTCGCCAGTTCCCTTAATTTGTGTGCTTCCACGAACGTCTAAACGAACTGAAGCATAGAATTTGAGGGCACGTCCACCAGGAGTTGTTTCTGGATTACCAAACATAACCCCAACTTTTTCACGCAACTGGTTGATGAAGATAGCGATTGTCTTAGTCTTGTTGATAGAAGCACCAAGTTTACGCATAGCTTGGCTCATCATACGAGCTTGAAGACCAACGTGGCTATCTCCGATATCCCCGTCGATTTCTGCACGAGGTACAAGAGCTGCAACAGAGTCGATAACCACAAGGTCAACGGCTCCTGAGTCAATCAACTTTCCTGCAATTTCAAGACCTTGTTCACCTGAGTCTGGTTGTGACAAGAGCAATTCATCAATGTTCACTCCAAGTGCCGCTGCATAAGCTGGATCAAGAGCATGCTCCGCATCGATAAAGGCTGCGATTCCACCTTCTTTTTGGGCTTGCGCTACAGCATGAAGAGCTACTGTTGTCTTACCTGATGATTCTGGACCGTAGATTTCAATGATACGTCCCTTAGGATAACCACCTGAACCAAGTGCAATGTCAAGCGCCAAAGAGCCTGAACTCATTACTTGTACTTTTTGCTCTGCGCGTTCACCCAAGCGCATGATTGAACCCTTACCGAAGTCTTTTTCAATCAATTTAAGCGCATCATTCAAAGCTTTTTCACGGTCAGCTCCAAATTTTTTCCCAATTTCATCTAATTTTTTTGTTGGTTTTTTCGCCATTTTGTTCTCCTATATTTTAATGATTCTAAGAACCTTCTTCTATTATATCAAAAGTCAGTCACTTAATAAAGCTTTGCGAACTAAGTTAAAAGCATGCATAACCGCAATTTTACGAACATCTGCTCGACTCCGTCCTGCGATATTAGCTTGGATAACTTCTGTCCCTGATGCTTGAGATAAACCGATAAAAACTGTACCTGCTGGATGGCCTTCTAAACTATCCGGACCAGCCACTCCTGTCAAGCTAACCCCAAAGTCTGATTGAGTTTTAAGTCGTGCCTGCTCTGCCATTTTTTCCGCCGTAAAGGCTGAAACAACTCCGTGTTTTTCCAACTCTACTTGTGGAATATCTAACATCTTAGCCTTTTCTTCTAGACTATAAGTGACAAAACCACCTTTAAAGATAGCTGACACTCCCGAAAAGTCTGCCAAAGTTGCTTGGAAAAGCCCAGCTGTCAAACTTTCCGCAGCCGTTATGGTTTTATGCTGTTTTTTCAACCCCTCAACAACTACACTAGCTAGACTCGCTTCCTCGCCATAACCATAGCAAATATCCTTTAAAGCAACACCTTCAAAAGTCTGGCGGGCAAGAATTTTTTCCTCCAGATTATCCAAAGCTTTTCTTGCTTCTTCTTGACTAGTAGCCTTTGTAGACAAACGCAGAGTCACCTCTCCTGTTTTTGCATACGGTGCTATGGTTGGATCCGTCTGCTCTTCAATCAAATCCGACAAAATCGTCACTAGCTGGCTCTCACCAATACCAAAGAAACGTAAGACACGCGAATACAACTTAGCTCCTGTTGTCAATCTTGGTAGTAGCTCATTTAAAACCATAGGTTTCAGTTCACTTGGCGGACCTGGTAGGACAACATAAGTCACGCCATCTACCTCAATCATACCACCAACCGCTAGTCCCGTTTTATTTGGGAGCGGGATTGACCCCTGAACAATTTGTGCCTGGCGCTCATTATTTGGAGTCCGAGCATAGTCTGGTCGATGAGCAAAGAAATCATCCAATTTAGCCTGTGCTTGAGCATCAAAAGTCAAATCACGCCCTAGAAATTGTGCCAAGGTTTGTTTGGTCAAATCATCCTCTGTTGGACCTAACCCTCCCGTTAGGATCACTAAATCACTCCGTTTCTGAGCAATCTCCAACAAGGATAAGAGACGAGATTCATTATCTCCTACAGCCGTTTGGAAGTAGACATCAACACCGATTTCTGCTAGCTTTTCAGACAAAAACTGAGCATTGGTATTGACGATTTGACCTGTTAGAATTTCTGTTCCAACAGCTATAATTTCCGCTTTCATTTTTTCCTCCTACTTACCTATTCGGATTTCTTTGAAAAAATCGCAGGAAAATTCCTACGATTTGAGTATTCATTTCTTATTGTTCTTGTTGGCCTTGTTGTTCCTGATCTGCAACAGAACCAGTCGTTTGTGGCAAACGACCATAAATGTTTTCATACAAGACTACATTTGTCTCCAACTCGGTAACTTCTGGCTTATCCAATGAACGACGCAAGAGATTTTGCATTTCTAACAAATGTTCAGATGTCACGATTTGGTAAGATGTCCCATCAATCATTGCATCCTCTCCACGCAATTGCTGAGACTCAATATTCTTAAAGGAATCTTGGTAGCCCATCAACTGAGGGATCGTTGTTGTTGTAATCTCGATATTTGTCTGCATGTTATCGCTAAGAGCCTTCAAAATTTCTTGGTAGTGACTAACACTATTCAAACTAAGAATTTTCTCAACAATCTTTTGAATGACTTCGCGCTGACGTTTCTGACGACCGTAGTCCCCCTCTGGATCCTGATAGCGCATACGTGAATACACTAGCGCCTCGTCACCATTTAGGGTTTGCTCCCCAACACCGATAGAAATCGTGTTAAATGGTTCCTGGTCTTGGATAGAGATTGGGAAACCTAGAGTGTTATTTACTGTGATACCACCTACAGCATCAACCATTCTTTGAAGACCGTGCATATTGACCATGACGTAGCGGTCGATATGGATATTCATCATTTTTTGAATGGTCGAGATAGCAAGCTCTGCACCACCATCGGCATAAGCCGCGTTGAGCTTAGCCTCTCTAACACTACCATCCGGTTGTTGGATTTGGGTCAGGATATCACGTTCCAAACTCATCATCACAACTTTCTTGGTTTTAGGATTTACTGTTACCAAGATCATCGAATCACTGTTACCCGCCCATGGGTCTGTACGCTCAACGTTACCTGTATCCACACCCATCAGTAAAATTGTCAAAGGCTCAGTTGCCTCGATGACTTTCGTTTCTTCCCCAATTTGTTTATAGGTTTTGGCCAAAGTCTGTGTGCTTTGTTGGTAAATCGTGTAGGCATAAGCTCCCACACCAAGCACTGTCACAAGAACAAAGCCTAAAAACATTCCGATTATTTTTTTTGCCATACATTTATTCGTCTATCAGTCGCCCCATCAGGTAGACATCAAGAAACTCTCCTCCTTCTATACAAGCACCACGTTCCTGCTGGCCTTCTATGATAAAGCCCATCTTTTTATATAGATGAACAGCTGCTAGATTTCGTTTTTGAACTGTCAGTTGTAAGCGTCGAATACTTCCACTCGACTGGGCCCATTCAATAGCTTCCTCCATCAGGATACTACCAAGACCATTGCCCCAATAGGCTTTCTTGATGCCCAAGAAAACATCGCCAATGTGTCGAACTCGCGGACGCTGATCAGCCGTTATATTGATGACTCCTGCCAATTCTTCATTCAAAAAAGCTAGTAAAGTAATTTGATTGTCCGATTGGGCCTGCTTGTCAATAAAATGCTGCATTTCTGATTCAGTCATTGCAATACCATTTTCATCCAGACTGGTAAAACTAGATTCATGACCAATCTGATCCAAAAGTGCAATAAGTTCTGTAGCATCCTCAACTTCTGCTTCACGAATTAATAAATCATACTCCATTCGTAAGCCTCTTCAAAAGTTCTGTCGCTCGTTGACCATGAGCATGAAAGACAACTTCACGGCCCTCACCATCTTTAAGAATTTCTAATTCCAGATAGTCGGCTGGAAGAGCCTCACCTAATAGGTGTCCCCACTCAATAACCGTCACACCTGAACCAAAAAGAAATTCATCAAGGTCGATTGAATCTGCATCTCCTTCGATGCGGTAAACATCCAAGTGATATAAGGGTAGGCGTCCTTCATATTCTCGAACAATGGTATAAGTAGGACTTTTGATCATTTGATGAATCCCTAGTCCTTTAGCTAGACCTTTTGTTAATGTGGTTTTTCCAGCACCTAATTCACCAGTCAAAATCAATACATCATTTTTTTCAAGTAGACTACCCAACTCTTGTCCAAGAGCGATTAGTTCATCTTCATTTTTTGTGTGCATGTTATTATTATACCAAAAAGTTTTCTTTTGCGACATTTCTAGTAATAAAAAAAGAGGAGTTTCCTCCTTCTTTTTTAAAGTTTTTGTCTTTAGTTTAGAGCCATGCTAATGTAGTTCAAAATGAACAGAGCGTCTAAAATCCAAATCATCACATGCACTTCCTTAACTTGACCTTTAACAATCTTCGCTAAAGTGTAAGTTAGGAAACCAACAGCAATCCCTTGTGTAATGGAGTAACTGAATCCCATAAAGATAGATGTGAAGAAAGCAGGCACTGCTTCTGACATATCATCCCAAGGGATGTTTTTCAAGTTAGAGAGCATCATAATTCCGACGATAATCAAAATTGGTGCTGTCGCAGCTGAAGGCACAATGGCAAGAAGTGGGCTAAAGAAGCTTGATAGAGCAAAACAGATAGCAACAACTAAGGCTGTCAATCCAGTACGTCCACCAGCACCGATCCCTGCTGCTGACTCAATATAAGTTGTAACGTTTGAAGTACCTGCAATGGCACCAACTGATGTCGCCACCAAGTCAGAATATAGAGCCTTATCCAATTTAGCTGATTCATTGTTCTCACCACTTGATGCGATGATCCCAACTTTTTCACCTGTACCGATAAGAGTACCGATTGTATCAAAAATATCAGTCAATGAGAAGGCAAGAATGGCCATCAAGGTTTCAGGTAAACGTGAAGTATTTGAAATCAGAGAACCCAAACCTTCTGAACCAAGGGCTGCACCAAATAAAGTTCCTAGGTCGTTAACTGCTGCTGAAAGATTGTTGCTAGCAAAATCGATTCCTGACAAATTAACAAGACCAACCGCAATCGCAAGGACTGTCGTTGTTAAGATAGAAAGAATGATCCCACCTTTAATACCTTTGACAACAAAGAAGATTGTAATGGCAAGACCTGCAATAGCTACCAATACTGCTGGAGTATTGAAATCTACCAATCCTGGAACAGCTGCTGCATTTGCAGTAATCGCTGCTTGAGCCTTATCTGCTCCTTCACCTGCTACAGTATAAGTACCGGGGTCAATTGAGAATTTCAAAAGGCCAGCATTCTTGATACCAACATAAGCAAGGAAAACACCAATACCAGCTGAAATTGCTGAACGAAGTGTTGTAGGAATAGACTCAATGATCATTTTACGAACATTTGTTAATGTGATAATCAGTGAAATAATCCCACAGATGAAGACCATACCAAGAGCTTCTTTCCAAGTATAGCCCATTCCGAATACAACCGTAAATGTAAAGAAAGCATTAAGTCCCATACCTGGAGCTTGTGCGTATGGCAAGTTAGCATAGAAAGCCATCATCAAAGTTCCTACTACAGAACCGATGATTGTTGCCAAGAATACACCCTGAACAGGCATTCCTGTTTGCGAAAGCATTTGAGGGTTTACAAAGAGAATATAACTCATTGCAAAGAAAGTTGTTAAACCAGCAAGCACCTCTGTACGGACATCTGTCCCGTGCTCTTTTAGTTTAAATAATTTGTCCATTTTTAATCTCCTTTGTCATTTTACGAACAATGTGACTATTATATCATCAATCATTCACATTTTCAAGCTGTTTTTCCTATTTTTAAAAATTCTTAGAGGATATAATTCTTCTTATTTTTGCTTATAGTCAGCTTTTCTTTCAGCTTTTTGATATAATAGGAAACATCTTATCTGAAACTAAATTCGGGAGGATTTTATGACTAAAAAAATGATTGCCGTGGACTTAGACGGTACCTTACTTAATGGAGAAAGCAAACTCTCTGACTTTACAAAAGAAACCATTAAAAAAATTTCTAAGAAAGGCCACCATGTGGTTATCGCAACCGGTCGCCCATATCGTATGGCCAAAGATTTTTATGACCAACTTGAACTTGAGACTCCTATGATTAACTTCAACGGTTCGCTCACTCACCTACCTGGTAGGGCTTGGAAACATGAAAAATGCCTTACTGTGGACAAAAAATATCTCTTGGATATCGTGAAACGAAAAGAGGAGATTGAAGCAGACTTTATCGCAGGTGAATACCGTAAAAAGTTTTACATTACAGCCCCAGACAAGGAAATTGCAGATCCTAAATTGTTTGGTGTTGAAAACTTTCGTCCTGAAAATCAATTCAAGTCTGACTTAGTGACCAAGGGGCCCAACTGTATTTTATTACAAACTAGGGCAGACGATAAATATGCACTAGCAGAAGAGATGACTAGCTTTTACAAGTATCAGCTTAATATCAATACTTGGGGCGGTCCCTTGAACATTCTTGAATGTACTCCAAAAGGTGTTCACAAGGCCTTTGCCCTTGAATACCTTCTAAATGTCATGAATATAGACAGACAGAACCTGATTGCCTTTGGTGACGAACACAATGACCAAGAAATGCTCTCCTTTGCAGGTAGAGGATATGCCATGAAAAATGCTAATCCCGCTCTACTTTCTTTCGCAGACGAGCAATTACCACTAACCAACGAAGAAGACGGAGTCGCTCACTTTTTACAAGAGCAGTTCCTTTAATAAAATCTATCCCTCCATACTTTTTTGGTAGAAAATAGCTACCTTAATCGTATGGATTTTTTATGCCAAAAATTGATTAAAGAAAAAAGGACCCGAATCCGTGTTAACGAGATTCAAATCCTTACAAAAGATGTCTATTTTTTTAGAACGATACGATCAGAAATTTCGCGACCCATATCATCAATGATCATTTGATTGCCATCAGCTACATAAACCTTGATATCATCTCCAATAAAGACTCTCTGACTTTCTGGTTCGAAGGTGACCTTCTTAATTTCCTGATCACCATCAGGTTCTACTTCTGTCCATGTTCCAGTATTACCAGTAACAACGAGAGTAATGCTATCTCCCTCATCTTGCCCTTTATAGGTCCCATCAATGTTGCTTACTGAGCTAGCCGTAGAACTAGAAACAGTCGTTTCTGCTAACTGAGCAGTCGTTACTTCCGTACTAGTACTTGCTTGAGTTGAAGGAGCTGCCTGCTCTTTTGGCGAACATGCAACTAAGAGACTAAGACTTGCCAAAGAAGCAAGAGAAAGTGTGAATTTTTTTAGTGACATCATGGCTCCTTTCTTTTAGTGGCTTAAAATCAGAATAACCCTGCCGAGCCACCACACCTTTACTATAACAAATAAAGATAGGAGGGTCAATCAAATAACTTTTGTTTCATAAGACAAGCGCGAACCTCAGATATAAAGTAGAGAGATCCTGTCACAAATAGCAAGTCTTTCTCTTGTGCAGAAGCTTCAAAATTATCTATAAAATCTCGATAAGAAGCAATGCTTGTATAATCTCCAAAGTCTTGCTCTTCCAAGGAACCCTGATAATCAAAACTCGTAACATAGAGAGCTACATCAGGTAAATGCTCTGTTAAATAAGTAAGCATCCCACTATAATCTTTCCGCTTTAGGGCACCAAATAGGATGTGAGGCTGATACCCTTGCTGGATTTTTTCTTGGATAAACTCAACCAAACGCTCTAGAGCTGGTAAATTGTGAGCCCCATCTAGATAAATGTGCTCAGTGACAGCTTCTAGCCTTCCAGCCCATTTAGTAGCTTGCAAGGCAGCACGTACTGCTTCTTGATCTACTTTCTCGTTTCTTTGTACCATAAATAGTAGAAAAGCTTGCAAGGCAAGAGCTGCATTTTCCTCCTGATATGCTCCCTCCAGTCCCAATATTAGGTGGTTAAAGTCAGCTAGAGAGGAAGAAAAGTTCCCATTTCGGAAAGAAAAATCTTGATCAGCTTGGTAGAGACTTACACCCAAATCAGTAGCAGTTTTTTGACAAACGAGTTGGGCTTCCAGTGCTAAATTTGCAATCACAGCTGATTTCCCGGGCTTAAAAATTCCTGCTTTCTGCTCTGCAATTGCTACCAGACTATCCCCCAAAGTCTCCTGGTGATCGAGGCCGATTGATGTGATGATTGCAATTTCTCCTGTCACGACATTGGTAGTATCAAGAAGTCCACCTATCCCAACTTCCAGTAGGACCAAATCTACTTTTTGCTCTTTAAAATAAAGCAAAGCAATCAAGGTCAGCAACTCAAAAAAAGATAGCTGATCGTGGGTTTCTAAAAGTCTTTGCTCCATTGCTTTAACTTGATCGGCTAAACGAATAAAATCTTCGTCCGATATAGGCTCACCATTAATACAGATACGGTCATGGATGCTGACAATGTGGGGCGAAGTAAAGGTACCAACCGTTTTCCCATGGGCAACAAAAAGCTCCCTCATAAAAGCAATAGTTGACCCCTTGCCATTTGTCCCTGTCACATGGATAATTGGATAGGTTTGCTCAGGATTCCCCAGCAAATCTACCGCTCTTTGCATCCGTCCTAAACCTGATCTGAAATTCAAACCAATCCGACTATGAAGCCATTTTTCTACTTCAATCATGCTTATCTCCTTAACAAAAAAGCGAAGATTCTCTTCGCTTTTTACTTAATTAGCTATATTTTATTTCAATACGGGCTAAAAACGTCCACTGGACGTTACAACTCTCTCCAGTTTCTGGGAGTTGGGGTGATACAGTCTCCCAGACTACCTGCGTTTCTATTTTCTAGCGCAGGGCTAAAAACGTTCCCCGGATGTTCCAACTCTTTCTAGTTTCTAGGAGTTGGGCTAAAAACATCCCCCGGATGTTTTTACTCCTCCATAAAGCTGTTGAAGACTTCTTCAATCATGTTCCATTCATCTTCTGAATCTTCAGGGATTGGTTGCAATTCACCTTCAGTTCCATCTTCATTTTCGATGAATGAGTATGCTTGGATTTCAACTTCACCGTTTTCATCTTCTTCTGCATTAACTGGTACAAGAAGAACATAGTTTTTACCAAATTCTTCTTTTCCGTCAATAGTCAAAAGGATTTCAAATAAAGTTTCGTTTCCTTGCTCATCTACAAGTGTAATAAGTTCACGTTCTTCGTGATCATGGTTGTGATCGTGTGACATAGTTTCTCCTCTGTCTTAAAATTTTCTATCTAAATAATTTTGCAAAATCAATTGAGCTGCCAATTTATCAATAACTTTTTTACGCTTATTGCGACTAATGTCTGCTTGCTCAATCAACATGCGCTCAGCAGCAACCGTGGTTAGGCGCTCATCCTGGTACTCCACTGGCAGACCAAAGAGTTCTTCCAGTTTTGCTCCATAGGTTTGACTCGCTTCCACCCGCGGTCCACTGGTATTGTTCATATTTTTAGGTAAACCAACAACAAAGCGCTCCACTATATAGGTATCAACCAATTCCTTGAGTCGTTCGAAACCGAACTCCCCTTGTTCTTCATTGATTTGGATGATTTCGAGTCCTTGTGCTGTAAACCCTAGCGGATCGCTAATCGCTACTCCTACTGTTTTGGAACCAACGTCCAACCCCATAATTCTCATTGGTTATAGATCGACTCCTTGTCCCTTAAGGTAGTAGCGGACCAATTCTTCAACAATCTCATCGCGTTCGTATTTACGAATTTGATTTCTTGCGTTATTGTAACGAGGAACGTAAGCTGGGTCTCCACTGAGAACATAGCCCACAATTTGGTTAATAGGGTTATACCCCTTCTCATTCAATGAAGCATAGACTTCTGTCAATGTTTCACTAATTTCTTTTTTATTGGAATCATCCAATTTAAAACGTACGGTTTCTTCAGTAAATCCCATTCTAACACCCTCTTTCCTTAGAATAGTACTATTATAGCACATTCACAGCCATTCTACAAATGACACAGCCTGATTTTGCTGATTTTCTGTGACTTCCTTACTGGATAGTCGCGCCACTTGCAACTCGATTTTTAATATATTCTTCTGGTTCGTTTTTTAGTAGATTTTCTAATCCCACATTTTTTAAATATTTGCTTTCGCTTGCCTTTTTAACGTCTAGAACTTGAAAATCATAACTTGTTTTTGTTTCAACCTCGGTTTCACTTAAAAGATTGGTTTCAAGGTTAAATCCAGGAATTTTACGTGCTTCTTGGACCGATTCATCCTTGCCTTCTCCTTCTTTCAAGGCCTTTTTTGCTTCCTCTAATCCATGCTCTGCAATAAAGCTTTTGAGGTCTTCTGAAACTTGTCGTTTTTGCTGAATCGTTAAGGTCAAGAACTGTTTTCCCTTATAGGTAATAGTCTGGGTCTGTTGAACTCCATTTTCGTCAGCAGGTAGAACAAGCGTCTTTGTTACAACTGTATTGTTATTGGCATTTTCCAGAACAGGCAAAGTTGATTGAAGAGCTTCTGTCGTTGTATCTTTAGAAGGTTCCGCAGACTCTTTTTTCTGTCCACAGCCAGCTAGCAAAAATAGGAGCGCAACTGTACCGATAACTATCTTCTTCATATTTATTTTTCCTTATTTATCTATCAAATAAGGCTAGGAGTCACTCCCAGCCTTGATGTTTTATAGTGCTGCACGTAAACGTGCTTCTGCATTTTCTACATTGCGGACAGAGCGTGGCAAGAAGGCACGAATGTCATCTTCTTTATAGCCAACTTGTAAACGTTTCTCGTCAACAAGAATTGGACTTTTTAGGATGCGTGGTGTTTCCATTATTAAGGTGAGTACTTCATTGACACTCAAATCTTCGATATCAACTCCAAGAGCTTTAGCGTAGCGATTCTTTGATGATACAATGCTCGCAATTCCATTGTCTGTTTTTGTTAGAATATCTAATAATTCTTCTCTAGAAATTCCCTCTTTACCGAGGTTTTGTTCTTTATAACTTAACTGGTGGGCATTGAGCCAGGTCTTAGCTTTTTTACAGCTAGTACAACTTGAGACTGTATAAATTTTGATCATGTACCTACCCCTTTCGCTACATGTTACTATCAGTTTATTCTATTATACCATAAAAAACATCGGACTTGCGACCTATTTTTAAAAAAATTTAACTTTTGCCCCAGTTTTCTATCTTTTTTCTTGACAAAAACCGAACTATAACCATTCTTTATATTTCTTAATGTAAAATTTCTTAATAACTGTGACGCTAAACATGTACAAGAAAATAATACAGGTTAGGAACAAGAAATACGGAAGTCCTAATGGAGCTAAACAAAGAATATTTACTAGCGGTCCATAAGGTAGACTAGTTACGAAAATTGCGGCAACCATGGTTGTCAAGATTACAAGCCAAGCTGGTCTGCTTTGTACAAAAGGAACTTTTGCCGTACGAAGCATATGGATAACCATAGTTTGAGACCACATAGATTCAATAAACCAGCCTGTTTGGAACAAGATAATAAACTGGATAGCAGATTCAGAACCATGAACATAATGATAGCCTGTCACCAAAGGAACAATGATAAAGTATAGGAAGACAAAGGTCAAAATATCAAAGACAGATGAGATTGGACCCATCCAAACCATAAATCTAGTAATAGATTTTGCTTCCCATGTATGGGGTTGTTTTAGGAAGTCTTGATCCACATTATCAAATGGCAGTGCCACACAAGATAAATCGTAGACTAGGTTTAGGACAATGAGATGAACAGGAGCCATTGGTAAAAATGGCAAGAAAATACTTGCAACCAATAGTGAGAAGATATTCCCAAAGTTTGAACTAACGGTCATCTTGATGTATTTGGTCATGTTGGCGTAGACCTTACGGCCCTCAACGATACCAGTTTCAAGAACCATGAGATCCTTGTCCAGCAAAATAACATCAGCTGTTTCCTTTGCGATATCTACTGCTGTATCAACGGAAATTCCAACATCTGCCACCTTCATAGATGGGGCATCATTAATACCGTCACCCATATAACCAACGGCATGACCATTTTTCTTCAATTGTAGAATAATTCGAGCTTTTTGGTCAGGAGACAATTTGGCAAAGACTGTTACACTTTCAACCGCTTCTGCCAATTCTTGGTCTGTCATTTGGTCGATATCAGCTCCCAAAAGCATCTGCTCAACATCCAAACCAACCTTTTCACAGATGGCTTGGGTTACTTTTTCATTATCCCCAGTTAAAATCTTTGTTCTGACACCATGCTCAAGTAAAGCTTGGATAGCGGGTGCTGCAGATGGTTTTGGTGGATCCAAGAAGGCAAGATAACCCGTAAGGATCATGTCACTTTCATCAGTCACAGCATAGGCATAATCTTCACGTAGACCTGACTTGTAACCAACACCTAATACACGTAAACCTTGACGGTTTAATTGACCAACTTCTGCCAGTACTTCTTGGCGAATACCTTCCGTAATAGGGATTATTTCTCCACGATATTCCACATGTGTCGAAATGGTCAACATTTCTTCCAAGGCGCCTTTGGTCACCATACTAACAACATTGCTATCATCTTTGACGATAACACTCATGCGTCTACGTTCAAAATCAAATGGTAGTTCGTCGATTTTTTGGAAACTGGTATCGAGATTTTGTAGGATAACATGTTCCTTGGCTTCTTTTTCAGTTCTACTGATGATGGCACGGTCCATCAAGTTTTTCAAACCTGTTTGAAAATGTGAATTTAGATAAGCTCTTCTTAAGACTGCCATATCCAAATCACCATGGATATCCAAAGGGTATTCTAAGACAATCTCATCTTGCGTTAGAGTTCCAGTTTTATCCGTACAAAGGATATCGATTGCTCCTAAGTCTTGGATAGCATTGAGTTTTTTGATGACTACCTTTTCCTTAGCCATGATAATAGAACCTTTGGCCAAGCTAGCTGTAATAATCATCGGCAGCATTTCTGGTGTAAGGCCGACACCGACGCTCAAGGCAAATACTCCAGCCTCTAGCCAGTCTCCATCGGTCAATCCATTTGCGAAAAACACGATCGGAACCATGACAAGCATCAAGCGAATCAAGAGCCAGGAAATGCTGTTCATTTCACGTTCAAAAGAAGTTGGCTCATCGTAAGTATTAAGAGTTTGCTCAATAGCTCCCATCATGGTATCATCACCAACCGCTAGAACCATAGCTGTCGCACTTCCTGAGATAACGTTTGTCCCCATGAATGCCAAAGATTCTGCTTCTAGTAGGCTATCTACATTTTGATTGGTGGCTTTATTTAAAGCAAGTTTTTCGACTGCATCACTTTCTCCAGTCAAACCTGACTGTTGAACGAAAAAGTCGCGCGATTCGAATAAGATGACATCTGCTGGAATCATATCTCCAGCGCTCAATTTCACGAGGTCTCCCACAACCAACTCATCGATTGGCAACTCTTGTTCAAGACCATCGCGAATAACAGTTGCAGTGTTGACAATCATTTTTGAAAGATTGGTTGTCGCCTTGTCGCTCCGCAACTCTTGGACAAAACGGATGCCTCCTGAAATCAAAACCAAGACAACGATGATAATAGAGGTCGTAGGATCCTCTTGGCCAGGTTTGGCAAGCCAGACGTTTGTAACGAGGGAAATAAAGGCAATCACAAGCAAAATGATTGTGAAAGGATTGATAATGGACTCATAAATCTTTTTAAAGATGGAATCCTCTTGACCCTTGGTAATGGTGTTTTCACCATATAGGTCACGGTTTTCTTCAACTTGTTCTTGGTCTAAGCCTTTTAGACTTGTATGATAAAAAGCTAGACTATCTTTTAATGGAGTTTGAATAGCAATTGCTAATCTTTCTTTTGTAGTTTTCATTGGTTTCTCCTATCTGTATGAATGATAATTTCATACTCAATGAAAATCAAAGAGCAAACTAGGAAACTAGCCACAGACTGTACTTGAGTACGGCAAGGCGACGTTGACGTGGTTTGAATTTGATTTTCGAAGAGTATCATACACAGAGACCAATCACTTTATAGGGACAGAACGACACAAATCAGCGATTGGCTGTGTATGTGCGGTTCTGGATGATCGTCAATTTGCATCGTTTGTCTCCTTTCTTTGTTTTAAAACAGCAGAAAATCCTACCATAAAATGGTAGGACTAAAAAACTTATTATCTGTTTTCGTTCAAGCTTTAACTCCATAGGGCGATGTAATGAGCTTAGTCTTGACCTTCGCGACCAGGACTGTTGACCAACGAGTAGTGTCTCCACTGCTTTGCGGTAGTCATCCGTATCCCTATGGTAGCCTCACCTACCGTTTTCGCCTTTCAGTATAAACCTTTAACTAATAAAAGTCAACGATTTATCTCATTTTTCTTAGATTACAATCAATTCTTTTGGAGCTAGGGTTAATAGCTCGCAACCTGTATCTGTAATCAAGATATCATCTTCGATACGAACCCCGTATTTACCTTCAATATAAATACCAGGTTCATCAGTCAAGACCATACCAGTTTTGATAACTTCTGTAGAAGTTTGGCTAAAG
The DNA here is from genome assembly GCF_047463275.1 of Streptococcus infantis. Classification (GTDB taxonomy): domain Bacteria; phylum Bacillota; class Bacilli; order Lactobacillales; family Streptococcaceae; genus Streptococcus; species Streptococcus infantis_AF. The sequence continues at coordinate 35,143 of NZ_JASHEE010000004.1, read as the reverse complement.
TAAGGCTCTTCGTGGATATCAAGTCCGATACCGTGTCCGATACCGTGTGTAAAGTATTGTCCATAGCCTGCTTCCACAATGATATCACGAGGGATTTTGTCAAAGTCACGGAAACCTAAGCCAGCCTTAGCTTGGTCAATTAATGCTTGGTTAGCCTTTAAAACAGTGTTGTAGATTTCTGCTTGTTCGTCGCTGACATGGCCTAGGTAGATGGTACGAGTCATATCACTCACATAATGCTCGTAAAGGCATCCAAAGTCCATAGTGATAGCTTCGCCTAGTTCTACTGGCTTGTGCATTGGGTGAGCATGGGGTTTAGAAGAGTTGATGCCACTCGCTAAGATGGTATCAAAAGACAAGCCTGCCGCTCCCAGCTCACGCATGCGGAAATCAAGGAAGTTGGCAATTTCAATTTCAGTCTTCCCTGGCTTGATAAATTCAAGGGCATCGTGGAAAGCTTGGTCAGAGATAGAACAAGCCTTACGAATAGTCGCAATCTCTGTCTCATCCTTAATCATGCGAAGCGCTTCAACAAACTGTGTCTGAGGAATTAATTCCAAACCTTCAAAAGCAGCTTGCATGCGGTGGTAATAAGAAACCGAGATTTCATCTTCAAACCCGATACGAGAAAGACCCGTATCTTTTGTAATTTTTGCAATAGTAGCCAACTCGTCACGTTCTGCAAAAATCTCAAAACCAGTAACTTCCTGCTTAGCAGCGATGATATAGCGGGCATCCGTCACCAAAATTTGACGGTCACGACTGATAAAGACCGTACCATTTGAACCCCAAAATCCTGTCAAATAATAGACGTTTTTAAGGTTATTGATAATGATTCCATCTAGTTCTTTTTCTTGCATTTTATCGAGAAATGCTTGCACACGTTTATTCATGATGTAACTTTCCTTTCAAATACTGTCCTGTATAGCTTGCTTCATTGGCAGCTACTTCCTCTGGAGTTCCTGTTGCAATGATGATACCACCACCAACACCGCCTTCTGGACCTAAATCGATGATATGGTCTGCTGTTTTGATGACATCTAGATTGTGCTCAATCACGAGAACTGTATTACCATCATCAACAAAGCGAGACAAAACGGTGAGTAGTCGAGCGATGTCCTCTGTATGAAGACCAGTTGTCGGTTCATCTAGAATGTAGAAGGACTTACCTGTCGAGCGTTTATGGAGCTCACTAGCCAGCTTCATACGCTGCGCTTCTCCACCAGATAGTGTCGTAGCTGGTTGTCCCAAGGTCACATAACCTAGACCTACATCCTTGATCGTTTGGAGTTTGCGTTGAATTTTCGGAATGTGTTTGAAAAATTCCACCGCATCGTTGACGGTCATATCCAAGACTTGCGAGATATTTTTTTCTTTATAATGAACTTCTAGGGTTTCACTGTTGTAGCGAGTCCCATGGCAGACTTCACAAGCTACGTATACGTCTGGCAAGAAGTGCATCTCAATCTTGATAATCCCATCACCCGAGCAGGCCTCACAGCGACCGCCCTTGACGTTAAAACTAAAACGACCCTTCTTATAGCCACGAATCTTGGCTTCATTTGTCTGAGCGAAGAGGTCACGAATATCGTCAAATACACCTGTATAGGTAGCAGGATTAGACCTCGGTGTTCGTCCAATTGGACTCTGGTCAATGTCTATCAGACGATCGATATGCTCAATCCCTGTAATCGCCTTAAACTTTCCAGGCTTGTCTGAATTGCGATTGAGCTTTTGAGCAATGGCTTTTTTGAGGATGCTGTTAATAAGTGTCGACTTCCCTGAGCCAGAGACCCCTGTCACCGCAATGAATTTCCCGAGTGGGAAGCGAGCGGTGATATTTTGTAGGTTGTTCTCACGCGCCCCAGTCACCTCGATAAAGCGACCATTGCCTATACGGCGTTCCGTCGGTACTGGAATCGCACGTTTCCCTGACAGATACTGTCCTGTAATTGACTTACTGTTGCGAGCTACCTGCTTAGGCGTTCCTGCTGCTACAATCTCTCCACCAAAGACCCCTGCACCAGGACCAACGTCAATCAAATAATCTGCCTCACGCATGGTATCTTCATCGTGTTCTACCACGATCAAGGTGTTCCCCAAATCACGCATCTTTTTCAGACTGGCAATCAGGCGGTCATTGTCCCTCTGGTGAAGACCGATAGACGGCTCATCTAAGATATAGAGGACTCCTGAGAGATTGGAACCAATCTGGGTTGCCAAGCGAATACGTTGGCTCTCCCCACCTGATAATGTTCCTGCAGAACGGGATAACGTTAAATAGTTAAGACCGACATTATTGAGGAAGGTCAAGCGATCCTTGATTTCCTTAAGAATCGGACGAGCAATAATGGCTTCATTTTTTGATAGGGTCAACTGTTCAATAGCTTCCAAATGGTCTGCGATGGAGAGGTCTGAAATTTCTCCAATATGAGGAGCTTTCTCTCCTCCTACACGAACGGATAAGGCCTGATCGTTGAGGCGATAACCGTGACAAGTACCACAGGTTAGCTCATTCATATAAAGACGCATCTGAGTACGAGTGTAGTCGCTATTGGTTTCATGATAGCGACGCTTGATATTCCCTATAATACCTTCAAAAGGAATATCGATATCACGAACTCCACCGAATTCATTTTCATAATGGAAATGGAACTCTTTACCATCTGAACCATAGAAGATAAGATGTTTATCCGCCTCCGACAAATCCTCAAAAGGAGTATCCATGTCCACTCCGAAGGCTGTCATGGCTTGTTCCAACATATTTGGATAATAGTTAGAAGAGATAGGATTCCAAGGCGCTAAGGCTCCTTCACGAAGGGTCTTGCTAGCATCTGGTACGACTAAGTCCGTATCAACCTCTAGCTTGATCCCCAAACCATCACACTCGCTACAAGAACCAAACGGTGCATTGAAGGAGAAGAGACGAGGTTCTAGTTCTGGAACTGTAAAACCACAGACTGGGCAGGCATAATGTTCTGAAAAGAGCAACTCCGAATCATCCATAGTATCGATAACCACATAACCTTCTGCGATACGAAGGGCTGCTTCGATGGAATCAAAGAGACGACTACGGATACCTTCTTTGATGATAATACGGTCTACCACCACATCGATATTATGTTGCTTATTCTTTTCAAGGTCAGGAACTTCGGTCACATCATAGACAACCCCATCGACACGGACACGAACGTAACCATCCTTTTGAATCTTTTCAATCAGCGTCTTGTGTTGCCCTTTTTTCTTACGAATAACAGGAGCCAAAATCTGCAGACGCTGGCGTTCTGGCAATTCCAAAACCTTGTCTACAATCTGCTCTACAGACGAAGCCTTGATGGCTCCATGCCCATTGATACAGTAGGGTGTTCCTACACGTGCATAGAGGAGACGTAGGTAGTCGTTGATTTCCGTCGTAGTTCCTACAGTTGAGCGAGGGTTTTTACTAGTCGTTTTCTGGTCAATAGAAATGGCAGGGCTGAGACCATCGATAGAGTCCACATCTGGTTTTTCCATATTGCCCAAAAACTGACGAGCGTAGGCTGATAGACTCTCTACATAGCGACGTTGCCCTTCTGCATACAGGGTATCAAAGGCAAGACTGGATTTGCCCGAACCCGACAGCCCCGTCACCACAACTAGCTTGTCACGTGGAATTTCCACGTCAATATTTTTTAAATTATGGGCGCGTGCCCCATGGATGACAATCTTATCTTGCATGTTACTTCTTTCTAGTCCATTGTTGCTTTCCATTATACCAAAAAAAGTGAAATTCTATTACCAAAAAAGCCGAATTTGTAGTATAATAGTACGGTGCTAAAAATCACTTAAACACAGAATAGATTAGGAAAGGATAGGAGATATGAAACAAGTCTTTCTCTCAACAACAACTGAATTTAAAGAGATCGATACGCTCCAGCCGGGCACTTGGATCAATCTCGTCAATCCTACCCAGAGCGAATCGATGGAAATCGCTTCTGCTTTTGATATTGATATCGCTGACCTCCGTGCACCACTCGATGCCGAAGAAATGTCTCGTATTACCATTGAAGATGAATACACTCTGATCATCGTAGACGTTCCCATTACCGAGGAGAGAAATAACCGTACCTACTATGTGACCATTCCCTTGGGGATTATCATCACAGAGGAGGCTATCATTACCACTTGTTTGGAACCTCTACCACTTCTAGATGTCTTTATCAATCGGAGACTTCGGAATTTCTATACCTTTATGCGTTCGCGCTTTATCTTCCAAATCCTCTACCGCAATGCGGAGATTTACCTAACTGCCCTACGTTCAATCGAACGTAAGAGTGAGCAAATCGAAACCCAACTTCACAAATCTACTCGAAATGAAGAATTGATTGAACTCATGGAGTTGGAAAAGACCATCGTCTACTTCAAGGCCTCTCTTAAGACAAATGAGCGCGTGATTAAAAAATTGACCAGCGCAACTAGCAATATTAAGAAATACCTTGAAGACGAAGACCTACTCGAAGATACCTTGATTGAAACGCAACAGGCCATCGAGATGGCGGACATCTATGGAAACGTCCTTCACTCTATGACAGAGACCTTTGCCTCTATCATTTCAAACAACCAGAACAATATCATGAAAACCTTGGCCCTCGTGACCATCGTTATGTCTATCCCGACTATGATTTTCTCAGCTTACGGAATGAACTTTAAGGACAATGAAATCCCTTTAAACGGAGAACCGCATGCTTTCTGGCTCATCGTCTTTATCGCCTTTGCTATGAGTGTTTCTCTCACTCTTTACCTCATCCATAAAAAATGGTTCTAAACAGGAGTTATTATGTCACAGATTGATTTAAAAGAATTAACAAAGAAAAACCAGGAATTTATCCATATTGCAACCCAGCAATTTCTCAAGGACGGAAAAACAGATGCTGAAATCAAGGCTATCCTTGAAGAAGTCATTCCTCATATCCTCGAAGAACAACCAAAAGGAGCGACAGCTCGTTCTATCTACGGAGCACCAACTCACTGGGCTCATAGTTTCAGCGAAAAAGAGCAATACGAAAAAGAACATCCAAAGGAAAATGACGATCCAAAATTGATGATGTTGGATTCAGCCCTTTTCATCACAGGATTATTTGCAGTAGTTAGCGCCTTGATGAGCTTCTTCTCAAACCAACCTGTGGCCTACGGATTGGTAACACTTATCAGTGTAGGGGCCTTTGGTGGAGTTGCCTTCTATCTTCTCTACCACTTCATTTACCGCTACTACGGACCAGATACTGACCGTAGCCAACGCCCACCATTCTGGAAATCACTTTTGGTTATGTTAGCAACCATGTTTGCCTGGGTTCTCATTCTCTTCTTGAGCAACTTCCTTCCACAAGCCATCAACATCAGCTTACCACCTCTTGTTTTGTTGGTCATTGGAGGAGCTCTCCTTGCCCTACGTTTCTACCTCAAAAAACGTTTCAACATCAAGAGCGCAAGTGCCGGACCTGCTAGATATTAAGATAAACAATAAAAGTAGTGTGTTTTACAGACAGACTACTTTTATTATGGCTCCAAAGCTTTTTTTTATTCTCCAAAGAAAAGTAGCTACATTTTCTAAAAACGTTCTAATGTAAAGTCTTTCCTTAGAATCCCGAGGTTTTGTCCTTGAATCCAAGTTGTTTTTCTGTTATACTAATAAAGTAATAAGGAGAAATATATATGACTAAACAGAGAATTAATCAAATTGTTGGTTCAATTGGTGCCTTTATCGGGATTATTGTATTTATAGCCTACATCCCCCAAATTTTTGCCAATTTACAAGGAAATAAAGCTCAACCATTTCAACCTTTATCAGCAGCAGTCTCTTGCTTAATCTGGGTCATTTATGGATGGACAAAAGAGCCTAAGAAAGACTGGATTCTAATCATTCCAAACTCGGCTGGGGTTATCCTTGGCGGACTGACCTTCCTTACTGCTCTATAAGAATGCAACTAATATAAAAAGAAAAAGTAACCACACGATTGGTTGCTTTTTGCTTACTTTCTTGATCTAAAAGCCTTCTTCTGACTCTAATTCTTGTTGTTTCCCCTCATCTTTTGTGGTACAATAGCATCAATTTATTTCTAGGAGGATGAGATATGGTTTCTACTATTGGTATTATAAGTTTATCTAGTGGGATTATCGGAGAGGACTTTGCCAAACACGAAGTGGACTTGGGAGTCCAACGTCTCAAAGACCTCGGACTCAATCCTATCTTTTTACCTCATTCACTAAAAGGCTTAGACTTTATCAAAGAACATCCTGAAGCGCGTGCAGAGGATTTAATTCAGGCCTTTTCTGATGATAGCATCGACATGATCCTATGCGCCATCGGTGGAGACGATACCTATCGTTTATTGCCTTATCTTTTTGAAAATGACCAACTACAAAAGGTTATCAAACAAAAAATTTTTCTTGGCTTCTCGGATACAACTATGAACCACCTCATGTTGCATAAACTAGGAATCAAGACTTTTTATGGTCAATCCTTTTTAGCAGACATTTGTGAGTTAGACAAAGAAATGTTGCCATACAGCCTCCACTACTTTAAAGAATTGATTGAGACTGGAAAAATCTCAGAAATCCGCCCTAGCGACCTTTGGTATGAGGAAAGAACTGACTTCAGTCCCAAGGCTCTGGGAACACCTCGTGTCAGCCATACAAATACAGGTTTTGACTTGTTACAAGGAACTGCCCAGTTCGAGGGAAAAATCCTCGGTGGTTGCCTCGAATCCCTCTACGATATCTTTGACAACTCTCGATATGTAGACAGTACAGAACTCTGCCAAAAGTACAGACTCTTCCCTGACTTATCCGACTGGAAAGGAAAGATTCTATTGCTAGAAACAAGTGAAGAAAAGCCTGAACCTGATGTTTTCAAAAAAATGTTGCAGGCTTTAAAAGAAACTGGGATATTTGAAGTCATCAGTGGACTCTTGGTCGGAAAACCTATGGATGAAACTTTCTATGACAACTATAAGGAGGCTTTAATGGACACCATTGATAGCACTATCCCGATTGTCTATAATCTAAACGTTGGCCATGCCACACCAAGAGCAATTGTTCCCTTTGGAGTCCACGCCCATGTAGACGCAACGGAGCAAGTCATTCGCTTTGACTATAACAAATAAAGCTGGGAAGAATTTCTCAGCTTTTTTCTATACTCTCAGATGTTCTAGACATCTAACGTCACTTATTTCCACCCTTCCATTCACAATCATTCTCATGGTCATCAACTAGCCCTGCAGCCTGCAGATAGGACAAGACAGCGACTGGTCCAGTAAATTTGAAGCCTCGTTTTTTGAGATCCTTGGATATTTTCTCAGATAAAGTCGTCTTGGCAGGGGCTTGGGCATAATCAGGAACATCATTGACCATGGTTTTCCTATCTACAAAAGACCAGAGATAGGTGTCAAAAGAATTATACTCCTTTTGAACTTGTAAAAATGCTTGAGCGTTGGTGCGCGTCGCAAATATCTTAGCATGATTGCGGATGATAGCTGGATTATCCATCAAAGCTTCCAATTCTTCATCCGACATCTCTGCGACCGCTTGAATTTGGTAACCATGAAAAGCTTGACGGAAGGCTTGGCGTTTATTAAGCACTGTTTCCCAAGAAAGACCAGCCTGATAGGTCTCCATGCAGAGCAACTCAAAAAGCGCTTGGTCGTCATGTAAGGGTTGCCCCCACTCCTCATCGTGGTAGGCTACATAGAGAGGGTTGTTCATTTTAACCCAGCCACAGCGTTTAGGCATAGAGTTCTCCTATTTCACCAACATCTTAAGGGCAGATTTGATGTAGTTTTCAGCTGTATCAGAAGTTCCTTCAAAGAATTTCTTGATTTTTTTGAGCTCTGCTGCCTTGTAGCCCAAGGCCAACATGGCTTCCATAGCTTCTTCCAATTCTTGGTTGTCACTGCTAGATGGAGCTGCAGTCTTAGCAGGGAGGTCATCGCCTGCCACAACCACCTTACCTTCTAGGTCCAAGACCATCTGTTGGGCTGTTTTCTTCCCGATTTTAGGAAATTTAGTCAAGTAGGTGATATTCTTGGTCTCGATAGCTTGAACGAGGCCTGCATTGTCATCAGCTGCTATGATGGCAAGAGCGGAAACAGGGCCAATGCCTGATACAGAAATCAAGCTAAGAAAGAGCTTTTTCTCGTCTTCTGAACGAAAACCGTAAAGTAGATGAGCATCTTCACGTACAACTTGATGCACATAGATTTGTGCTTCTTGGTTGACTTGTCCTGAGTAGGCATAAGGGTTAGCCACGTGCAAAATGTAGCCGATACCATTTGCCTCAAGGACGATATATTTGGCAGTAATTTTGGTAATGATACCTTTTAGATATTCGTACATAATTTTCCCTTCAATTTATACTCAATGAAAATCAAATCTAAACTAGGAAGCTAACCGTAGGCATAACTTGAGTTAGGCAAGGTAAAGCTGACGAGGTTTAGAGAGATTTTCGAAGAGTATTAGTATTTTCCTAGCTCTCTGAGGCTAGTATGATTTTCCTGAATGCGACGGAACATCTTTTCCATGTCCGACTTAGTAAAATGCACCAAAACAGGACGTCCGTGTGGACAGTTGTATGGGTTGTCACATTGGGAGAGTTGGTATAGAAGCTGTCTAGCCGAGTGGTCATCGATACGGTGGTTAGCCTTGATGGACCGCTTGCAGGACATTATAATGGCTAGTTCAGCTCGGTATTTCTTGATTGAAACTTCCTTGGTCAAGAGGAGCATGTCGCACATCTCATAGATTCCAGACTCAATTTCCTCCTCTGCCATCCAAATGGGATGTTCGCGCAAGATAAATTGATTCTCCCCGTACTCTGCTAGAAAGACACCAACTTCCTCTAAGAGAGGCATTCTTTCCTTGAGACGAAGGGCATCATCCGCAGGAAATTCAAAGATATAGGGCACTAGGAGTTGCTGCTGACTCTGGTCAACATTGCCAATGCTCTCACGATACTCCTCATACTTAACCCGTTCCTGAGCCGCGTGCTGATCTATGATGTAAAGGCCATCTCGACCTTGGGCAAAGAGATAGGTTCCATGCATCTGACCGAAAAATTCCAACTCTGGGAAGCTTGAAGATTCTTCCCGCTCCAACTTATCATAAGCCTTATCAAGACTAGCCAGGTCTAACTCTGGATGGTCCAGTTGGTCATAGCTAGTAGGCTTTCTCTCTGCAAAATGCAATTTAGCTGGCTTGGTCATCTGGTCCAATGTTTCCTTAGCAAACAGATTTAAATCCTGTTTCTCTTCAGTCAGGTTCACCTGATGGTCTGCTACCTCAGCTTGTGTCGGTCTTGTCGGTTCATTTTTTTCATAGTAGAGCGTATTTTCTCTCAGTGGCAAAGTCGTTTGCTCCACCTTTTCACGATTGCGAACAGTAGATTTTGCCAGATTTTCCAAGGCATCTGGAATCAAGGTCTGTTCCTTGAGACTCTTTGCGATAGCTTCTGAAACCAGCGCCATCAGTTCTCTTTCCTTGGAAATCCGCACCTCTTGCTTGGTCGGGTGCACATTGACATCTGCTAGATAAGGATCGATCTGGATGTGAATCACAGCCAGCGGAAAACGCCCCACCATGAGCTTACTGCCATAACCATCTAAAATAGCACGATTGAGCAGGAAGTTTTTGATATAACGACCATTGATAAAAAGACTGATATAGTTGCGATTAGCCCGTGTCAATTCAGGCAATGAGACAAAACCAGAAATTTCAAAGTCTAGGTCAGCATTCTCAATCTCAATCATCTTTTTAGCACTGGCTAAACCATAAATTCCAGCAATGGCTTGACGCAGTTGACCCGTACCAGCTGTTCGTGTCATTTCCTTGCCATCACTAATCAGGCTAAAAGAAATCTCCGGATGGGCTAGCCCCAGACGATTGACAATATCAATGATATGAGACAACTCTGCCTGCTGGCTCTTCATATACTTGAGACGAGCCGGTGTATTGAAAAAGAGATCCTCCACACAAACCTTAGTCCCCACAGGACTGGTCGCTGGATTGATTTCCTCAACTTCTCCCCCACGAGCCACTAGTTTGGTCCCGTGACTTGCACCGTCCACCGCTGTCAACAAAGTCAAAACACTAACAGATGCGATAGAGGGCAGGGCTTCACCACGAAAGCCGAGGGTCCGAATCCGAAAAAGATCCGCTTGATTCTTAATCTTACTGGTCGCATGACGACGGAGAGCTAACTCGACCTCATCGTGGGCAATCCCGTGACCATTATCTGTGATTTGGATTTTCTTAAGTCCAGCTTCTTCAACCTCTACGATAATCTGGCTTGAGCCGGCATCGATGGCATTTTCAACTAGCTCCTTGACTACACTAGCAGGGCGTTCGATAACTTCTCCTGCTGCAATCTGGTTGGCCAAGACTTCTGGCAATTCAATAATATGAGACATCTTTCAGCCCCTTTCTTAACTATTTTTATCTATTTCTCTGAAAATAAGCTAGTGCTATTATACCATATTTCACTCGTTTCCAAAAAAGTCCGAGTAGCAACTTTCTTCCCGATTTTACTAGGTTATTTGCCAATTTTGTGGTAAAATAGGTAGAAATAATATTTTAAAAAGGAGAAAAGACACATGCACATTTTTGATGAGCTAAAAGAGCGTGGTTTGATTTTTCAAACGACTGATGAAGAAGCTTTGCGTAAAGCCCTAGAAGAAGGTCAAGTTTCTTATTATACTGGCTACGATCCAACTGCTGACAGCCTTCACCTAGGTCACCTTGTCGCAATCTTGACCAGTCGTCGTTTGCAGTTAGCAGGTCACAAACCATATGCGCTCGTTGGCGGTGCTACAGGTCTCATCGGAGATCCGTCCTTCAAAGATGCTGAACGTAGTCTCCAAACAAAAGACACAGTAGATGGCTGGGTCAAGTCTATCCAAGGACAACTTTCTCGCTTTCTTGACTTTGAAAATGGTGAAAATAAAGCTGTCATGGTCAATAACTACGACTGGTTTGGCAGTATCAGCTTCATTGACTTCCTCCGTGATATCGGAAAATACTTCACTGTCAACTACATGATGAGCAAGGAGTCTGTGAAGAAACGTATTGAAACAGGGATTTCTTACACTGAGTTTGCCTACCAAATCATGCAAGGGTACGATTTCTTTGTCCTTAACCAAGAGCACAATGTAACCCTTCAAATCGGTGGTTCTGACCAGTGGGGAAATATGACTGCTGGTACCGAATTGCTTCGTCGTAAGGCTGACAAGACTGGTCACGTTATCACAGTGCCACTCATCACAGACGCGACTGGTAAAAAATTTGGTAAATCTGAAGGGAACGCTGTTTGGCTCAACCCCGAAAAGACTTCTCCATACGAAATGTACCAATTCTGGATGAATGTCATGGACGCTGACGCTGTTCGTTTCTTGAAAATCTTTACTTTCTTGTCACTTGACGAGATTGAAGAGATCCGTAAACAATTTGAAGCGGCGCCACACGAACGCTTGGCTCAAAAAGTCCTGGCTCGTGAAGTTGTAACACTTGTCCACGGTGAAGAAGCCTACAAAGAAGCCCTCAACATCACTGAGCAACTCTTTGCCGGAAATATCAAAAACCTTTCTGTCAAAGAACTCAAACAAGGACTTCGTGGCGTGCCAAACTACCAAGTACAGGCAGACGAAAATCACAACATCGTTGAACTTCTCGTATCTTCTGGCGTGGTTAACTCAAAACGCCAAGCCCGTGAAGACGTACAAAACGGAGCTATCTACGTAAATGGTTACCGCATCCAAGACCTTGACTATGTCTTGAGTGACGCAGACAAATTAGAGAATGAATTGACTGTTATTCGACGTGGTAAGAAAAAATACTTCGTCCTTACATATTAAAAACAGACTGGAGGCATTTGCCATCCAGTCCTTTTTTTGCTAGACTAAAACTATGAATACAAACCTCAAACCCAAACTCCAGCGCTTTGCTACCGCTAGTGCCTTTGCCTGTCCTATCTGCCAAGAAAATCTGACCTTGGTAGAGTCAAGCCTCAAGTGTAGCAACCGCCATTCTTTTGACCTAGCAAAATTCGGCTATGTCAATCTAGCTCCGCAAATCAAACAATCGGCCAACTACGACAAGGAAAACTTTCAAAATCGCCAGCAAATACTAGAAGCTGGCTTTTATCAGGCTATCTTAGAAGGCATCTCAGACATACTAGCGACTAAATCATCTGCAAAAACCATCTTGGACATTGGTTGTGGCGAAGGCTTCTACTCTCGCAAGCTCCAAGAAGCCCATCCTGACAAGACCTTCTACGCCTTTGACATTTCAAAAGACTCAGTCCAAATCGCTGCCAAAAGCGAATCCAACTGGGCAGTCAACTGGTTTGTTGGCGACCTGGCTCGCCTTCCTATAAAAGACGCCAGCATGGATATCCTGCTTGATATCTTTTCGCCTGCTAACTATGGAGAATTTCACCGTGTCTTATCAAAGGACAGCATCTTAATCAAGGTTATTCCTACTGAAAACCACCTCAAGGAAATCCGCCAAATGGTACAGGACCAGCTAACAAAGAAGGACTATTCCAACCAAGATATCAAGGAACATTTCCAGGAACATTTCAGCATCCAGTATAGCCAGACTGCTTCCCTGACCAAGTCCATCACCGCAGAGCAAAGACAGGCCTTACTCAGCATGACACCCCTCCTCTTTCACGTCGACCAAAGCAAGATTGACTGGAGTCAATTGACAGAGATTACTATCGAAGCAGAGATTCTGGTTGGGAAAGCACTGTGAATAAATTTTTGATATACTACAAAACCCGCATCTCTTCTTGAGATGCGGGTTTCATTGTTGTCACTCATTTTAATTACCTTTTAATTTTCCAACAATACCTTCTGAATGATAGAGCCTATCTTTTCTAAAAACGATGGAGTAACCGTAATTCTTTCCTGAGACCGTTGGTTCAAAAATATTGATGTCCATATTAAGTTGGGCATCATTTTCTAAACCTAAATAATCATTTACTTGTTCATTTTTGAGCTTATAGGTGATACTGGCAGAACCGGTCTCAAAGCTATATCCTTTAAGAGCTACTTCTAGTCTTTTTAAACTAGACCTTGAAATAGAAAATTCCTGCATTAAAAGTCGTGAGTGTTTTAAATCACCCTTTTCTTTATTTTTAGAAGAATTTCCTTCCGATAAATGAAGACTGCCATCTTTGTAGTAGACATTTCCTTTATATAATGTTTCTTCTTCAATTTTCCCATCTGAATTCTCGAATGAGCTTTCTTTGATAATTTCTCCTTTTATTTCTTTGGTCTCAGAAATTCCATTTAAAACTACCTGATAACTAATCGAAGGAGAGTCTTCACTATCCTCATTAATATCTGTTATACGAATCTGAAACCCATCCGGAAACTTTTCAAACAAGTCTTCCAGATTTTCCGTTGGATAGACCTGACTTAACTCCGAGGCTTTCCCTTCAATAAATCTTCGACTGCTTTTCATAAAACAACCTGTCAATGTCAATAGTGCCATTCCCAAAAGTACTGCTGTTAGCGCTAATTTTTTTGTCATAAATTTATCCATTATTCTTTTTCTTTTCGACTTTTATAACCACTGATAATCTCCGCATGTGTATTTTGCCCGTCTTGAATTTCTAAAGTATAGCTATAGGCCATATTTTTAATGGTTTCATGCATGATATAAATCACCATTTTTAGTTCTTTATTCTGCTCAACTCCCATGTAGTTGTTTAAAATCGGATCCGATAGAGTATAGTCAATATCTGCGCTCCCTGTTTCAACACTGTAGCTTCTTCTCCCCATTTTTAATTTCGACAGAGTATTTCTATTAATCGTAAATTCTTGGAGCAATAGTTTAGGATTCCTTATCGTCGCATTTGCCTGAGGATCCGTCAATTGAATCGTTCCATCCTTATAAATCACTCCACCTTCATAGAGTACTTCTTCCGTTCGTTTTTTATTCTCATCTATGCTGACTTTTTTCTCCTTAAAAGTTCCTCTAACCACTTTATTCTCAGCATCACCCTTTAGTTCAATAGATTGGTAAAAATAGCCTTTCCCTTCTTTATAATCATAAATATCGTCGCTAAAAATACCAAATCCATCCGGAAACTTTTCAAACAAGTCTTCTAGATTTTCTGTTGGGTAGACCTTGCTTAACTCTGAGGCCTTTCCTTCGATAAATCGCCGGCTATTCTTTAGACTACAGCCGGAGAGAATGACCATTCCCGCTCCAACTAATAAGATGAGCATTGTAAGTTTTTTAAACATATATTTTCCCCTCTTCATAGGACAAATCCGAAGCATCTAGTGTTGGATTAGTTCCATCTAGAATAACTGATGAAGTTTTTTCACTCATATTTTTACCTCGCAGTGCTTTTTACACAAATTTATTACTCTTTCCGTAATATAACTTTAGTAACCTTCAATTAATTCTGTATGATAGTTATGACCATCTTTAATATCTAAAGTATAGCTATAAGCCTTGTTTTCAACCGTCTCATGCATAATATAAATAATCATTTTTAATTCTTTATCCTGCTCCACTCCCATGTAGGTGTTTAAAATAGGATCCGATAGAGTATAGTCAATATCTGCGCTCCCTGTTTCAAAACTATAGCTTTTTCTCCCCAATTTTAATTTCGACAGAGTATTTCTATTGATTGTAAATTCTTGGAGCAATAGTTTAGGATTCCTTATCGTCGCATTTGCCTGAGGATCCATCAATTGAATCATTCCATCTTTATAAACTACTCCACCTTCATAGAGTACTTCTGTATGTCTTTTATCATCATTATCAAAAGTTACTTTCTCCCATAAAATAGTTCCAATAATTTTTCGAGCCTCGATATCACCATTTAACTTTACAGATTGGAAGAGATAACCCTCCTCTTTATAATCATAAAGGTCTTCACTCCAAATACTAAACCCTCCTGGAAACTTTTCAAACAAGTCTTCTAGATTCTCCGTCGGATAGACCTGACTTAACTCTGAGGCTTTCCCTTCGATAAATCTTCGGCTGCTTTTCATAAAACAACCTGTCAATGTCAACAGTGCCATTCCAAAAAGTACTACTGCCAACGCTAGTTTTTTTGTCATAATTTTCCCTATCCTTGATATGATTCATTTTAATTAACAATAGTATACCTGTTTTTCCTATATTGTGCTAGCTTTTTAACGGGATGGACAAATTTCTATAAAAGCCCCTACTCTTTTATAGCTAAAAACAAAAACGCATCTATTAAAGATGCGTTTTATTTTATAATCTGTTACAGAGAATCTTAGTTCAAGTGCCAGATATCTTCGTTGTACTGAGCGATTGTACGGTCAGATGAGAAGAATCCTGCTTTAGCAATGTTGACGATGACTTTATCCAACCATGCGTCACGGTTTTCGTAGTCAGCAAGCATTTGCTCTTTCACTTTGATGTAGTCTTCCAAGTCAAGAAGAGTCATGAACCAGTCTTTGTTAATCAATTCATTGTAAAGACGTTCCAAGCGTTCTTTCTTACCAACTGCAAGAACAGCGTCGCTCACGATAAAGTCAACCAATGGTTTGATCGCTTTACGAGCGTAGAATTCGCTTGATTTGTAAGCTGATTTTGCGTAAAGGTCGATAACAGTTTCTGAATCTTCACCAAAGATGTAGATGTTTTCGTCTCCAACCAACTCAGCGATTTCCACGTTAGCACCGTCCATAGTACCAAGAGTCAAAGCTCCGTTCAACATGAATTTCATGTTACCAGTACCTGAAGCTTCTTTAGAAGCAAGTGAGATTTGTTCTGAGATGTCACATGCTGGGATGAGGAAGCTTGCTGCAGTAACGTTGTAGTTTTCAACCATTACCACTTGCAAGTGTGGTGCTACTGCTGGGTCGTTAGCAATCACTTCTGACAAGCAAAGGATCAAGTGGATGATGTCTTGAGCGATTGTGTAGGCAGGAGCTGCTTTACCACCAAAGAATACTGTGATTGGACGAGCAGGGATATTACCAGCCTTGATGTCAAGATATTTGTGGATAACATACAAAGCGTTCATTTGTTGACGTTTGTACTCGTGAAGACGTTTGATTTGGATATCAAAGATTGAGTTAGTATTGATTTCCACACCTTGGTGTTCTTTCAAGTGACGAGCCAATTTACGTTTGTTGTGAGCTTTGATGCTTTCCAATTTTTCTTTGACAGCAGCCTTGTCTTCGTATGAAAGAAGATCTTCCAATTTAGAAGCTTCATGGTGCCATTCGCGTCCAAGAATCTCATCCAAGTAGTGAGACAAGCTTGGGTTAGCATGCATGAGCCAACGACGGAAAGTAATACCGTTTGTTTTGTTGTTGAATTTTTCTGGGTAAAGATCGTAGAAAGCTTTCAACTCAGAGTTCTTCAAAATTTCTGTGTGAAGAGCGGCAACCCCGTTTACGCTGTATCCATAGTGGATATCCATGTGGGCCATGTGTACACGATCGTTTTCATCAATGATTTGAACAGCTGGATCTTTGTATTCAGCACGAACACGACGGTCCAATTCTTTGATAATTGGTACCAAGTGCGGAACCACTTCTTCCAAGAATTCAAGAGGCCATTTTTCAAGGGCTTCAGCAAGGATTGTGTGGTTTGTGTAGGCAGTCATGCTACGAACGATAGAAATTGCTTCATCAAGTTCGATACCACGTTCAGTCAACAGACGGATCAATTCAGGAATCACCATTGATGGGTGAGTATCGTTGATTTGTACAACTGCGTAGTCAGCAAGGTCATGCAAGTTGCTTCCTTTTTCGATTGCTTCATCGATGATCAATTGTGCACCGTTTGAAACCATGAAGTATTGTTGGAAGATACGGAGCAATTCACCTTGTTTGTCGCTATCGTCTGGGTAAAGGAAAAGAGTCAAGTTGTGAGCAATATCTGTCTTGTCAAAGTCGATACCATCTTGGATGATTGAAGAATCAACTGAATCCAAGTCAAACAAACGCAAGCGGTTTTTCGTAGCAGTTTTGTAACCAGGTACATCGATATCGTAAAGAGTAGATGTCAATGTAAAGTGTGCAAATGGCACTTGGTAGCTACGGCTTGAGCGAACCAACCAGTTTTGGTCAGTCAACCAAGCGTTAGGAATAGTTTCTTGTTGGTTGTTTTTAAGCACTTGTTGGAAAAGACCAAAGTGGTAGTTCAAACCAACACCGTCACCATTCAATCCAAGTGTAGCGATGGAGTCGATAAAGCAGGCTGCCAAACGTCCCAAACCACCGTTACCAAGTGATGGTTCCAATTCTACTTCTTCGATTTCGATCAACTCTTTACCTGCGTCAGCAAGTTCTTTTTTAACTTCGTCATAAAGACCAAGGTTAATCAAGTTGTTTGACAAGAGTTTACCAATCAAGAACTCAGCTGAAATGTAGTAAACTTTTTTCTTACCAGTGTTCACTGGTTTTTGGCTGCTTGCAAGTTTGCTGTAGTTAAGAAGAGCAAGGTAAAGCTCCTCATTGCTACATTCTGCGATAGATTTATTGTAACGATTTTGTACAAATTCTTTTAATGGTAACATTTTTATGTCTCCTGATAATGTCTTATTTCTTTAATTCTACCAAATTTTCATTGATACGGCGATAAATTGTAGTCAAGTCAAGCAAAGTTTCTTCGACAGCAGGAGTCAATTGTTCCTCTGTCATACGCCATGACCAGTTTCCACCAAGAGTAGATGGGAAGTTCATACGAGCTGAACCATCCAACTCTAGCAAATCTTGCATAGTTGCAATCGTCATGAAACTTACTGATGCGAAGGCTGTACGAAGCATAGCATGCACTACTGTTTCGTACTCTTTACGGTTTGTGTAGCGTGCCATGTACTCACGAGTTGGATCATCAATCTCATCACGGTACCAACCAAGAACAGTGTTGTTATCATGTGTTCCTGTGTACATAACAGAGTTAGCTGGTGCCAAGTGTGGGCTGTCGATACTTTCGTCTTCTGGATTGAAGGCAAATTGAAGGACCTTCATTCCTGGGAATCCAGTGCGCTCACGTAGTTCAATAACTTCATCAGTCATGAAACCAAGGTCTTCAGCGATGATGTTCAAGTCACCAAGTTCTTCTTTAACCGCTGCAAAGAGTTTGTAGTCAGGTCCTTTCACCCATTTACCAGGTGCCGCTGTTTCAGAACCAGCTGGGATTTCCCAATAAGACTCAAATCCACGGAAGTGGTCGATACGCACGATATCATAGATTTTAAAGCTTTCACGCAAGCGTTCAATCCACCATTTGTAACCATCGCGATCCATTGCTTCCCAGTCATAGATTGGGTTCCCCCAAAGCTGACCAGTAGCAGAAAACTCATCTGGTGGGCATCCTGCGATGCAAGTTGCTTTCCCATTTTCATCTGTTTTAAAGAGGTGTGGATTTGCCCACATATCGCTTGAATCTTCAGCAACATAGATTGGCATATCCCCCACAATCTCGATGTGGTTTTCGTTAGCGTATGCTTTCAATTTCAACCATTGTTGGAAGAAGAGATATTGGGTTACTCGGTGGTAAACAAGTTTGTCTGCCAATTGTTCACGGTAGCTTTCAAGAGCAGAAGCTTTACGAGCACGAATGTCTGCATCTGGCCACTCTGTCCAAGCCAAATTATCAAAATGCTCTTTAATAGCCATATACTCTGCAAAAAGTTCAAGCCATGATTGGTTGTCTTGAGCAAATCTTTCGAAGTCTTTCACATCTCCAACTTCAAGGAAACGTTTGACTGCTTTTTCTAGAAGGGGACGACGTGCATAGTAAATTTTAGCGTAGTCAACTTCAGTTGGGTTGCTACCGAAATCTACTCCCTCAAGATCACCTGCTTCTAATAAGCCTTGCTCTACCAAAATATCAAGATCGATAAAATGAGTGTTTCCAGCAAAGGCTGAGAAAGATTGATAAGGAGAATCTCCGTAGCTGGTTGTTCCTAAAGGAAGGATTTGCCAGTAACGTTGCTTTGTACGAACCAAGAAGTCAACGAAATCATAGGCGCTTTGACCAAATGATCCGATTCCGTAAGCTCCTGGAAGTGATGAGATGTGCATCAACACACCACTTTGACGTTTCTTCATAATAGCACCTCAAGTGTTTTTTTATTAATTGTTCAAATTTTTGCGCAAACGTTTGCGCTAAGTCAAGTATACCCCATTTCTAAAATAAATGCAAGCGTTTGTAAAAAAAGTTTTTTGATTTTATTTATATTGTTAAAAATAAAATTTACTATATCTTCCTTTGTAGCTTTATTTATTTTTTCAAAAAAATTGCGCAATCGTTTCCATTCATCCATTTCCGAACATTTTTTCCTTAATTATTTATCTTTTCTTCCTATTGTAGGGACAGTTTTCAGTTTTTCTTAACTTTAAGCTTTTTAAAAATTTTTATAAAAAACGCTTGCAACCGTTTTCTGTTTGTGCTATACTAAGGTCATAAGGGAAAACGTTTGCGTTTCCTCGAAATTTAAATTTGTTATTCTTTAGGAGGAATACACTATGTCAACTAAATTCATGAAGAGCGCAGCTGTACTTGGTACTGCTACTCTTGCTAGCTTGCTTTTGGTAGCTTGCGGAAGCAAAACTGCTGATAAGCCTGCTGATTCTGGTTCATCAGAAGCGAAAGAAATCACTTTCTACGTTGAAGATCAATACAAAGCCTTTGCTGAATCAGCTGCAAAAGCTTACGAAAAAGAAGCTGGTGTAAAAGTTAACATCAAAACAGGAGACCAAATGGGTGGGCTTGATAACCTTTCACTAGATAACCAATCTGGTAAAGCCCCTGATGTTATGATGGCACCATACGACCGTGTAGGTAGCCTTGGTACTGACGGACAACTTTCAGAAGTAACTTTGAGCGACGGTGCTAAAACGGACGATACTACTAAATCTCTTGTAACTGTTGGTGGAAAAGTTTACGGTGCTCCAGCCGTTATCGAATCACTTGTTATGTACTATAACAAAGATTTGATTAAAGAAGCTCCAAAAACATTTGCTGACTTAGAAAATCTTGCTAAAGATAGCAAATACGCTTTCGCTGGTGAAGAAGGTAAAACAACTGCTTTCCTAGCTGACTGGACTAACTTCTACTACGCATACGGACTTCTTGCTGGTAACGGTGCTTACGTATTCGGTGACAACGGTAAAAATCCTAAAGATATCGGTCTTGCTAACGATGGTGCTATCGCAGGTATTGAATACGCTAAAACTTGGTACGATAAATGGCCTAAAGGTATGCAAGACACTGAAGGTGCTGGAAACTTGATCCAAACTCAATTCCAAGAAGGTAAAACAGCTGCGATCATCGACGGTCCTTGGAAAGCTCAAGCATTCAAAGATGCTAAAGTAAACTACGGTGTTGCAACTATCCCAACTCTTCCAAACGGTAAAAACTACGCAGCCTTTGGTGGTGGTAAAGCTTGGATCATCCCATCAAGCACTAAGAACCTTGAAGGCGCTCAAAAATTCGTAGACTTCCTTGTTTCAACTGACCAACAAAAAGCATTCTACGATGCAACTAACGAAATCCCAGCTAACACTGAAGCTCGTACTTACGCTGTAGGTAAAAAAGATGAGTTGACTACAGCTGTTATCGAGCAGTTCAAGAACGCACAACCAATGCCAAACATCTCTCAAATGTCAACAGTTTGGGACCCAGCTAAAACAATGCTCTTTGATGCTGTAAGCGGTAAGAAAGATGCTAAAACAGCTGCTAATGATGCTGTAACATTGATCAAAGAAACAATCCAACAAAAATTTGGTAACTAAAAATTTGGTAACTAATTGATTGATTCAAGGGAGATAATTTAAACATCTCCCTTGATTTTTAGATATATTGACAATGTTTTCAGCAATTTTGCTGATTAGCATCGAGCTCAATGCTCGTATCTTATGAAAGGAGCGCTCATGGAACAACAACCAAAAAAAGCAGCCTTGCTTTCATTGATTCCTGGGTTGGGACAAATCTACAACAAACAAAAAGCTAAAGGTTTTATCTTCCTTGCTGTAACAGTGGCTTTTGTCCTCTATTTTATAGTACTTGCAGCACCTGAATTGAGCAATTTGATCACACTCGGTGAAAAACCTGGCCGTGACAACTCTCTCTTCATGTTGATTCGTGGTGCATTTCACTCTATCTTTGTAATTGTTTATCTAGCCTTTTATATTCTCAATATTAAAGACGCTCACACGATTGCAAAACGTATCAATAATGGCATCCCTGTCCCATTGACACTTAAGGATATGATTAAAGGTATCTATGAAAATGGATTCCCTTACTTGCTTATCATTCCATCTTACGTTGCCATGACATTTGCCATCATCTTCCCGGTTATTGTAACCTTGATGATTGCCTTTACTAACTACGATTTCCAACATTTACCACCAAACAAACTCTTGGATTGGGTTGGATTGACTAACTTTACAAATATCTGGAGCTTAAGTACCTTCCGTTCAGCCTTCGGTTCTGTCCTTTCTTGGACTATTATCTGGGCTTTATCTGCATCTACTTTGCAAATCGTACTCGGTATCTTTACAGCTATTATCGCTAACCAACCATTCATCAAGGGGAAACGTATCTTTGGTGTTATCTTCCTTCTACCTTGGGCGGTTCCAGCCTTTATCACTATCTTGACATTCTCAAACATGTTCAACGATAGTGTTGGTGCTATCAATACCCAAGTTATCCCTCTCTTTGCTAAGGTTCTTCCATTCCTCGACGGGGCACTCATTCCTTGGAAAACAGACCCTACTTGGACTAAGGTTGCCTTGATTATGATGCAAGGTTGGCTTGGATTCCCTTATATCTACGTCTTGACTCTCGGTATCCTACAGTCTATTCCAAATGACTTGTATGAAGCAGCTTATATCGACGGTGCAAACGCTTGGCAAAAATTCCGCAACATTACTTTCCCAATGATTTTGGCCGTTGCGGCACCTACTTTGATCAGCCAATACACCTTCAACTTCAACAACTTCTCTATCATGTATCTCTTCAATGGTGGTGGTCCTGGTAGTGTCGGTGGTGGAGCTGGTTCAACCGATATCTTGATCTCATGGATCTACCGTTTGACAACTGGTACAGCTCCTCAATACTCTATGGCAGCTGCTGTTACCTTGATTATTTCAATCATTGTCATCTCTATTTCTATGATTGCATTCAAGAAACTACACGCATTTGATATGGAGGACGTCTAAGATGAATAACTCAATCAAAATCAAACGTAGACTGACTCAAACCCTTACTTATCTTTACTTAATTGGACTTTCAATCGTTATTATCTATCCTCTTTTAATCACGATTATGTCAGCCTTTAAGGCCGGTAACGTTGTGGCCTTCAAGCTCGACAGCAATGTTAATTTCAGTCTTGATAACTTCAAAGGGCTCTTTACAGAAACCTTGTACGGCACATGGTACCTCAACACTTTGATCATCGCTTTGATCACTATGGTTGTTCAGACAAGTATTATCGTACTTGCTGGTTATGCCTATAGCCGTTACAACTTCTTGGCTCGTAAACAAAGTTTGGTCTTCTTCTTGATTATCCAAATGGTGCCAACAATGGCCGCTTTGACTGCCTTCTTTGTTATGGCCCTCATGTTGAACGCCCTTAACCATAGCTGGTTCCTCATCTTCCTCTACGTCGGTGGTGGTATCCCTATGAATGCTTGGTTGATGAAAGGTTACTTTGACACCGTGCCAATGTCTCTTGATGAGTCTGCAAAACTAGATGGTGCAGGACACTTCCGCCGCTTCTGGCAAATCGTTCTCCCTCTTGTTCGCCCAATGGTTGCTGTACAAGCACTCTGGGCCTTCATGGGACCTTTCGGAGACTATATCCTCTCTAGTTTCTTGCTTCGTGAAAAAGAATACTTTACAGTTGCCGTTGGTCTACAAACCTTCGTCAGCAATGCGAAGAACTTGAAGATCGCCTACTTCTCAGCAGGTGCCATCCTCATCGCTCTTCCAATCTGTACACTTTTCTTCTTCTTGCAAAAGAACTTCGTTTCAGGACTTACAAGCGGTGGCGACAAGGGGTAATATACCCTCGCCACCCTTTTTCATTTTTGAACTTGTACATCGATTGTCTGGTGAGAAACATGAGCTTGCTGAGATTTCCTTGTTAGTTAGTGGACGAATCATAACAAACATTCACTTTTACCAAGGATTCTACTATCCCCGCTTGAAATAAAAAACATTTCTCTATATAATACTCGTATAGAAAATGCCTATAGAAAGAGATTTATGTTACCATATCCGTTTTCTTATTTTAATAGTATTTGGGGATTTCGTAAGCCCCTCTCTCATCGTTTTGGTCTAAACTGGTTTCAACTGATTTTTACCAGTATTTTCTTGATTAGCTTATCCATGGTGCCTATTGCTATCCAGAACAGTTCTCAGGAAACCTATCCTTTAGAGACGTTCATCGATGATGTCTATGCTCCATTGACCGACGAAGTCGTTCAGGATCTAGCTACCAATGCTCAGATTGTAGATGGAAAACTAAGCTATACGGGTTCGACTCCTCATCAAGCTTCTGTACAAATCGGGGCTACCGCTAGTTCAAGTTTCCCTGAGGAATTACTTCTTAACTTTGAACCTGAGCAACTCGTCATCAGTAAGCAAGGAAAAGAACTAACCAGCATTCGCTATCACGCTATCACAACTGATAGCTTCCAAAACAAGGAAAGCTTGACTCAGGCTATTTCAAAAGACTGGTATCAACAGAATCGCGTCTATATCAGTCTCTTCCTGGTCTTAGGTGCTAGTTTCCTCTTTGGACTTAATTTTTTCATTGTAGCTTTAGGTGCTAGCCTTCTGCTCTACTTCACGAAAAAATCACGTCTCTTCTCATTTAAGACCTATAAAGAGTGCTATCATTTTATTTTGAACTGTTTAGGATTACCAACTTTACTTACCCTGATTCTAGGTCTCTTGGGGCAGAATATGGCAACTTTGATTACTGTTCAAAACATTTTATTTGTTCTATACCTGGTCACTATCTTTTATAAGACTCATTATCGTGATCCAGACTACAAAAAGTAGGAGATTATTATGCCTGTTACGATTAAAGACGTGGCCAAAGCTGCAGGAGTTTCTCCTTCAACCGTAACCCGTGTTATTCAAAACAAATCAACGATTAGTGACGAAACAAAAAAACGAGTTCGAAAAGCAATGAAAGAACTCAATTATCATCCTAATCTAAATGCTCGAAGTCTTGTTAGCAGTTATACCCAAGTTATTGGCTTGGTCCTTCCTGACGACTCAGATGCCTTCTATCAAAATCCTTTCTTCCCATCTGTCCTCCGTGGTATCGCCCAAGTCGCCTCTGAAAACCACTACGCCATTCAGATTGCGACAGGTAAAGATGCCAAAGAGCGTTTAAACGCCATTTCACAAATGGTCTACGGAAAACGTGTGGACGGGCTTATCTTCCTGTACGCTCAAGAAAATGATCCCTTGGTGCAACTTGTTGTCGAGGAGCAATTCCCCTTCCTCATTCTTGGAAAATCACTTTCTCCCTTCATTCCACTTGTCGATAATGACAATGTCCAAGCTGGTTTTGATGCGACAGAGTATTTCATCAAAAAAGGATGCAAGCGAATTGCCTTTATCGGAGGTACTAAGCGACTCTTCGTAACACTAGACCGTCTGACAGGTTACGAGCAAGCTCTTCAAGAACACAATCTGCCTCTTGATAGTAATCTGACTTACTTTGCTACTGAATTTCTTGAAGATAATGGTTATCGCTTTAGTAGACTTCTCTTCAAACACAATCCAAATATTGACGCTATTATTACCATTGATAGTCTCCTTGCTGCAGGGGTCTGTGATTACATCGCAAAACACCAACTGGATGTCCCTGTCCTCAGCTTCGACTCAGTCAATCCCAAGCTCAACTTGGCGGCCTATGTCGATATCAATAGTTTGGAGCTTGGTCGTGTTTCCTTTGAAACTATTCTCCAGATCATCGATGATGCTAAAAACAACAAACAAATTTGTTACCGCCAGTTGATTGCCCACAAAATCGTTGAAAAATAAAAACCAACTCTCTATTTTGAGTTGGTTTTTTTGTATCCTATTTACCTGAACGACTAGTTTTCAACTTCGACAAATCGCCCAAGAATATGGACATTTTCTGAGACAGATACAAAGGCTGTCGGATCAACTTGTTTCATGATGAGTTTAAAATCATTAAACTCTGCGCGAGTGATAACCGTAATCAAAACCGCTTTACGCTCATGGTTATAAGTCCCTTCAGCATCGTGAATCATGGTCGCTCCACGGTGCAATTTATTGTGAATTTTCTCAATCACAGCATCTGGATTACTAGTAACAATCATAGCCTGCATGCGTTTCTGTTTGGTGAAAACTGCATCTGTTACACGGCTGGAGACAAAGATGGTAATCATGGAATAAAGGGCATATTTCCAACCAAAGGTCAAACCTGCAATCAGCATGATTGTCCCGTTCACTAGGAAGGAGATACTTCCGACGTTACGACCCGTCTTCTTACGAATAGTCAGACTGACAATATCTGTTCCACCACTGGAGATGTTATGGCGTAAAGCAAAGCCGATTCCCAGTCCCATGACGACCCCACCAAAGAGAGCATTGATGATTGGATCCTCTGTCAAGACCACCACTGGCACAAACTGGATAAAAAGCGAGCTCATGGATACCGTGATAAAGGTGAAAATCGTGAACTTATGTCCAATTTGGTACCAGGCTAAAATCATCAGCGGGATATTGATAGCGTAAAATGCTACTGAAATTGGGAAATAAAAGCCAAACAAGTGATTACTAAGCGCAGAAATGATCTGAGCCAAACCTGTTGCACCACTTGAATAAACGTGTCCTGGTTGGAAGAAAAAATTGACAGCTACTGCTGATAGAAAACCATATACTAGAGAAGCTGAAATTTTTTCATCGTATTTTTCTCGGGAGATACTTTGCAAAACACGCAAAATCTTCACTCGGTGAGCAAAGCGGCGCAAATAATAGTGCCACTTTTTAGTTAGTTTCGTTTGTTTCATCTTGTTCTACTTGTAGATTGAGTTCTTCTAGTTGTTTAAGAGCTACAGTTGATGGCGCTTGGGTCATTGGATCTGTCGCCTTGTTGTTCTTAGGAAAGGCAATGACTTCACGGATGTTATCTTCGCCTGCTAAGAGCATGACAAAGCGGTCAAGACCGATCGCCAAGCCACCGTGTGGTGGGAATCCATAGTCCATGGCTTCCAAAAGGAATCCAAACTGGTCATTTGCTTCTTCAGCTGAGAAACCAAGAGCCTTAAACATGCATTCCTGTAAGTCTTTTTTATATATACGAAGACTACCACCACCAAGCTCATAACCGTTTAAGACAATATCATATGCGACTGCATGAATTCTCTCAAGAACACTTCCTTTTTCTTTGGAACAACTTTGTAAATAGTTCTCACTATTCTTTAGCTTTCTTGCAGAATCCTTATCAGGAAGGGTAAATGGATGGTGGGCGCTCATGTAACGACCTTCTTCCTCAGACCATTCAAACATTGGCCAGTCAACAACCCAGAGGAAGTTGAATTTGTCGTTATCAATCAAGCCTAGTTCCTTGGCAATACGTCCACGAAGGGCACCAAGAGTTGCGTTAGCTACTTCAAGCGTATCTGCTACAAAGAGAACCAAGTCCTTATCTTCAAGACCAAGCGCACTTGTTAAATCGCCTTGAATACCAGTCAAGAACTTAGCAACTGGACCATTTAATTCACCGTCAACAACCTTGACCCAAGCAAGGCCTTTAGCACCATATTGCTTGGCTACTTCTGTCATCTTGTCGATGTCTTTACGTGAGTAGTTATCTGCTGCGCCTTTCACGACAATGGCTTTAACGGCAGGGGCTTCTGAGAAGACTTTGAAATCTAATCCTTTAACAACTGCTTTCACGTCTTGAAGCAACATCTCAAAACGAGTATCAGGTTTGTCAGAACCATAAAGAGCCATGGCCTCATCATACTTCATACGAGGGAATGGTAATGTCACTTCGATGCCTTTTGTTTCCTTCATCACGCGCGCAATCAAGCCTTCTGTGATGCCTTGAATTTCTTGCTCAGTCAGGAATGAAGTTTCCAAGTCGACCTGAGTAAACTCTGGTTGGCGGTCTCCACGCAAGTCTTCGTCACGGAAACATTTGACGATTTGGTAGTAACGGTCAAATCCAGCATTCATCAACAACTGTTTTGTGATCTGCGGACTTTGAGGAAGAGCGTAAAAATGCCCTTTATTGACACGAGATGGCACCAAATAGTCACGCGCCCCTTCTGGTGTTGACTTAGAAAGGAATGGCGTTTCCACATCGATAAATTCCAACTCGTCCAAGTAGTTGCGGATAGAGTGAGTCACCTTGGCACGAAGCTTAAGGTTTTCCAACATCTCTGGACGACGAAGGTCAAGGTAACGGTAACGTAGACGCGTATCATCGTTTGCTTCAATGCCATCCTTGATTTCAAATGGTGTTGTTTTGGCTGTATTAAGCACAGTAAGAGCCGTTACATCCAGTTCAACCGCTCCAGTCGCCAATTTATCATTTGCCTGCTCACGTGCTGCAACTTGTCCAGTCACCTCGATAACGAATTCACTACGAAGGCTTTCAGCTGTTGCCATCACTTCCGCAGAAACTTTTTCAGGGTTGATAACTAACTGCATGATCCCTTCACGGTCACGAAGGTCGATGAAGATCAATCCACCCAAGTCACGACGACGGGCAACCCATCCTTTCAAGGTAATTTCTTGTCCGATGTGCTCCTCACGAACACGACCAGCATACATACTACGTTTCATGTTTTCTCTCCTCTTGTATTCTGTTACTATTTTACCATAAAAGCGCAGGCTCTTCATGAAAATCAGCAGAAAAGTTGAGAGAATCCTCTTATAAATGAAAAAATCCAGCAAAGTCATTCGCTGGATTTGGGTTTTCTTTATTTTTTACGCTTTTCAGCAATCCCTTCTGTCTTCTTTGGTAGGACAATTTCTGTCACATAAGCCGTCGCAAATC
This sequence comes from Streptococcus infantis, assembly GCF_047463275.1. Classification (GTDB taxonomy): domain Bacteria; phylum Bacillota; class Bacilli; order Lactobacillales; family Streptococcaceae; genus Streptococcus; species Streptococcus infantis_AF. The sequence goes on along the minus strand of NZ_JASHEE010000004.1, from coordinate 7,101 downwards.
GTATCACTCCTGCGATAGGAGCAAAGATAATCGCTAGATTGTTATAAAAGAAATCCCCCTTAATGAAATAGACAAGTAGGCCGATGACAAAGAAGAGAAATACAGCCTGAATCACTGCTAATAATAGTACTCGTTTCATGATTTCCTCCTGAGTCTATTATAGCATGACTATCATTAAAAATGCGATTAAATTATTCAAAGCATGTAGGGCTATACTATAAGCCAAACCACCTTTACTGATATAAGCCAAGCCCATGCTAAATCCAAGTGAAGCATAAACTAGGAACTGTAGTGGAGTTCCAGGAAAATGAACAAGAGCAAAAATGAGACTACTTACAAGAAGAAAGATAGCTGTTTGCTTGATGTTATCTTGCTGAGGGAAGACAAAGCGAGCTAACATACCTCTAAATGTTAACTCTTCTGTCAGAGGTGCAAAGACAACCACCATAAAGAAAGAGAAAAGAGGTTGATTATGAGTCAATTCTTCTACCATCTTTTGATTGACTGATGGATCATTTGGTAAAAAGTTTTCTGCAACAATGACAAAGATCCATACCAAGGCAGGTAACCAGATGTATTTGTTAAGAGCCGTTTTTTCTATTGTAACAGTTCCTGTCTTATACCACTTGTAGGTAACGAAGGTGAAGATTCCTGCTAATAAGACATAAACAGGGACAGCAACGTAGCTAGGTGCTCCCAATATCAAGGCAGCTAAACCTACGCCCTGAATAAAACTATAAACCATAAGAAATGATAAGAAGGCAAGGCTATACCAGCCGATATTTTTAAGTGTTTTCATAAGATTCTCCTATTTAAAATAACGTTTTGTTTTGCGCAATTGTGCAACATTGGTATACAAATGGATGACAACTGCCACAAGTAGAGCAACCAACTGTACTTGTCCTAATACTACAGATAGAACTACTAAGACAACGTAGATACCAGGAATGAGGAGCTGATTGACCTTGAACAAGATCAAGTAAGCTTCTTCCATTTCAGCCTGTTTTTCTCCCTCATCATAAGTATCAAGGTAGTCCAAAACTTCCTTAGGCGTCGCCGTAATAGAAAGTTTGTAGTTACGAATCTTGCTGGTGATTTTTAGACAGTAAGCACCTGCCCAGATACCTAAAACTATCAAAAGTAAGGATGCTGCTGATAGACCTAAAGCTCCCAAATCTATCAGTAGGCAGGATAGCATACTAATTTGGCAAACATTCCAAGCTACTGTACCATAATCTAAGAAACGATACATGGCAAGGTAGTCTTGTTCGTTTTCTTCGTCCTCTTCTTCTCTTTGATAACTCTGATAGGCCTGATGGCTTTTCCTAGTGAAATAAAAGGTTAGAATCACCGTAAGCATCCCTAAACCAAGAAAGAGTGATTTCAAGGCAACGACCACTTGCTCTTGACTGATACCTAAAGGATTAACACCAAGGAAACCAGCAAATATTCCTAATAAAGCACTTGCAAGAAAAATCTTTAGTGCAAAAATGATTTGTTTCTTTTCCATATTTCAACCTCTTTCTAAAACAAGCCAGACAACCATTGACCAAAAGCTTTACCTGATTCGAAGATAGCGGTCAAGCCTTCTGTTCCAAGTGATACCAAAAGCAAACAAACAGCAAGTAAGAGTAAAGCTTGATTTCTTGCTTTTTTTGCTCCATCCCCCAAGGGCTCATTGCCAAGCCAACCTGCTAGATAAGCATAGGCTGTAACTGTTAAAATACCAATCTCCGTAGAAGAGAGAAACAACAAGACTGTCGCCAAACGAACGATATTGGCTTGAATGTTAAAATAATTTCCTAAACCTGCACAAACACCGGCAAGTTCTTTATGCTCAGTATCGACTTGAAAACCTGCTAAAAACTCTTTCATGACTTTTCTCCTTTTAGGATCTTTTTGAATTTTATCTTTCTCTCTACCCATCTAAAGACTAATAGTAAAACTATGTTAATCCAGAAGAGATACTTATTTTGAACGATGGTAAACCAACCAATGAGGCTTCCAATCATAACAAAGATATTTGCAATAAATACAATAATACTAATGTAATAAATCACTTTATACTTGTTCATCATTCATCCTCCTCTAAGCGAAAGACTGACTCGACTGGCTCATTGAAGATCTGAGCAATCTTCAGGGCAATGACGATGGATGGCGTGTACTCATCCCGCTCAAGCAAGCTGATGGTTTGCCTGGACACGCCAGCTAGTTTGGCCAGCTCTGTTTGATTCAGGCCATCGCGAGCCCGAAGCTCTTTTAGACGATTTTTTAGCATGTCTTTTTTCTCCTTTGTTCTTATCTTGATTTCATTGTAACATATCTTTTTATTTTTGACAAGCATATTTGTCAAAAAGTTTAAGATTTTTGTCATTTTGTAAACGAAACAAGACATTTAGCTTTAAACATCTATCCTAATTTAATCTACAAAAAAAAATAGCAGTTACCAGTGATTTTTAATCACTGGTAACTGCTAGGTAAAGTTTGTTAATCAACAGTCTATTCTTGATCTTTATATTTTAGTCGAACAAAATAAAGAATAATAACACTGATAATTGTAATAGCAGTCCCAACAAATCTACCTTTTTGAGAGAAGATAAATTCTACTTTGTGTTGCCCAGAAGTAATTGGGAAGGATAAGAAACTATTCCAAGCTTTTGATGTCGGAACATATTTACCATCCACTTTTACTTTCCATCCTTCACTAAATGGGATAGAAGTCATCATGAACTTGCTATTATCGGTAATGTTGACTGAACCCACAATATTCGTATTTGAAAACTTCTCAACTTTTAAACCTTGAGCTTTACGATTTTCTAATACCTTTTGTATCTGTTCAACATCTGCTCGATAAACTCCTACATTGGAAAGATCTACTTTATCCGTTTTAAATCGAAATTCTAGAACCGTTTCTTTACCATTTGCTTTGTCAGCAATCTGCCATAATTGACGTTGCGTATTTCTCTTAGAATGAGTCAACCATTTCCCGTTTAACAAGACTGAATAGTCTTTTTCCGAATTGAGACCTGCCGGAACAAAGAAGTAATAGGTCAAATCTGTTCGAGGGGTAATGCGATAGCGAACAATAGCTTCCTTGTTAGAATCTTCACGCTTATAAACCGCTGTTCCTTTATCTTTATTGACATCTTCTGCCACTAGATTCTCTGTTTCAACTTCTCCATAGGCTAAAGGTTTAAAGTAGTCTACATAGTTCTCTTGATTTTTTTGAACTCCCTCCATGGAATTGAGAATAATATCCTGATTTTTCACAGCATTATTTTTTCCAAAGGCAATATTTTTAACCAAGTCAGTTGTTCCAAAAGCTATAGGGAAAGAATTTGGATTTTTGTAGACGATATAACGTTCATCTTCATATACTTTCTCTGTAAAGTAGCGATTCATATCGTAGCGCGTTGTAAAACGGTTAAAGTACATTCTTTCAGGATGAGCATCTTTTTCTTGTTTATCAACATCCTTAACATCCATATAGTAACGAATACCATATAAGGCGTCTGTTAATGGAGTTCCGTTTTCGTATTCTGTCGCAGCATTAATCCCTATATCACCCATATAGGCGAACTGATCCATAGTAGTACGCTCCAAGCTTGAGCTAAAGGTACTTAAACCTGGGTAACTAATAAGGGAAGGGAAGGTTCTTGAGTATGCAAACGTTGTTGCGATACGATAGAACGGTTGATCTGCATTCTCTTGAACACTATCTGTTACACGCTTAACGGAGACGGCTGCGTCTGTAAACTTATCGACATCAGCATAACCAAAAGTTACTTGAGATAGATAGGCATTATAGCCGAGTTCAAAAATAGTTAATGTTGATAAAAGGGCAACCGCTAGTTTCGTCATTTTCGGGCGTAACAAGGCAAGAACAGCTAGATAAACCAGCACCGTTAGAATTACTCTAGAGAATAAGAATCCTGTCTGTAACAAGGCTACTAGGGCACAAATTACTCCAGTTGTAATCAACAATACAAGTTTTTTCTCCTTCTGCGGCTTAAAGGACCTATCCCAATATAGATAGAATCCAGCAGCTGTCGCAAGGACTAGGAGAACTAGGAGAACAACATAATTGCTTGAAACGAACTGATTCAACGCTTCAGGTTGAGTCTTTGGTAGATATGTGAAGTCTTTGGTATAAAGATAGATTCCTGCCAAGACTAGTAGAAGAACTGAGCTCAGTTTTCCTAGACGAGAAATCTCAATTTTCTCTTTCAAAACTTGATAAGCTAGAACCAACATAAAGAAAGAAAAGATCCATGAAAATCGGAAGAAGAATCCTGCTGGATTTTGTCCCATATGCCAGATTTTGCTTACAAATTCATTTACAAAAGAAATAAGGAAAATGAGAGTTACAATCCCAGCAGCCCACCTTCTTTCTTTTACAATTTTCCTTGATGTAAAGAATAAGATAAAACCGATAAAACCAAGTGCCCCAATATAGATGTTTGGTAGATTTGGTCCTGCTGACCAACCTGAGGCAGTATCAAATCCCCCGATAGATAGTTTTGATAAAATATCTAAGGGATTAATCTGGAAGGCAAACGAAAATCTCATGGCATCCCCTACCTGCCCCTTACTTTCAAGCAAGTTGTAGAAGACAGGGACAAGTAAGATAGATGCTGTTGCTACTCCAAGTACAGAATAGGCGAAAGCCTTCCATAGAGGTTGTAGATAATGTCTTATTTTTTGTTTCCAATTACCCTCAATAGAAAGGCGAGGCGAAACATAATAGCAGGCATATAAAACGACAAAAATCGAAATCATATAGCCCATGTAGAATTGAAGTAATAAAGTTAAACCTAATACAAAAGCATAAGGATAAGGTGTTTCTCCATCCAGTAATTGTTCAAGATAAACAATAACAAGCGGAAGCATAATCATAGCGTCATAAAAGATGACGTTCATTTGGTAAGATACCAACATTCCTGAAAGAGCATATGCTGTTGCAAACAGAGGCACCATCCAAAGTTTTGATTCTGCACCTTTAAAACGTTTAATTAGTAAGTGGGCAAAAGAAATACCAATCGCACCATATCTAAGCCAGATTGTCAGAACGACTGCTAGTCCATAGTATTTGAATGGCAGGATAATATAAATAATATTGAAGGGGCTCATCAAATAATAGCCTAATATCCCAATCATATCTCCACCTAGAGATTTTGTGAAGGAATATGTCAAACTGCTTAAATCACCAGAGAGTATAGCATTTTTTAGCAGTCCAAAAAAGCTGATGTACTGCTGACCGAAGTCAACAGCCATTAAACTTTTATTCCCAAAGGGGTAGCTACCCATAAAGTACCAAACAACCAGCATGATTGTCATCGGTAGCAAGGCACTAATAGTATAAAGAACTCCTTTGGGGTGTTTCTGCTTTAGTTCATGCCAACGCATTAACCAATTTTTCATTGTTGTTTCTCCTATTTGAAATTAACCAATTCTGTCTCTTTCAGCCTGTTCGATATTACTCTTAGCTATAATAAAATGAGGACGGTTTTTCACTTCGTAGTAAATCTTACCGATATACTCTCCTAAGACACCGATAAAAATAAGTTGAACGCTACTGAATAAAATAATTGAAGCTATTGTTGTAAAGTAACCACTTGTATAGTCCGCAGAAAAGAGAACTTTAAATAGCTCATAAATAATGTAGAGCAAAGATAGAGCCATACTAACAAAACCAAATTGAATACAAATTCTCAATGGGCGATCATTAAAAGAGATGATTCCTTGAACAGCATAGTCCATAGACTTTTTAAATCCAAATTTGCTTTTTCCTGCTTTACGAACCTCATTCTTATAAGAAATAACTTTCTCTTTAAAGCCAATCCATTCATATAATCCCTTGTTAAATCGATTATATTCTGGAAGAGAAACAAATACATCAACTGCTCTTTTACTCAAAAGACGCAATTCTGATTTACCGTCTGTGAGTTGCACATCCATAGAATGATTCGAAAATGCATAAAAACAGCGAGCAAAAAAGCTTCCAATAATAGATTCACCTTCACGAGTTCTTTGCCCACTAACAATATCATATCCCTCTTTAAAGGCATTGACAAAAAGTGGTATTAAATAGGGCGGATGTTGCAAGTCCCCATCCATCACCATGACAGCATCCCCAGTTGCATATTTAAAACCTGCAAGAATCCCACTTTCACGTCCAAAATTTCTGCTAAAACTAATATACTTTACTCGGTGGTTTTCTTGGGAAATGGCGTCAATTAGCTCTAAAGTCTTGTCACGACTCCCATCATCAATATAAAGAATTTCGTAATCAGATAGTTCCTCTGAAACGAGCATGCTATCCAATTGTTCCGAAATAGCTTTATGAGTTTGAGATAGAACTAATTCTTCATTTAAAAGTGTAATAAGAATTGATAGTTTCATCTAAATGCTCCATACTATTTATTATCCTTAAAAAGGAGAGAGCCTAGCTCTCTCCTCTCAATAGAAACACATCTAAATATTATTTAGAAAATTTACGTTTCAAGACTACAGTACCTGACAAGATTACTAGACCTGCCAATACAAGTGTTGCTCCTGTAGCTTCACCAGTATTTGGAAGACCTGGTTTATCTTCTGTAGTTGTAGTTTCAGAAGGAGTTGGAACTGTAGTTTCTACAGTTGTACCTTCTGTTGTTTCTGTAGTAGCTTCTGTTGTTGTTGTAGTTGAAGTAGTCGTTGTTGGCTCTTCTGTTGTTGTTGTAGTTACTGTAGTAGCTTCTGTTGTTTCTTCAGTTGTTACTGTAGTAGCTTCTGTTGTTTCTTCAGTTGTTACTGTAGTAGCTTCTGTTGTTCCTTCAGTCGTTACTGTAGTAGCTTCTGTTGTTGTTGTAGTTGTAGAAGTAGTTGTTGGCTCTTCTGTTGTTGTAGTTGTAGAAGTAGTCGTTGGCTCTTCAGTCGTTGTAGTTGTAGAAGTAGTCGTTGGCTCTTCTGTTGTTGTAGTTGTAGAAGTAGTTGTTGGCTCTTCTGTTGTTGTAGTTGTAGAAGTAGTTGTTGGCTCTTCTGTTGTTGTAGTTGTAGAAGTAGTTGTTGGCTCTTCTGTTGTTGTAGTTGTAGAAGTAGTTGTTGGCTCTTCTGTTGTTG
>NZ_JASHEE010000003.1:0-361364 GCF_047463275.1 Streptococcus infantis | reverse complement strand
GTGACTGAGCAAATACCTTTAACAACTCCTCTTTGTCCTCAACTTCAACGACATAGTAGGCAAGACCTACCATTCCTTGCTCACGTCGCGCTAATTGAATTCCTCAATTCTATTTTAAAAAAATATCATTAAAATCACTAATGATTGAACGGCCTCTACTAAAAACACGTAAGAAACAAACACTTCTATTTTTATGATCGTGAAAAAAAGACCCGTAAGGGTCTTACTCGCTCTCTTGTTTTCAAGCTCATGAAAAAGAGGTCCACCGGACCTCAACTCGCTCTCTCATTTCAAGGCTCATGAAAAAAAGACCCGTAAGGGTCTTAATTCGCTTTCTTATTTTCGAGCTCATGAAAAAAAGACCCGTAAGGGTCTTTTTTTTAATCTTCGTTTACGAAAGGCATCAAAGCCATTACGCGAGCGCGTTTGATAGCTGTTGTTACTTTACGTTGGTTTTTAGCTGAAGTTCCTGTTACACGACGTGGAAGGATTTTCCCACGTTCTGAAACGAAACGGCTAAGAAGCTCAGTATCTTTGTAATCAACATATTCAATTTTGTTTGCTGCGATGTAATCAACTTTTTTACGGCGTTTGAATCCGCCACGACGTTGTTGAGCCATGTTTTTTCTCCTTTATAGTATTAATTGTCCATTAGAATGGTAAATCATCATCTGAAATATCCAAAGGATTGGTTGATCCAAATGGATTTTCATCACGTGAAAAGTCTGGTACTGAATTTGTAGGTGCTACATGACTAGCCGTTGGTGCAGAATAAGCTCCACCACTTTGTCCTTCACGAGCACTACGGCTTTCCAACATTTGGAAATTCTCAGCTACGACTTCTGTCACGTAGACACGTTGTCCTTGCTGGTTATCGTAACTACGAGTCTGAATACGACCTGTAACCCCAATAAGTGAGCCTTTTTTAGCCCAGTTAGCAAGATTTTCAGCCTGTTGGCGCCACATAACGACATTGATAAAATCAGCCTCACGTTCGCCATTTTGACTCTTGAATGTACGGTTTACTGCAAGAGTAAAAGTCGCAACTGCTACATTTGATGGGGTATAACGCAACTCAGCGTCACGTACCATACGCCCTACAAGTACAACATTGTTAATCATAATCTACCTTCTTACGCGTCAAGTTTGACGATCATGTGACGAAGAATGTCAGCGTTGATTTTTGAAAGACGGTCAAACTCTTTAAGAGCTGCGTCGTCGTTTGCTTCAACGTTAACGATGTGGTAAAGTCCTTCACGGAAATCTTGGATTTCGTATGCAAGACGACGTTTTTCCCAATCTTTTGATTCAACAACAGTTGCACCGTTGTCAGTCAAGATAGAGTCAAAACGTGCTACCAAAGCGTTTTTCGCTTCTTCTTCAATGTTTGGACGAATGATATAAAGAATTTCGTATTTAGCCATTGATATGTTCCTCCTTTTGGTCTAATGACCCCAAGCCTTTGCAAGGGGTAAGTGAGGTTTGCTCACAATAAACTATTATACTAGAAAAAAAATTTTTTCGCAAGCTTAAAGTAAGTTATATTTTTCTTTTTAGAGTTTTTTTGCAGTAGTTTTTGTAATTTCATCTACGAGAATATTTTCATCCTCGAATTTCTTTTTCAATGATGAAAGATCAATGCTTCCCTCAATTTGTACTTCAATAACGATCTTACCATCCTTACGTGGAATGTTAACAGTGTGAGAGATATTAAGATTTTCCTCAACGATTAAAGAAACAATCTTACCTAAGACCCCAACTTCATTTTCTGTGATAAAACGAACACGGATTCCCTCTTCACCATATCCAGCGATTTCAAGAAAGGCACTGAATACATCACGATCTGTAATGACTCCATACAATTGTCCATTGTCAACAACTGGCAAAATACCAATCTTATTTTTAAGCATGAGATAAGTTGCGTCTTCTAAACTTGCATAACCTGAGACAGTAACAACATCTCGAATCATGACGTCTTTTACTTTTGTCTTATTAAGCAGATAATTCATCTCGAAAATTGAAAGACTAGTTGCTTTTGAAGGACTAGCTTCAGCGATTGTCCCTTCTGTTACCAAGCCTACCAATTTATCATTCTCAATAACAGGGAGACGGTGCAAGCCTTGTTCGCGCATCAAATCTGCTGCGTGTGCAACAGTTGTATCAGGACTGATATAAACGACCTTGCGTGTCATAAAATCTTTAACTGCCATAGGAAATCTCCTTTATGTTTATAGTTTTATTATACACTTTTTACGGAAAGCTATCAAACGCTTTCATTTCTTTTTCAAGATTCAGAAAAATCTGAAGGACTTTACGAAAAAGAGCTCAACTTAGAGCCCTTAATCTTATACTTATGTAGATTGTATGATTGCTTTACAATCTATATCCGCCGACTAAAACAATCCACAGGATTGGATGATTACTTACGTAATCCTTATCTGCCGACTAAAAAGGTCCCCCGGACTATAGAGGGATTGCGTGCGCAATCTCCATCCACAACCTAAACTAGTCTCCCAGACTAGATGTGGATTGCTTGGCAATCTTTATCTGCCGACTAAAACAATCCACTGGATTTGATGATTGCCAAGCAATCTCTATCCGCCGACTAAAAAGGTCCCCCGGACCTTTTTAGCCACCTAGATATGCTTTTCTGACTTCGTCTGATGCTGCGAGTTCTTTTCCTGTTCCTGATAGGACAATCTTTCCTGTTTCAAGAACATATCCTCGGTCAGCGATGGCTAGTGCTTTATTAGCATTTTGCTCAATTAAGAGAACGGTTGTCCCTTGTTTTTGAATATCTTGGATGATATCAAAAATTTCTTGGATAAAGATTGGCGCAAGCCCCATTGATGGTTCATCTAATAAAAGAAGTTTAGGCGTTGACATGAGGGCACGTCCCATGGCAAGCATCTGCTGTTCACCACCAGATAGAGTAGCCGCATCTTGATTTTTACGTTCTTCCAAACGAGGGAAACGAGAGAAGACTTTCTTCAAATTTGCTTGATTCTCTTCACGATTTTTCTTAAGAAATGCGCCCATCTCTAAGTTTTCCATAACAGTCAAACCAGAGAAAACATGACGTCCTTCTGGTACTTGAGAAAGTCCTGATGCCACAATTTTTTGTGCAGGCATCTTTTGGATTTCTTGTCCCAAAAATTCAATCTTACCAGCACTTGGACGCACAAGTCCTGAAAGAGTACGAAGGATGGTTGTTTTACCAGCACCGTTAGCACCGATAAGAGAAACAACTTCTCCTTCATTAACTTCAAAGCTCACATCACGTACAGCTTGAATCATACCATAGTGTACTGAGAGGTTTTCAACTTTTAACATAGACATTAGGCTTCACCTCCAAGATATGCTTCGATAACACGTTTATTACTCTTGATTTCATCTGGTGTCCCGTGAGCAATCAAACGACCGTACTCAAGAACATAGATACGCTCCGTAACTTCCATAACCAAGTTCATATCATGTTCAATCAGCATGATGGTGATCTTGAATTCATCCTTGATGCGACGAATCAACTCAGTCAATTCTGCAGTTTCTTGGGGGTTCATACCTGCTGCAGGCTCATCCAAGAAGAGGATTTTAGGTTCTGTGGCAAGGGCACGAACAATTTCCAAACGACGTTGTTGACCATAGGCTAAGTTTTTAGCTAAGGTTTCAGCATCACCATCTAAATCAAAGATTTTTAGTAATTCTAAGGCTTTAGCTTTTAATTCTTGTTCATTCTTATAAAAAGCTGGTAAGCGCAAGAAACTTGCAAAAACATGTTGTTTGTGATGGTTACTAAATGCAATAAGAACGTTATCCAAAACTGTCAAGTCTTTAAAGAGGCGGATGTTTTGGAAAGTACGCCCTAAACCAAGAGATGCGATTTTATAGGGTTGCTTGCCATTTAATAAGTGACCATCCAAGGTTACTGTTCCTTCGCTTGGTTCATAAACTCCTGTCAACAAGTTAAAAAGAGTTGTTTTCCCAGCTCCATTCGGTCCAATCAAGCCAACAAGTTCACCTTCGTTCAATTCTAGAGTTACATCTCCAACAGCAGTCAGACCACCAAAATGCTTGGTTAACTGTTTTACTTCAAGTAATGCCATTAGTTTTGTCCCTCCTTCTTACCTTTTTTAAAGAGTCTTGATAGGCTCAATTCCCATGTTCCAAGAAGACCACCTGGTCTGAAAATCATAACGAGTACCAAGGCCAAAGCATAGATAATCATACGAACGCTAGCTACGTCTTGAAGGAACATATTCAAAATACCAAGAACAATCGCTGCGACAATTGCTCCTGTAATTGATCCCAAACCACCAAATACAACGATAATTAAAACGTTGATAGAATTGATAAAGCTATAATCCTTAGGCACAACAGAACCGATAAATCCTGCTTGAAGGGAACCTGCAATACTTGCAGTCATAGCTCCAAAGACAAATGCGATAATTTTGATTTTTGTTGTATTGACCCCGACAGATTCAGCTGCAATTTCATCTTCACGAACAGACAAGGTTAAACGACCGATTGGACTACGAAGGAAATTCAGCGTTGCAATTGTCGTAATCACGGCAAAAATGTATACCATTTGCCAATTAGTAAAGTTTGGAATACCAAGGATACCAGCAGCTCCGTTTGTTAAATCACCACCATTGACGATTAGGATACGGATAATTTCAGCAACCCCAAGTGTCGCAACTGCAAGGTAATCCCCCTTCAAACGAAGGGTAGGAATTCCAACGACCAAGGCAACCAAACCAGCAATGATAGCACCAAGCAACATAGCTCCAAAAAAGGCACCATAAGTTGGAGATTTAGAACCAATAATGGCTGCTGCATAGGCACCGATAGCCATGAACCCAGCATGTCCAAGAGAAAATTGACCAGAGAAACCAACGATAAGGTTAAGTCCTACTGCAAGAATAATATTGATACCGATTTGTTCTAGAATCTGAATATGGAAAAGGTTTAAAATACCAAACGAAACTAATAAGCTAATCACACCATATCCAAGCAACAAAAGGAGCAACCAGAGAATATTAACTTTTAAATTTTCTTTCATTGTTTACACCTTCTCTTTCACATTCTTACCAAGGATACCTGCTGGACGAACAATCAAGATCAATAGCAAGATTCCGTACACGATAGCATCACGGAAATCTGACATTCCGAAGGCTGTTGCAAAAGTTTCCAATAGTCCGATTACAAAACCTCCGAGAGCTGCACCAGGAATAATACCGATACCACCTAAAACGGCAGCCACGAATGATTTAATACCCGGAGTCATTCCCATCAATGGTTCAAGAGAGTTGTAGTAAAGGGCAATCAAGACACCTGCTGCACCAGCCAGAGCAGAACCTAAGGCAAAGGTAAAACTGATTGTACGGTTTACGTTGATTCCCATCAATTGAGCTGCATCACTATCTACAGATACGGCACGCATGGCTTTCCCCATCTTGGTTTTTTGCACGATAAGTTGCAAAAGAATCATCAAAACAATCGAAACAGTCAAAATCAACAATTGAATATTTGTTAGACTGATTGGACCCAAGTCATAACGAACTGTTTGGATTGCTTGAGGGAAGGCACGTGTATTGGCACCTACTAGATAGACCATTCCATACTCAAGCAAGAAGGATACCCCGATAGCAGTAATCAATACAGAGATACGAGTTGAATGACGGAGTGGACGGTAAGCTAGAAACTCGATGATTACGCCGAGAATGGCTGAACCAATCATGGACAAAATTAAGGCTAAAAAGAAATTTAAATGGAGGGCATTAATCAAGAAATAACCCATGAAGGCACCCATCATATAGATATCACCATGGGCAAAGTTAATAAGCTTGATAATTCCATAAACCATAGTATAACCCAGGGCTAGCAAGGCATAGACACTACCCAAGATTAAACCATTGACAAGTTGTTGAAGCATATGGTTCACTCTTTCTAAGTTTTATTTTTAGGATTTTATAAAAAAATAATTCCTTTATAAATACCGAAACAGGGAGTGAGTAAAAGCTCATTCCCCATTTACGATATCTATAAAATTAAGGTTTTACGACTTCTGCCGCATCTACTTTACCATTATTCATGGTCATCATGAAGGCTGTTTTCACAGTGTTATGATCTGCATCAAAGCTTGTTTGACCTGTAACACCTTCAAAATTTTGTGTTTTAGCAAGATTGTTCTTGATATCAACTGAAGTTTTTGCACCTTTTGCTGCATTAGCTACAAGGTAAACTGAGTCATAAGCAAGAGCTGCAAATGTTGAAGGATCTTCGTTATATTTTGCACGGTAAGCTTCAAGGAAGGCTTTTGCTTTATCTGAAACATCAACAGTAGTTGAGAATCCTGAGATGAAGTAGATATTTGATGCGCGTTCAGCAGTTGCTTGTTGAACAAATTCTGCTCCGTTAAATCCGTCACCACCGATGATTGGCTTATCAATTCCCATACCACGAGCTTGGTTTACAATCTTACCAGCTTCTGTATAGTAACCTGGCAATACGATTGCATCAAAGTCTTTATCTTTAATTTTTGTCAAAGCTGCTTGGAAGTCTGTATCACCTGATACAAATGTTTCATCTGCTACGATTTCACCTTTGAATGAATCACGGAAAGATTTTGCAATACCTTTAGCGTAGTCACTTGAGTTATCTGTATACAAGACCACTTTCTTAGCGTTCAATTTGTTTGAAACGTAGTTTGAGATGATTTTTCCTTGGAAACTATCTTGGAATGTTCCGATGAAGAGGAAATCTTGACCTTTTGTCAAACCATCTTGAGTAGCGCTTGGAGAAATCAATGGAACTCCAGCTTGTGTAGCATTTGCTACTGCTGCTGCAGTCGCACCTGAAGTCGCAGGTCCTACGATAGCTGCTACCTTAGATTGAGTCACAAGGTTTGTTGAAACAGAAGCAGCTTCAGCAGTTTCAGATTTGTTATCTTTGTCGACTACTTCGATTTGTTTTCCATCGATACCACCTGCTGCGTTGATTTCATCAACTGCAAGTTGAGCACCCTTTTGCTCAGAAGTACCGTAAGATGCTACAGCACCAGTTTCTTCGAAGTTGAAACCAATTTTTACAACTTTTTCATCAATTGGGTTACCAGTTGTGTTTGAAGCTCCTGACTTCACTTCCCCACAAGCAGCTAAAAGAGCTGTACTTGCAAGAGCTACAAGTGACAATGCAAATTTTTTCTTCATGTTTATCTCCTTTTAAGGTTCAATTTAAATTACATGTTAAGAATATACCGAATTATCAGAAAATTGTCAACAAGTTTCTCTCACTTTTTAAATGATAACGTTTTCTTCCTTTCGATAAAGGTTTCCAACAAAAGGAGTTTCCAATTCTTGAATATGACAAACTCTCACTTTCTTGATAAATTTCTCTTTTCCTAAACGATTTACCAGCTCTTCTACTTCCTCTGTTGGGACATAAAGTTGTAGGTAACGATGTTTTTTTGAGTGGTAACAAATATCACCATAATTTGCGAGTTTTTTAGCATCGCGATTATAGTATAAATAGACAATCAAACCAGAACGATTCTCTTTTTCAAACATAATATAGCTTCCTTTTAAAAATCTTCCTTTTATTATATCAAAAAAAGCAAACTCAGTCGAGTTTGCTTTTAAGGATTATTAGTTCAAAGAATTATTAGCCATAATTTCGTCAATAAAACCGTAGTCAAGAGTTTCTTGAGCACTCATCCAGTAATCACGTTCAGCATCTTTATGAATTTGCTCAACAGATTTGCCAGAATTATCTGCTAGGATTTGCTCCAAAGTCTTACGAGTTTTAAGTAAGTGTTCAGCGGCGATGGCCATATCAGTCTGCTGAGTACCACCACCTGTACCACCCATTGGTTGGTGAATCATGTATTCTGCATTTGGAAGCATGAAGCGTTTACCCTTTGCTCCACTTGAAGCGATAATTGTTCCCATTGAGGCTGCCATTCCCATAACGATAGTTTGGACATCTGCCTTGATAAAGTTCATAGTATCAACGATTGCCAAACCAGCTGATACAGAACCTCCAGGAGTGTTTACATAAAGGTAAATATCTTTTGTACTATCTTGGGCATCCAAGAAAAGTAATTGGGCGATAACTGAGTTTGCCATATTGTCTTCGACTGGTCCAGTCAACATGATAATGCGGTCCTTAAGAAGACGTGAGTAAATGTCATACGAGCGTTCTCCACGACTTGTTTGTTCAATAACTACAGGAATCATTCATTTCTCCTTTTGATTTCTAATTTCTTTGTTAATAGGATTATTATATATCCTTGGTCAAAAAAGGTCAAATTTTTGCTCTATCCTAATAACAGATACAAAAATTCAACCTCCTTTCAAAACTAAGACTAGGCTATAGTCTCAATATCACTTTAGAATCTTATTTTGTTCCGAACAAGCGGTCTCCAGCGTCTCCAAGACCTGGAACGATGTAACCATGTTCGTTCAAGCGTTCATCCAAAGCTGCTGTAAAGATTTCTACATCAGGGTGTGCTGCTTGAAGTGCCTTCACACCTTCTGGAGCTGATACAAGGCAGACAAACTTGATGTTTGAAGCTCCACGTTTTTTGAGGGAGTCAACAGCCAAAATCGCTGATCCACCTGTTGCAAGCATAGGATCAACTACAAAAATTTGACGTTGGTCAATATCTTCAGGTAATTTTACCAAGTATTCTACTGGTTGAAGGGTTTCTTCGTCACGGTACATACCAATGTGACCAACTTTTGCTGCTGGAACCAAACTCAATAGTCCATCAACCATACCAATACCTGCACGCAAGATTGGGACAATCGCCAATTTTTTACCAGCCAACTGTTTTTGAACTGTTTTTGTGATAGGTGTTTCGATTTCTACATCTTCAAGTGGAAGATCACGAAGCACTTCATATCCCATCAACATTGCAATCTCGTCTACTAGTTCGCGAAAAGCTTTTGTAGAAGTGTCAGTGCGACGCAAGATTGATAATTTGTGTTGAATCAGTGGATGATTAATAACTTCAAGTTTTCCCATTTTCAGAATTCCTTCTTTCAATTTATTCTTCTTATTATATCAAAAAATGGTTTAAAAAGCTTTCTAAACCATTTATTTTTTTTATAATTTCTAGATTAGGTGAGCCTCTTGGAGAGCTGCCTGCACTGTTTCAAGTGGTAGGTGAGTTAATTCTGTTCCCTTTTCTTGATAAAGGTGTTGGGCATAGTCATCCATACGGTATTGGTTGATATAAACAACACGCTCACAACCTACCTGAAGCAGTTGTTTTGTACAGTTGAGGCATGGAAAATGAGTGACATAGGCTGTGAAACCTTTTGGAACGCCACGCTCTGACCCTTGTAAGATAGCATTCACTTCTGCATGAAGAGTGCGGACACAGTGGCCTTCAATCACCAGACAGTCATGATCTATACAATGCTCTGTTCCTGATACAGAACCATTATAGCCTGTTGAAATAACCTTGTTATCCTTGACTAAAACAGCTCCTACCTTGGCACGTTTACAGGTTGAGCGATTGGCAATCAATAGGGCTTGAGCAGCAAAATACTCATCCCAAGCTAGTCTTTTTTCTGTCATAGCATTTCTCCTCATGTTTTATTTTTTGAAAAATGGCAGGCGTAGATCTGCGATTTTTTCAGCAGGAACCTTCATCCCATCCTTGATCCATTTAAGCAAGACCGATACGATGGCCGAACTCCAAAAAGAATGCAGGTAAGAGCTGACTCCTTTTGATTTTCCATAGTATTTTTCTAGAAATTCTTGCATGGCTTGCACAAAGATTTTTTCTAAGTGATAGTCTAGGGCAAGCTGAATAACTTTGGCTTCTTTCTTGGCTTCTCTAAAGAGGTGAACCCATACGAGATAAAGGTCTGTTTTAACATCGTAATGACTCAATTGCTCCATGATGTTATGAACGCTACGTTTAAAGACACTTTCTACAATCTCTTCTTTTGAATCATAGTTTCGATAAAAAGCTGCACGAGAAACGCCAGCACGCTTGACTAACTCAGAAATGCTAATCTTGGCCAACTCCTTTTTCTCCAAGAGTTGCAAAAGAGCTGTTTCAATCGCTTCTCTGGTTAGCAAATTAGATTCTTGATTTGATTTTCTAAGGTTTTCAAGCGATTTTTCAGATATTTTACGTTCAGACATAACAATTTCTTTCTACTTGTGACAACAGAGAGGTACTACTTTTGTTTCAAGGGCTTTCATGATATAATTGTAAAAAAAGACAGAACCTTTGTCAATGTATAAGTGATAAAGATGGAGAATTTCTATGACTTGGAAGATTGTAGCTGACTCTGGTTGTGATTATCGCCAGCTGGAAAACCTTGCTTTTGATACTGAATTTGTCAGTGTTCCCTTAAAGATTCAGGTAGCAGATCAAGTCTTTGTCGATGATGCCAATCTGGATATCGATAAGATGATGGAAACTATGTATGCGACTTCTGAAGCTTCAAAATCAGCCTGCCCTAGTCCTGATGATTACTTACGAGCATTCGAAGGTGCCAAACATATTTTTGTAGTGACTATCACTGGAACTCTCTCTGGTAGCCACAATAGTGCTCAATTAGCTAAAAACATTTATCTCGAAGACCACCCTGACACTCAGATTCACGTTATTGATAGTTTGTCTGCTGGTGGAGAGGTAGACTTAATTGTTGAGAAAATCAATGACTTGATTGACCAAGGACTTTCTTTTGAAGAAGTGGTTGAAGTGATTACTACTTACCAAGAAAAAACGAAGTTGTTGTTCGTTCTTGCTAAAGTGGATAACTTGGTTAAAAACGGTCGATTGAGTAAGCTTATTGGTACAGTTGTCGGGCTCCTCAATATTCGTATGGTCGGGGAAGCAAGCGAAACCGGAACCTTAGAACTCCTCCAAAAGGCTCGTGGTGCTAAAAAGTCTCTTCAGGCTGCTTATGAAGAGTTAATCAAAGCTGGCTACGCTGGTGGGCGTATCGTCATGGCTCATCGTAGCAATGACAAATTCTGCCAACAGCTTTCAGAGCTCTTACGAGAAAAATACCCACAAGCTGACATTAAAGTCATCCCAACTTCTGGACTCTGCAGTTTCTATGCGGAAGAAGGCGGGCTCCTCATGGGATACGAAATCAACTAATAAATCTGACAAGAGATGTCTAATCATCTCTTGTTTTTTTATGGTACAATACTCTTATGAAACATTTTGATACTATTGTCATCGGAGGAGGCCCTGCTGGTATGATGGCTACGATTTCCAGTAGCTTTTACGGGCAGAAAACCCTTCTCATTGAAAAAAATCGGAAACTTGGAAAAAAATTAGCTGGTACAGGTGGTGGTCGTTGTAATGTAACTAACAACGGAACTCTAGATGACCTACTAGCTGGAATACCTGGAAATGGGCGATTTCTTTACAGTGTCTTCTCCCAGTTTGATAACCATGATATCATTAATTTTTTCACGGATAATGGAGTCAAACTCAAGGTCGAAGACCACGGCCGTGTCTTTCCAGCCAGCGATAAATCTCGTACCATAATCGAGGCTCTGGAGAAAAAAATTACGGAACTAGGCGGGCAAATTGCCACTCAAACAGAGATTGTTTCTGTTAAAAAGATAGACGACCAGTTTGTCCTTAAGTCCGCAGACCAAACCTTCACTTGTGATAAACTCATCGTCACAACTGGTGGCAAATCCTATCCTTCTACTGGTTCAACTGGTTTTGGTCACGAGATTGCCCGTCATTTCAAACACACCATTACCGAACTTGAGGCTGCTGAAAGTCCCTTATTAACGGATTTCCCGCATAAAGCCTTGCAGGGAATTTCCCTAGATGATGTGACTCTCAGTTATGGCAAGTACGTCATTACTCATGATCTGCTCTTTACCCACTTTGGTTTATCTGGTCCTGCTGCTTTGCGTATGTCTAGCTTTGTCAAGGGTGGCGAAATCCTCTCTTTAGATGTCTTGCCACAACTTTCTGAAGGCGACTTAGTAAATCTTCTAGAAGAAAACCGTGAAAAATCCCTAAAAAATGCCTTGAAGACTTTGCTCCCGGAACGCTTGGCAGAATTCTTGGTACAAGGCTATCCGGAAAAAGTCAAACAACTAACTGAAAAAGAACGAGACCAACTTATCCAGTCTATCAAGTCCCTCAAGATTCCTGTGACTGGAAAGATGTCCTTGGCTAAGTCCTTTGTAACTAAAGGTGGCGTCAGCCTCAAGGAAATCAATCCCAAGACCCTAGAAAGTAAATTAGTTCCTGGCCTTCACTTTGCTGGTGAAGTACTTGATATCAATGCTCACACAGGTGGCTTTAACATCACTTCTGCCCTCTGCACTGGTTGGGTGGCAGGAAGTCTGCATTATGATTAAATATCAAAGGTTGTGAAAAATGAACAGAAGAGAGTCAGTTGAATTTGTCAACATGTGCATGATTAAAAATGGGGACAAGGTTCTAGTTCAAGACCGAGTTAGTCCTGACTGGCCTGGCATTACTTTTCCTGGTGGGCATGTTGAACGTAGTGAATCCTTTGTCGATGCCGTCATTCGTGAAGTGAAGGAAGAAACTGGTCTGACCATTTCTAAACCCCAACTCTGTGGTATCAAAGACTGGTATGATGAGGAGGATTATCGCTATGTTGTCCTCTTTTACAAAACAGAACACTTTACTGGTGAGCTCCAATCTTCAGACGAAGGAAAAGTCTGGTGGGAGGATTTTGAAAATCTATCTCATCTCAAACTTGCTACCGAGGATATGTCTGATATGCTTCGTGTTTTTCTTGAAGAAGACCTCAGTGAGTTCTTCTACTACAAAGATGGTGACGATTGGCTTTATGATTTGAAGTAAAAAATAGGCTAGGAAATTCCTAGCCTATTTATTCTGCATTTGTCTGAACGTAAGCCGCAATGGCATCTGACGTGTACTGGGCTGTTCCAGAACCAAACTTGTCAATGTTTTCCTTAAACTCTGGGTTGTAGACGTAACCTTTACCGATATGACCGAATACCTCAATAGAGCAGTCAAATCCATAAGTACGGATGGCTTGCAAGAGTTTGGCTGCCTCTTCTTGGTTTTCGGCTGCTGTTGCAGCTAGTCCATTTTTAAGGTTTTGAGCTAAAGCTTGAAAAACTTGGTTAAAGGCGGCCGTAGCCTCATCTTCTCTACCATTTTGGCGTTCGAGAGCCTGGTCCATGACTTCTTGTCCATACTTCTCTACAGCCTTTTGGTGGTATTTTTGATTGTCTTGATAGCTAAATCCCGTGAATTTTTCCTCAATGGTCATTTTTCTTTCTCCTTTTTGTTCTTGAATAGTTTTTTGCAAGGTTGAAATCAAGGTATCCAGATGTTGCCTTTCTTGGGTCAAATAGTCCAACTGCCTAGTCAAATGAGGCAATAAATCTGATGATTCTCCTTTTAACAGCTCTGCTATTTTTTCTAAAGAAAAGCCTAGATATTTATAATACAGTATGACCTGAAGGCGTTCCAAATCCTCTTGACTATAAGTTCGATAGCCGTTTTCCGACTTTAAGGGGATCAAGAGTCCTATCTTATCGTAGTGGTGCAGGGTCTTGACAGAGACACCTGAAAGCTGCGCAGCTTCTTTTATATGGTACATGATTTCCTCCTTACAAGGATAGTATAACCCCTCCCCTTAGGGGAGAGTCAAGATTTTTTTATAAAAGTTTAACTATTTTTAAATTTGGGGAAGATAATCGGTCTAAGCCATTGTCAAACTTTGACCTATTGTCCTCAGATTCGGAGAATTCCAAGTTAAAAATAGACTTGAGAATCAACCTCAAGTCCTTTCTTTTTATGGATGGCTGACAATCAATTCTAGACCTTGCCCTTCCAAGGTCCAAGCTTCAACATCACTCGGCAAGATAAAGTGGCTACCTTTTTGAATTGGATAATCTTTTCCGTCTACAGTTAGTTTACCTTGACCAGCCAAGACACTCAACAAGCTGTAATCAGCCGTCTTCTCAAATTCAACTTTTCCTGTGATTTCCCACTTGTAAACTGCAAAGAAATCATTAGAGACAAGTAAAGTTGAACGCAAATCATCTGCTTTGACAGTCACAGAACGGCTGTTTGCAGGCTCACCAATATTTAAAACATCGATTGATTTTTCGAGGTGAAGTTCACGCAAGTTGCCATTATCATCCTTACGGTCAAAGTCATAAACTCGATAGGTAGTATCACTAGACTGTTGCGTTTCAAGGATTAAGATACCTGCACCGATAGCGTGCATGGTTCCGCTTGGTACATAGAAGAAGTCTCCGGCCTTAACAGGTACTTTTGTAAGCAAGGCATCCCAGTTCTTATCCTCGATTTGCTGGCGGAGTTCTTCTTTTGACTTGGCATTGTGACCATAGATAATCTCTGAACCCTCATCTGCAGCGATGATGTACCAGCACTCTGTCTTTCCAAGTTCGCCTTCATGCTCTAATCCGTAAGCATCGTCTGGGTGAACTTGGACACTGAGCCAATCATTGGCATCTAAGATTTTAGTCAAGAGTGGAAATACAGGCTCGGGACGGTTGCCAAACAACTCACGGTGTTCTGCATACAAAGTAGCGAGGTCTGTTCCTTCATAGCGCCCATTGGCTACCTTAGACACTCCATTTGGATGAGCTGAGATTGCCCAATATTCTCCGATTTTTTCACTAGGAATGTCGTAACCAAACTCATCACGTAGTTTAGTCCCACCCCAGATTTTTTCTTGCATTACAGAATTTAAAAATAACGGTTCTGACATCTTGATCTCCTGTCTGATTTTTCTCCCTTCATTATAGCAAAAAAAGAGTTCTGATTGAACTCTTTTTCTTATCTTATAAAGTAGGGAGAAGATTTTGTAAAAATAGTAACGATATGGATTTCATACTTTTGATAAATCTACAAGAAACTATTATTTCATAAGATTTGGAAGAATGAACATGATAAAGAAAGCTAGAGCAACCATAATAAAAACATTGAGATAGATAAAACATTTTGCCAACCATGCATACCGCCCAGGTCTTAATGGTCTTTCTACATAGGAATGTTTTGGTTTTTTAGGATCATAATAAACAGCAACTTTTCCACCAATTGGAAAGCGTTCCTTAAGTGGAGATTTTGTAAAAGACAAAAAACTATTCCCCTTAACTTTGTATCTTAAAACTTGTGGAATTTCACCATTTTCAAAATTATCCGTTTTTACATCAGATACGATTGAACCTAAGGGAGTACTGATTGTATTTGAAATAGCAGATAGAAATTTAGGCCCTACGACCTTGTATTGGTTTCCATCAACAGTGTATTCAACAACTGGGAGACTAATCCCATTATAAAGAGCATAGGAATATCGGATAATAACTCCTTCCGTTCTTTCGGTACACCTCTTGGCATTGCTATAATTACTAAATATAAAATAGGAAAACATAAAATAGGTGAAGGCAGCAAATCCTAAAATCATTAAGCCAATTAATAGAAAGAAAGTTGTTGGCATATTTTTCTCCTTAAAACATTGTTATGAAGCTATTTTAACAAATTTAACAGAAAAGACAAGAAAAAGACCGGATTGCTCCGATCTTTTAATAGTTTATGTTCTCAATTTCTGTTTTAAAAATAGCTAAGGTTAACTTCAAATGACTACGCGCCTTATTTCATACGATAAAAATCAATCACTAGACCGGCAGGCCCTTTAACTAATAAGGACTCTGTCCCCCAATCCGTTTCACAAGGACCGTGTAAAATCTCGACACCAATCTCTTTTAATCGTTGATAATTCTGATTTAGATCCTCAACCTCGATGTGAAGAATGATGCCTGACTGAAAATCTTCCAAAGGAATTAAATGATTTCGGGAGAACATGAGGCAGTGACTGCCAATCGTGAACTGAGCAAAACCATCATCAACATAATCGGCTTTTTTGTCCAAAATACGCTCCAGGTCAGCACAGACTTGGGGAACATCTGAAACGATAATATCCAATTGATTTAAATTCATTAACTATCCTCCAGAAAAAGACCGGATTGCTCCGATCTTTTTAAGTTTCACTCTATGAAAATCAAAGAATAAATTCTACAAATTTAAAATTTGATTTTCGACGAGAGAAATTATTTAATTGCGCGTGATTGCAATCCTTCTTCTTCCAAGAAGAGGCGGAATGGTACGAGTTCTTCTGCTTCGTATTTTTCCTTGAAGGCTTTGATTGCTTCTTCTGAGTGTTGTTTTGGATCCAACTCAAGTACTTCTACTGGAAGTGGACGATGTGGAGTGATGTGAGCATCGATCACAACTGTCTTACCTTCTTTGTTGAGTTTAACAGCTTCTGCAACAACTGCATCGATGTCTTCGATACGGTCAACTGTAAATCCTACAGCACCTTGCGCTTCAGCGATTTTCGCATAGTCAGCATTAGGGAAGTCACAACCAAACAAGTGTTTGTTTGTGTCTTCGTATTTGTCCTTGATGAAGGCATATTTACCATTTGAGAAGACAACGTTGATAACTGGAAGGTCGTATTGAACGTTTGTGATAACGTCTGGGTAGCACATGTTGAATGCACCGTCACCCATGATGTTCCATACTTGGCGATTTGGATTGTCTTTCTTAGCAGCGATACCACCAGGAAGGGCAATACCCATTGTCGCAAAGAGTGGAGATGTACGCCACATGTTCTTAGGTGTCATGTGAAGGTGACGAGTAGATGTTTGAGTAGTGTCACCTACGTCGATTGAGTAGATAGCGTCTTGATCAGCATGTTTGTTGATTGCATTGTAAACTTGATACAATTGCAATTCACCCTCAGTTTTACCTTCGAGTTTGTTCATGTAATCGCGCCAGTTTTGGTTGTTCTTCACGTTTGCACGCCACCATGGAGTAGACTCAACTGGGTTTACTTTATCAAGGATAGCTTTAGCTGCTTGACCTGCATCACCAAGGATTGAAGCGTCAAGGGCGTGACGTTTACCAAGTTTGTAAGGGTCGATATCCACTTGGATGAATTTTTCAGTGTTTTTGAATGCTTCGTAAACTTCAGCAAATGGGAAGTTTGAACCAAGGAAAAGAACTGTGTCTGCTTCAAAGACCACTTCGTTAGCTGGTTTCCAACCAACACGGTAAGCAGAACCTGTCAAACCTTCGTAGTTCCATTCGAACGCTTCGAAGTTTTTACCAGTTGTGATGATTGGTGCTTTGATTTTACGTGACAATTCAGTGATTACTTCACCAGCTTTAACACCACCGTAACCAGCGTAGATAACTGGACGTTCAGCGTTGTTCAAAATTTCAACAGCTTTGTCGATTTCAACTTCGTTCAAAGCAGGAGCGATGAATGAACGCTCGTATGAACCTGAACCGTAGTATGAGTTTTCGTCGATTTCTTGGAAACCAAAGTTTACTGGAATTTCAACGACAGCTGGACCTTTTTTAGAAACGGCAGCACGGCAAGCTTCGTCAATCACTTTTGGCAATTGCTCTGCGTAAGCTACACGTTTGTTGTAAACAGCGATACCGTTGTACATTGGGTTTTGGTTAAGCTCTTGGAAGGCATCCATGTTCAATTCGTTAACTGGACGTGATCCAAGGATAGCAAGGAATGGAGTGTTATCCATAGCTGCATCGTAAACACCGTTGATCAAGTGAGTTGCACCAGGTCCACCTGAACCAACTGCAACACCGATAGATCCGCCAAATTTAGCTTGCATAACCGCTGCAAGAGCACCTGTTTCTTCGTGACGAACTTGCAAGAAACGGATATCTTTGTCTTCAGCCAAAGCGTCCATCAATGAGCTGAGTGTTCCTGATGGGATACCGTAGATAGTGTCTACGCCCCATGTTTTCAATACGTTGAGCATTGCTGCAGATGCAGTAATTTTCCCTTGAGTCATAATGATAACTCTCCTTCAAAATAATTTCATATATTTACAAAAAACGCTTTTATATGTTATTTGAAAACGATTCAGTAAATTTACAATCCTAATTTATCACATTTGATTTCAGATTCATAAGAATGTGCTCAGAAACTTTCATTCTCTATTACAGTACAGTTTGGAAGCGTTTTGAAAATCTGTTTTAGAATAGAAAAAAGCGGTTAAGACCGCCTTTTTATACTCAATGAAAATCAAAGAGCAAACTAGGAAGCTAGCCGCAGGTTGCTCAAAGCACAGCTTTGAGGTTGCAGATAAAGCTGACGTGGTTTGAAGAGATTTTCGAAGAGTATTAATCGACTTTAGTAAAATTAAGCATAAGAGAGCTGATTAAAACAGATACTGAACTAAAGGCCATGGCCAATCCTGCAAGTTCTGGATTGAGTACCAAACCAAGACCAGAAAACACTCCTGCTGCAATCGGAATACCAATGAGGTTATAGATAGAAGCCCAGAAAAGATTGAGTAGAATACGATTAAAGGTCTTCTTACTCATATCAAAAGCACGTGCCAATCCTAGTAAATTATTGGTTGTAAGGACAAGATCTGCTGATTCAATGGCAATATCTGTCCCAGAGCCCATGGCAATTCCGACATCCGCTACACTGAGGGCCGGCGCATCATTGATACCATCTCCAACAAAGGCCAATTTGCCATTCTTTTGAAGTTTGTGAATTTCATGTGCCTTTTCCTCTGGCAAGACATTTGCAATCACTTCTTCGATTCCAATTTGCTCTGCAATCGCATGGGCTACTCCAGCATTATCTCCAGTAAGCATGACCGTTCTAAGGCCACGTTTTTTCAATTTGGCAATAGCTTCTCGAGCATTTTCCTTAGGGACATCCTGCAAGGCAATTAAGCCTTTTAACTGACCATCCACGGATAGGAAGACAACTGTTTTTGCTTCTTTCTCAAGCAAATCAAATCGTTCTTGATAATCATGTGGAATAGCAAGATCATCTAAAAGTTTGGCATTCCCAAGCAAGACTTGTTTACCATTAATATCCCCAGTCACACCTTTTCCATGTAAGGCTTGGAAGTTTTCAACAGGGTAAAGGCTAATTCCTAGTTCAGATGCACGATTAACAATAGCTTGAGCTAGCGGGTGTTGAGATACATCTTCCAGTGAAGCAGCCAAACTTAGCACTTCTCTTTCATCACCAATAACATCTGTCACTACTGGCTTCCCTTCGGTCAAGGTTCCTGTCTTATCAAAAACAACTGTTTGGACTTTTTGGATTTCCTGTAAAACTGTACCATTTTTGAGAAGAATCCCCATCTTGGCACTTCGTCCTGTTCCAACCATGAGTGCTGTCGGTGTCGCGAGTCCTAGTGCACAAGGACAGGCAATAATCAAAACAGCAACTCCATAGAGGAGCGACGTCACAAAGCTTTCTCCTAGGAAAACAAACCAGATCCAAAAAGTAAGAAGTCCTAAAATGACAACTGCTGGTACAAAAATCCCTGAAATCTTATCTGTCAAATCTTGAATAGGAGCACGACTCGTTTGCGCTTTTTTCACAAAGTCCACAATCTGAGCCAGCATAGTCTCAGAGCCCACTTTTTCAGCTCTAAAGATGATCGTACCACTATTATTGATAGTTGACCCAATAACAGCATCTCCAACTGATTTATCGACTGGAATACTTTCCCCAGTCACCATTGATTCATCAATACTCGTTTCACCTTCTAACACAGTACCATCAACGGCAATTTTTTCACCTGGTCGAACGCGAATGAGATCCCCAACTTTGACTTGTTCTAGAGGGATTTGAACATAAACATCATCACGCAAAACCTCTGCTGTTTTTGCTTGTAGGTCTAATAATTTTTCGACTGCCTGCGAAGTATTTTTTCGCATTTTTTCCTCAAAAACTGCTCCCAAAAGAATGAAGAAGAGGATAAATGCAGCACTTTCAAAGTAAACGGGCAGACCAGTGAAGAGGGCAACTAAGCTATAGAAATAGGCCACTAGGGTTCCCAGAGCAACCAAGGTATCCATGTTGGAATTGTGCTTTTTAAAACTAGCCCAGGCGCTTCTGATATATGGAACTCCAGCTACCAGCATAATGGGTGTTGTGGCTAAAAAGGTGCCCCAACGCATGACTTGGTGACTAATTCCTCCTGTAGACATCCCAATCATGAGAATCACAAGAGGCACAGTAAAGATACTAGTAATCCAAAAACGCTGAAAAAGACTGAGAGACTTTTTAGTTTTTTCAACAACGGTGTAGGTCCCCTTTTGCATCTTCATGCCGCATGAAAATTCATGCTCGCCCAAGTATTGAGGAGTAAAGCGAATGACTTTTTCCTCGTCTTGAGCGATTGGTTCTAGAATCCCTTCTTCTTCGAAGAGAATCTCTTTATAACAGTTTGAAGGTGTCACACGATGAAAGGTAATCTCAGCAGGAATCCCTTTTTGCAGTTGAATGTGGGCTGGATGGTAGCCTTTGTCTGCCGTGATACGGATTTTTTGAACGCCATTTTCAAGGCTTGCTTTTACAATTTCAGTCATATCATTCTCCTATTCTACAATCATCTTACCGTGCATCATATTCATGCCACAAGAGAAACCATACTCACCTGCTTCTTCAGGTGTGATTTCAACCACATATTGGTCTCCCATAGGCAGATCTGCATGCACTCCAAAGTCTGGAAAAACGATTTGATCCAAGCAAGGTGAAGGGTCTTTTCTATCAAAAATAATACGAGCAGGTTGCGATTTTTTGAGGATAATGGTACCTGGAGTGTAGCCCCCCATGACCTCCACACGGATTTCCTGATAGCCATTTTTTTGCTGGGCTCTCTTAGCATCTTCTTGCGGTTTTTTGAAAAACCAAAAGAGGATAAAAGCAATCATTCCTAGAACAATAATAGATACAAATAGATTTAACATAGCGTCTCCTTTACATACAATTACATTTTACTTCTGTTACAGCACTTGCTTTTTTCTTTGAAATCACTTCTTCCAAGCCTTCCAAGTCAGCTAGGGTAAAGTCACATTCTTTGATCAAATCAGCAAGTAACTGCTTGATCCTGCGGGAACAAACCTTGTCTTTGATATCCTGGACAAGTAACTTCTTGCTATCTTCCTGTGTCAACAGGGCTGAATAGATAAAGGACTTGCCCTGTTTTTCCCGAGTCAAACATTCCTTCTCCACCAAACGAGCCAAGAGTGTCTGAATCGTGGACTTAGACCAGCTAAACCTTTTCTCTAATACTTTGATGAGATCAGTACTAGTCTGTTCTCCCTGCATCCAGATAATCTTCATGACCTGCCATTCTGCATCCGAAATCTGCATCAGCATACCTCCAAAATCTACATTTGTCAATTACAATTATCAGTATACTCTTAAAATCTACATTTGTCAACTAAATTTCCTAAAAATTTTAAAATTTTCCTTTCCAATAGATTTTGTCTATCATTGTGATAAAAAATACATATTATTCAAAGCTCTATTTTAATGCTACAATAACTGTATTATTTTCCTAGATAGGAGGTTCTACTTTTGGATTGGTCCATTGTTGAACAATATCTACCACTCTATCAAAAGGCTTTTTTTCTGACCTTGCATATTGCAGTCTGGGGAATTCTAGGTTCTTTTTTGCTGGGGCTCATCGTCAGCGTCATCCGACATTATCGAGTTCCTGTTTTCTCCCAACTGGCTACAGCCTATATAGAATTGTCACGAAATACACCCCTTTTGATACAACTTTTCTTTCTCTACTTCGGTCTACCTCGAATAGGAATTGTTCTCTCTTCAGAAGTCTGTGCAACGGTTGGACTCATTTTCTTAGGTGGTTCCTACATGGCAGAATCCTTCCGAAGCGGGCTAGAAGCCGTCAGTCAAACCCAGCATGAAATTGGTTTAGCCATTGGGCTTACACCTTTTCAGGTCTTTCGCTACGTGATTCTTCCACAAGCGACTGCAGTGGCTCTACCATCCTTTAGCGCAAATGTTATTTTCCTCATCAAAGAAACATCTGTCTTTTCGGCAGTCGCCCTTGCTGACCTAATGTATGTTGCTAAGGATTTGATTGGACTCTACTATGAAACAGATATCGCACTAGCTATGTTGGTGGTTGCTTACCTTATCATGCTTCTACCTATTTCACTAGTCTTTAGTTGGATAGAAAGGAGGCTCCGTCATGCATGATTCGGGAATGCAAGTACTCTTTCAGGGAAATAATCTCCTGAGAATTTTACAGGGATTGGGAGTCACAATTGGGATTTCTATCCTGTCTGTTTTCTTATCCATGATTTTCGGAACGGTTATGGGAATTATCATGACCTCTCATTCTAGAGTGATTCGCTTATTGACACGCTTATATCTAGAATTTATCCGGATTATGCCGCAGCTAGTGCTCCTTTTTATCGTTTACTTTGGCTTAGCTCGAAACTTTAACATCAATATCTCTGGGGAAACTTCTGCTATTATCGTTTTCACCCTCTGGGGAACAGCTGAGATGGGTGACTTGGTTCGTGGCGCTATCACTTCCCTCCCTAAACATCAGTTTGAGAGCGGACAAGCGCTTGGATTAACTAAAGTACAACTCTACTACCATATCATTATCCCTCAAGTTTTGAGAAGGCTTCTACCGCAAGCCATCAATCTTGTCACTCGTATGATCAAAACGACTTCCTTGGTTGTTTTGATTGGAGTTGTTGAGGTTACCAAGGTTGGACAACAAATCATTGATAGCAATCGCTTAACCATCCCAACCGCTTCCTTTTGGATATATGGAACCATCCTAGTCTTGTATTTCGCAGTTTGCTTCCCTATTTCCAAACTATCTACTCATCTAGAAAAACATTGGAGGAACTAAATGTCTGAAACTATTTTAGAAATCAAGGAACTCAAAAAATCCTTCGGAGACAATCCCATCCTCCAAGGACTTTCCCTAGATATTAAAAAGGGAGAAGTCGTCGTCATCCTAGGACCATCTGGTTGTGGTAAAAGTACGCTACTTCGTTGCCTCAATGGCTTAGAAAGTATTCAAGGAGGAGATATCCTGCTTGATGGTCAGTCCATCGTTGAAAATAAAAAAGATTTTCACCTGGTTCGCCAAAAGATCGGTATGGTCTTTCAAAGTTATGAACTCTTTCCTCACCTAGATGTCCTCCAAAACCTCATCCTAGGGCCTATCAAGGCTCAGGGGAGAGACAAAAAAGAAGTAACGGAAGAAGCTCTGCAACTACTGGAACGTGTCGGACTTCTAGACAAAAAACATAGCTTCGCTCGTCAATTATCAGGAGGACAAAAGCAACGGGTAGCCATTGTTCGTGCCCTTCTCATGCATCCAGAAATTATCCTCTTTGACGAAGTAACTGCTTCACTGGATCCAGAAATGGTACGTGAGGTCCTGGAGCTTATCAATGACTTGGCACAAGAAGGGCGTACCATGATACTGGTAACCCATGAAATGCAGTTTGCCCAAGCAATTGCGGATCGCATTATCTTCCTTGACCAGGGGAAGATTGCTGAAGAAGGAACTGCTCAAGAATTCTTCACAAATCCACAAACGAAACGAGCACAAGAATTTTTAAACGTCTTTGACTTTAGCCAGTTTGGCTCATATCTATAATCAATAAAGGAGATTATTATGAAACTACTTAAACCAATTCTAACTGTTTTTGCTCTAGCATTTGCGCTTATCTTCGTCACAGCTTGTAGTTCAGGTGGAAGCTCTGATGCTTCATCTACAAAGGCAACTGCCAAAGCTCGTACTATTGATGAAATTAAGAAAAGTGGTGAACTTCGAATCGCGGTATTTGGAGACAAAAAACCATTTGGTTATGTTGACAACGACGGTTCTTACCAAGGTTATGACATCGAACTAGGTAACCAATTAGCACAAGACCTTGGTGTAAAGGTCAAATACGTTTCTGTCGATGCTGCCAACCGTGCTGAATACTTGATTTCAAACAAGGTTGATATCACCCTGGCTAACTTTACAGTTACTGACGAACGTAAGAAACAAGTTGACTTTGCCCTTCCTTACATGAAAGTTTCTCTCGGTGTTGTGTCACCAAAAGATAAAGTCATCAAGGACGTTAAAGAACTTGAAGGCAAAACCTTAATCGTTACAAAAGGAACTACTGCTGAAACTTACTTTGAGAAAAATCACCCAGAAGTAAAACTCCAAAAATACGATCAATATAGCGATGCCTACCAAGCCCTTCTTGATGGACGTGGAGATGCCTTCTCTACTGACAATACTGAAGTTCTAGCTTGGGCGCTTGAAAATAAAGGATATGAGGTAGGAATTTCTTCTCTAGGTAACCCAGATACCATTGCACCCGCAGTTCAAAAAGGTAATCAAGAACTGCTTGACTACATCAACCAAGAAATCGAAAAATTAGGTAAAGAAAACTTCTTCCACAAGGCCTATGAAAAAACACTTCACCCAACATACGGTGATGCGGCTAAAGCAGATGACCTGGTTGTTGAAGGTGGAAAAGTTGACTAACATCTAATAAATGTAACAAAAAGAAATCAGGTAACCCTAAGGGTTACCTGATTTTTATATACCTTAAGCATTTTGCCAATTTTCTTGGTCTTCTTTAAAGCGTTTTAAGAGGTCAAGTCCTTCTGGTGTGATGTAGCCTTCTTCTTGGGCTAGGTGGATGAGCTCGCTGTAGTTTGAAAGAGTCACTAGTTTGACACCAGCATCCGCAAAGTTTTTATCTGCTTTTGGTAATTGATAGCTAAAAATTGCTACGACACCTAATACGTCTGCACCTTCACGTTTTGCTGCAGCTACAGCTTCGAGAACTGATCCCCCTGTTGAAATCAAATCTTCCACAACGACCATCTTTTGTCCTTGAGCTACACGGCCTTCGATTTGGTTTCCAGCCCCATGGTCTTTTGGTTTGCTACGGATGTAAGCAAATGGCAGGTTCATCTTGTCAGCTATAATGGCACCGTGTGGGATACCTGCAGTCGCTGTTCCTGCAATCACTTCTACCTCTGGGAATTCTGCCTTGATGGCTTCTACAAAACCATTCTCAATTAAGGTACGTGTCTCTGGATATGCAAGCGTCACACGATTATCCGTATAAATCGGTGACTTAATGCCTGATGCCCAAGTGAAGGGCTCTTCTGGTTTGAGGTATACGGCTTGAATTTTCAATAGATGGCTAGCAATGTCTTTAGCAAGTGTCATGGGATTCTCCTTTGTATTTTTTACTTTATTCTCATTTCCAGTCTTGTGTCCATTCATCCTTGATAGCGTGATAAGCTGCTACTGGATCAGGGGCTTGAGTGATTGGGCGTCCGACAACGATATAGTCACTACCAATATGATAGGCATCTGCTGGTGTCATGACACGTTTTTGATCTCCTACTGCAGCGCCTGATGGACGAATGCCGGGTGTCAGGCAGATAAAATCTTTGCTTGTTGCTTCTTTGATAAGCTTGACTTCTTGAGCTGAACAAACCACTCCATCTAAACCTGCTTCAGCAGTTTTCTTGGCATAGTGAATAACCGATTCTTGAAGACTGGTTTGAATATTTTGAAACTCTCTCATTTGCTCCTCAGAGGTTGAAGTTAACTGAGTGACAGCAATCAATTTGGCTTCTTTCCCAAGGCCTTCACGCGCAGCCTTCATCATCTCAACGCCACCTGCTGCATGAACATTGGTCATATCAACGCCCAGATGAGACAAGACCTTCATGGCTGATTTGACCGTATTTGGAATATCATGGAGTTTGAGATCCAGAAAGACACTATGTCCCAAACCTTTTAGATAAGAAACAATCTCAGGCCCTGTAGCATAATAGAGTTCCATACCTACCTTTAGATAGAGGCTCTCTCCTGCTGGAAAAAGAGCTAAAAATTGCTTGACTGCCTCAAAACGTGGAAAATCAAGAGCAATGACTGGACGAGCTTCGCGCATACTTTTCTCCTTTTACCTTTGTTAGCTAGAGAGCATGAAAAAAGGAACCTGCCTACAGCAAGGTTCCACGAAAAATGGGTAGTCTCCACCCTTTCACCGTCTAACCTTAGCTGCCTCTCTGGACTGCTTTAAAGGTTTTTTACTATTCTATTATTTAAAGCGGTACTTGTCAAGTAAAAACCAGTAACTGAACGAATCATCTGAAATTTAGCGACTCTGTGTTGTTTGAGTCGTCTGTGTTGTTTGATCTTGATTTCCTTGCTCAGCTTGTTTTTTCTTCTCTTCTTCCTGCTTCTTCTTTTCCTCTTCTTTGGCTTTGACTCTTTCGTCATCCAGAGCCTTATCCACTAGACTATAGCTATAGATACCGACCTCCATGTCAATACCGCTAGGAACTGTCAACTGTGGTTTTATCTTACTATAGTAAGGTAACTTCTTCCCTAGTTCTGATAATGGCACCAAAATCTCGTCTGTGTCATACATGGTAATCTTTAGAAGGTCACTTGTTACCTTACTTGGTGCAAGTTCAATCTTCTCAATCTCTTGCTTAATTTCTGGACTAACTTCATTTAGCTGAGAAATTAAGGTTTTAATCTGTTCCTCATCGTTAAACAAAACAGATATGTATTTCTCAGGTAAGTTATCAGCATTAACAGCTGTTGATTCAATACTTCCACTAGATAATATTGGGTAATAGCTATCTCCAGAAACAGAGTAGGCTACAATCTCAAATTCCTTCACTTCAATGGTGAAGTGAACTGGAAATTGATAAGTTATCTTAGCGGATTCAATCCAGTGATTTGATTTGACCATTTCCGCATGCTTATCTTTATTTAAGAGCAAGCTGATTGTATAGTCACTGTCACGAATGCCAGACGCTTCTTCGACTTGGTCTGCACTTGTCTGAACGTTACCCGTAACCTCAATATGTTTTATTGTAGCTAGAGGACTTAGAAGATAAATGGACAAGAATAAGATTATAAAACTTGGGACGAGGATCGTAACTGCTCGCCAGATATGTATAGAAGGAATGGCCGGTTTTGGAGGTTTACTCTTGGTTTTTACCTTTTTCTGTTTCTTAACCTTTTCGTCAGCTTTTTCTTTCTCTACTTGATCCTGACTCTTAGAGTCTTCTTGAGGAGTTTCCTCCGAATCTTTCTCTTCATTTGAAGTCTCACCGCTAGTATCCGAATCCTTCTCTTCAGATTTTTCGGATTCTTCATCCACTTCTTCAGAACTCATAGAGTTTTCTTCCGTTCTTTGGCTCAAATACTCCTGGTGTTGTTTTTGCCATTCTGACGCTTCTTGAGCGCTTTCAGAAGACTCTGATACTTGTTCTTCTTTTTCACGAGCTTCTTCTTCGGCACGTTTCGCCTCTTCTTCAGCTTTTTTTTGAAGATATTCTTGATTTCGTTTTTGCCACTCTGACAATTCCTTGCCTTGAGTGTGCTGGTTCTTTTTATCCTTTGACATCAATTTTCCTTATGATAAATCTTTTTTGAGTAGCTCATAAAAATCTGCCACAGATTTTAATTCCTGAGAATTCTTCATCTTGTTTTGGTAAATCTCTTTGTTGGTCAAGAGTAGATTTACTTTTTCTTCTAAAGTTGACAAATTCAAATCGCTCTCTTGCAACTCCTCAGCATAGCCTTTCTTCACAAAATAGGCTGCATTTTCAATCTGGTCTCCGCGGCTGGCTTCACGACCCAGTGGCACAATGACGTGCAATTTAGCCATAGCAAGGAGTTCAAAAATCGTATTGGCACCACCACGAGTGATGACCACATCAGCCATATTCATGAGTGGTTGATAGAGTTCCGTCGCATAGTCAACACGGTAGAGATTTGAACTTAGTTCATTTAAACTAGCATCACCTGTCAGGTTGATGATATTATAGCGACTAGTCAGCTCTTCCTTATGGTCTGTTACTAGTTGGTTAAAGACTCGCGCACCAGCAGAACCTCCAACAAAGAGAAGAGTTGGTAACTTGTCGTTGAAAGAAGTTCGGATATCCACCATTTCTTCAGGTTCTTCCATAACTGCACCAGAAACCTTGGTCACAGCTCCTACATGTTCTACCTTAGTGAGACTAGACGCTTGCTCGAAAGTAGAGTACATCTTAGTCGCAAACTTATAGGCAATTTTATTGGCCAATCCCATAGAGAGATCAGACTCGTGGATGAAGACTGTTACTCTACATACTCGCGCTGCGATAACAGGCGGAACAGATACAAATCCACCCTTAGAAAAGAGGGCTTGTGGACGAACTCGAAGCATGATAAAGAGCGATTGAAGAATTCCAAAAGCAACCTTAAAGACGTCAACCATATTTTGCAATGAGAAATAACGGCGTAGTTTCCCTGTAGCAATCGAATGGAAGGTAACATCTAAACCTGACTTGAGAATTTCATGATGCTCAATCCCATTTTTATCACCAATATAGTGGACTTCCCAGCCATCTTCGATGAACTTAGGCATTAACAAAAGGTTGAGGGTAACGTGTCCAACCGTTCCCCCACCAGTAAATACAATTTTTTTCATATTATCCCTTTAACTCCGCTACAGTGTCGATGAAAAGATCTCCACGTACTTCAAAGTTAGCATACATATCCCAGCTCGCATTGGCAGGACTGAGGAGAACAACATCTCCCTCTTCCGAAAGTTCCGAAGCCTTGCGAGTTGCATCTGCAATATCAGTCGCGTCAACATAAGGCACACCAGCCTTATCCGCTGCACGTTTGACACGTTCTGCAGATTGACCGAGGATGACCATTTTCTTAAGTCCAGTAATATCAGGAACCAATTCGTCAAACTCATTGCCACGGTCCAACCCACCAGCAATCAAGATAACCTTTCTATTATCAAATCCTGACAAGGCTTTTTGAGTCGCCAAGATATTGGTTGACTTGCTATCGTTGTAGAATTTAACGCCATTGATTTGGTCTACAAACTGGAGACGGTGTTTGACTCCACCAAAGGCTGACAAGGTTTCCTTGATGGTTTCATTATCAACGCCACGCAGTTTACAAACGGCAATGGTTGCAAGAGCATTTTCAACATTGTGGCTACCTGGAACACCGATTTCATCAGCTGCCATGACTTTTTCACCACGGAAGTAGAGAAGACCATCTTCAAGATAAGCTCCGTCAACCTTTTCAAGTGTTGAGAATGGAACCACAGTCGCATTTGTCTTTGCCGCAAGTTCTTTAGCTAATTCCTGGTTGAAGTTCAATACTAGGTAATCAGCTACTGTCATATTGCTTTGGATATTCCACTTGGCTGCCACATAGGCTTCAAAAGAACCGTGATAGTCAATATGTGTTGGCATCAGGTTGGTGATAACAGCAATTTCAGGATGGAATTCCTGGATTCCCATTAATTGGAAAGAAGAAAGTTCCATGACAAGGGTGTCCTTATCTGTCGCAGTTTGGGCCACTTGACTTGCAGGATAACCGATGTTACCTGATAAGAGTCCATTTTGTCCTGCAGCAGTCAGAACTTCACCAATCATGGTTGTGGTCGTTGTCTTACCGTTTGAACCTGTAATACCGATGATTGGTGCTTCAGAAATCAAGTAGGCCAACTCAACCTCAGTCAAAACTGGAATGCCTTTTTCTAGAGCTTTTTCAATCATAGGATTGCTATAAGGAATACCAGGGTTTTTCACCATGAGGGCAAAATCTTCATCCAACAATTCCAAGGGATGACCACCAGTTACAACCTTGATACCATCTTCCAAAAGACTTTGTGCTGCTGGATTTTCCTCAAAAGGCTTGCCATCATTAACCGTTACAATGGCACCCAACTTGTCCAAGAGACGAGCTGCAGACTCACCTGATTTGGCTAAACCTAGGACTAATACTTTCTTATTTTCAAATTGATCAATTCGTTTCATATCTAGAACTCCATTTCTACTCTTACTATTTTACCATTTTTATGAAAATAAAAAAGCCACAAAGGGCTTTCTTATTTGTTTTTTGTTATAAAAAACCTATTCTACCGACTTGAGGGCTTCTAACATATCAACCTTTCGGAGATAATGATTGACAAAAACTCCTAGGATGGTCAAAATGACACTGACAGCTAGAACTGGAATGAGATAAACTTCCCAGCCGACCTTCGGTTGAAAACGGAAGGTACCGGGTGCGATCATCTGAATGAGAAATTGATGGAGATAAAAGCCTGATACCAATCCTACAATCATTCCAATTAGTGACAATATGATGGTTTCCCGATAGATGTAAAGGGTCACTTCTTTGTTATGAAAACCAAGAACCTTGATGGTTGAGAGTTCACGAATTCGTTCAGCAACATTGATATTGGTCAAATTATAGAGAATCACAATAGCTAGTAGCACCGATACCAGCACCAAAATCGCCATGGTATGATTCAGAGAATTAGCAAAACTTTCAAAGAGCTGAATGGTGGAGGCGTTTTGAACGAGGCCATTGACAGTAGCTAGCTCCATAAATTCTCCCGCAACTCTTTCAGTATTGCCTTCACTTTTATCCTTGAGTTGGACAAGATAAGTATTCATCTTGGCTGCTTGCCCATAAATGGCTTCATAGGTCTTTTGATTCATATAGACAAAGTGACCTACATAGTGCTCGGTAATAGCGCCAACTTTTAAGGTTTTCCCATCGATTGTAAAGTTATCACCAACTGAAACACCTGCCAACTGGGCTAATTTTTCTGTCAGGATAACTCCATCTGATAAGTCCAGTTTTTCACCATTTTTTTCTAATTGAACAAAGGGAGCCAGGTCATCCTTATCCGTTACCATGATAGTCACAGTTTGAACTCCAGCCTTGCCTGTATACTTTTCCTCAACCTGTTTGAAAGAAATTAAACGATAGTTTTCAACTTCATCACTCTGCAATTTTTCTTCTAGTTTGGCCTTATCAGAATCTGAAGCTCGAGAATTGACAGAGAGAATCATCTGATATTGTTGCAGATCCTTAAACTGCCTATCAGCAACTCCTACCACAGAGGATTGAATACCAAGTCCTGCAAAGAGGAGGGCTACTGAACCTGCAACTCCAAATATGGTCATCAGCATGCGTTGTTTGTAACGGAAAATATTGCGGGCAGTAACCTTTTGGGTAAAGCTCAAACGAGACCAGATAAATGTGATGCGTTCTAGGAGAATTTTAGAACCTTTGACTGGAGGCTTAGGTAATAATAATTGTGCGGCTTCTTCATGTAATTCTCTACGAGATACAAGGTAGGCAGGTAGGACACTAGCTACTAAGCTCACCCCCAGAGCTAAGCAACTATAGGTCCAGTAGAAATACTGCTGATTCTCACCAACAATCATACGCTCGGTGATGATATGCGAGATTGTGGGTGCTAAAACATAATGGCCAATTAGAATTCCTAGAAGAGTTCCAAGCGTTCCAGCAACTAGACCATAAATCACAAACTTAGCAATGATGTCCTTGCTATGGTAGCCTAGAGCTTTGAAAATCCCTGCATTGGTCCTTTCCTCATCCACAAAACGTGTCATAGTCGTAAAGGTAACCATAGCTGCGACGGCATAGAGAACAACTGGAAAGATATTTCCCACGGCACGAATACTCATGGCTGAGTTACTATACATAAGATAGCCTTGACCAGTTGGAGAACTTTTTCGATTGTAGACATGATAGGTTGGCTCTGCTAGAGCGTTTACTTCATCCTGACTGGCCTGCCATTTAGCCTTTTCCTTAGCAAAATCTGTCTCAGCTTGACTTAGTTTTTCCTTTTCTTGTTTCAGTTGTTCTTTAGCTTGTTCTATCTGGCTCGAAATTTGGCTCTGCTGTGGTTCTGGAAATTGGCTTAACTGTACCTCTTGACCTTGAAGCTGAGTATCGGTTTCCTGTAGACGTTTCTTGCCAGCTACCAGGTTGGTCTCTGCCTCGTCCAGTTGCTTCTTTCCTTCATCAAGTGATTTTTGAGCGTCTTTCTTCATTTTCTCTAGTCGAGCTTGACCATTATCAGCAACTAGTTCCTTGAGAGTCGCTTCTTCTTCCTCCAGCTTTTTCTCATAATCAACGGAAAAAGGATTGACATCTGTCAGACTGTTAAAACGCAGGCGGGCAATCGTGTAAACAGAGCTCTTAAAGTTATCTTTTGTTACAACTCCATAGGCTGCTAAGTTCCCATTACCACTGGCTGAACTCCCCATATCCGTCTTTGAAAAAATATCTGGAGAGTGGATAAAGCCTGTAATAGTATAACTATCTCGCTTCAACTGAGAATTGCTAGCATTCTTTTGGCTCAGATGAATAACTTGACCAATCTGATAGCGATCTTTCCAAAAATCCGCCAAGGCCAATTCATCTTCTTTTTCAGGCAATTGTCCTTGGGTTACTTGAAATTTTGAAATCTTATCAGTATTTGAAAAGATTCGTATGGCATCTTCACTATTTGCCAGAGTCAAATCTGTCATATAACCAAACTCGACATCTGCTCCTGATAGAGTTTGCAATTCTGCCTGGTCTGCCTGATCAAGCCCATAATCTCCTATGACGGTCACATCTGCCGCATTGGTATTTTTTAGAAAAATCCAAGCTGTTCGCTCCATATTGGGACTGGCCACTTTGAGACCGACTAGGGCCAAAGAACCTAACATCATCAAAGTTAGGATGGATAGAAATCGCCCTTTTGAACCTGTGAAAGACTGGAGCAGATCTTTCCAATATATCTTCCTTTTCATATCAGTACTCCAAATCATCAATATCCTGTGGTTGAGGATTGATAACAACGCTCTTGACACTGGCATCATGCATCTGAATCACGCGATCAGCTATAGGAGCTAGAGAAGCATTATGGGTCACGATGATAACGGTAGCCCCTTTTTTACGTGACATATCTTGAAGAATCTTCAGAACCTGCTTACCAGTCTGGTAGTCCAAAGCTCCCGTTGGCTCATCACAGAGGAGAATTTTGGGATTTTTAGCCACAGCTCGAGCTATTGCTACCCGTTGTTGTTCACCACCTGATAGCTGAGCTGGAAAATTATTGAGACGATGGCCTAGACCTACGTCCTTTAGAACTTGCTCAGGGTCTAAGGCATCTGAGACAATTTCTGATGCCAACTCGACATTTTCCTTGGCAGTCAAGTTAGCAACCAAGTTATAAAACTGAAAGACAAAACCAACGTCATTTCTACGATAGTTGGTTCTCTGATGAGAGGTATAGTCAGAAATGTTAGTCCCATCAATCCAGACTTGTCCTTCATCATTAGTATCCATTCCACCTAGAATATTTAAAACGGTTGACTTTCCTGCTCCAGATGAACCAAGGATAATGACCAGTTCTCCCTTTTCAATCTCGAAGTTGACATCTCGATTGGCTATGATTTCTGTATCTCCAGTATGATACCTCTTATAGCTATGTTTCATTTCAATATAGGACATCTTATCTCCTCCTTTCCTACCCCTTATTTCACCCTTATTATAACTCTTTTAATAATAGAAAGAAAGTTAAGCCCTAAATATAAAACATAAAAAAGCGGACAAAATCTAGTTCTATTTCTTGAAACTAGTTTGTCCACTTTTTATAGTTGAGATTGTTTTCTTGTCCAATCTCTATAATCTAAATACTGTCAGATTATTTTATTCTTCGTCTTTCTTCCTTCCCATTGCAAAGAGACCAAGAAGCGCTCCCACTACACCTGCTGTTGCAAGGGTTGCATTTTCCTTAGTACCTGTTTCAGGGAGAATATGTTGACGGCTTGCAGGTGCCTGATAAGTCTTGTCTTGTGACATAGCAAGGGCTACAATCGACTGCTCATCTTTGTACTCCGGTACTTCATTGACCGCTGCTTCGGCTGCGTTCACGCCACCAGTATATTCTGGGACTTCGTTCACCGCTGCTTCGACTGCATTGGCACCACCTTTGTACTCTGGCACATCGTTAACCGCTGCTTCGACTGCATTCACACCACCAGTGTATTCCGGAACTTCATGAACTGCTGCTTCGACTGCGTTAACGCCACCCTTGAATTCTGGGACTTCTACTACTGGAGCTGCTTCGTCACCTGCTGTGCCAATAGCTTCAGTGTACTCTGGAACTTCATGAACAGCTGCTTCGACACCATTTACTCCACCTGTAAATTCTGGGACTTCTACTACTGGTGGTTGGATTTTATCAGCTGCTTCATTTTCTTCAATGTACTCTGGAACTTCATGAACAGCTGCTTCAACAGCATTAACCCCACCCTTGAATTCTGGAACTTCATGTATAGCTGGTTCTTCTCCATTCACGCCTCCAGTATGTTCTGGTACTTCGTGAACTGCTGCTTCAACTCCATTCACACCGCCTGTGAACTCTGGAATTTCGTGAACTGCTGCTTCTTCTCCATTCACGCCTCCAGTGTATTCTGGAATTTCGTGAACTGCTGGTTCTTCTCCATTCACACCGCCTGTGAACTCTGGAACTTCGTGTACAGCTGGTTCTGTCTTGGCGCTTTCAGCATCTGCCTTAGTCAATTGAATGCGGTATTCCTTAATATGTTTACCACTTTCTGAAACAAGATGAATCAAGACTGGAAGTTTATCATCACCACTATCAACAATAGTTGCTGCTACGTTTTCTCCAGCTTCAACTGTTACTTGAGGACGATTGCCACTGTAGGTTACTTGGTAATCCACACGATCTTCAGAGAAGTCAGCAATCTCTTTACCATCCACAAGAAGTTTTGCAGCTGTACTATCCTTAGGTTCCTCACTTGGAGCAATGAAGGCCATTTCTGTAATAGCTACACCCTTAGTATCAGCTTTTCTATCCATGCGCCATCTCATAGCCTTAGCTTTAACTGGGGCAAAGGTTACATGGATATCTGTACCTGCTTGAATCTCTTGATCCGCACGGTATTCAACTTTCTCCCAGTTAGAAGGAGTGTTAAATGGATGTTCTGGATCGTATGGTTGGTAGTTAGAGTAGTATTCTGGTGAATCAAATTCTGGTCCCACATAGCGCTCTAAGACTAGTTTAGAAGGTGCATCTGTACCACCGTCTGAGAAGAATCGAATGCTTCCTTCAGCAACTGTACGTTCAACAATCTTGCCAGCTTCTCTAAAGATAACCCCTACTGAAACTTCTGGATTATCAGATGGAGTTGGAGACCAGTTGGTCCAACGACGGGTTTCATCATCAGAACCATCGTTAACATAGTCCACACGGTCATGAGAGTTTGGATCAATATCGTTAGTTGCAGAAGCAAATGAACGGTTGCTATCGTCATCGAAGTCTGGGTTGTCTGATAGGTTTTCACCGAGTTTATCAGTCACACGCACTGCTACTTCGGTAGTTAAATCAGTACCTAAAACGCGACCACGAACTTTAAATTCACCTGCATTCGCTAGATTCTCAGCTGGAACTTCATCCCATTCAACTGCCAAGTCTTTGACTTCATAGCCATCTTTACCTGTGAAGTAAACAGGAACTTTGGCTGGTAAGTCTAGGTTTTGCCCCTTAGCAACTAAGCGTGATGATTTCACAGCAACAACAGGTTTACTTGCTAGCAAGTCTTTATCATTTGTAAAGTGGAGACGGTATTCACCTAGAATATCTCCGTTTTCAGCCTTAACGACAACACGAACTGGATCCCCTTCACGAACGCTTGGAATCACTGTAGCAATACCATTATCTGATACACTTGCTGTTACAGTTGGTGCTTGGCCTTCTTTAGCTTCTAGATAATAGTCAGTCAAGCCAGGGTTAAAGTTTGGCAAATCTTTTCCATCTACTTGAATTTGAGCTTGAGCTTTCTTAGCTGCAGCTACTTGTTTAGAGAAGATTTGAATTTCTGTAATGGAAGTACCCCATTTACCATCTGGTCGAACCATACGGATACGAACCGCATAGGTATTGACTTTATCAAAGCTAAAGTGAGTCATTTCTCCAGCTCTCACTTGATTTGGAGCTTTAAGATTTGTCACTTGTTTCCAGTTATTGTCATCGTTAAAGACGTGGTCTTCACTAGCTACAAAGCTTGGATTTTTAGGAACTGTTGGAACATCTTTTCCTACATAGTATTCGATGACATAAGACTTAGGTGCACCAACACCGTGGTCTTCGTGGAAGGCAACATTGAGATTGTCAACCGAACGTTTAGACAGGATACCAGAATCACCAAAGAGGATTCCCACTGATGCTTCACTTGTACGGTTCCAGTTTGTCCAACGGTTAGCTGGTTGATCATTAAATGAGATTAGTTTGTCATTGACATTGGCTACTGAGTCACTTGGATTTGAGTCTGATGCAAAGGCAAGTGGTAACTCTGAACCTGTCCACTGATCAGAAATGTTTGCACCAGTTTCTGTCTGAGTAGATACACGAACATGAAGTTTTGTTGGTAACTGAGTCCCTTCTACATGCCCTGTCACTGTAAAGCTACCTTCTTGTGCATACTGGCTTGGATCAATAGCATCCCAAGTCACTTTAGCTGAAGATACTTGGCCGTTTGAGTGGTAAGTACGAACACTTTCTGGTAATTGAGGAGCTTCTGAAACTGGAGTTGTTGTAGTCACTTCTTCGACTGCAATGATACCTTCTACAGAAACTTTAGCATGAGCTTCGTTTTCAATTCCTTCTACTTTACCTAGAACATCAAAGCTGTGGTATTTAGCAAGGTCTTCCTTAGCAACTGCTTGCCAAGTTACCTTGTGAACTTTTGGAAAACCTTTATCGTACTCTACCGTTACTGTATCAGGTAGACTTGGTTCTTGGTTCAAACCTGTCACGACACTTACTGGACGAATGGCCTGGACAACTTTATTTTCAGTATTTGCCTGAATGTTCAAGTCAATCTGACCTTCTGCTCCTTCAAATTGAGCTTTCAAAGTTACTTGACCAGGTTTATGCAATTCAAGCATACCTTTACGAACAGCTACGTCTCCTTCACCTGATGTTGAGAAGGTTACCTTGTCAGCTTTTAATACGGCCTGAGTTCCATCTTGATAATGAGCCAAGACTTTGATACCAACTGTTTGGTCTTCTTTCAGTGCGTCTGCATTTTCAACTTCTAGGCTTAAACGTTCAATCTGAGGAGCTTCTTGTAAGAATTGGATAGCATAAGTCTGAAGTGCTCCACCATCATTTGGTTGAACATAAATACTAGCACGCATACCATTTGCTTCGTTAGCTTGAATAACAGTAACTTGCGCATTTTCAGCTAAAGCTTTAACTTCAGGTAAAGCAGTTCCATAAGCAAGTTTATGGTATAGAACCGGTTGGTCAGTTGAGAGCCCTTCTACAGGCTGGTCTGCAACAGTTACAGTCGGTACTACTGGTGAAGCCGCTTGACCTTCTGCGACTACAAAGGTCGCAGCGATTTCATCATCACCTGAAATTCCTTTGGCTTGAATAC
Organism: Streptococcus infantis; assembly: GCF_047463275.1. Classification (GTDB taxonomy): domain Bacteria; phylum Bacillota; class Bacilli; order Lactobacillales; family Streptococcaceae; genus Streptococcus; species Streptococcus infantis_AF. The sequence continues at coordinate 324,210 of NZ_JASHEE010000003.1, read as the reverse complement.
GAGAGCCTGGGATAGTTAATTTAGCTTGATCTTCAGCTGCAACTTCCCACCTATCAACGTCATAGCTTCCTAGAGTACCATCTGACAATACATAGCTAACAGATGGATCAACCGTACTCAGATCTGTACTTGGTGCAATTCTCTTAACTACAGGTAATTCTGCTTCGAGTGCCAAGACTTCAACACGCGCTTCTACATCTCTTCCTTCTGCCACACCTTTAACAGTAAAAATACCAGGTTGGTTGACATCAACTGCGGACCATTCTACTGGAAGTTTTGCACGACTACCATCACTGTAGATAAATCCTACTTTTAAAGGCATTTTCGCTGCTTGACCGATTACTGTACGAACTTTAGGAACCTCTGTACCTAAAACAGTTTTTTCCTCTTGGTCTTTCTTACCTGTGAAGATAGTTGTTTGACCAGATTTCAAGAAATCAGAGTGGGCAGTCAAGGTGAATTTACCTGCTTGCTCAGTTGATTTGACAATCACAACACCCTTACCATTAAAGGCTTTGCGAATCCATGAACCATCTGCTTGTTCTTTGTAACGTTCACGGCTGGCTTGTTCCCCGTTATCCACACCGACAATTTGACCTTGTCCATGCAACTGGAAGCGAACAAGATTATTGGCTGTAGGAACTACGTTACCTTTACTGTCAACAATTTCGTAATAGATATAAGTGAGGTCTTTTCCGTCAGCTGCGATAGCATGGTCTTCTTTGACCAAACGAACCCCTGCAGGTTCTCCAGCAGTCACAATCTTATCACGAGCAACGATATTACCAGCTTCGTCACGAGCTACTGCTTCTAATGTACCTGGTTCAAAAGCAACCTTCCATTCAAGGTAAAGTTCATTAGCGTTGGCACCTTCTTGGTAAGTGCGTCCATCACTTGTTTGTTTTTTAGTAAATGTCTTCTTGCCTAGAGTATTACCATTCAAGAATAGTTCTACACTTACAGCGTTAGAATAGGCACGGACTGGAATATTACCATCTGCATCCGCTACATTCGCTTTTAGAGTAGGATTTTCCCAGTTCCAGTGAGGAAGCAAGTGAACCATTGGTTTCTTCTGAGCAGAAACCCATTGGCTTTGGTACAAGTAGTAATCATTCTTTGGAATACCAGCTGTATCTACGATACCAAAGTAAGAACTCTTAACTGGAGTTTGGTTTTGGTTGTGCCATGGAGTAGGTTCACCGATATAGTCCGTACCTGTCCAGATGAACTGACCTGCGTAACCTGCATTGTCACGGTCAAAAGTCCAAGATGCTGTAGCTGTTTTACCCCAACCAACACGGTCATTACCGTAGTCTGATTGCTCGTAATGACGGTAAGCCTGATTGCTGTGGACCAATTCACGTTCTGGACGGAAATAACTTCCACGTGTACGAGTAGCTGAGGAAGTTTCAGAACCGTAAATCAACCAATTTGGATGTTTCGCACGAAGTTTCTTGTAGTTGTCTTCTGAATAGTTAAATCCAACGGCATCAAGTTCATTGGCAATCTTTTCATGGTCACCACTACCATCACCAAAGCGGAACTTATCTGCTCCCATAGTGACATAGCGTGTCTTATCAACAGCCTTAATAACTTGAACCAAGCGTTTAACAGTTGCTAGAGAACGAGGTTTTCCGTCTGCTTCACCGATTTCATTACCGATAGACCACATAACGATAGCAGGGTTGTTCTTTCCTCGCTCAACCATGGTACGAAGGTCAAAATCAGACCATTTTTCACCTTTCTTAGCATCTGGGTGAGTAGCATCTTTATCAAAGAAGCGACCGTAGTCATACTGTTTCTTACCACCATACCAAGTATCGAAGGCTTCTTCTTGGACCAACAAACCAAGCTCAGCAGCGATTTGTAAAGTTTGCTCACTAGCTGGGTTGTGAGTTGTACGGATAGAGTTTACACCCATATCCTTCATTTGTTTCAGACGACGGTATTCTGCCTTATAGTTTTCTTCAGCTCCAAGAGCTCCATGGTCATGGTGAAGAGAAACCCCATGGAATTTAATGCGTTCACCATTCAAAGAGAAGCCTTCATTTGGTGTCCAGTTGTAGTAACGGTAACCAAACAAATCTTTTTTAGCATCGACCAATTGACCATCACGATAAACACGTGTCACCAATTCGTAAAGAGCTGGTTTGTCGCTATTAACTGTCCAAAGTTTTGGTTTATCAACTTGTAAAATAGCATTCAAGCTGGCTGATTGATGAGCTTTCAATACTTGACTAGCGGTACGAACTAGATCCGTTACAGCTTGACCATTACGTTCAATGATTTGATACTCAGCAAGAATTTCATGATCTTTATCATCAGTATTGACAATCTTACTTGTTACATGAGTATCAACCTTGCCATTCTGTTGTTTTTCAAGATCTGGTGTTAAGATAGTTGTTCCATTTTTCTCAGTATGGACCTTATCTGTGACTTGAAGGGTAACATCACGGTAAATCCCACTTCCTGAGTACCAACGGCTACTTGGTTGTTTGTTGATGGCATGCACTGCTACGACATTCTCGCGACCGTCTTTATGGAGATAGTCAGTGATGTCATATGAGAATTGGTTGTAACCATTTGGATAGTGACCAACAAGCTGACCATTTACATAAACCTGAGAATCCATGTAAACCCCATCAAATGTGATACGAACATTCTTATTGAGGTCTTCTTCATCGAGTTTAAAAGTCTTACGATACCAAGCATCACCACCATTGAGTTGCCCACCTTCGTTTTGGGCAGGTGAGTCATGGTCAAAGTCATTGTAGATACTCCAGTCATGAGGAAGGTCTAATTTCTTCCAACTAGAAACATCGGCATCTGGCTTGACTGCATCTTTAGCATTGGCATTGAGCTTGAAATGCCAGTTTTGGTTGAATTCTTCTTTTCTATCCTCAATCAACTGTTTTACCTCATCATTAGTTGCAGGTTTGAGCTCTGGTTTTTCTGTTTGAGCAGATTGATCCTGAGTCACAGCTGGAGCTTGCTTTTCTACATCAGAGGTTTCTTTTTTCTCAGGAGTAGTCTCAGTAGTTGGGGCTTCCACTTTTTTCTCTACTTCATGATTAGTTTCTACTGCTTCACTGTTAACAGTTTCTGTTGTTACAGGTTGTTCAGAAGCTTTTGAATCTACAGCTTCCTCTTTAGGAGTTTCTTTCTCCACTTTTTCTGTAGCAACAGCGACTGGAGTTTCATCCGCAGATACAGTACTTGCACTAGCTAGATTTGCTCCAAATAAAATAGAGCAAGTCCCGATAAGTACCGAGCACGTTCCGACCGTAAATTTACGGATGCTATAGATACTTTTGCGATTCCAATAATCTTTTCCCATAGGGTTCTCCTTGTTAAGTAACCGCTTCCATTTTTATTGAAAGCGCTATACTTTTTTTGTAATGATTACTTCTATTTTATAAAATAATATAGGAAACTTCAATACTATGACTGTAAAAATCATACTTTTGATTGTTTTTTCTATATTTTGTAGAAAACTATAAAAATCTGAATGTACATTTAGTGAAATTCACCAAAAAACTGTCCTACTAGAGGACAGCTTCTTGTTTTTTTATGCATCTAAAGTCACATAATCCCTTCATTTTTTGTAACTAGATACTTGTTGCAGGTGATTGCTTTATTTCGAAACAGTAATGACAAATCCATCTGGTAAGATGACTTGCTGACCATCTTCAAACTGGCAATGGCTCGCTAAGTCAACTGAATCTCTGTCTAAAGTATATTTCTCAGAAGACTGATTAAAGATGGCCTGAACTTCTTTCCCTTGGTAGTTCCATCTCAAGGCAATAACATCTGGTTCCACTTCTTCCAAGTGATAATTTCCATGCTGAATAATGCTTGCAACTTCCTTACGGACCTTGATTAATTTCTTCATGAAATTCAGCATGTCATTGTCTTCAGAAACACGATCCCAAGGCATGACACGACGGCAATCAGGGTCTGGTCCACCAATTAGTGCTAGCTCTGTTCCGTAATAGATACAAGGGGTCCCTTTTTGAAGATAGAGGAAAGTTAGGGCAGCCTTGACATGCTGGATATTTCCTTTTGCAGTTGTAAGGATACGCTCTGTATCATGAGAATCTAAAAGGTTAAACATCACCTCTGAGATTTGTTGCTTGTAGTACATCGACTGGCTATTGATTTCTGAAATAAACTGCTCTGTCTTTTTACACTGACGCAAGAAATAATCCTTGATACTTTCAGAGAGTGGGTAGTTCATAACTGCATGGAACTCATCACCTTTTAGCCAAGGTTGAGACGTATGCCAGATTTCACCTAGAATATACAAATCAGGCTTTTTAGAGAGAACTGCCTTTCTAAAATCTCTCCAAAACTGGTGGTCAATTTCATTTGCAACGTCCAAGCGCCAAGCATCGATATCAAAATTCTCAATCCAGTAGGTCGCAACACTTAAAAGATAAGCTTTAACCTCAGGATTGGCTGTATTTAACTTAGGCATGTAACTAGCAAAGGCAAAGGTATGATAAGGGAGTTCTCTCGCTTTCTTAAGCTTATCTTCTGTAATTGGAAATTCTTGGATATGGAACCAATCTTTATAAGGAGAATTTTCTCCGTTTTTTAAGACATCCTGCCATTGGGCTGACTGGTAGCCGATATGATTAAACACCGCATCAAGCATGACCTTAATGCCCCGTTTATGGGCTTCCTCGACTAGATTACGAAAGACTTCCTTGTCTCCAAAGTGACGGTCGATTTCAAAATAATCCGTCGTATCATACTTGTGATTGGTCGTTGCTTCAAAAATCGGACATAGATAAAGTCCTGTGATTCCTAAGCCTTTAAGATAGTCTAGATGGTCGATAATTCCTTGTAAATCTCCACCAAAAAAATCATCAATATTAGGTGCAATGCCAGCATCCCACTCTCGAGCTCCATCAGGAGTCAATTTAGGATTCCCATTGGCAAAGCGTTCTGGAAAAATCTGGTACCAAACGGTATTTGAAACCCAGTCAGGAACCTGACATCCGTCGATTTCGTGAATATAAGGAAGCTTAAAGCCATTTCCTTCCGCATCCAAGTTTTCTTGAGTATGTTCTACGCAACCCTTATCACCGTAAAAAACACCCTGACCTTCCTCATCAAGGAGCTCAAAGAGATACTGAATCCGTGCAAAGTCAACCGATACCGTAACCTGCCAATAGTCAAATAGGGCATCTGAGGTTACTTTGGTCATTTCTTTCTTGGCTTCATACTTATCCTCAATGAAAATAAAGGGATCTCCATAGTGTAAGATAACCTTCTGGACATCATTTATCTTGGTTCTAATTCGGATATGTAGCCGACCTTCTTTGTAAAGATAAGCATACTCTGATTCTGGTCTATGATAAATGGCTGTTAATTCCATGTCTTGTCTCCTAAAATTAATGAAAAGCAAAACGTTTTCATAATTGCTAGTTCTAGTATACTATTTTAAGATTCAATTTGCAATACTGGGTCAAATTTCACAAAAAACAGCTCAAAATAAATTCTGCAGACTAATCCCTCATACCCCAGAATCAGCCTCACAGCCTAGTCAATCTGACAAAGGGCAAGTTCTTTTAAGCCTCTATCGTAAAGGAAGGTTAAACAAAAGTCGTCTCTCATATTTTGAAGCTTGTGTTTACTCATTCCTCTAGGCAACGCTATATCGCACCATTCTCTTGTTGCCAGAGAAAATAGCTTTTGTTTGCCCTTCCAGTCATCATTCTGAAATAGGGGGCTCAGGATAAGATAAGGCGAATCCGTAAAGAGTCCATTGACACCAGCTTTTTTGCCTAAAGCCTTTAAATGTTCAGATTCTAATAACTTTTCGATAATACGACCATCACTAGATATTTTAACAAGGGCATAATAGTCCATGCCCCATTTATTGACAGAGGTTTGACTTTCTCCAGAGGTAAAGGCATAGAGCTCTTGCTGCCAATATTTCAGACTATCGATTTTAGGACAAGCATCTGAGCTCGTGTCGTGGTGGTTTAACTCTTTTTTATCAATATGCGAATAAGTGGCCCACTTCGCCTGCTTTTTCTCTCTATCAAATTCTAAAAGGGCAAGGTTTCTTGCCTGATTTGTATAAACTTGATCTTCAAAACACACGGGTATCTGGTCGCTATCTGATACGATTTGAAAATATCTCTCTTGAGCCTTTTTAGGAAGTATACTTTGCGGATCCTTTATGACAATGATTTCTGGATGAGAAAAATCACCAGTATAATAGACTATTTCCTTGCCAGCCTTGATGATGCCAATATTTTGTCCATCTGTATAGAGTAGAGGCTCTTCCTGCCAAACATGGTCACAATCCCAAGCATCTATCTCCTTCACACCCAAAGGCGATACTTCAAGTAGACAGTAGCGATTGAAAGCTTCCTTCTTACTGGTCAAGACAAAGGCTCTACCATCCTGTAACATGACAGAATTGAAAACACTATTGTAGTCCTTGTCTAGTTCCCATTTGTTCAATAGGCTTAACTTTAGCTTCCTCATTTTCTTCCTCCTAATACTCAATGAAAATCAAAGAGCAAACTAGGAAGCTAGCCAAAGGTTGCTCAAAACACCGTTTTGAGGTTGTGGATAGAACTGACGAAGTCAGTAACACATATACGGCAAGGCGAAGCTGACGTGGTTTGAATTTGATTTTTGAAGAGTAGAAACAATCACCATTCATTGATGGCAAATAGAATAGCTAATCGAATATTTCTTAGCAATTGATCTGAAAGTTCATCGTATGCTTGACCCAGTCCCTTATCTTGCGCCAGCCATCCTGGTTCATCATTCCAGGAGCCCATTGCTCCAAAGACATCCGCTGCACTTGCGGCTCTAAATATTTTTTGATTTTGTGGCGGAATTTGAGGCTCCTCTAGCACCTTAGTAGCATCACGATCAAGTAGATGGTTTCTAGCAGAGTGAAAGACTTTTGCAAAGTTCTCACACTCAATTTTAATTGCTAGATCTTCTATACGAGCCAAGACGTCCTTAAATTCCTCCATATTATTTTCATAGTGGGGAATGTCTTGAGAAGACCTTTCCCATTCATACTCGGTGTAGGTAACATCCCAGCCCCTACCTGCGGAAGCAATGTCCCAATTTGGTAGGAAATAACTTGCCTTCCCATCTTTATAAAAACAGAGAATTGAACTTTGTGTTGTATTAGAGAAGCCTAAAATACCTCTGTCTTCAACTGAAATAGGGCAAAATAATTTTAAGTCCTTCAAACCTTTTTCCTTAAGGTTTTCAAACCAATCAAATACTGAAAGTTCTGTAGCTTCCCCATTTTCTGACAGCAAAATTTGAAAGCTCAACTTATTTGTATATTTTTCAGGCTTATAGCATATTTCTTTACCACTTTTTAAAGCCTTCCTAGCTGCTGCCACGATACAGGCTATCTGATACATTTGTCCATTCATATGATTTCTTCCATTATCCCTTCAATCAAATTTGTAAGGCTCTCTGCTGCATAGATTACCTGTTCAGGATCATGGATGTAGCAAATAACCTGTCCTTCCTGACCCTCCTGGTCTGGATCAAAATCCAGCATAAGATAACAAGAGTCACAATACTGAGCAAAAGGAAGCCATTTTTTATTAAAAAGATAGGGCTTAATCCTGCTATCACGCATATTTTCCAGGTCTTGACTAGAAAAATAGTCGGGAAATTCGGTTAACAGAGCATCTCTATTTTGAAAGTACTTTTTACAAGTCTCAATTTCCTGTAGACTCATGAGAGAAAAATTCAGATCTCTCTGGTCAATCACACAAGGTAAAATAGAGAGGTATTTACTCCCATTTTTATAGCTATAAAGCTCTTTGAAGTCACTAGGTAGACGAATACCAAATATTTCCTCAAAGGCTTGAAGCTCTTCCTCAGAAGCACCAGAAATATCCTGATAATCTTCCAGATATCCTTCCTCTACAGGATCATCCAAATCCCAGTCTTCAAAATACTCACAAATATAAGTTTCTATTTTTTTAACTTGGTCAATTAGTTGCATCATTTCACCATGACTTCTTTATTTTAACTAGCTTCAAATTCCTTTTACCGCTTATAACTTGGTTCTTCTAGGGGAAGGGGTTCAGGATTTTGCTCAATCCAAGCAAGAGCCAATTGGCAGAGGCGATCTAAGCGAGGCTCATCATCAAAATCTTTCCCATAAACCTGAGCAATAAGCTCTTTAGTCTCTGCTAATTCCTGTTCTGAAAGAGGGATTCCTAGAGACAAGTATTGAGGGAGAGCCTGAAGCATTTTTCTATAGTCCCTGTCCCAGTTGACCCCACCATTGCGATCCAGTTCATCTCGAACTCGACCTGGTATACGGATAACTTCTCCCTGAACAGTTTTGGCTGCTCCACTCGAAGGGATTAAGAAGGACCAAAGTTCCTCATATTGTTCCTCCCAGTTACCTTCTTTTACGAAAATTGGTGAAACTCCATCATGGGTTAGGCGTTTTTCTACAGGCTTGACATCAAAGAGCTCATAGAGTTTTGTTAATCCTTTATCTGCAGCCTCTATGTAGTCAGGATGGATACTTTCTCGATGAAATTCAAAATCCTTGCCGATTTGCTCAACTCTTTCCTTCATTTTAGAGGTTTTCTTAGCACCAGCATCCAGAAGCATAGATGCGATTTCAGCAGTTTGGGCAATATAAATCCCCCGACAAACCATCAAGACTGAAGCTAGTGGGGTTCTTCCCATATCATTTTTAGCATTGACATTTGCTCCCTTGTCAATTAAAAATTTGACTGTTCTAGGATGAAAAAATTCAGCTGCCATATGTAGAGGGGTATCACCATAGGTATTGGGCTTTTCAATGTCTGCCCCCAATTCACACAAGAGTTTTACTGTATCTCTCCCCAAGATTGCTTGACGGTACAAGGGAGTCGCTCCATAATAATCAGGGATATTGATATCCAAGCCCTGTTCGACAAGCCAGATAACCAATTCATCCGGGACTCCTCCCATATGCAGAGGTGTACATAAGCTAAATCTTCCATCATGAGCGGTTAATTCACAACGATCATAGACTGCTTTAAGGGCTTCAATATTTCCTTCATCCATTAAATCCTTAAACTCTTTTGGTAATGTAACTCTTTTCTTTGCCATATTTAGTTCCTTTCTTCTGATTCAGCATCTAGGGAAAGCCAATGAAGATTGTCAACAGTTTTCAAAGTCAGGACTTGTCCATCATAATCATTTTTCAACTCAAGACCGTTTTGCTCAATAGATATATGATTGTACCAGTGGTCTAGGCTGGCGTATTCCCCCATATGAATGTTGATGAGCATACTGGTTATCGGATCCCACGTTCCTTTCTTAACAGTTTCGGCTAAAAGGTAGTAAGCGTCTAAGAATATGAGATTTCTCCCATAGATCCAAAAGGGCAGATCAAGCCCTAACAAAGGCAACTTGGCAGAAAAAATCTCATCACCGTGTGGTGGAACGGTTTCATAATGAAATTCTATCTCACTGCCATAATAGGTAATCAAGGCTCCCTGACATCCGATATTTTGAGGAATTCCCTCCTCAGCTACTATAAATTCCATGTCCTGCACCTTCTATTTTCAATCATAAAATCCGACCAGACTCTGCCAAAATATCAAACTGGACGCATGGCCTTTTCTAGTCATCAAGTGGATGAAGTCACTTTCACAACCCTTCCAAACTGCAGATTGAGCCGTTCCCATGGCTCTAACAAATGCTAGAAAATCTGGTGCCAGCCATATTTTTTCATCATAGGTCATCTCTGCATCAAGAGCATAGACAGTCCCAGATTGACAATCCAGCAAAATAGTGTAGGGATCTCCATTTGAAATGATGATCAAGCCACTTTCTTGTAGAGTCGAGTAATCATGGTATTCCAAATTGCGATTGATCAGCCAAGTAAGACTAGTGTCGTCCCCATATCCAAACTGGTAACTTAAAAAACCTATCTGCCCCCAGTTATAGGCCAGAATATTTTTCCTAAAAATCGGATCCAAATCTTGGATTTGAAGTTGGCTTTTCAAACGATCCAATTCGGACACTGGCAAATCTGTTTTATTCAGGACAATTCCTTCTCTTATCTCAGGGTCAAGCCCTTGTGTTTCTTCTTGGGTAATGGAAATGATTTGGTCAATTGTCAATAATTCCATTGTCAACCTCCGACTATAAATAGTCCATTTTCTAGGCAAACTAGCTAGTTCGGATCTTCTTTTTTCTGATGATCATCCTTATCACAATTATACTACAAAGCTATCAAATAGGGATAAACTACCAGTATTTTCAGGGATTATTTTTGACGAACAACTTCTCCGAATTAAAACAAAAAGCCATTCCACAAGGGAACAGCTTTCTCATTTATAATTAAAAGTCTCCCCAGCCAACTTATCGGCTAACTTGGGAAAGAGGGTATAAAATTTGTGGGCTAGATTGAGCAAGGCTGGGAGATTGAGCTCGCGTTTGTTTTTTCCGATAGTCTTAACAATCTTATGCGCGACAGCATCTGGTTCCAATAGAAAACGGTCGACCGATTTGAGGTAGGTCCCATCTGGGTCTGCCTGGTCAAAAAATCCTGTACGGATAGGTCCCGGATTAACAGTCGTCACATAGACACCATAGGGCATGAGCTCAAGGCGAAGAGCATTTGAAAAACCGATAGCCGCAAACTTAGTCGCTGAGTATAGGCTAGACTTGCTAGTCGCTATCAATCCTGCCATGCTGACGATATTGATGATATGGCCTTTTCGAGTCGCCTTCATACGAGCTGCAAGCAAACGTGATAGATTCATGAGAGCAAAGGTGTTGACTTCAAACATTTGATGAATGTCTTGATCAGAAATCTTGTCAAAATCTTCAAAAATTCCGTAACCAGCGTTGTTAATCAAGACATCAATCTTACCATAACGCTGATAGAGCTCAGCAACTAGTTCTTCTAAGGCTTGAGCGTCGGTAATATCAATTTCAATCAATTCTGCCTGAGGATGATTTCCGTATAGTTGGGCTAATTTTTCCTTATCTCTGCCGAGTAAGATGAGTTGGTCATCTGGCAAGAGTTTGACCATTTCTTGGGCTAGACCCCCGCTAGCACCTGTAATGAGAATCGTAGACATACTTTTCCTTTCTCGAGATTCTAGATTTCCACTTCTTCCAAGTCTTTGACCACATGGACATTTTCAAAAATTGTTGCAGCATCTTTCTTAAGCTGGCTGATATCTTTTGAAAGAAAACGGGCGCTGATATGGTTGAGCAAGAGTCGTTTGGCTCCCGCTTCTGTTGCCACCTGAGCAGCCTGCATATTGGTTGAGTGACCGTGATTGCGAGCAATTTTTTCATCACCCTTGCCATAAGTCGATTCATGGACAAGGACATCTGCATTGACAGCCAGACGCACACTGGCATCTGTTTTTCGAGTATCCCCTAAAATTGTAATAATCTTACCAGGGCGTGGGGCTGAGATATAGTCTGCTGCCTTAATCTCGGTGCCGTCTTCTAGGACTACATCCTGCCCGTTTTTGATTTTACCAAAAAGCGGTCCAAATGGTACGCCGGCAGCCTTGAGCTTTTCAGCATCCAAGGTCCCTTCTAAATCCTTTTGCATGACACGATAACCAACACAGAAAATAGTATGATCCAACTCTTCCGCATATACTGTAAACTTATCCGTTTCAAGAATTTTCCCAAGTGAATCTTGATCAAACTCATGGAAATGAATCTTATAGGGCAGGCGTGAACCTGACACTCGTAGACTGGTCAAGACAAAAGATTTGATGCCTTGGGGACCATAGATTTCTAAATCTGTCTGCTCTTCATTGGCTTGAAAGGCACGGCTAGAAAGAAAACCAGGCAAACCAAAAATATGATCTCCATGCAAGTGTGTGATAAAGATCTTGCTGACCTTACGTGGTCGAATAGTGGTTTCCAGAATGCGATTTTGCGTTCCTTCGCCACAGTCAAAGAGCCAAACTTCGTTAATCTCGTCCAAGAGTTTCAGGGCGAGACTTGAAACATTGCGGGCTTTAGAGGGCTGACCAGCCCCCGTTCCTAAAAATTGAATATCCATTCGATACTTTCTAATTAATCAATATATAACATAGCAGTGCGGTTTTCCGAGCGATAATAAAACTTGCCAGAAAAGGCTTTAGCTTCTTGTAGCAAATCCTCTTGACTATAGCCTTTGAGACGTTTGCGACCATCTGCCAAGCTTTCCAAATCTGTCAAAGCTGTGAGATTTTCCAGGCTGACTACTTCCTCTTCACCAATCGCCTTCATGTAAATCTTACCAGACTCCACAAAAACTAGCTGATGGGGAAAAATTTGCGCTATCTCAAAGAGTAATTCATCCGTAATTGCTTCCTCGTTCTCTGAGAAAATGCGACCAAGACCTTCTTTCTCGTAGCAAAAGCCAAAGGATTTACCAGATAGATTGAGGCGAATAAAGGGCTTGCTTTCTTCCGTGAAACTTGGTTCAACATTGTAAAGATTTAGTTCTTTACTGACTTCCGCAAAATAATCGGTCGCAGCTTGGGGACTTTTTTTCTGGTAGAGCTCGGCAAAGTAGGCATTCACTACGCTGGGTGGAGGTGTAATGAGAGCTAGTTGCTCCTCTTCAGACCTACCAGCTAAAAGTTGGTCCAGATAGACCTTGTCTAGACTTGTATAGCCACCATATCTGAGAGCTAATGTTTTGATATCAGTCATAAAATTCCTCTAATCTCCATTTGTTTCTCTCTGCAATGTAGCCTCTGATGACTTCTCCATCATCTTGGTAGTCACGTTCTTCAAGAATCGCAACACTTTCTAAATCATGAATCTTGTAAGATTTAGAAAAAGGCACGCGCAGGGTAAATACTTCAAAAATTTCCTTGATCTTATCTAGCAGTAAAGCCTGCAACTGTTCGCGACTATTCTCAGACTTGGCAGAAATCAATGCATAAGGCGTTTGAGTAGGTGTGAAATCCTCCACCAAATCTGCTTTATTATAAAGGGTTAAGCGAGGAATATCCTCCATGTCCAAATCTTTCATGATGGAGAGGACCGTTTTTTCATGTTCCTCATGGTAAGGATTGCTAGCATCGATGACATGGACCAGGAGATCTACATACTTGCTTTCTTCTAGGGTTGATTTAAAACTCGACACCAACTCTGTCGGTAGGTCTTGGATAAATCCAACGGTATCTGTCAAGGTTACCTGTAGATTGCCGCCAAGATGGATGCTCTTAGTCGTCGCATCCAGAGTCGCAAAAAGCTCATCTGCCTCATACTGGGTCTTGCTGGTCAAAGTATTCATAATAGTTGACTTACCAGCATTGGTGTAACCGATCAAACCAATCTTAAAGGTACTTGACTCCAACCGTTTTTCTCGAACTGTCGCTCGATTTTTCTCAACCACCTTGAGTTGACGTTCGATATCTGTAATCTGGTTGCGAACACTACGACGGTTAAGCTCCAGCTGACTTTCACCTGGACCACGGGAACCAATTCCCCCTGCCTGACGGCTGAGCATAATCCCCTGACCAACCAACCGAGGCAAGAGATACTTAAGTTGTGCAAGATGAACTTGTAGCTTACCTTCATGGCTTCGAGCTCTCATAGCAAAGATATCTAAAATCAACTGCATACGGTCAATGACCTTGACACCTAAGACTTCCTCTAAATTGACATTTTGTCGAGGTGTCAGACGGTTATTGACGATGACAGTCGTGATTTCTTCTGCGTCCACCATTTGAGCAATTTCTTCCAACTTACCAGAACCGACAAAGGTCTTAGAGTCGTATTTTTCTCGTTTTTGTCTGTAGCTATCTACTACAACAGCCCCAGCTGTCTTGGCTAAACTAGCCAGCTCTTCCATGGAGAGGTCAAAATTATCCATGCCCTGGAGTTCAACTCCAATAAGTAGGACTCGTTCCTCTTTTTTCTCCGTTTCAATCATTTAAAAACTCCTCAATCTGGTTTAAAATACGGTCTTTTACACCAGATTCTCCTATCTGATAAAAGGTCACCTGCATGCGATTGCGGAACCAGGTTAGCTGGCGCTTGGCAAATCGGCGAGTCGCTTGCTTGAGACTATCGCTAGCCTCCTCCAAACTCTGCTCTCCACGAAAATAGGGGAAGAGTTCCTTGTAACCTATTCCTTTAGCAGCCTGCACATCTGGATAATGGTCAAACAACCACTTAGCTTCGTCTAGAAGTCCAGCTTCAAACATCAGGTCCACTCTGTGATTGATACGCTCATAAAGCTGACTACGCTCATCATCTAAGCAAATAATCAGCGGATCATATAAACTTTCTTGATTTTCCAAATCTTGACCAAAATGAGCAATCTCCAAGGCACGAATAGCACGACGACGGTTAAACTGGGGAATTTCAAGACCTGCTTGCTCTACCAGATGAACTAACTCCTCATCCGAAACAGGTTCTAAGCTAGCTCGGTAGGCTAAAATTTCCTCATGTGGTGTCTCTCCACCAAGATGATATCCCTCTAGTAGACTCTGAATATAAAGTCCTGTCCCACCAGCTATTATAGCAAGTTTACCGCGATTTTGAATATCCTCGATGGCTACCTTTGCTTCTGAAACAAAATCAAAAGCCGAGTAAGACTCGGTTACATCTCTCACATCAATCAAGTGATGAGGGACAGTTGCCTGCTCCTCCGGACTTGCCTTGGCTGTTCCAATATCCAGTCCTCGGTATACTTGTTGGCTATCCCCACTGACTACTTCACCATTGAATCGCTGAGCAACTTCAATGGCTAGGGCAGTCTTTCCAACAGCTGTTGGGCCAACAATCACAATTATTTTGCTTTTCATCGTTTTTCCTTGAAAAATTCCCATTTTTTCGTTATTATTATTATATCACAAAATAGACAGGCAGAAAAATGCTATATCTTAAGCTATTTCCGTCTGATTTATAAATAAAAGGAGGAAGACTCATGGCTAAAGGATTTGCTAAAGGTCTCGTAACAGGTGTTGCAGGAACTGTTGCTGCTGTTGCAGGTGCAGTATACGCATTCAAAAAGAAAGTGATTGAACCAGAAGAACAAAAAGCAGCTTTCATCGAAGAAAATCGTAAAAAAGCAGCTCGCCGTCGCGTATCACGCTAATACACAAAAAGAAGTTGGAATTTCCAACTTCTTTTTTTCTATTCTTTTATACTCAATGAAAATCAAAGAGCAAACTAGGAAGCTAGCCGCAGGTTGCTCAAAGCACTGCTTTGAGGTTGTAGATATGACTGACGAAGTCAGTTACATATATCTACGGTAAGGCGACGCTGACGTGGTTTGAAGAGATTTTCGAAGAGTATTAAATAGCTAGGTCAAACTTCAATTGTGGCTTGATTGGATCATAATCAACCAGCTCAAAATCCTCTGCTTTAATATCAAAGAAATTAGTCTTGTCTGGTACATTCAAGACCAAACGTGGTTGGCAATTTGAAGGCTCACGACGAAGCAATTCCTGAGCTTGTTCAAATTGATTGTCATAGATGTGAAGGTTGTTGATAAAGTAGAAGAATTTCCCAACTTTCCAACCAAAGTGTTTAGCAATCATCATCTGAAGAGCCACATACTGCATGGCATTGATATGGTGGGCCACCAGCATATCGTTAGAACGCTGGGTCAAGGTTGCATCCAGATAGATGTCCCCATCTACACGACGGACATCAAACATAGTCTGAAAGGCACATGGAAGAAGACCGTCTGTTTGCTCAAAAGCTTGGTAATCCCAGAGAGAGATGATATTGCGACGGTTCCAAGGATTAGCTTCCAACTGTTTGAGGATTTTATTGATGATGTCGTGCTTTTTAACAACAGCCCCGTAACGCTCACCGATTGTTCCTGTATCTCCAACTTCCCAATCATTCCAGTAGTGAACATTGTACTTATCATTGAGAACTTCTAGGCTATTTGTCTGGTCTTGGTAGATCCAAAGTAGTTCTTTTATAGCTGATTTGATAGCAATTGGACGTAGGGTTGTGATGGGAAATTCACCCTTTGACAAATCATACTCCGCAAAAGCACCTGTAATGTACTTGGAGTTAGCTACTGTTCCATCCTTATACTTGGGACGAGCTTGTTCTGAAAAGACACCTTCATTGAGAATTCGCTCAATATTTTCTTTAAAAATCTTATCTGCTTTTGTCATTTACTCTCTCCTCAACGTTTATTCTTAACTAGTATAACATAAAAAGTTTTTTTCTACCTGCTCAGAAAATCAATAGCTTTTTTATATTTCTTCAATCTTTCCCTATCCTTTTCAGTAATAGAAGACAATCTCGATAAATCTGAATTGTGTTTTAGATCAGCTAATTTTACTACTCTTGCAAGAGGATTTTTCTTCACAGTTTCTAGATATGTTTGATAATCTTGCTCCTTTTTCTTTGTCAAAACCTGAACAGCAGTAACTACTGTTTCTGGTAAACCAGCTTGTAATAGTTCTTCAGCTGAAACAGGACTATCCTCTATAACATCATGTAGCAGAGCCACTGCTTTTTCTTCTTCAGTATCAACTTGGCTTGCTACATAGATTGGATGTTCTATATAATCTACTCCTGCCTTATCCAGTTGCCCTTCATGAGCTTGCCTAGCAATAGACAAGGCTAAATCAACCATGGATTGTTCTGTAGTATTCATCCAAAATTCCTCCTATCATTATTGAGTTATTACTTTATTCTAACAACTTCAACTTAAAAAGAGCTTGATCAATAACCAAGCTCTTGATTCATGTGCTTTATTGCAAGACAAGAGATGCTGCTCCAATCACTCCAGCGTCATTTCCTAGAGTTGCAAGAGCTAATTTTGTTGTTGTACGAACTTGTGGGAAGGTATTTTCGTCATAAACCTTTTGAACACCTTGTAGAAGGAATTCTCCGGCAGCTGAAACTCCACCACCGATAACAATTGTTGATGGATTTAGGATAGAACCAATGTTGGCACATGCAATACCCAAGTAGCGTGAGAAGTTACGGTAAACGATTAAAGCTAGGTCGTCCCCTTCTTTTGCCAAATCAAAGACAGTTTTAGCAGTTACTTCTTCTCCGTCATCAATCAAGCGTTTCAACTCTGCATCTCCTTCATACTCATCTGCATAACGACGAGTCAAGTTGACAATACCTGTTGCTGAAGCTACTGTCTCAAGACAGCCTTTTTTACCACAAGTACATGGGATTGGTTGGTCAAAGTCAACAGTGATGTGACCAAGCTCACCAGCAGCACCAGCAACACCGTGAAGCAATTTACCTTCTGCCACGATACCGCCACCAACACCTGTACCCAGAGTCATAAAGACAACGTCTGGTTGGTTTTCACCAGCACCCATCCAACGCTCACCAAGAGCAGCTACGTTAGCGTCATTGTCGATAAAGAATGGAATACCCAAGGCTTTTTCCATTTTCTCTTTGATCGGTTGAAGAGTTTTCCAGTTGAGGTTGTAGGCACCAATAACAGTTCCATTTTCACGATCAACTACACCAGGTGAACCCATACCAATCCCTTGAAAATCAGTCGCAGCCAATCCAAGCAATTCAAAACGATGTTGAATAGACTCAATCATATCATCTACAATGTGGCTTCCTTCGTCCAAAATGTTGGTCTTGATAGACCATTTTTCTTGGATTTCTCCTTCTTGAGTTAAAATTGCAAACTTAACAGATGTCCCACCAAGGTCAATCCCAATAATCTTTTGACTCATCTTTTTCTCCTTTATGATAATATCAACTTCCATATTATTTTATCAAACTTATTTCAGCAATTCAAGAAAACTTCTAGTTATTTCTGCAAATTCTTCTGGTTTGGCTCTATTCAAGATATGAGGGCCATGAGGAATAATTTGAAACTGAGAATCTGGCATCAGTTGTTGCAGACCTTTCATAGACTTTAGATTAGGCTTATCCTGGCTACCACAGATTAACATAGTTGGATAGGGACAATTCCGTGCAATCTCTCTTAAATCAAGTGTTTTTAATTCCTCAGAAACTCCAACCATAAGAGCTTTATCTGCTCCCTGTTTCTCAAATATCCTTTTGGGGAGTAGTTTAAATATCAGCAACTGAATATAAAAAGGAATGTTACCAGCTAGTTTCAGTGGGCAACCTGACAAAATCAAGGCCTGAAGATTTGGCAAATCGTAACTTGAAAGCTCCAATGTAAGTGCAGCCCCTAAGGACAAACCGATTAAGACAAAAGGTTCTATCTCCTCTGACAACTGCTGATAAATGCGCTCCTTAGCTTCTTGATAGCTAGCAACTCCGGAAGGAAATAACTCTAGGGCTTCAGAGGGATAATCTGCAAGAAAATCCTGAACTTCTTTCCAGCTATCAGCTGACTGACCTAAGCCATGCAAAAATATTAGTTTCATTTAGTTCTCCCTTACTGACAACTCATACAAGCCCCTAACCGCATTACAGCCATAAATAACCTCTGCTTGCTTCAAATCTTCTATGGTTAAGACCTTCTCTTCTACCTGCCCGATTTCAAGTAAATGCTGGCGATAAATCCCTGGTAACAGGCCTAGCTGACTAGGAGGTGTATAGAGCTTGCTATTCATTTTTAAGACCAGATTCCCAATAGAGGTTTCAAGCAATTTCCCATCAGCAGTGTGATAGATGATTTCCTGCTCTCCCACTGTCAAATGTGGTCGGTATGTCGTCTTAAAGTAGGTAAAGGACTGCTCCAAATCCGCTTCCTGTAGACAAAGTTTGGCCTGACAAAAGTTAGAGCTAAGTGGTGTCAATACTTGTCGTTCAATTTCAATCTCTCCAGATTTGCTGAGACTGATTCGCAAACGGTAGTCTTGATGAAGGTCACAAGCCTGGCACTCCTTCTCTAACTTTTGTCTTAAAACTTCTTGGTCAAATGGAAAGGCAAAATAACGACTAGCCTTTCGCAATCTTTCTAGATGTTGCTTTTCAAAGAGCAATTTTTTCTGGCTGATTTTCCCTGTCGTAATCAGCTGAAAACGAGGCTGTTTGCGGTAAAGAACCGCTGCTTTTTGCTGGACTTCACGGTATTCTGACTCCCAAGTACTATCCCAAGTGATGCCACCTCCGACACCATAGATGGCTTGCCCTCCATGCAGTTGAATGGTTCGAATAGCCACATTGAAAATTCGTCGTCCATTGGGAAGTAAGAGGCCAACAGTTCCACAGTAAACTCCTCTAGCTTGTGGTTCCAAGTTCTTGATAATTTCCATGGTCGCTATCTTGGGAGCTCCTGTGATGGAGCCACATGGAAAGAGTGAACGGAAGATTTCTTCTAAATCAACATCTGGTCGTAACTGACTCTTGATAGTCGAAGTCATCTGCCAAACTGTAGAATACTGCTCTACTTGGCATAAACGCTCCACATGCTCACTACCAACCTCAGAAATACGATTCATGTCATTTCGCAAGAGGTCCACTATCATCATGTTTTCTGAACGATTTTTGGGATCCTGTTCCAACCAAGCCGCCTCTTTCAAGTCGTCATCGTTATTCAAACCACGTTTAGTTGTGCCCTTCATAGGGCGAGTCGTCAATTCACGATCATTTTGTTCAAAAAAGAGTTCTGGACTCATGGAAATCACTGCCATATCATCATGCTCTACGTAAGCATTATAGCCCGCTTCCTGCTCCACCACCATACGATTATAGATAGCAAAAGGATTGGCAGACAAGTCCTGCTTGAGTTGGACAGTATAATTGACCTGATAGGTATCTCCTTGTCTTAAATGATGGTGAATTTGGGCAATCGCCTTTTCATAGTCCTCAGCAGATGTTACTTCCTGCCAGTTTGATGGCAAATCCACCTCCTCATAAGTCAGAGGAATGCTGGATGTTTCAACGCTGTCATGAATAGTGAAATAGAGGAGATACTCTCCTAACAAGGGACCCTCGTGAACCGCTAATTTTTCCTCAAAAGCAGGTGCTGCTTCATAACTAACATAACCAACTACATAATAGCCCTGTTCTTGGTAGCTTTCCACTTGTGCCAGCAAGTCTGCTACT
The DNA here is from genome assembly GCF_047463275.1 of Streptococcus infantis. Lineage (GTDB taxonomy): Bacteria > Bacillota > Bacilli > Lactobacillales > Streptococcaceae > Streptococcus > Streptococcus infantis_AF. The sequence continues at coordinate 304,242 of NZ_JASHEE010000003.1, read as the reverse complement.
TCTGCTAAATCTCTGGTTTTTAACTCTTTAATAGGCTGGGTAAAGGTGTATCTCTCGCCCAAAGCTCTAAAATCAATCACTGTTTTTCTATGCATATCCTAAGTATACCATAAAAACCAGACCCCAAACAGGAGATCTGGCTTTTTAACTAATATGGTTGAGAAAACTTACTCAACATAATCTAACAAATAACCATAACCCTTTTCTTCCATTTGATCCTTTGGAATAAAACGGATAGACAGGCTGTTAATACAATAGCGAAGCCCTCCCTTGTCCTGAGGTCCGTCTGTAAAGACATGTCCTAAGTGGGAATCACCAGTTCGGCTTCTGACTTCTGTTCTGACCATATTATAAGACTTGTCTTCCTTGTAGGTCGCAACATCTGGACTGATAGGCTGGGTAAAGCTTGGCCAACCACAACCTGATTCAAATTTATCTTTCGAAGAAAAGAGTGGTTCACCAGTTGCTACATCCACATAAATACCTGCTTCAAATTTATCCCAGTAACGATTTGAAAAGGCGCGTTCTGTTTGACCGTTTTGAGTCACTGCATACTCCTCAGGAGAGAGAAGTTTTTTCAATTCATCGTCACTCGGTTTTGGATATTTACTGGCATCAATGACAGGATAGGCAGCTTGATTGACATTGATATGGCAATATCCATTTGGATTTTTCTGGAGATAATCTTGGTGATAGTCCTCAGCCACGATAAAATTTCTTAAGGCTTCCTTTTCAACCGCTAGAGGCTGGTCATACTTTTGAGCAACTTGCTCAAAGACTTGATTGATGACTTCTAGGTCCTGATCGTCCTTATAGTAGACTCCCGTTCTGTACTGAGTCCCCACATCATTTCCCTGCTTATTTTTACTAGTTGGATTGATAATGCGGAAATAATGGAGCAAGATTTCTTTTAAAGAAATTTGATTGGCATCGTAGGTCACATGAACTGTCTCAGCATGGCCTGTTTGGCCGATCAATTCATACTGGGTTGTTTCTCCTCTACCATTCGCATAGCCAGAAACAGCATCTGTCACACCTGCTACTCTTGAAAAATACTCTTCAACTCCCCAGAAACAGCCTCCCGCTAGATAAATTTCATGTAGGTCAGCATCTTTACTTGGCTCAGTTTTTTTCTTGGCCTTTTGTCCTTGACTAACTGCTGCCTTCTCGATTTGAGTGGTATCAGTGTAGCTAGCACTTCTTTTTTCCAAAAGAAACAAAACTCCGATGATGATGCAAATGATCACTCCAATTAAGAGTATTGTTTTTAATTTATCATTCATGAGTAGCCTCTAATTCATAGTCTTTAAATTCTCTAAAATAATTTCCTTGTCCATAAAGCCTGGCTGGGTCTTAACTAGTTTACCTTCTTTATCAATAAAGGCCTGAGTCGGATAAGAACGAACTCCGTAACTCGCTAAAAGTTGTCCTGACGGGTCTAGAAGAACAGGGAGATTTTTATAGTCCAAACCCTGATACCATTTTTTAAAGGCTTCTTCTGACTGCTCCCCTTTTTGACCAGGAGAAACGACTGTCAAAACGACATAGTCATCACCAGCTTCTTTTGCCAGTTCATCAGTATCAGGGAGGCTGGCTAGACAAATAGAGCACCAAGATGCCCAAAATTTGAGATAGACTTTTTTGCCTTTGTAATCTGATAGACGATACGTTTTACCATCAACTCCCGTGAGTTCAAAGTTTGGAACTTCTTCTCCTTTTTTTGTTACCTGAGAACTAACTTGCGCTTGTTTGTCTTCATTTTGCTTATCAGCCTGGTTCCCCATCTGATTTTTACAAGCTGACAGACAGAGTAGACTAGCGCAGACCAATACAGTTGCTTGCCATTTCTTCATTTTCATCACCTTTCTCACTCATCATATGAATATAGATATTGTATTATAGCTCTATTATATACCTATCACCCTAAAAATACTTGAAATCTGTTTGGAAAATAAGGCATCTTTTGGGACACAAAAAACTCCCACCTGCTTAGCAGACGAGAGCTTTCAACTTTTTATCTATATTTTTCTTATAAAATCTTGAGGATATTGAGCACGCGCCCCTCCAATCAGTTTCGGACGACTAGCGAGGGCAGTTACATGGGCTTGGCCGATTGATCTCAAAACTGGACGTATCGGTACTTGAACATGTTTGATATGCATCCCTATAGCCGTATCTCCAATATCGAGTCCTGCATCTGCCTTGATAAATTCGACCTCAACTGGGTCTTTCATATAGCGAAAGGCCGCCAATTGCCCTGATCCTCCAGCGTTCAGTGTCGGAAGAACACTAACAATCTCAAGATTGTATTTGATTGCAACCTCTCGTTCTACTACCAAGGCCCGATTGACATGTTCACATCCCTGAACTGCTAGATGAATTCCTCTCGCTGACAAGATTTCTAAGATCTTTTGAACAATTAATTCCCCAATTTCTTGACTAGAATCTTTCCCGATGTGTCCTCCTATCACCTCACTAGAAGATAAGCCCAAAACAAAGAGAGCTCCCTCATGGAGAGAAGCTTTTGCTAATACATCTTCTAGGATTTCCTCTACCTCTTTTTGTAAATGTCCTTGGTCCATACTTTACCTCGCTTATTTCCTTCTATGATATCGTTTTTTCATCATTTTATCAAGCTGGGAACATAGTTTCGCTTCCAAACGACTGTTTATATTTTCTAAATCAAAAAAGACAGAGAATTTCTATCTCTGTCTCATTTATAACCATCATTATACTTTTTGGAGTCCTTGAACAGCATCATGATTAATGATAACTTGACCGTATTCTTGGAGAACTGAACGGCTGATATCACTATCATCGGCAAATTCACGCATGCGAGCCAATAACCACGCTGGATAAAGACTTGGATGATCTTCTACATCAACCAAAACTGTTAGATAGTATTGGTCGTTCATTTTGTAAAGTTCTGAAGTCTCCATTTGGTAATCAACTGTTTTCGCAAAAGAAACCAAACTAGTTAAGTCGTCAAAGCGTAGGATGTAGTAGATATAAGGTTCTCTTTTCCCTTCATCCACCTCAGCAATTTCATCAATCGCTGCTTCCTCTTCTTTTTCAACCTGCTCTAGAGATTGAATAGCTTCAATGTCTTCTTTAGTTTTCTCTGCCATGGTTTTTTCCAATGTTTTCAAGAACTCATCTGGAGACATTTTTGCTAGTTCATCCATGTCAGGAAGGTCTGCCAGATCCTCAAAATCCAAATTTTGGTCAATCTTAGACTTGGTTACAAAGACATCAACCTTATCAGGCTTCGGTGTCACTCGGAAGCTAAGCATACCTGTATCCAGGAAACTGTCTGGCATCTCTAACTCATCCAGAATGGCATAGAAGAACTCTTCTGTTTTTTCTTGTGGAACGAGAAAGTCTGCGATTTCCATTCCACGATCCATCAAATCTTCTAAAGACATCGTGATTTTTAAAGTCGTATCACTGATTTGTTTCATTTTCATAGTTCGTAACCTCATACTTTCAGTTCTATCTATTATACAAGATTTAAATGATTTTATCAAAAGAATGGCGTTGGAATGTGATATAATACTAGTATCTATTTTAGAATGTAAGAAAGAAAGTTTCATGAAAAATATAAAAGTTAATGCTTTGGCTAGCTTGCTGGTCAATATTTTAAACATCGTTTTTCCCCTGATTACCAATCCCTATCTAACGCGGATTCTTAGTAAATCAAATTATGGTTACTTTAATACAGCTAACACCTGGGCGAGCTTTGTCATTCCACTTGCTGCCTTTGGGATTTACAATTATGGGATTCGAGCTATCAGTAAGGTTAAGGATGATAAGAATAAGATCAATTATGTCTTTTCTAAGTTGTTCTATATCTCAGTAATTACTTCAGTTCTAACAACTGGTATCTACTTCCTCTTTATTTATTTCGACACCAGTATTGTCAATCTGAAAATCCTTTACTATATCCTCGGAATCCAGGCGCTCTTCCAATTTCTCAATATTGAATGGATGAATGAAGCCTATGAGAATTATTCTTTCATCCTATATAAAACACTGGTTATCCGTATTGGAATGTTAGTAGCTATCTTCGCCTTCGTTAAGACACCTGATGATATTGTTCCCTATGCTACAATCATGAGTGCAACAACCATTATCAACTATCTACTCAGCTTCCTATGGATTAAACGAGAGGTTTCCTTTGTCAAGATTGAAGTCATTGAACTCATCAAAGCATCTAAGCCTCTTCTGACCATGCTGCTTCTAGCAAATGCCAATATGCTTTACACCTTGCTAGACCGTATGTTCATTACCAAAGGACCTGATGAGAATTACATCTCCTACTACACTATTGCTTCAAGTATTGTTATGCTGATTGCTAGTGTCCTGAGTGGAGCTATCAATGTCAGCATTCCTCGACTTGGTTACTACTTAGGAAAAAAAGATTACACTTCATATAAATATCTGGTCAATCAAGGTGCATCTCTCTTTTTCTTCCTCATGATTCCAACTAGCATCGGGATTATGATTTTAGGAACCTATGCGACTGTTATCTACTCTTCTGAGAAATACTTAGAAGCAGGAATTGTAACAAGTGTCTTTGCCTTTCGAACCATTATTTGGGCTATCGAATTAATCCTTGGAAAGCAAATTATCTTTATCAATGACCACGAAAACCGATTAACAGCTTTCTACTTTATCGGTGGCGGTGTCAATGTCATCCTAAACTCTCTACTCCTTTTCAACAACATCTTTACACCTGCCTACTACATCGGAACAACGATTATTGCCGAGGCAATCGTAGTTCTACTTGAAATCCGCTTTATTCAGAAACATAAACTCTTGGATTTGAAAGAAATCTTTGAAACATTAGCTCGCTACACAATTGTTTCATTAGGGTTTATCCCAATTTACTATATCTGTAAAATGCTCTTCCAAGTTCATTCATACACAGTGAATATGGCTATGCTCAGTATGGTGGTATCTACAATTGCCGGTTGTGCTATCTACTATGCTTTCGCTCTCTTTATCATTAAGGATAAAACCCTTCACTATGCAATAGATCTAGTTCGCGCTAAAATCAAACGAAGTTAACAAAACACCTATAAAGCTTAAGCTTTATAGGTGTTTTTATTATAGAAAATTTTAATTAAAATTCATTTAGAAACTTAATTCTTTTCTTGGATCGTTTGTGTCTTAGGTTCAGTAGATTGATTTTTTTCCTCAGACGTAACAGATGAGCTTTCTGTTTGTTGAGTTCTCTCTACTTCTGTTGTTTCGAAAATATTCCCCTGACTATTTGCTACCGTATGTTCCTGAGTTGTTTCCTCGGTTGTAGCAGTCGTCCAAATTCCATCTCTATTAACCTTATAGCCATCAGGTGTTGTACCATTTCTCAATAGAGAACCATTTGTTTGGAAATAGTACCAGTTACCATTCAGTTGTTGCCAACCAGTTTCCATAGCACCACTTGCATTGAGATAATAGCGGGCTCCATTTATCTCTTGAAGGCCTGTTAGCATAATACCTTCCTTGTCGAGATAGTACCAAAGACCTTTGTCTTTGAACCAACCAGTCTTCATGGCACCACTTCCTGTGAAGTAGTAATAATGGTTATTGAACCATTTCCAACCAGTTTGCATAGCTCCGCTTGTGTTAAGGTAATAACGGGAATCATCAATCTCTTGAAGGCCTGTTAGCATCACACCTTCTTTATCTAGATAGTACCACGTGTCCTTATCTTTTAACCAGCCAGTCTTCATCGCTCCACTGCTTGTGAAGTAATAATAATGGTTATCTAGCCATTTCCAACCGGTCTGCATAGCTCCGCTTGCATTGAGATAATAACGAGAACCATTAATCTCTTGAAGGCCTGTTAACATGACACCGTCTTTATCTAGATAATACCAGATGTCCTTATCTTTGAGCCAACCTGTCTTCATGGCTCCACTGCTTACGAAGTAGTAATAATGGTTATCGAGCCATTTCCAACCAGTCTGCATAGCGCCACTTGCATTGAGATAATAGCGAGAACCATTAATCTCTTGAAGGCCTGTTAACATCACACCTTCTTTATCTAAGTAGTACCAAGTATCTTTATCCTTGACCCAGCCAGTTTTCATAGCTCCGGAACTAGCAAAATAGTTCCAATGACCCTCAATTAAGGCCCAACCAGTTTGCATGATACCATTTTGATTAAAGTAATAGGTAGTGCCGTTGATATTCTTTTTACCAACTGTTCGAATACCATCTTCATCATAATAATACCAGCTTGAACCTTGCTTTTGCCAACTAGATGCGCTACCTTCTGTTTGAAGAGCGCCACTACTTGCAAAGAGCATCTTCTTGCCATTAAAGACTTGTAAGCCAGTCAGCATTTTACCATCTTTATCAAAGAGATATTTTTGACCACCAATTTCAGCTAGTTCATTGTAACGTCTTGCACCGTTTGACTGGATATAGTACCAAGTATTATCATGATAGAACCATCCACCCGTCTGCATTTTGCCATTATTGTTTAGGTAGTAGTCATTAAATTTTGGTTCTCCGTTCCATTCGTCAGTGATACGGAGCCAACGACCACTCTGCATTTGACCTTTTCCGTTAAAGAAATATGTAGCACCAGCAATATCTTGCCAACCAATAGCCATCTGACCATCTTTCAAGCGATATTTCCAATGACCATCTTCTTGATACCATTTCTCATCAACAGTAGGAATATTCGGAAAATCTCCTGAAACATTTGTAAAGCCTTTATCACTAATATCAAATACAGTTGCATCCTGAGTTTTACTTGATGCATGAATCACTTGAATATTTTTCTTTTGGAGATAATCTCTCGTTGAAGCAACGTTAATGTCACCTCCAGTCGTTTGAATGACCATACTAGGAGAAAGGTGATCTATGAAACCAATTGTATTAGAAATCTTGGCATCGTAGTGGTGATTCCATTTCATCATATCTACTTTGCCAATCACAGGACCTAACTTATCTTCTGCTCCTTCAGCATTATCTAAGTCACCACCAAGATAAATTCTTTTTCCTGCTACAGTTACTACTGCAACAATGGAATTGGAATTATCATCAAGAACCCTTTTTAAGTTCCCATCAGAATCATATTCATTTTTATAATTATAAAGCTGAATATCCATGTCACCAAATTTGAAATGACTATCCTGATCTTTGATATCTTGAATTAATGTAACACCCTTATTCTGTGCAGCACGAAGAGCATTATCGTAATTGAAAAGATTATCCCACAATCCCCAAGTGCTTGTAATTCGTTGATCCGAATATTTTTTCAAATAGAACTTATCGACTTGATAGCGATTAAGAATTTCATCTGCTCCACCTATGTGATCACTATGAACATGAGTCCCTAGTATAAAGTCTAATTTCTTTACTCCTAACTGATCAAGATGACGAATTAAACGATCTTCTAATACTTGATAATTGTTAGTAGAAATTCCCCATCGATTTGGATAACGTGTATCCGTTCCATCCGGAAAGTCATAATCCTCTCCCATATCAATCAAAGCATAGTGACCATTACTTTCTAGTAAAATAGCATCACTTCCAGAGTTAGCTTTGGTATTGATAAAATGGATTCGATTCCCTGCACCTGCTGAGATAGTATCTGCATTTACTGTTTGTGCATGAATTATTGTTGCAGATAGAAGCAAGGCACTAAGTAATATTGATTTTTTTAAACTTTTCATAAGGCATTCAGCTTTCTCTACTAATTCTATACTCTTTCGTTAATCAATCCAATAATTCTTCTCATTTCCTGGTATCTGTTGGTCAACAGGAGGTGGAGTCATATAATCTTCCCCAAATTCATAGACAAGAACTTCGTGGTATCTTCTTGGTACCTTTAGGATTAGATTTTCATATGCCATATCAATTGTATCATACAACCATTCTTTTTTAATACCAGCTGGATAGTATGAGTCATAAGTTGAACAAACTAAGTCTGTAGAATTTTCAACACTGTATTTTAAGGCAAGTTGTTCTAGCTTTTGATTCCAGAATTGAGGAGATGTAAATCTGAATATTGCTGACGCGATATAACGAGGAAGATTTTTAATCCCTCCGTTTTCGTATTTAATTCCTTTAAAGTTCAAAGACGATAGACGAATTAATTGTTTATAGAGTTTCATTTTCTTACGATCTTGTTCGTCTGTAACAAGACCATCGTACGGGAAGACATCTACGCAAGTTCCAAGCACAACACTTGGATCTAAAAGATTCGAATCTCTCCGTGTTCGAATATCGTAAACACGCATATAACTATATGGATAACCCTTCGTTTCTCTAAAAGAAATCAGCTTATAGTATGGGTGGTTATCGTTTTTTAGAACTGCGTATAACTTTTCAAATTCATCTCTAGCTAAAGAAATGTCTGTATCATCATCCCAAGGAATAAAACCTTTGTGACGAACTGCTCCTAATAAAGTTCCAAAATCGATAAAATATTTGATATCATGTTTTTCACAAACTTGGTGTAAGTATTCTAGAATTCCAAGCTCAATTTGCTTGATTTCTTCAAGGCTTAAGATTCTTTCTGACATTATTTGTCACTCCTAATCTTTACTTCTTTTTTATCTAAACAAAAATCTATTACTTCCCTATAATCTTCCACAATTTGAAATCATGGTGAGATACTCTCTGCTCAACTGGAGGTAGCTGCATATAATCTCCATAATCTGAAGTTAGAATTTCATGATAATGTTTTGGAATCATAAATTCCTTACCTTCAAAGCTACCAGCTTCAACTTGTTCTAACCATTCACGTTTCCAAACAGGCTTATTCATATCCTTATAGATAACATAGTCTACAAGTTCATAATCTTCTACTTTTCTAGATTTAGCAAGCTCATCAATTTGGGCAACATACTTATTTGTATTAGTGAAATAAAAGATAATAACAGAAATATAGCGGATAATTGAATTTACTACACTTTTAGTATTCGTAATTCCTTTAAAAGTGTAACAACTTAATTGACGCTTTTTAATAATCTTTGTCATCTTATCTTTAAATGCCTGATCATCTTCATACCCGTCAACAGGGAAAATATCGACATAAATTCCCATATCTGAATCAATTCGAACATCCTCTTCAACCAAATAGGTATGATTGTCTTGAACTTTCATGAATGGATAGACATAGTTGATATTATTTTTATAAGACATTAATTCATAGCGCTCGTCTGGATGTGCAATCATATAATCTTGCAGCTTTTCATAATCCTCACGAAGCATACAAATATCCATGTCATCGTCCCAAGGAATAAAACCTTTATGACGAACAGCCCCAATTAAACTGCCATAGGACAAGAAGTATTGGACACCAATTTTATGACACACTTCATGGATATACTCCATGATTCCTAACTCCATTTGTTGAATTTCAGAAACATCTGTTACTTCCTCGTAACGGACATTTTTTTCTTTCTCACAGATCATTAGACCATATCCCACAACTAACCAAAAAATGATGTTGATGAAGTTAGTCGAATACATAATTTGACTTTCAAACAGCTGACCAAATAAAATTCCAAAGAATAGAATCATGACCAGTTTTTCACTATTTTTCTTTGATTTAACCATGTAAGAAACAAATCGGAAACCAACATAAGCAATGATGAGTACGAAAGAAATTAGACCCAAGAATCCGGAACTCACAAAAATCGTAACAAAGATATTGTGGAAATTCCCACCAATCAGTGAGTTCTGAATTTCGAATTTACTAAAGTACTCTGTATAATAATCGGTAACATTTCGAACACCATAGCCAAATAACGGTTTTGCACTCCCCATTTTGATTGCATTTTTCCAAATATATGTACGACCACTTGGAGTCGTTTCAATCAAGTGAAGCTCCCCATTTTTCTTAGCAACATCTGAATCAGTTTCAGAATAAGATTCACCTTTATTTAAGTCAATTACAGTTGCCTTGGCTGCTGAAATATATACTGAAGTTAAATAACTAATACCAATATTGCTACCTGTTAGTAAGATACTAGCTACTAAAAAAGTTAGCCATTTTTTGGCAAATTTTCCTCTAGTAACAAAAATACAATAGAATACTAGCATTAGAAGAACTGATAAAAGAGCTCCTCTACTTTGCATGGTTGCAAAATAAACTAACTGAACGACATTATTAATTTTAAGATAAACAGAGTATTTGCTTCCCTTATGTATTAAATACATAGCAAAAACTATACTAATGTATGAGAAAATCGCACTGGCGTTAGGGTTAACAAGTCCCCATAATCGGCCATTCATTACTCCGTAATAATAAGAGTTCTCTCCAATCTGAAATAGAATTAAAACTCTTGAAAGTAATAAAGCAAAAGCAAATATAGCCGAACCAAATGAGACAATCTGTATGGTTCCTGCAATCATACCTAATAACTTCCTTAGCTGATTAGGTTTTACCATGGTAAATAATAAAACATAAGCCAGCATAAAGAAAATTTCAACCATATTTCCGAGCAGGTGCCCAGATCTATTAATGAGCGCTGATAAAAAGTGACTTCCCACTAAAAGACCAAATAGGGTAAGAAACTTCTTATCTATCTCTATTCGTTTCCAATTAAAAAATAAAGTTAAACAAATTGACAGAACAACAACTGCTGAAAGCCCCTTATAAATCGGATTGGTGACTTTATAAATTAACGAACTCATGCTTAAAATCGAAATGAAAACAAAAAGATATGAAATCCACAATTTTGATTTTTCAAAGCATTCATTCATTTTTGAAAAATTCATCTTCAACTCCTTTAATAACATTATTTATTCAAGCCTACAATTTGTCTATAAATCCATGGAGAAATTCCTAGTAACAAAATGGCTATTTTCCGAAAACTAGTAAAATAAGGATCTCTCAATATTTCCGAGAAATGACTAAGTATCCACTTTCTCAATTGAGTTTTCTCTTTTTTATATTCTGTCGAATCTGTGAAGATTATTTTATCGTACACTGTAATATAAGACCAAGATTCTCTATTTACTAATTCGGGTTTTAATTGAGGGAAACATTGATAAACTTTAGGAATAATGATTTTATATACTTCTATAGTATCAAAAACATGACTATTCACAGATGTAGTTGCACTTCCCTCTCTATGATCATAATAGTATATTGGTTTGTCTATAAAAACACTAGTACATTTTGTTTCAAGTATAACTTCTGTTAAGAATAGAGCATCTTCTGCTAAATGATAATCTGTACTAAATGTAAAATCTTCAATTAATTCCTTTTTAAATAATTTTGCAACAGGAAAAAAAGAAGTTCGAGTAGTCATCAATAATTCTTTCATGGTTTGCTCAGCAGACCATATTGACTCTTGACCTGAAAACTCAGGCAAATCTGTCACTTGTCCATTTTTTACATGATGCACACGAGCAACTGAGAAACCAACAGAAATATCTGATTTTACTGCGCTTATCAAAGTTTCCAAATAATCTGGCGTAATAAAATCATCACTATCAACAAAAGTTATCCATTCTCCGGTTGAGTTTTGAATACCTACATTTCTAGCATTGGAGACTCCAGCATTCTCAAGATGAAAAACCTTGATATTCTCATTTTTAGAAGCCAGCTGATCACACAAGTCACCACTCTGGTCTGTTGAACCATCATTGATAAGTAGCAATTCAAAATTGGTATAAGTCTGCTTTAAAATCGACTCAACACATCGTTCAAGATAATTTTCTACGTTGTATACAGGAACAATGATACTAATTTTTTCTTGCATTGTATTCTCCCTTATATTCTGTATAGCTCTTATCCATATCTGCTATGATGGCATCGTGGTGAGGGACTTGCTTGTCAGCTGGAGGTGGCGTCATATAGTCACCAAAAGCTGTGCTAAGATAAGCATCATAGCCGACCGGAATTGGCATTTGAGTTCCTTCAAATGGTAGGAAAATGTTATCTTCAAAAGCCTGAATTGGATACTTTTTCTTCATGTATCCTGGCCCTGAACATAATTCTGTAATGCCATCACTTTCGGCTGGTCCATACTTGGTCATTTCTTTCTCAGCCTTTTTCCAGATACGATAGCGAAGCGATTTAGGAGTCAACCCTAGTAAAATGGTACTACCCCACTTCATGAGAGCTCCATGTTTTTCTGGAATGGTTTGTGCACAAAATAGAGAATAAATCAAAGCCCAGCGGACTTGTTTCTTGCGCTCTGCTGGATTTTTAGGGTAGTAGTCCAAGGGAAGAACATCCAAAGCCAAGCCGTGGGGAAGATCCAAATCTTGTTGATAAGGCTTGATACAAGTCGTCTCCTTATCACGAATGGTGATAAAGAGGTTACGGTCTACATAGTCTTTAGAACTCTTTGATAGGAAGTAACGCTTATCCGCATATAGAGGCCATAACTCTGCTAGTTTTTCATAGTCCTTTCGTGGCATAAAGAAGTCCAAATCATCATCCCAAGGGATGAAGCCCTTATTACGAAGGGCGCCAATGGCTCCTCCACCACAGAGATAGCACAACAAATCATGTTCTTTACAAAATGCGACGAAATATTCAGCCATTTCCAGACTACGAGCCTGAATCGCTTTCAAATCACTCATGTCTCTCCTCTTCTGTCCAATAACGAGTTATATCGTTTTATTATACCATAAAAAAGCCCTAAAAATCCATCAGATACTAAGAAAAATCAAAGCCTAAGACACCCATTTAGTTAGATGTTTCAAGCTTTGATTTTAATTAATTTTTTTATCTGAATCCCATTTGGGCTAGCTTATTCCACAATTGTTTCATACTCTTTTTCTTTTGATTCGAGTGTTTTAACAACTTTTGTAGAGTATGCTCCTTTCATCGTTGTATCAATTTGACTAGAAATCAATCCCAATGCTGTCTTTGTTGCTAGCGCTTCTGTTTTAATTTTGAAATCACCATCTGACATCAAATTGTTACGCTCATTCAATTTGATTGGCGCATAAATATGGCTGATTAGTAAACGTTCTAGTCCCTTCTCAATCTCAGTCATATTATTGTTCACACCTGAGAAGAAGTCATTAATCATTTCTTCAAACACGGGCTATCCCTTCCTTTTTTCTTGTTCAAGTTTCATCTTTTGACGATGTAATGTATCTATATCATCTTCCAATTTTCGTCGTTCTCGTCTATACTCAATCTCTTCATTTTCAATTCTTTGTTCCAAGGTACGTTGATTTCTTGTAAATCCCATGGACACCGATTGACTAAAGTGAGAAGCTATTCTGTTTAGCTGTGCTCTTTCCTCAGTAGTATCCACGTCCACTTGTCCTAGGTAATGCTGCATCATCTGATGCTTGCTTTCCATCATATGCAACAATTGGTCACGTTTTTGCTGAAGGTCTTCAAATTGTTTTTCTCTTTGTTGGCGAATAGAACGATTCCGTTCATCTAATAAATCTAAATGATTTTGCTTTGTTCTTAATTCCTGCCATATTACTTGATTTTCATCCATTCTTTAAAATTCCCTGCTAACTCTTTATCATCTTCCAATTTCTTTTGGACACCATCTGCTATTTGCTTTTCTAAACTTTGAAAATCTTCGGCCAATTTTTCTGATTTTTTTATTTTTGGATAGAAATAATGATCAAGGTCATCTACGATTGTCGTACGAGATACTCCTCCGTCAGAATAGGCTGTCGCCACCTCTGTAGGTGACAAAATAAAACCAAAAGGGACTTGATAGGTACTCGCTACTATTTTCTCTGCTTTTTGGTGAGCTTTACGAACTATGGAGCGAATCTCTTCATGACCAGCATTTGCGACTTCATGCAATCCCGATGAAATCGTTAAGGCATGTTCGGAGTCTAAAAAGATTTCCTCATTACTTGTGTAACCTCCTGAAGCCAATGCCTCTTTAGCCTTTGCATAGTTATACAAGCCACTGTAAACCTTATCTAGACCAGATGAATAACGTTTTTCAAAAGATGAACGATCATTCTTAATTTTAAGGCTACCATCTTCATTAAAGACATAACCACCCCACAAGTGTTGAGAATATATAAAATCTATCTGTTGTTTCGAATCTACATGATGCATAATCCCTACAACACCGACACTATCCATTCTATTTTTAGGATAACCTATAGGAACCATATCCTTATCATCAACGTAATTATGAATACGATACTTCATCGCATCTACTCGTTTCCGCTGTTCTTCCGTCAAGACCGGATAGATGTTCGGCCCTTGGTAGATATAAGCTCCTGAAATACGAGAAATGTCCCTAACATTAGCTAGGGCGTATTGCGCATCCATGGAGCCGAGAGAGTGACCATAAACTGAGATTTTAGCGTTTGGATATCTTACTAAAACGTCGTTTAAAATATCTGCCGATACCTTCAATTGAGAGGTTGTCCCTTTTTCGCCTGTCAAAATGCTATGAGCCATGGGAATATCATTTTCAAACCAATCCACTTCCCATCCTTCGTCAAATGGCGCTTTAGAACCTTCATAGAGAACAGACACTTCAGAATGGTCTGGACTCTCAACTACGAAAACCTTTATTCCTGTCTCGTTTTCGATCACCTGACGGACTGTACCGATGGGTTTAGCGTTATCTTTATCACCAATTTCAACAGGCTTATCAACTGCAAGCTCTTTATCATACTCTTTTTTTGCTATTTGAAATCTCTCATAGTCAGTATATGTATCAGTCATTTTTATCTCTCTCTTCTACTTTTTTCATTATGGTAGGATCATTTACTCCACCTTCACTAGTAAGCTTCTTCGTATTAAAGTTTTTATTTAGAGTGAAACTAAAAATATAATCCTTATTGTCATTGACATATATGGAAACCATAATACCTCCCATTGGATTGGAAGCAATAGAGTCATAATTAATCGCATAAGTTTTAATAACTCCGTCTGGTTCAAATGCTTTAGGATCTATTCGCTTTAATCTATTTCTAAAAATTTGCTTCGCTTCCTCACCCTTGACAATCCTAACCATCTCATCATGTTCTGCTTGTTTCATCACTTTATATCCTCCTACGCTTAATCCAACGATAACCAACAAACTAGCTAATATAATTCCTACAATTTTTAATGACTTCATAATGTCTCCTTTATGTTATTTTACAAATATATCATGTACTGATTTACTTATAGTATAGCATAAGTTTAATCATTAAAATTATTACACAAACTTCTGAATAGATAAAAAATCAAAGCCTGAGACATCCATTTAATAAAATGTTTCAAGCTTTGATTTTAATGTTTTTATCATCTAAATCCCATTTGGGCTAGCTTATTCTGGTAAGCTTTTTGATCCACTCGAAGGGCTTGGCCTCCATAGACGTCATAGTCATCTACCCAGTCTCCAAGTTCCGGTACTGTAAGTCTCTCAATACCGTTCTGACCTCCTTCGAGGACGGATAAACCGTTGGTCAATAAGAAGGTATAAGGAAGGTTTGTAGATGTCATGGCGAATACTTTACCAAGTGCTTCTGAACCTGTGAATAGTTTTGTAGGGTCCTTAATTTGCTGTAAAACAGCAGTCATGACTTGTTGCTGTCTACGAGTACGGCCATAGTCCCCTTCATCATCATCACGGAAACGTGCATAGTTAAGGAGAGTAGAACCATTCATTTGTTGTGTTCCGACTTTAATAGTTTGTGTAGGTGATTCTGTTTCTGTCGCATGCAAGTCATCACCAACTGTCGCTTCTGTAACCGGAACACCATTTAGAGTTGAAAATTGAGCATCAATGGTCACCCCATCAGGGAAAAGGGTGTCAATGGCAGTCGCAAAAGCTTGGAAATCTACAAGAGCATAGTATTTGATATCTAGGTCAAAATTATCTTTAAGGACCTTACGTACCATTTCAGCCCCTTGTTTTCCTTCTTGTTCCCCCAATTCGTAGGCCAAGTTCAACTTATGGTCGGCTTGTTTTTGACCATCAACAACCTGACTGTAGCCATCAATGTATACTAGGTTATCACGCATAAAACTTACAAGCTTAAGCTTTTTATCCTTACCACTTACATTTAGAACCATAATAGAATCCGTTCGTGTTTCTGAACTATTCTGTCCAATACGGCCGTCTGTCCCTAAGATAAGAATATTGACCCCATCTCTTGTATCCTGACCATTGAAAACTTCAACTTGGGCAGCCTTGGCATCTTTCGACCCGCTTGAGCCATTCGGATTGGCTGACTGGAAACCTTTCAAGAACATGAAAATCATTCCTACTGCAGCACAAAGCAACAGCATTCCTAGCCAAGCAAGGATGCGCTTAAAATGAAAGACTCTTTTTTTCTTTGGTTCCCTCTGCTTAGGAATCTTAGCTTTTGGTTGAGGTAGACTACTACGTCGACTAGCCCGGCTTCGATTCGTATAACTCGGAAGACCTGTATTCATTTCAGTGTATTCTTGATTTTCTACTTCCTCTTGGACAACGGAGCGTGCTTCTTGTTGACCATCCAGCTTCGCTTGTAAAAAAGCAAACTCTCTCTTTTCTTTATCATTTAGATAGTGGATATTTTTTAATAGATAGTCATAACGTAATTTTTCATGGTGTGTCAGAGGATTCTCTCTAGTCATTCCTTCTCCTTCCCTTTATCCTGTATGGTATAGATAGGGTAAGCTCCTAGTACTTTATAGTTGATCCCAATCGTTTCTAGTTCTTTTTGAGCAAAATGGACCAGTTCTTTATCAGCATAGTCCACATCAATGATAAAAAAGTATTCCCCCAAAGCTGTTTTTAGAGGGCGACTCTCAATCTTCGTCAAGTCAATCCCACGCCAAGCAAAGGTAGAAAGTGCCTTGTATAATGCCCCCGGAAGATTATCTGGCAAGGTCAAGGCTAGGCTCATCTTTTCAGAATCTGCATTCAAGGGGATTTGTGGCAAATTAGGCCCCAAAACCCAAAAACGAGTGAAATTGGCTTCCATTTCTTGAATATCTTGAGCAATTAATTCCAAACCATATTCTCCAGCCGAACTTTTGGGGGCAATGGCCGCAAAAGGCTGATCTGGATGCTCGGAAACATAGCGCGCAGCGTATGCTGTACTGGCAGTGACTTCTAATTGAGCATTCGGGAAATGTTCGTCGATAAATTTCTTCCCTTGAGCCAAGGCCTGCGGATGAGAAAAGATTTTCTCAATTTTAACTTGCCCTGACACAGCCATCAACTGTTGATGAATTGGTTGCACAATCTCCGCCACAGCTTGAATTCGAGCCTGGTGGAAGAGATAATCCAAGGTCTCATGAACACTACCTTCTATAGAATTTTCAACTGGCACTACCGAATAGTCTACCAATCCCTGTTCATAGGCCTTGATAACGTCTGTAATATTTGAAAAAGGCTCTAGTTCCTCATGAGGAAAAGCCGTCTGCACCACATGGTGCGAAAAAGATCCTTTGGGGCCTAGATAGGCAATTTTCATCTCAGTTCCTCTATAATTTCTTCTGGGTTTAAACTTGATACATCTACAATCTGACTAGCTACTTCCTCATACCAATCCTGTCTTTCGTTAAAAATTGCAAGCAATTCTTCCTTGCTATTCTTTAAAAATAGTGGACGTTGATTATCCTTATCAGCTGAAATTCGCTGGTAAAGAGTCTCAAAATCAGTTTTTAGGTAGATGTTATCAGGATTTTGCTTAAGCAAGGTACGATTTCGAGGAGAAATGACTACTCCTCCCCCAGTTGACACGACTTGGTCCGTTTTTAGTAGGTCAGCCAAAACTTCTTCTTCTAGCTGGCGGAAGGCTGCTTCTCCTTTTTCTTCAAAGAAACGAGCAATCGGCATCCCCAGTCGGTCTTCCAGCAAGGCATCCATGTCTACAAAGTCAGGATCTAATCCTCTAGCAATAGTAGATTTTCCTGCACCCATAAAACCTAGTAAAACCTTAGCCATGAATCAAGGTCTCCAAATCATCAAAGAAGCTTGGGTAGCTAGTATTAATAGCTTCAGCACGATCTAATTCGACCTCTCCATCTGCCACTAAAAGAGCTGCAATGGCTGTCATCATTCCGATTCGATGGTCACCAAAGGTATTGACTCTAGCTCCATGGAGGGCAGATTTCCCTTTGATAATCATGCCGTCTGTTGTAGGAGTAATACTTGCTCCCATACTATTTAAAGCATCTGCGACAACTTGAATGCGGTCCGTTTCTTTGACCTTGAGTTCTTCTGCATCTTTGATAACTGTTTGACCTTGAGCTTGGGTAGCAAGGAGCGCGATAATCGGCAATTCATCAATTAAACGTGGAATCAAGGCTCCGCCAATCTCAGTTCCTTTTAGGTCTGACGTCTCAACAGTCAAAGTTGCAGATTTGGCAATTGGATCAATATCAGTAATCTCTAATTTCCCGCCCATAGCTCGGATAACATCAATAATCCCTGTACGTGTTTCATTAATGCCGACATTCTTAAGTATCACTCGAGAATTTGGCACAATCAAACCTGCTACCAACCAAAATGCTGCACTAGAAATATCTCCTGGCACGACAACCTTTTGTCCACTTAGTTTCTGTGACCCTTGAACAGTGATTTTCTTACCATCGACACTCAAATCACCTCCGAATTGTTGGAGCATATCTTCTGTGTGATTACGAGTGCACTCCTTCTCGATAATGACTGACTGTCCCTGAGCTTGCAAAGCCGCAAAAATCAAGGCTGACTTGACTTGAGCAGAGGCAATTGGCAATTCGTAATGAATAGGTCTTAAGTTTTTTGTTCCTTTTAAGTGCAACGGTGGCAAGTCTCGCTCTGTCTGACCTGAAATGCTAACTCCCATTTTTTTCAAAGGAAGGGTCACACGATCCATGGGGCGTTTAGAAAGACTATCATCTCCAAACATCTCTACTTCAAAGTCTGCGCCAGCAAGGACACCTGAAATCAAACGAATAGAGGTCCCAGAATTCCCCATATCTAGGGCTTTCTGAGGTGCTTTCAATCCATCCATCCCAACACCTTGAATGGTAACGACACCGTCTTTGTCCTCAATCTCTACGCCGAGGTCACGAAATACCTGCATGGTTGACAAGACATCTTCACCACGCAAGATATCATAAACCTTCGTTTCACCCTCAGCCAAGCTTCCAAAAATAATAGAGCGATGACTGATGGACTTATCCCCAGGTACGCGAATACTACCATTTAAGTGCTTAATGTTTGTTTTTAATTTCATACAGGCCCTCATACTGACAATACTTTTTCTTATTTTATCATAAAAAGTCAGAAATTTCTTAAAAATTCCTGACTTTATGAGGTAAATTCTTATTTTAAAAGTTCTGAAATTGGTTCAAAGACAATTTTTTCAATATCAGAAAGGTAGATAGAAAGTTGTTGCTGTTTAGCAAAGAATTCTGACAAGAGAGAGTTTCCTTGAATCTGCTTGCCAAAACTTTCCATTTTTTCTTGGAAAGAAGCATCTGGAATTTGACCAGTCTGTGCCATGATTTGGATTTCATGTTGAAAAGCAATATAATCTGCAAAAATTTTGCTTGCTTCTGCATCCGCTTGGATGGCATCTCTAGCTTCTTTAACTGCCTTGTATTCAGGCAATTCGCGTAGTCCACGACTTAGTGCATTTGCACTATCATAAATATTTGACATAATTGTCCTCCTTATTTGATTCTATTGAATTTACTAGATCCTCTGTGATAGTTATTATTGTGCAATAACTTTAATGTGACCTCTTGAATTTCCATAACTTAATTCCTTGTCTGGTACATAACTTATCTTCAATGAACCTAAAGTAGAATCTGTTATAGTCTCATTTAACACAAGATTATCAAAATAGTTATTTACCTCATCATCAGATAACGACGTTTCAATCGATTTAACAATATCATGAAATACTTCTTTCATCCCTGCTACACCCGATGAACTATTTTCATTTGTTTGATTAATTGTTACATTAATTTTATCAGTATCATTTGCATGTAAAAGTTCCAAGTAATAACCGTAGCTTGTTGCGAAATATTTTATTTTTATATTTCCTTTTTTGATATTTTCTAATGGACTATTAGAAATGTCGTTATAGTTATTGATAAAATCATTTACAACTTTATCATCTGCAAATTTAGGAGTCTTTTTCTCAACACTTGATTCATTTTTTGAACTCTCTGTTGTCTCATCAACCTTGACAGTTGTCGTATCAACATTAACATCTGAACTTTTTTTATGGCCATTTTTAATAGCACATCCACTAAGTAACATGACAGTTATAAAGATAATACCTAATACAGATTTAATTCCCCTATTTGACATGATTTTCTCCTTATTTGATGACTACTGTGTAGTCAGTATTTTCTGTAATCACATGCTCAGCTTTTGCCAAGTCCTGAGCATTTTTAAATGAAATTTGTAGAATCCCATGAACATCTTCACGATTTTCTTCATTGATGTGGATATTAACTAGTGAAGTTCCTCTAAGTAATTCCAAGATGCGTAAAATCACATCTTCTTCATCGGGAACGTCTACATAGAGGTCAAATGAGCTATCTACACCACCACGTTTATGGATTTCCATAGCCTGACGTTGCTCACGCGCTTGATTGAAAAAGTTCCAGATTTGGTTTTCATCACCCTTACTGATAGCTTGTCCAATCTCGTTCAAACGGCCCTTGAAGTCCTGGATGCGTTCAATAATGGTATCCCGATTGGATAAGAGGATAGAAGTCCACATACTAGGCTCACTTTCGGCAATCCGAGTCATATCTCGAAATCCACCAGCCGCAAAGCGTCGCGCCATTTCATGCTCTTCAGCATAACTTGCAGTTTGTTCCATCAGGCCTGATGCTAAGATATGCGGAAAATGGCTAATCTGAGAAGTCACTCGGTCATGTTCTGTAGCATTGATTTCAATGAAACGAGCATGAAGACCTGATAGCAAGTCTCTCATTTCTTCGAGCGTATCCGGAGTTGTTAGACTAGACGGCGTGAAGATATAGTAGGCATTTTCAAATAGGTTGACATCTGCAGAGGCCGCTCCTGTCTTGTGGCTCCCTGCCATAGGATGCGCTCCAACAAAGCGAACGGGCTTATCTGCAAAATACTTCTCTGCTGTAGCCACGATAGCTGACTTGGTCGATCCAGCATCAGAAATAATGACACCTTCTTTCAAGTTCAAGCTTGCTAACTTCTTGATAAAGGTAAGGGTCTGCTGGATAGGAAGTGTCAAAATGATAATATCTGCAAGGGGAGCGAAACTGGCAAAGTCATCCGTCGCTCGGTCAATCATTCCTCTCTCTAAGGCAATATCTCTAGACGCTTGACTACGATTGTATCCTAAAATTTCATAATCAGGATGATCCCGCTTGATTCCGAGCGCCATGGAAGCACCAATCAAACCTAGTCCTGCGATATAGATCGTTTTTGCCATAAGAACTCCTTAATAATTCTTTGTATACTCCCGATGTTTCGCAACAGCTTCTTTTAATTCTTCCAGATTATCAGAGGAGAATTTCTCAAGGATTTCTTGAGCCAAAACCGTTGCTACGACTGCCTCCATAACGACACCTGCTGCTGGAAGAGCAGTAGGATCACTTCTCTCTACTGTTGCTTTATAA
This sequence comes from Streptococcus infantis, assembly GCF_047463275.1. Lineage (GTDB taxonomy): Bacteria > Bacillota > Bacilli > Lactobacillales > Streptococcaceae > Streptococcus > Streptococcus infantis_AF. Next base: position 282,725 of record NZ_JASHEE010000003.1, on the reverse strand, counting down.
GGCTCATGAGTTTCAATATCGACACTCATCAACGGCTTATAGAGAGTCGGAATTGGCTTCATAACTCCACGAACGATAATCGGTTGGCCGTTAGTCATACCACCTTCGAAACCTCCAAGGTTATTAGTCCGACGAGTATAGCCATCTTCTGATGACCAGAGGATTTCATCCATGACTTGGCTACCCTTAAGATGGCCTGCTTTAAAACCAAGACCAAACTCCACACCCTTAAAGGCATTGATAGAAACAACTGCTTGAGCTAGTCTAGCATCTAACTTTCGATCCCATTGGACATAGGAACCAAGACCAACCGGAACACCACCGACAACTGTTTCTACAACCCCACCGATAGTATCTCCATCACGTTTGATTTGGTCAATATAGTCCTTGATTTCCTGCTCACGTTCTTGATTGACGATAGAAACTTCTGACTGGGCAGCTAGTTTTTTGATTTCTGCGACTGTCAAGTTTTCTGGAACATCGATTTCCTTACCACCAAAGACAACAACATGGTTAGCAATTTCAATATCAAGCTCAGCCAATAGTCGTTTAGCCAGGGCCCCAACCGCAACCCGCATAGTCGTTTCACGGGCAGATGAACGTTCCAGGGAATTTCTCAAATCATCAAAACGATATTTGATACCTCCTACCAAGTCTGCGTGACCTGGGCGAGGATGAGTGATTTTTCGTTTGCTTTTAAGTTTGTCTTCAATATTCTCGGCAGACATGATATCTAGCCATTTTTGATGGTCTTTATTAATGACATCCATGGTAATGGGAGCACCTATCGTCTTTCCATGGCGAACTCCAGAAGTGAAGACAACTTGATCACTCTCAATCTTCATTCTTCCACCACGTCCATAACCGCCTTGACGACGTTTAAGATCCTCATTGATATCCTCGGCAGTCAAAGGAAGACCTGCTGGAATCCCTTCAATAATGGCTGTCAGACGAGGACCATGTGATTCTCCTGCTGTTAAATACCTCATACCTTCTCCTTATCTTACCAAGTAATCTTTCATTTCTTCAAGAGAAACTGGGTGAATAGCCGCTGAACCAAGTTCTGGTACCAAAACTAATTTCATGGTGTTCCCACGCGCTTTTTTATCATGAGTCAAGGCCTGATAAAGCTTATCAACATCCCAGTTTTCATAATCAACAGGAAGTCCAAATTTCTGACACATTTCTCGGATTGACTGAGTGATTCCCACTGGCATGAGGCCTTTTTGTTCAGCCACCTTTGAGACATGAACCATTCCCATCGCTACTGCCTCACCGTGCATAACTCGTCCATAACCAGCAGTTGCTTCGATAGCATGGCCAATTGTATGACCAAAGTTGAGATAGAGACGAATGCCATTGTCCAATTCATCTTCAACTACCATCTTGCGCTTGACCTGGCAAGAATGCTCAATCAAACTCTCTGAATGTTCCAAAATGCTTTCCACAGAACCATCCATATCAGTTAAGATTTGCCAGAGTTCTATATCTTCGATTAGGCCGTATTTAATGACCTCACCCATTCCCTCAATTAACTCCCTTTTTCCAAGCGTTTCAAGGACAAGCGGATCAATCAAAACACCATCAGGCTGAGCAAAAGTTCCTACCATATTCTTGGCAAAAGGTGTATTCACTCCTGTCTTACCACCGATAGACGAGTCTACCTGGGCAGTCAAGCTGGTTGGAATTTGGACAAAGTGAATACCGCGCATATAGGTTGAAGCCACAAAACCAGCCAAATCGCCAACTACACCACCGCCGAGGGCTACGATTCCATCACTACGAGTCATATCCTGTTTGACTAAAAATTCATAGACTTTTTGAACTGTAGTCAGATTTTTTCGTTCTTCGCCCTCTAAAAAGTCAAAAACTGCCACTTGAAAGCCAGCATCCTCCAAACTCAATTTAACCTTTTCTGCATAGAGTGAAGCCACACGGTTATCCGTTATGATAACAATTTTTTGTGGTTGCCAAAGTTCGCGCAACCATTTTCCTGCTTGAGACAAGCATCCTTTTTCAATCTGAATATCGTAAGGATGATGTGGAAGGTCTATTCTAATTTTCATAGCAGGTCTCCTTTTTCTTTATTGGTACTTTTGTTTTAATAATTCCCAGATTTGATCTGTTGGCATTTCCTTGCCTGTCCATAACTCAAAAGCTTCAGCAGCTTGGTAAAGCAACATGCCAAGGCCATTGATAGATTGATTTCCCTGGTTTCTTGCCCATTTTAAAAACGGTGTTTCAAAGGGTTGATAAATCACATCTGCTACCATGAGCTTCTCTGGTAAAACGATGCTGGTCGGGATTGGCTGAGAGGTTCCATCCATGCCCACACTAGTCGCATTGACCAAGAGGTCGGCTTGAGTGATGCTGTCTTGAAGATCTTGAACATCCTCTAATGCAAATAAATCTACTCTAAATCCAGTCGCATTCTGTATTTTTTCTAAGTAAGGTCTTGTTTTTTCCATGGATGAAGAACGAACAAAGACAGAAATCTGACTGACTCCATCCAAGATTGCCTGTGCCAAAATTGCCTTGGCTGCACCGCCTGCTCCTAACAAAACCAGTCTTTTCCTTGATATTTTAAAAGAAGGCAAGCTCTTAAAGAATCCCTTGCCATCTGTGTTATATCCAATTAATGTTCCTTCTCGATTCACAACTGTATTAACTGCACCAATTAAACAAGCCTCTTCGCTCAACTGGTCCAGATAAGGAATCACTTGTTCCTTGTAAGGCATGGAAAGATTGATTCCATACATCTGGTAGCGACGAATATTAGCAACTGTTTCTGCTAGTTCAGCCGCATCTACTTCCAAAGCAAGATAAACACCATTGGTATTGGTTGCTTCAAAAGCGCTATTGTGAATAAAGGGAGAAATGGAGTGTTTGATAGGATTTGCGACTACAGCTGCTAAACGTGTGTAGCCATCAATCTTCATTTAGAAGCTCCCTAATTTTTTTCATGCTAGATAGTGAAATTTGTCCTGGAGCACTAGCTTCATCTAGACTTGCAAAAGACCAACTAGAACCAGTCACATCTGAAGTAATACGAGAGACCTTGCCCACTTTTCCCATAGAAATCGTTACATATTCTTGTTCAGGATTCAGTGTTTTAAAGCCACGTGTAAAGTTCATCAGATCCAACACATCTTGTTCTGTATTAGCCATAACAGCTATTTTCACAATTTTAGGATTTAAACTTGTTAACTCAGACAATATTTCCATTAGATTTTCAGGTGTCTCTTGGAAGTTATGGTAGCTCAAGACGAGATTTGGAAAGTCCAACATCTGATCAAAAACATCCTTGTAGCTAAAATACTCAAAATCAATATAATCTGGTTGATAAAGCTGTGCCACTTCCTTGATAATTTGAACATACTCTTCTGAAGAGAGCTCAATTTGACCACCCTCGGCACGAGTACGTAAAGTGAAAACAAGCTCACGACCTGCAAATTTTTCAAAAATAGCTGGCGCTACCTGTAAGATAGCTTCCTTGGGTAAGAAGTCTGCTCTCCACTCAATGATATCTGCATCATGATACCGCATAACATCAATAGCCTGAGCCTCTTCTATACTTCTTGGCATGACAGAAACAATTAATTTCATTTACTAACCTTCATGGTAATCACTTTGAGGTAATTACTACTTTCATCTTTTTCATTGTAGACAAAGTCTGCTGGAAGTCCATATTTATGAAGGACCTGATACTTTCTACCTGCAAATCCTTTGTCGATTTGTTCTGTGAATTTTTGACGGGAAACATTAGCAGCATTGGTACTAGCAATAATGATTCCACCTGGGTTTAAAATCTCTAGACTTTGGGAAATCAACTTGTGATAATCCTTAGCTACAGAGAAGGTTTGTTTTTTATTTCGGGCAAAGCTAGGCGGATCCAGAACAATCACGTCATAGCTTAAACCTTTTCTTTTAGCATATTTAAAGTATTCAAAAACATCCATGACAAGCAGTCGATGATTGTCTAGACTCAAACCGTTGGCATGAAAATGAGCTTCTGATAGTTCTCTTGAACGTTTGGCTAGGTCTACAGAGGTTGTTTCACTAGCTCCCCCCATAGCTGCAGCGACTGAGAAGGCCGCTGTGTAGGAAAACATATTGAGCAAGGATTTCCCCATTGCTAAACCATCAACTAAGCTCCCACGAACTTCATGCTGATCCAAGAAAATTCCTGTCATAAGACCATCATTCATAAAGACTTGGTAGAGAACTCCATTCTCGAGAACAGTGAAATATTCAGCTGCTTCTTGACCATAGATATGGGCAGACTCATAGTCTAGACCTTTAAAGCGAATCTTTTCATAGACACCTAAGACTTCCGGGAATACCTGAGAGAAGGCTGCTATAATCTCTTGGCGAATTCCATAGATATAGGAGTTGTACCAAGAGAAAACAACATAATCTCCATAGAGATCAAGCGTCATTCCACCAAATCCATCACCTTCTTGATTAAACAAACGAAAGGCAGTTGTCAACTCATCTTGATAGTAGGAAGAACGTTTTAGTTTGGCTTGCTTAAACAAAATTTCAAAGAAGGTTTGATTAAAAGAAATGTTCTGGTTAGTTACAAACCAACCTATTCCCTTATTTTGTCGGGATAAATAAGCCTTCCCTAAAAATTCTTTGCTTTGGCTGAAAAGTTCAACTTCCTGATCAGTTTCAGATAAGTCTGGAAAATCAACTTCTTCCAAAAGAACCTGACCTTTGCGGAGCTTTTTTTCGACACGCCGACTGACGAATACTTTATTCATAGATACAATTATATCAAATTTGTTGAAAATTCACAAAGTAGAAAGTGATTTCTACATTGATGTCATAGGAACTATCCCAACTTTTCGTTTCTGCTTGATGATTTCTAAATGAGAATGGTCATTTGTGTTGAGAAATTTCATTCTATTACCGTAAAAATAGACATTCATATCCTGAGGTCTATTTTTATAGCGCAAACGTTTGCTCATTTGCTTGCTTTATGGTAAAATGATTCTCAAATTGTTAAGTATGAGGACTATCTATGAAAAATCAAACCCTAATGCAATATTTTGAGTGGTACCTTCCCCACGATGGACAACACTGGACGCGACTTACCGATGATGCTGAGCACCTTGCAAATCTAGGAATTAGCCACGTCTGGATGCCACCTGCCTTTAAAGCTACCAACGAAAAAGATGTCGGTTATGGTGTCTATGACCTTTTTGACCTCGGTGAATTTGACCAAAAAGGAACTGTGCGTACCAAGTACGGTTTCAAAGAAGACTATCTTCAAGCCATTCAAACACTTAAATCACATGGGATTCAACCTATGGCTGACGTCGTCTTGAACCACAAGGCGGCTGCAGACCGTTTAGAATCCTTCCAGGTTATTGAAGTCGACCCAGAAGATCGCACAATTGAACTTGGAGAACCTTTTACCATCAATGGTTGGACAAACTTTACTTTTGATGGAAGACAAAACACCTACAATGATTTCCACTGGCACTGGTACCATTTCACTGGAACTGACTATGATGCCAAAAGACGGAAGTCTGGTATTTACCTTATCCAGGGAGATAATAAGGGGTGGGCCCACGAGGAATTAGTCGATAACGAAAATGGTAACTATGACTACCTCATGTATGCGGACTTAGATTTTAAGCATCCAGAAGTTATACAAAATATCTACGATTGGGCTGATTGGTTCATGGAAACGACTGGTGTAGCTGGTTTTCGTTTAGATGCAGTCAAGCATATCGACTCCTTCTTTATGCGTAATTTCATTCGTGACATCAAAGAGAAATATGGACAAGACTTCTATGTCTTTGGAGAATTCTGGAATCCAGACAAGGATGCCAACCTTGACTATCTCGAAAAGATTGAAGAGCGCTTTGACCTTGTCGATGTCCGCCTCCATATGAATCTCTTTGAAGCAAGCCAGGCTGGTGCAGACTACGATTTGCGTACCATCTTTAATGATAGTCTGGTTCAAATCAAACCAGATAAGGCTGTAACCTTTGTCGAAAATCATGATACTCAACGAGGGCAAGCTTTAGAATCTACTGTAGAAGAATGGTTTAAACCAGCAGCCTATGCTCTTATTCTTTTGCGAGAGCAGGGTCTCCCTTGTGTCTTTTACGGAGACTACTACGGTATCTCTGGTCAATATGCTCAGCAAGATTTTAAAGAAGTTCTTGACTGTCTGTTAGCTATCCGAAAAGATTTAGCTTATGGAGAGCAGACGGACTACTTTGATGACCCTAATTGTATCGGTTGGGTTCGTTCTGGAGCTGACAATCAATCGCCTCTTGCCATTCTTATCTCAAACGCTCAAGAGAATTACAAAACCATGTTTGTAGGTCCAGAATGGGCTGAACATACTTTTGTTGATTTACTTGGCAACCATTCAGACCAAGTAACTATTAATGCTGAAGGATATGGTGATTTCCCAGTTGCTGAACGTTCTGTAAATGTTTGGGGACTTACTTATTAAGAACACAAAAAAACTTGCCATAGGCAAGTTTTTTTTATTACTAAATATTAGTCTTTCCATAGATCCATGGCATTTTTAAAATCAGATGAAACCTGAACATTTTGAGGGTTTGTTGCCTCTCTCTCTTGACGTTTCGCTTCTACCTGGGCTACACTCCTAATCCCTTCATGACGCCAGTTTCGGAGAATTGCTTGGATGTATTTCCAATTTGGTTTACCATTCAAAACAGCTTCACGTAAGGCTTCTTTTATCAAATCCGCACTAGTTCCGTCTTCTTTCAAACTCTTTTCCAAATCTTCAATTTCAAATGGACTCAATAGACGACCTAGCTCCTGTTGGAAAGTATCTACCAAGCTCTTTAAATCATTTGGAGCAGATTGGACCTGGTTTGGAGCTTGTTTTTCAAAAAGTTGGTCTAGGCGCTCCAAGGCAAGAGTTGCATCGAAGATTACTTCTATTTCGCCATTAAGTTCAATGGTTCGGTATTGAAGCAACCCTTTCTCAGTCAATCGTGAAATAGCCTGATTGACTTCAGTGACATTTTTGCCGATTTTTTCAGCAATCTGACTTGGAGACAATTCACCTAAAGCCGTTGTATTCTGTAGGTAAAAGAATTGCCAAACCAAGAAATCATCGCTTGACGAGAACAGTTGATTGTAATGTAAGAGCAGGTCACTCGGTAACACTAAGTTTCCTGATTTGAAAGCATCTAAATATGTCATAATTCCTCTTATAAATATCCAAAATGAGACACATCATCTTCCACACTTTTCCACTCAAACGGCGTTTCTTGGTAAACTGCATAATTTACCCAGTTACTAAAGAAGAGAGCTGCAGATGAACTCCAACGCATACATGGGAGTTCATGAATGTCATCATTTTTGAAATAATTTTCTGGTATATGTGGATCTAAACCAGCATCTAGATCTCTAAAATATTCCTTTGCAAGCGTATCTCGATCATACTCTAAATGCCCAAAGCTATAGACTTCTCTCAAATCTCGACTCGCAAGGATAGAGATTCCCACCTCTTTTCCTGATGCTAAAATCTCTAGATTTGTTTTGTTCAGGATATCTTCTTTGTGAACTTCTGTATGGCGAGAATGAGGGGATACATATAAATCATCAAAACCTCTCAATAGGAGATGACCTTCTTTCAAAACATCTTGAGGATAAATCCCAGAAAGTTTCTGATCCATTTGGTATTTATCTACACCATAGCGATAGTATAGACCTGCCTGTGCCCCCCAACAAATATGCAGGGTTGAAAAAACATGGGTCTTGGACCAATCGATAACTTGGGTAAACTCTTGCCAATAGTCAACCTCCTCAAATGGAAGGTGCTCAACTGGAGCCCCTGTGATAATCAAGCCATCGAAATAATCGTCTTTGACTTCCGAGAAGGTCTTATAAAAAGTCTCCATATGCTCTGAGCGAGTTGTTTTTGATTGGTGACTTTCCATATATAAGAAATCAATATCTAATTGCAGAGGAGTATTGGCCAAATGTCTCAAAAGCTGAGTTTCTGTTACAATCTTTTGCGGCATTAGATTTAAAATAAGAATCTTCAAGGGTCGGATATCCTGATGAGCCGCCCGTTGATCATCCATGACGAAAATATTTTCTGTTTGTAAAATCTCAACTGCTGGTAATTTTTTATCAATTCGAATCGGCATGGAAATCTCCTAACTGTATCATACTGGACTCAAGTAACCTGACTGTCATCAAATGGAATAATTCAGCTGATGACACTTCTTCCCTTTATTATACTGTAAGAAGATATAGTTTTCAATTATAGTTTTTCTCTAACTAGATATAGCCTTTTTTTATATCCGATGAAGAGAAAACAGCCCTAGGGACTGTTTTTCATTAATAATGCATCAAAACTTTATAATCGTAATCTCCGATTGCCTCACGACCTTTTAGCTCGTCAAGCTCAATCAAGAAGGCACAACCAGCTACGACACCACCTAATTTTTCAATCATTTCGATAGTCGCCTTAACAGTACCACCTGTTGCCAAGAGGTCATCTACAATAAGAACACGTTGACCTGGTTTGATAGCATCTGCGTGCATGGTCAAAGTATCAACCCCATATTCTTTTTCGTAGTCAGCTGAAATCACTTCGCGTGGCAATTTCCCTGGTTTACGTACAGGTGCAAAACCAATTCCCAACTCAAAAGCGACTGGACATCCTACGATAAATCCACGTGCTTCTGGTCCTACGATCATATCAATTTTTTTGTCAGTAGCATATTGAACAATTTCACGAATAGCGTAGCTGTAGGCATTTCCATCTGCCATCAATGGGCTAATATCACGGAAAGTAATTCCTTCTTGCGGATAATTTTCAATACTTGCAATGTAATCTTTTAAGTTCATAGCGTTTCTTTCTTTTAAAGTTTTTACTCCCTATTATACCATAATTCCTAGAAAAGCAAAATAGAAAGAAGCCTTGAAAACTTGGTTCAAGACTTCTCATCCGTTCTTTAATGATGGTTATTTACTAGCTCATTGAAATCATATCTTCTTTTTGGTTGTAGAGCTTGGATTTCCCATGCGATTCTGTTCGATGCGCCACTCTCGCTCATAGTAGGCCATGGTTTCAAATACTCTCTTTGGTAAGCCAACATCCAGCAAATATATTGGGATTTTCAAAACGTTAGAATGTTTTGAACTTGTAAATCTACTTCGAAGACGATACCAGAAAAAATTGGATTTTAAAACTTCCTTGTCATAAAACTGAACCTCAATCATATAAAAATCCCTTGCATTTCTACTACCCTTAATTCTCGTGAGAGCAAACTTTTTTACCTGTCCCCAGGAATAAAACTGCCAGTCCTTCTTTGGATATGGTTTATAGGAAAATCCTTGAGCTGTACATTTCAAATACTCTTTATCCGAAAAAAGAAGTCGCAAGCGCTGATACAAAATCAAGCTAACAACAATAATTAAGAATCCAACAAAGAGAATTAAGGCCACCAATCCCATAGGTGTTTCTTCGGGATAGCTCAGCAAAAACGATAGAATCCAAATTAGGAGAGCCAATTCTAGTAGGTAAAGAAGAAGACTCAAAATGATTTTCTTACTACTCCATTTAATAATTGTTTCTTCCATTATGCCAACTCACTTAAATATTCATAGCGTTCGTATTTTTCAAGCAAGGCTTCATTCTTCTCATCCAGCTCCTTTTGAAGAGTAGCTAGCTTCCCAAAGTCAGAGCCATTTGCTTGCATTTCTTCTTCAATAGCAGCGATGCGATTTTCCAAGGCTTCGATGTCACCTTCAATACTTGCCCATTCTTGCTTTTCTTGGTAGGTCATCCGTTTCTTTTCTTCACGAACTTTGACCACTTTTTCCTTGTCAGTTTTTTGGATTTGAGTTACCGTTTCTGCTTCAAAGGCCTTTTCATCAAGGTAATCAGTGTAATGACCAAAGAAAGGACGAATCTTGCCATCTTCAAAAGCGAGAATCTTGGTCGCTACCTTATCAAGGAAATAGCGGTCGTGACTAACTGTCAAAACTGGACCTGCAAAACCTTGTAAGAAATTTTCTAGAACAGTTAAGGTCGCAATGTCTAGGTCATTAGTCGGCTCATCTAAGAGAAGCACATTGGGTTTTTCAAGGAGTAATTTGAGGAGGTACAGACGCTTCTTCTCTCCACCTGACAGCTTTTCAATCAAGGTACCGTGCGTTGAACGAGGGAAAAGAAATTGTTCTAGTAATTCTGCAATAGATGTCGTAGTACCACCGCTAGTCTTAACCTCTTCTGCCACTTCCTGCAGGTAATTGATAACCCGCTTACTTTCATCTAAACCTTCGATTTGTTGAGAGAAATAAGCGATACGAACTGTTTCACCGATGATAACTTGTCCTTCAGTCGCTTCAAGTCTTCCTGCAATAAGATTAAGAAGAGTTGATTTCCCAACACCATTGTCCCCGACGATTCCGATACGGTCTTTGGCTTGTACCAAAAGATTAAAATGTTTCAGAATCGGTTTATCGTCATAGGCAAAGGAAACATCCTTAAACTCGATAACTTTTTTACCGATACGGCTAGTTTCAAAATTCATGCTCAAGTCTGTCTCAAGGCTAGTATCTGAAACTTCCTTTTTCAAGTCATGGAATCGATTGATCCGAGCCTGTTGCTTGGTTGCACGAGCTTGGGGTTGTCGTCTCATCCAAGCTAATTCTTGTTTGTAAAGCTGTTCCTTTTTGTGAAGAAGAGCTGCGTCACGCTCATCCTGTTCAGCCTTGAGACGGACATAATCTTGGTAATTCCCCTGATACTCTGTCAAACCAGCTCTATCTAATTCGAAAATTCGCGTAGAAAGAGCATCCAGGAAATAGCGATCGTGGGTGATGAAGAGGACGGTCTTCTTGGAATTCTTCAAGAAAAGTGTTAGCCACTCGATAGTCGCAATGTCCAGATGGTTGGTTGGCTCATCAAGAAGCAAGAGATCATGATTTCCTAAAAGCACTTGCGCCAATTGAACCCGTCTACGAAGACCACCCGACAAAGCTCCAACAGGAGTTGATAATTCTTGAATGCCTAGTTTACTGAGAACAGTCTTGACCTGACTTTCGATTTCCCATGCTTGGAGAGAATCCATCTCCGCCATGACCCGTTCTAGACGCGACTGCTTGTCATCACTGTAGTTGAGCATAAGCAGTTCATACTCACGAATTAACTGGATTTCCTTGAGGTCACTGGATAAAACAGTATCCAAGACAGTCTTGCTGTCATCAAATTCCGGATTCTGGGTCAAATAACCAATCTTGTAATCACTCTTTGCTGAAAATGGGCTTACGTCACCATCAAAACCTGAAACGCCTGAAAGCACATCTAGAAGGGTCGTTTTCCCAGTTCCGTTGACCCCAATAAGACCGATGCGATCTAAGTCGTGGATGATAAAAGAAATATCCTTAAAAACGGTCTTGTCACCAACTGATTTACTTAGTTTTTCAACGATAAAATCATTCATTTTCTCTCCCTTAAGTATGCATGAATGGCTTCCACTTCATTATCTAGATTACCATCCACAATAGCGTACTCAATTTCCTCTAAAACATCTCCTAATTCTGGACCTGGATGATAGCCATATTCCTTGATGAGAATGCCACCATTAATTTGCATTTCTTTCTTATCATGAATAGTCAAGCTCTCGTAGGTTTCTGTGATCGCTTGTGGGTTGACTTCTTTTCCTTGAGCTCTGCGAAGATTTTCAGCCTGTAGAAGCAAGTCCAAATCAAAACGGTAACAACCACGTTTACCTAGTTCCCCTTCTTCTCGGAGAGCCAAAATAGACAGCAAATCCTGTACCTGCTTGGCAAATTGGCGTGAAGTCTTCCAATGTTTCAAAAATTGTTGAGCATCTTCCACTTCTAAAACCCATAAAAGTGCTGCCCAAGCTTGCTCAGAAGATTCAAAAGTAAAATCTTTTTCTAAATCAAACAAAGACTGGAGTTTTTCCTGACTACCAGCCATATCTGGAAGATAATCATAAGCTTGACTCTCAATCATAGAAGATAAACCTACTCGCCAATAGGGAGCCAGTAAAAGCTTATCAAACTCGACAAAGGTGCGCTCCACAGAGATTTTCTCCAAGAGAGGAGTCAAAGACTTCATAGCTTTAAAGGATTCTGTTTCAAGTTTAAAGCCAAGACTAGCCTGAAAACGAAATCCACGCATAATACGTAGAGCATCTTCGTTGAAACGTTCACTAGCTACACCGACAGCTCGCAGGACCTGATTTTCTAAATCTTTGAGACCATCAAATAAATCGACGATCTCCCCTGTCTCATCCAAGGCAAAGGCATTGACTGTGAAATCTCGGCGTTTGAGATCTTCTTCGAGTGAACGAACAAAAGAAACCGAACTTGGTCTCCGATAGTCTACATAGACATCTTCCGTCCGAAAAGTGGTGACTTCGTACTCTTCATCTCCATCTAAAACCAAAACGGTCCCATGCTCAATGCCGATATCAGCTGTGCGTGGAAAAATCTGCTTAGTCTCTTCAGGATAAGATGAAGTCGCGATATCCACATCATGGATGGGACGATTAAGAAGGGCATCCCTAACAGAGCCACCCACAAAATAAGCCTCAAATCCTGCTTTTTTAATTTTTTCTAATACTGGTAAAGCCTTCTGAAATTCAGAAGGCATTTTTGTTAATTTCATAGTAAGTGTTCTAATCCATAGACAAGCTCATGACGCTTGACAACTTCTTTGATTCCCAAATTCACCCCTGTCATGAAGGAGCTACGATCATAGGAGTCATGACGCAGAGTCAATCCCTCTCCTTGATTGCCAAAAATGACCTCTTGATGAGCTACCAAACCTGGTAAACGAACCGAATGGATACGCATACCATCGAAATTAGCACCCCGTGCACCAGCAATGAGTTCTTCCTCATCGCTAGCACCTTGTTGAATAGACTCACGAACTTGTGCCATCAACTCAGCTGTTTTGATTGCTGTCCCGCTCGGAGCATCTTTTTTCTTATCATGGTGAAGTTCAATAATCTCCACATTTGGGAAGTATTTAGCTGCCTGTGCTGCAAATTGCATCAGTAAGACAGCACCCAAGGCAAAGTTAGGAGCAATTAAGCCCCCCAATCCTTTGGAACGAGACAATTCTTTTAATTCTTCGATTTCTTGACTGGTGAAACCTGTCGTTCCTACTACTGGAGCAAAGCCATTTTCAAGAGCAAATCGTGTATTTTCGTAGGCAACGGCTGGCGTTGTAAAATCCACCCAAACATGGGCATCAAAACCTGCCAAGTCATTTTTATTATTGAAAACAGGAATTCCTTGCCACTCAGATGCAGACTCAAAAGGATCCAAAACTGCTACTAGTTCAAGTTCAGGATCAGACAAAACCATCTGACAAGCAGCTTGGCCCATTCTTCCCTTAAAACCTGCAATAATCACTCGAATACTCATCTTCACTCCTATCTAAGATACAAAGGACGCTATCTACCCATGTTATGAGACTATACTATGGGAATGTAGCTCAAAGCAATACTTCCTTCTCCAAGGTGAGTCCCGATGACACTACCGAAGGTTGCAATCGAAATGTCTGTAGCTACTCCACCGTCTAACAAAAGCTGACGCAAGTCTGCTGCTTTTTGAGGAGCATTCCCATGAATGACAGTAATCTGATAATTTCCATTACTTGTTACTTCTTTGACAATTTCAACCAAACGTTTTGTTGCTTTCTTCTCTGTACGAACCTTCTCATAAACTTCGATAACACCTTGGTCATTGAAATATAGAATTGGTTTAATGCTAAGAAGATTCCCTAAAATAGCTGCGCCATTTGATAAACGACCACCTTTAACCAGATGATCAAGGTCATCTACCATGATAAAGGCAGAAGTATTTTCAATCTGTTCGGTTAACTTATCTAGTATAGACTGGAAATCATCTCCCTGCTCAGACCATTGAAACACACTTTCCACCATGAATCCTAGTGGTGCACTTGTAATTCGAGTATCAGGAAAAGCGATGGTTAGACTTTCGAACTCATCCGTCATATACTGGATATTCTGGTGAAACCCTGAGATTCCAGAAGAAAGGAAGAGACCCAAAACATGAGTATAGCCTTTTTCTTTTAATGATGATAAAATTTCATCCAACTTTGCAATACTTGGTTGACTTGTTTTAGGTAGTTCAGATGAACGAGCCATTTTTTCATAAAATTCTTGAGCGGTTAGATTTACACCTTCAACATACTCCTGTCCGTCGATATTCACAGGAATGTCAAGCACAAATAAATCTTCTTTCCGCAAGGTTTCCGCTTGTAGAAAAGCAGATGAGTCTGTTATGACCGCTAATTTCATTCTTTTAAAACTCCAAATTAATTCCTGGTAAGTCTAGTGCAATTTCCGTCACTTCATAAGTCAAACGGTTTAGCATATCCAAACAAGGACGAGCAAGCGTCTCAACTTCTTCTTGGCTAAAGTCACTTGGTTGATCTACGATACGACCTTCAACGTGGTTTACTTGAGAAATAGTACCACTGATAACAAATTTATCAAAGACAATCATAAAGCTCAAAACAACTACGAGAGAAGTCACCTGATTTTCTTGGTCATGTTGAAGTAGTTGGAAGTTCACATCAACCTTTGTTTCAGGAATTCCGTTCTCATTTTCCCATTCAAAGTTACGCGCATCAAAGTGATACTGACTAACAAATTCTTGTTCACGTTTTAAATTCATCATATTCTCCATGGTTACAATTTACTTTGACATTGTAACATATTTTCTTATTTTCTGCTAACTTTCCTAAATTCCGATTTCTGCTTTCACAACTTCAGCAATGGTATCCACATAGTAATCTACTTCTTCAGTTGTTGGTGCTTCAGCCATGACACGCAAGAGCGGCTCCGTTCCACTTGGGCGAACGAGAATACGTCCGTTACCTGCCATCTCTTCTTCCATCTTATCGATAACAGCCTTGATAGCTGGTACTTCCATGGCTTTGTCTTTCATAGTGTTTTCCACACGGATATTAACCAACTTTTGTGGGTAAATTGTTACTTCTGAAGCCAATTGAGATAAGCTCTTACCTGTTTCTTGCATGATCTTAGTCAATTGAACTGCTGAAAGTTGACCATCACCAGTTGTATTGTAGTCCATCAAGATAACGTGACCTGACTGCTCTCCACCGAGATTGTAGCCTGATTTTCTCATTTCTTCAACTACATAGCGGTCTCCAACAGCAGTGACAGCTTTATTAATGCCTTCACGATCCAAGGCTTTATGGAAACCAAGGTTGGACATAACTGTTGTTACAATTGTATTTTGTGCCAATTGACCTTTTTCAGAAAGGTATTTACCGATGATATACATAATCTTATCACCGTCGACAATCTCACCGTTTTCATCTACTGCAATCAAACGATCGCTGTCCCCATCAAAGGCTAAACCAATGGCAGATTGACTTTCTTTTACAAGTTCTTGCAAGGCTTCTGGATGAGTTGAACCAACGTTCAAGTTGATGTTCAATCCATCTGGAGTTTCTCCAATAACCGTTAATCGAGCACCCAAGTCTGCAAAAATTTGTCGAGCACTTGTTGAAGCAGCACCGTTTGCAGTATCCAAGGCTACCTTCATTCCTTCAAGAGCTGTTCCAGTTGAAACAAGATAAGCTTCATACTTGCGCAAACTTTCTGGATAATCAACTACAGTACCTAGACCTTCAGCACTTGGACGTGGAAGAGTATCTTCACTGGCTTCAAGCAAGGCTTCGATTTCTGCTTCCTTGTCATCGTCAAGTTTAAAGCCGTCACCACCAAAGAATTTAATTCCGTTATCAAGGGCTGGGTTGTGGCTAGCTGAAATCATGACACCTGCACTTGCTCCCTCAGTTTTCACCAAATATGCTACAGCAGGCGTAGCAAGTACACCAAGTTTATAAACGTGAATTCCAACTGAAAGAAGACCAGCAATGAGAGCTGATTCTAACATTTGACCTGAAATACGTGTATCACGTCCTACGAAAACCTTAGGTGCTTCTGTCGCATGTTGACTGAGGACATAACCTCCAAAGCGACCCAATTTAAAGGCCAATTCTGGCGTTAATTCTACATTTGCTTCTCCACGGACTCCGTCCGTTCCAAAATATTTACCCATTTTAATATTCCTTTTCTAGTATATTTTTAATTTAAGATTCTGACTTCGTCTCTGCTGCTGTCGTTGAAGAGTTTTCAGTAGACGAAGTATTACTTGTTGTAGTTGTGCTACTTGTTGTTCTGACAGTTTTAGTTGAAACTTTCATAGTCGTTTCAAAAGGTGTGATCACTGTTGGTAAGACAGATCCATTTTTATCAACAGCTTGCAAGGGAACTGTTCCAGAGTAGTTTCCTGTAATCTGTTCACTCGTTGGTAAAACTGCAACAATCCGATCAATCTTAGATAGTGTATCCGCATCACTAGTTACTGAAACTTTTTCATCAGAAACAGTCACACGTTCGATTATAATCTTCTCATCAATTTGACTAGAATCGATTTGAGGGATAACAGGTACATTATCTCGAGTAACTTTCTTACCAACCTTGACTGTGATCTTTTGAGGTGTTGCTACAGCTGTCAAACCACTTGGAAGATTTTCAATGGTCAAGGGAACTTCAATCGTTCCTTCTGTAGCCTGGGTCAAATCAGCAGTCACTTTAAATTTACGAGTGCTTTCCTGCATCTCACTAGCCAAGGTGACTCGATTCGAACCCGTCAAAAATACCGTTACTTCTGAACTGAAACCACTGATAAAATACTGCTCACTATCATACTGAATATCAATCGGTACATTGACTACTGTATTGGTATAGGTTTCAGTTTTAGTTTGCCTTGCATTGGTATTGTTTTGATAATTGATTGATGTTGCATAGATAAACAGGACACATGCAAAGAGGAGTGAGGAGATGATATAAAGACTATTTCTTTTCATTATTCCAGCCTCCTAATAGACGTTCTTTTAAGCTTAGTTCTTGTTCATCCTTAGGTATCAGAATACGACGTAGTTCTTCCTCGAATTCTTCCAAACTTAGATCATGTTTGAAGACACCATTGTAGGTGATGGATATACCCCCAGTTTCTTCTGATACAACAAAAGTAAGGGCATCTGAAACTTCTGATAAACCTATGGCTGCACGGTGACGAGTTCCGAACTCTTTGGAAATACCTGTGTTTTTAGTCAGTGGTAAATAGGCAGAAGTTACTGCAATCCGATCTCCACTGATAATGACTGCACCGTCATGGAGAGGCGTATTAGGGATAAAGATGTTAATTAATAACTCAGCAGAAATCTTAGCATCCAAAGGAATTCCTGTAACGATGTACTCCTGCAAGGTTCTCACACGTTGAACAGCTACTAAAGCTCCAATCTTTCGCGGGCTCATATACTCAACCGATTTTACAAAAGCCTGTACCATCTGCTCTTCTGAACTCATAGGAGTATTTGAAAAGAAGTCCGTAGCTCGACCTAATCGTTCCAAACCTGTCCGAATTTCTGGAGAAAAGATAACAACCGCTGCGATAACTCCATAGGTAATCAATTGGTTAATCAACCAGGAAATAGTCGTCAAGCCCAAAAAATTAGCCGCAATCTGAGCTAAGATAAAAACTAAAACGCCTCGAACCAGAATCATAATCTTGGTTCCTGCAATTGATTTTGTAAATTGATATAAGATATAAGCGACGATTAGAATATCAATCACATTTATCGCAATACTCCAAGGACTGGAAAACAAACTAGACCAGTATTGAAGATTAGATAATTGCTGAAAATTCATCCTGTGTCCCCTCTCCAAAAAAGCTTCTCTTCATTATACCATTTTTAATGGAAATTTTCTCCCCCCTACCTCATTTTAAATTAGTAGAAAATATGATAGAATAAAATGATAAAAATGAAATAAGGAGAAACCATGTCTGAACTATTTGATATTACCATCATAGGGGGTGGCCCAGTTGGTCTTTTCGCAGCCTTTTATGCAAATTTACGTCAAACTAAAGTACAAATCATTGACTCTCTTCCTCAATTAGGTGGCCAACCTGCCATTCTTTATCCTGAAAAACAAATTCTTGATGTCCCAGGTTTCCCAAATCTCACTGGTGAAGAATTAACTAATCGCTTGTTAGAACAATTAGAAGGTTTTGATACACCAGCACACCTCAACGAAACTGTTCTTGAAATTGAAAAAGAGAATGATGTTTTTAAGATAACAACTACTAAAGGCAGTCATAGTAGCAAAGCTGTCATTATCGCTATGGGTGGTGGTGCTTTTAAACCACGTCCACTTGAATTAGATGGTGTTGATGGTTATGAAAATATCCATTATCACGTTTCTAACATTCAACAATATGCTGGCAAGAAAGTAACCATCCTGGGTGGAGGAGACTCTGCTGTGGACTGGGCCTTAGCTTTTGAAAAGATTGCCCCAACTACACTTGTTCACCGTCGAGACAACTTCCGTGCGCTCGAACATAGTGTCCAAGCCCTTCAAGAATCATCTGTTAGCATCAAAACACCATTTGTGCCAAGTCAACTTCTTGGAGATGGAAAAACTCTTGACAAGCTTGAAATCACAAAAGTCAAATCCGATGAGACTGAAACCATTGAGTTGGACCACCTCTTTGTCAACTATGGCTTCAAATCATCAGTTGGTAATCTTAAAAACTGGGGATTAGAATTGAATCGCCATAAGATTATCGTCAATAGCAAGCAGGAGTCAAGCCAAGCTGGAATTTACGCTATCGGTGACTGCTGCTACTACGATGGTAAGATTGACTTGATTGCAACAGGTCTTGGTGAAGCACCAACTGCTGTCAACAACGCCATTAACTACATCGACCCTCAACAAAAAGTACAACCAAAACACTCAACAAGTTTATAAGAAAAGAACCACGAATCTTAGGATTCGTGGTTTTATAGTTCTTGAGCGCTTTGATTCTCTCTGTCTGCTCTTGTATATCGTATTTATCTTTAGTATGGGTCAGCTTGATTATGTTCTCAGTCGCTTTCTGATTGCTTTTTACCGCTTACTGAAAGGTTGCAAAGGCTAATAACGCCTCATTGTTGCCAGCCATACCCATTTCTTCAAGTTGTTTCTTGATTTTACTATACGTCACATCCAAAGATAAGAGGGTTTCAAATGCTTTTTTAGATCAGCTTTTTCTCTTCTAGCTACGCTAGACGCTTTGCCTCCTTTTGAGCTAATAGCTCTTATTTAATCTTTGCTTCGTTCTGTAACTGGTTTTAAATTTTTAATCCCATCTCTAGATAATTTTCACCCTCCTTTCAAACAAAAAAATCACAAGCATTTTATACTTATGATTTCATTATATATGGTAAAAAGAGGGTATTTTTACGCTATTCCTAACAACTTTTCAATTTTATTGAGCAAATCTCTATATTTTGAGTTTTCATTTTCGTTGTTGATAAGATATTCGTTTGCAACGATGTTTAATGACTGATATAGTCCACCCATAATCCCAGATTGTTCATTAGTCAACTCATCTTGCTCTAAGTACTTATCATAATACATCTTGCAATTATCATATATACGCTCATTCAACTTATTATAAAGATTAGTCATTTTCTATTGTACCTATCTATAGCTCATCTGCAATTTTATTAATCTTTCTCAGTCGATGATTGACACCACTTTTGGTGAGTGGATTTGTCAAACTGTCTGCCAATTGCTGGATAGAGTAGTCCGGATGTTGGATACGCAAATGCGCTACTTCCTGCAAATCTGCTGGAAGATTATCCAAGCCAATTCTATCTTTGATTTTACTGATATTGTTGATAGTTTTCATACTCGCAGAAACCGTACGAGCGATATTTGCTGTCTCTGCATTATTAGCACGATTGAGATCATTCCGAGTTTCTCGAAGAATCTTGACGCCTTCAAAAGTATCTCTCGCCTCCATGGCTCCCACTAAAATCAGGAAATCCATAATATCTTCTGCTCGCTGAAGATAGGTCACCGCGCCTTTTTTTCGTTCGATAACCTTTGCATCTAGCAAGAACTGCTGCAAGAGCGAAGCAATCCCTTGGGCGTGGTCCAGATAAACAGAACTTATTTCTAACTGATACTTGCCTGACTCGGGGTCTCTGATGCTCCCATTTGCCAAAAAGGCTCCACAGAGATAGGCACGTCCAGCTTCCTCATCTCCTAAAATCTCTGGATCAATCCCTGTTTCCAAGCCAAAGAAAGAATCGGCCAAACGCAAATCTGCTAAAAGTTCTTGGACTCGCTCATCTGTAAAAACAGTATAGACGCGATTTTTCCGTAGATTACTTCTCTGGTGGTGACGAATCTCAGACTTGATGCCATAAAAGTGCAAGAAAGATTCATAGAGATGACGGGCCAATTTAGCATTTTCTGTAATGACGGACAAGGTCAAACCAGAGCTCGATAAACCAATACTACCAGACATCTTGATAATAGCTGACAATTCATGACGACTCAGGTGATGCTGACTTAAAATTTCTTCTTTTACTGCTACTGTAAAACTCATTTTCTCACCTGTATGATACGCATGAGCTCATCTACGATTAAATCACCATCGTGAAAAGCTCCCCCATTTTCCAAGCGTAGAAAGTTGGATGAAATGACACGTGGGACTTGCTTACGCAAACCTTCAAAATCATGCTCAACCTGCACCAAATACTCATCAAAACGGTTGGTATCCATATAGTCCCTCGGAACCTTTTCGATATTAACAAGGACAGTATCGATAAATGGACGGCCCAAATGACGATGCAAGACTGCTACGTGATCACTATCTGAGAAATGCTCCGTTTCTCCACGTTGAGTCATAATATTGCAGACATAGGCAACCTCTGCCTTAGTTTCCAGAAGTGCCTGACCGATTTCTTCGATGACGATATTAGGTAAAATCGAAGTAAAGAGGGAGCCTGGACCCAAGACGATCATATCACTACCAAGAATGGTATTGACAACACGACGGCTAGCCTGCGGTTTCTCATCGTCTAGAGTGTTTGTCACATAGACATGGTCAATCATACCTGGATGATCTGCAATGTGACTTTCCCCAGCAACTTCTGATCCATCTTTAAAGACAGCATGGAGTGTCAATGGATGGTCACTTGATGGGAAAATCTTCCCTGTAGTATGGAAGAATTTACTCAGTAATTGCATGGCATTATAGGTCGAACCCTGCATCTCAGATAATCCTGCAATAATAATGTTCCCCAGTGGATGACCAGCAAAAGCGCCTGCCTCATCAGAAAAGCGATACTGAAATACTTTCTCATAAAACTTAGGCATATCTGACATGGCCACAAGGACATTACGTAAATCCCCTGGAGGTGTCAACTGTTGAATATTCTTACGCAATTCACCTGAAGAACCACCATCATCCGCAACGGTTACTATGGCTGCAATTTCGACGTCTTTTTCCCGTAGACTATTTAAAATAACAGGTATTCCGGTTCCTCCACCAATCACCGTAATTTTGGGTTTTCTCATGAACGGTTTACCGTTTCCTTTCTTCGGTCTTTATCACGATGACTTTCATTTACAAGCCAACTTTTAGATAGGTCATTCGCTAAACGCTTGGCAAAAGCAACACTTCGGTGTTGGCCACCTGTACAACCAATCGCAATAGTTAAGACTGATTTGCCTTCTTTTTTATAGCCTGGTAGGATTGGTTCAACCAAGGCTAATAAATGACGGTAGAAATCTTCAGATTCCTCATGGTTCATGACATAGTCATAAACTGCCTGATCTTCACCTGTCTGATTACGAAGTTCTGGCAGATAGTAAGGGTTTGGCAAGAAACGAACATCAAATACCAAATCTGCATCAATTGGAATGCCATATTTAAAACCGAAGGACATGACCTCAATACGGAAGGACTGCGTTTGTTCTTGGTCCGAAAATTGCTCTGCAATAGTCTTGCGAAGTTCACGAGGAGTTAACTCTGTTGTGTCAACCACGTTTTGACTCATATTTTTTAATGGAGCCAAGAGTTCGCGTTCCAGCTTGATACCATCCAAGATACGACCATCTGCTGCAAGAGGGTGACTTCTTCTAGTTTCCTTATAACGTGCCACCAATTCCTTATCAGCTGCATCCAAAAAGAGGATTTTGAAGTCCAAATCATCTTGATTTTCCAATTCATCCAAGACAGCCTGAATCTCTGAGAAGAAAGAACGGCTTCGCATATCCACCACTAGGGCTAACTTGTGGTCGTCATCCTTGGTCTCTACCAACTGCAAAAACTTTGGCAATAGAGCTGGTGGCATATTATCAATGGTAAAATATCCTAAATCTTCAAAGGATTGAATGGCTACAGTTTTCCCTGCACCACTCATCCCTGTTACAATCACCAGGTGAAGTTGTTTCATTGTCATCATAGTCTCCTTATATCAAAAGAAGTTTGGAAGAACCAAACTTCAACTCGCTTATCCAATCTCTGCGATGACTTCAATTTCGACTTTTACATCGCGAGGAAGACGAGCTACTTCCACAGCTGAACGAGCTGGAAACTCCCTATTAAAGGCTGTTTGGTAAACCTCATTAAAAGGAACAAAGTCGTTCATATCACTCAAGAAACAAGTTGTTTTAACAACATGGTCAAAATCTGTGCCTGCTTCTGCCAAAATAGCTCCAATGTTTTTCAAGACTTGTTCAGTCTGTTCTTGAATCGTTTCTCCTACGATTTCTCCAGTTTCAGGAGATAGAGGAACTTGACCGCTAGCAAACAAAAGGTTCCCAACGATTTTTCCTTGAACATAAGGTCCGATTGCCTTTGGAGCTTTATCTGTATGAATTGTTTTTGCCATATGTATTCCTCACAATTTTTCTAAAATAGCATCCCAAGCCTGGTCCATTCCTGCTTTTGTTACGGATGAAAAGAGGATAAAGTCATCACTTGGATCAAAGTTCAATTTCTTTTTAATGGCTGATTCGTGCTTATTCCACTTGCCACGTGGAATCTTATCAGCTTTGGTAGCCACAATGATAACAGGAATCTCATAATATTTAAGAAATTCGTACATCTGTACATCATCTGCTGACGGATCATGACGAAGGTCAACGAGACTAACCACTGCTCGAAGATTTTCTCGAGTGGTTAAGTACTCCTCAATCATGCGTCCCCATTTTTCGCGTTCCTTTTTGGACACACGGGCATAACCGTAACCAGGCACATCTACAAAACGCATCTTATCATCAATATTAAAGAAATTTAGTAGTTGTGTTTTTCCTGGTTTTCCAGAGGTACGAGCTAGATTTTTTCGATTGAGCATGGTATTGATAAAGCTCGATTTACCAACATTTGAGCGTCCTGCAAGAGCAATTTCAGGAAGTTCATCCTGCGGATAGTGAGATTTGTTGGCAGCACTCAGTAAAATCTCTGCATTGTGTGTATTGATTTCCATAATCACCTCTAGGCTGTTTCGAGGATCGGCTTATCCGTTCCATCGACTGCTTCTTTTGTGATACGTACTGTTTTCACATCTTCTTGACTTGGTACTTCAAACATGATGTCTAACATAGTTTCTTCGATGATAGAGCGAAGACCACGGGCACCAGTCTTACGTTCGATAGCTTTGTTAGCAATCTCTTGGAGAGCCTCATCGTCAAATTCAAGCTCTACATCGTCATATGAAAGCAAGGTCTGGTATTGTTTAACCAAGGCATTTCTTGGCTCTTTCAAAATGCGAACCAAGTCATCTACTGTCAACTGCTCCAAGGCTGCAAAGACAGGCAAGCGTCCAATTAATTCAGGAATAATACCGAATTTCTGAATATCTTCTGCAATGATTTCTTGCATGTAAGAGCTGTTTTCGTCAATAGCCTTGTTATTTTGTCCGAAACCGATAACTTTTTCACCAAGACGCTGTTTGACAATTTCTTCGATTCCATCGAAGGCACCACCCACGATGAAGAGGATATTCTTGGTATCTACTTGAATCATTTCTTGTTGTGGATGTTTGCGTCCACCTTGTGGAGGAACACTTGCTACTGTACCTTCGATAATCTTGAGGAGGGCTTGTTGCACACCTTCACCAGAAACATCACGTGTAATAGAAACATTCTCGCTCTTCTTGGCAATCTTGTCAATCTCATCTACGTAGATAATTCCACGCTCTGCTCGTTCAATGTTAAAGTCAGCTGCCTGCAAGAGTTTGAGGAGGATATTTTCAACGTCCTCACCCACATAACCAGCTTCAGTAAGAGCTGTTGCATCTGCAATGGCAAATGGTACATTCAAACTTCTAGCAAGAGTTTGAGCAAGGAAAGTCTTCCCTGATCCAGTTGGGCCAATCATTAGAATGTTTGACTTTTGCAAATCAACATCTTCAGTCTCTTCACGAGTATCATGGAAATTGATGCGTTTGTAGTGGTTATATACAGCCACTGCCAAAGCACGTTTGGCACGATCTTGACCGATCACATAGTGGTTCAAAATGTTTAGGAGTTCGATTGGTTTTGGTACCTCAGACAAGTCCGCCAAAACTTCCTCAGCCAACTCCTCACGAATAATTTCCTGAGCCAACTCCACACATTCATTACAGATAAAGGCATTGTTCCCAGCAATTATTTTTTTAACTTCTTCTTGGCTTTTGCCACAAAATGAGCAATAAACCATCATATCATTTTTCCTATTTGTAGACATGATTCCCTTCCGTTCTAACTATTCATTCTATCTAAAATAAGGTCATATAAAAAGCATGAATGCTATTCACCAAATTTGTAAAAGCATTAAGCCAAAGTAGAGTAGCAAGTCCAAAGCGCTTTTTACGAAAAGCGTGTGTTCCAGCTACAAGACAGACAGCACACAAAAGAGCTGTAAAAAATCCAAAAATACTACGCTCCATTAGACTTCCTTTCTCTTTCTATATTCGATGGTAAAATCATAAATATTTTTCTCATCTTTGGAATAAGATTTGCTTGCAACAGTCTCAAAAACAGTCAAGTCAAAATCTTCTGGGAAATAGGTATCCCCTTCAACTTGAGCATGAATTTGTGTCACAATAATCTCATCGAGATAAGGTTCAAAAAGCTGAAAAATCTGCTTGCCACCAATGATATAGAGATTCTTAGCCTGATGATGATACCAGTCTAAAACATCCTCGACATTTTGAAAGACCAGAGCACCATCGATTGCTTCTTCGGGATTGCGCGTCAAAATCAAGGTTTCACGTCCTGGAAGCAATCGTCGACCCATCCCATCAAAGGTTACACGACCCATTAAAATGGCATGATTCAAGGTTGTTTCTTTAAAATGTTTTAACTCTGCTGGCAAATGCCAAGGTAAGCGTTCCTCTTTTCCGATTACACCCTTTTCATCTTGAGCCCAGATGGCTACGATTTTTTTTGTCATGCTTTCATCCTTTTTATTGATAGTTCTATTTTATCAAAAATCTTAAAAAAAGACTGTTTTGGAATGCCCTCTTGAATAGAAAAAATCCGTAGAAAACTTCTACGGATTTTTAGAAAAATGCAGTATCTTACAAACCAGGTGCTTGTCCTAATTCTGCTGCAAGCATCCAGACTGTTTTTTCAAGATCTGCCTTAGCACCAACGAAGATATCATTGGTTACATCATCACCTTCTTCATCAGTTACATCCAAAGCTTTTTGGAAAAGAGTGATAAGGTAACGATAAATTTCAAGGACACGTTCCAAACTTTCTTCTACGTTACGGAATTCTCCAACTCCTTCTTCGATTTCACTGTGTTGAAGGAATTCTGTCAAAGTAGAGTATGGTTTGCCACCAAGTGTAATCAAGCGTTCGCTGATTTCATCAAGGTAAGCATCTAGACTATCCATGTATTCATCCATCTTAGGATGCCATACCATGAATCCACGTCCACGCATATACCAGTGTACTTGATGAAGAGCGATATGCGCTACATACAAGTCTGCTACGGCTTGATTCAAGACTTCTTTCGTTTTTACTAGCGTTTCAGGAGCTGTCTTAGATAATGTTGTTACGTCTTTTAATGCATCTTTTTTCAATTCTACCATTTTTCTCACCTCATAATATTATTTTTGTAACCATATTTATTGATTACTATTTTAGTATACTACTCCTAGTAGACAAAAGCAAGAAAATTAACCCATATTAAAAAAGTTGTAATTGACTGATAATTTAAGAAAATGAGCAGATGTTTTTTAGTTATTTTCGCTGTTTTTATTAGAGAATTGACTTTGATAAAGATCATAATAAAATCCTTTCGCAGCCAAAAGACTTTCATGATTTCCCTGTTCAATTATCTGTCCATCTTTAAGTACCAAAATCTTATCAGCTTCCTGAATAGTCGAAAGTCTATGGGCGATAACAAAGCTTGTTCTCCCTTTCATCAAACGCTTCATGGCCTTTTGAATCAAGAGTTCTAGACGTGTATCGACCGATGAGGTCGCTTCGTCAAGGATTAGAATTTTTGGATCTGCTAAGAGAGCACGCGCGATAGTTAACAACTGCTTCTGACCAAGAGAAATATTACTTGACTCTTGGTTCATCTCCATGTTGTAACCACCAGGAAGAGTACGGATAAAGTGGTCTACATTGGCAGCCTTAGTTGCTTCAACGATTTCCTCATCTGTTGCTTCAAGATTTCCAAAGCGAAGATTTTCCTTGATACTACCTTCATAGAGCCAGGCATCCTGTAGGACCATCCCAAACTGTCGACGATAGTCCTGACGCGACAGATCACGTATGTCTTGGCCATCCACTAAAATAGCACCAGCTGTCACATCGTAAAAACGCATGAGAAGGTTAATCAAAGTTGTTTTACCAGCTCCAGTAGGTCCAACGATAGCCACCATCTCTCCAGGTTCAACATCTAAGTTAAAATTGCGAATCAATGGTTTATTTTCCACATATTGGAAATCAACATTCTTGAAGCTAACTTGACCTGTCAATGGTGCCAAGTCTCTTACTTCTGTAGTTTGGACTTCTTCTTGTTCATCCAAAACTTCAAAGACACGGTCAAGCGAAGACTTAGCACTTTGCATTTGCCCAGCTAATTGAGTGATATTTTGGATTGGCTGACTGACTTGCCACACATACTGAACGAAAGCTTGCATATTACCAATCGTCAAACGCCCTGCAATAACCTGCAATCCACCTAATACTGCAACAATCAGATAGGTTAAATCAGACACGATATGAAGAGCAGGCATCATCAATCCTGAAATAAAGCTCGCCTTAAATCCGACTTGTTGCAATTCATCCGTAATCTTTTCAAATCTCTCTTGAGAGTTTTCTTCACGTCCGAAAAGTTTTAGAACATTGAAACCTGTCAAGTTTTCCTGTACAAATCCATTCATACGTCCCAATATAGCTGCCTGCTGTTTAAAGTATGGCTGCGAACGATTTAGAATCGTTTTAGCTCCAAAATAAGTCACTGGAATCGATAAAATGACGACGATAGCCAACTGAAGATTGAGATAGAGGACCATTCCCATAACAAAAAGAATGGTAAAGACTGCATTAACAATCTGTAAGAAAGATTGTTGTAGTGCGTTCGAAACAGTTTCAACGTCACTTGTAAAACGACCTAGCAAATCTCCAAACTGGTGCTTATCAAAGTAAGACACAGGAATACGATTGATTTTTTCACTCATTTCATTTCGCAAATCCTGTACCATAGACTGCACCGCATTGGTCATAAAGTAATTTGAGTAATAAGAACCCAACTCATAGAGAAGACCACGCAAGAGATAAATCACTAGAATTACTGCGATATAGCTGGTATTGATACCCGCTCCTGCAACACCATTTGCCATGGCAAGGAGGTTGCTGGTTAACTCAGTGATAGCAAGTCCCAATACGAAAGGCTCGATAACACTCATAACGACGCTGACTATTTTCAAGAAGACTGCAAAGAAAACAGAAAAACGGTAGGCTTTTAAATAGCTCCATAGACGAGCTAGACTAGATTGTTGTTTCATCCTTTACCTCCTATTCTTCTGTCAGAGACGCATTTTTTAGCTGCGACTCAGCAATTTCTCGATAGATGTCATTAGTTTCCATCAATTCTTCATGACGTCCACGACCAACGATTTCGCCCTTATCAAGGACGATAATCTGGTCCGCATCCATGATGGTTCCAACACGTTGCGCAACAATCAATACCGTAGCATCTTGAGTCACTTCCTTGAGACGACGGCGTAAGATAGCATCTGTACGGTAATCCAAGGCTGAGAAGGAATCGTCAAAGATGTAGATATCTGGACCCTTGATGACTGCGCGTGCAATCGATAAACGTTGTTTCTGACCACCTGAGAGGTTGCTTCCGCCTTCGGCCAGATGCGTTGCAAAACCTTCTTCTCGACTTTCGATAAAGTCTTTGGCTTGGGCTACATCAGCTGCTTGGTGCAAGTCCTCATGACTGGCATCCTCTTTCCCGTAACGGAGATTGTCTGCGATAGTCCCAGTAAAAAGCAAGGCCTTTTGTGGAATAAATCCAATCTTTTGACAGAGTGATTTGAGACGGTAATCTCGGACATCTACACCATCGACCTTGATTTTTCCTAGAGTAACATCGTAGAATCGAGGAATCAATTGAACCAGAGTAGACTTACCTGACCCAGTTGAACCGATAAATGCAATGGTTTCTCCTGGTTTAGCAGTGAAGGAAATATTATGCAAAACAGGGCTTTCTGTTTCCCCAGGATAGGCAAAGGTCACATTATCAAATTCTAGATATCCATGAGTTTCTGTTTCTTGAATTCCATCCTCATTTGGATCAATGGAAATGGGCATGTCCATGATTTCCTTCAGACGCTCACTAGACACAGCCGTACGTGGATACATGGTAAAGAGGTTTGACAAGAAAAGGAAGGACAAGAGAGCGTGGAAACTATACTCGATGAAGGCCACCAAATCCCCAATCTGCAAATTTCCATGCTTCAGTGGATCAAGGGCAAACCAAACGATAGCCACAATCATGGCAATAATGATCTGCACAAAAAGCGGTTCTGTCAAACCAGTCAATTTGAACAAGCGATTTGAATTATCCGCATAGATTGCATTTTTCTCTTCAAAACGTTTTTCTTGGAAATCTTCACGAGCAAAGGCACGAATCACTCGCAAGCCCATCAAATTTTCACGGACATATTGGTTTATCTTGTCCAGTGTTTTCTGTTGTTTTTCAGATAAGGGGCGCGTTTTGACCGCTACATAAAGGACTACTACAGCTAGGAAAGGAACGGAAAAAGCGACAATCCAGGCTAGTGAGGGACTAGTTAAGAAAATCATGAGAATACTCGACAGCATCATCATGGGAGTGATAACACCCAACTTAAGCGTCTGCTCTGCAAACTGCATAAGGACAAAGGCATCACTGGTAATACGAGTAACTAGTGAAGAAACACCAATTTGTTCATATTCGTGATGAGAATACTCTTGTAATTTAGCATAAACATCATTTCGCATGTCCTTAACCATATTGGTGGTCAGTTTACTAGCAGCATAGGATAGAACAACCCGCCCAAATGTCCCCAAGACGATAATAATCAACATTACGACAGCCCAAAAATAGAGTTTATCCTGGTCACCTTGGTTGATTCCCTGGTCAATCATGCGAGCAAGAACAGTCGGTAGCCCAAGATTGACAATCACAAAGAAAATAGCTCCAAAGAAGTCTAACACTAACCACTTGGGATAACGTTTGAGATAAGACCAAATATACAGCATGATTCTCCTTTCTTTTTCTTCTAATACTCTTCGAAAATCAAATTCAAACCACGTCAGCCTCACCTTGCCGTACTCAAGTACAGCCTGCGGCTAGCTTCCTAGTTTGCTCTTTGATTTTCATTGAGTATAAAATGCAGAAAAGAGCGTGCTTTCGCACGCCTTTTTACTAAAAAGAAGACAGGCAGTCTTGACCTCTTGAAAGGGAACTGTCTGTCTCTGATATTTGAGGCTTATTTTACAAAGTCAAGCAATGCCAAGAAGCTTTCTGGATCAAGTGATGCACCACCAACAAGAGCTCCGTCAACGTCTGGACAAGCCATGTATTCTGCAACGTTTTCAGGTTTCACTGAACCACCGTATTGAACACGTACTTTATCAGCTACTTCTTGACCAAAGTCAGCTGCTACAACGTCACGAACAACTTTACACATTTTTTGTGCATCGTCTTGTGAAGCTGATTTACCAGTACCGATAGCCCAGATTGGCTCATAAGCGATAACTGATGAAGCTACTTGTTCTGCAGTCAATCCTGCAAGAGCAGCTGAAACTTGAGCACCTACGAATTCAGCAGCTTTTCCTGCTTCGTATGTTTCAAGAGACTCACCACAACAGATAATTGGAAGCATACCGTTCGCAAAGATTGCTTTTGCTTTTTTGTTGATGTCTTCATCTGTTTCGTGGAAGTAGTCACGGCGTTCTGAGTGACCGATTACAACATAGTCAGTACCGATTTCTTTCAAAACTTGTGGGCTAGTTTCACCAGTGAAAGCACCAGCATTTTCAAAGTAGCAGTTTTGAGCAGCAACTTTAAGGTTTGAACCTTTAGCAGCAGCAAGAACAGTTGTCAAGTCAAGAGCAGGTACAGCAATCCCAGCTTCAACAAGGTCTGATGAAGGAAGTTTTGATGCTACAGCTTCAACGAATGCTTTTGCTTCTTCTGGGTTTTTGTTCATTTTCCAGTTACCAGCGATAAATGGTTTACGTGACATTTCACATACCTCTTTTTTCATTTTATTTTCTACTTATTTTATCATAAATATAGGGAGCTTGCAAATCTTACTCTGTAACTAGAAGTCTTCTTTTCAAATACTTTCCAGTCGTCAATTCTATTTAGAGTCTAGCTTTTTCCTGGTTAATTTGACCACTGCTTCTGTCCTAGCCGTGTGCGGAAACATATCAACCGACTGGATATAATGCAGGTCATAGACCTCCATCAATCTGACTAAATCACGCGCCAGGGTAGATACATTGCAGGAAATGTAGACCATCTTTTCAGGAGCGTATTTGACGATAGTATCTAAGAGTTTGTCATCTAAACCGGTACGAGGCGGGTCTACAATCAAGGCATCGGCACGATAGCCTTCCTTGTACCAACGAGGGATGATTTCTTCTGCAGTTCCAGCCTCATAGTGAGTATTGGTATAACCCATGCGCTGGGCATTTTCTTTGGCATCCTCAATAGCTTCTGGAATAATATCCATCCCTCTCAGACTTTTAACTTTTTTGGCAAAGGCAAAGCCAATAGTACCAACACCACAATAGGCATCAATCAGATGGTCATTCTCATTTACGTCCAAGGCCTTAACGGCTTCACTATAGAGGATTTCAGTCTGTTCAGGATTGAGTTGGTAAAAAGCTCGTGGTGAGAGAGAAAACTCATAGTCTAATACACCCTCACGAATACTATCCTGTCCCCAAATAATCTCTGTCTTGTCCCCATAAATCTCACTAGTTTTAGCGGTATTTGTATTGACTGCGACAGTCACTACTTCAGGATAATCCTTGACTAAATCTTTCACAAATTGAGTCAGATTTAATTGACGATTGGTCACAATGATAATCTGAACTTGCCCAGTTTTCCGTGCGCGACGAACCATGATGGTCCGAACACCCAGAATTTTCCGTTCATCTGTAATCGGAATTTGATGATAGGTCAAGAGTTCAGCAATGCGATTAGCAATTGCTTGTGTCTCCTTATCTTGAACTAGGCAGTCCTTTAACTCGACCAAATAATGCGAATTTTGAGCATATAATCCTGCCTTGACCTGGCCCTTAAACTTTCGAGTTTGGAATTGTAGTTTAGCTCGATAATACTTGGGTTCCTGCATACCAATAGTTGGTCTGATTTCAAAGTTTTCATAGCCTGCAGGTGCAAATTTTTTCAGAGCTTGATGGAGAAGATCCGTCTTGAACTCCAGCTGCTTGTCATAATGCAGATGCATGATTTGACAGCCACCACACTCATTATAAATGGTGCAGTCTGGTACCACTCGAAACTTAGATTTTTTATTGACCTCAAGGAGTTTAGCCTCAACGTAGTTACGCTTAACGGAAGTCACCTGACAATAGATATCTTCTCCCTTGAGAGCTCCAGGAACAAAAACAAGGGTTTTCTGGAAAAATCCGATACCTTCCCCGTTAATCCCCATACGCTTAATTTTTAATGGAATTTTTTGTTTGACTTTAAGACTCATAAGTCTATTATACCACGTAGTTTCTCAATGTTTAAGAATATGTTACAATAAAACCATGAATACAAAGATATCTCATTTTTCCCCATTGGATTTTCCTGAGCAATTACGAACTTATATAGAGGGAGCAACTCTTTCTGATAGCTCTTCTCATTCAGGCGCAAGGGTTCTCTATCTTGATTCAGGTTACTATTTGAAAATAGATCAAAAGGGAAGATTAGAGCGAGAAGCTAGCATTGCAAGTTTGTTTGAACAAGAAGGAATAGGAACTCCAGTCATCCACTATCTATCTACAAATAAAGACTACCTTCTGACGAAAGAGGCTATTGGCCATGATGCTCTCGCTTTTTTAGATCAGCCAGATAAAATTTGCCGAACCATGGCCGAGGCTCTTAAAAAACTTCACAGCTTTTATCCGCAAAATTTCCCATCAGAAAATCATTTACAGGCCTATAAAGACAGAGCCTTGAAAAACTATGAAAAAGGTGAGTTCTATGCCAAGGCTCTCCTACCCCAATTCCGGATTAGCAGTCGCGAAGAGGCCTTCCAGCTCATTCGAGAAGATGGGCACCTTTTAAAGACAGATGCCTTTATTCACGGGGACGCCTGTCTACCGAACTTTATTCTAAAAGATGCTGACCACTTCTCTTGCTTTATTGACCTTGGCTTAGCTGATTTCAGTGACCGACATATCGATCTCTTTTGGACAGTTTGGTCCCTCAACTATAACCTACATGACCCTAAATACGCTGAACTATTTCTTGACTGTTACGGGAGAGAGCTGGTTGATAGCAACAAACTTCGACTCGTTGCTGCCTTTGAAGCGTTTGGATAAAAGGAAAACCATGAAAATCACAAAACTAGAAAAGAAAAAACATCTCTATCTGCTAGAACTTGATAGCGACCAAACCTGCTATATTACAGAGGATACCATTGTTCGCT
Source organism: Streptococcus infantis (assembly GCF_047463275.1). Taxonomy (GTDB): domain Bacteria; phylum Bacillota; class Bacilli; order Lactobacillales; family Streptococcaceae; genus Streptococcus; species Streptococcus infantis_AF. The sequence continues at coordinate 249,649 of NZ_JASHEE010000003.1, read as the reverse complement.
TTATGTTGACCAAGGATAAGGAAATTAGTCCTCAAGAATTTGCAGAAATTCAGACCTTTGCACAATTTTCCTACGGAAAAAATCTGGCCCTCTACCACTTATCCTTCAAGGCCCGTACTGAAAAAGAAGTCAGAGACTATTTAGTTAAACATGAGATTGATGAGAAAATCATACCACAAGTCATCCAAGCCCTCAAGGATGACAACTGGATCAATGACCGTCAATATGCTTATGCTATCATCAACTCCAATCAGCTATCTGGTGACAAGGGAAGCTACATGCTGATACAAAAGATTTCTCAAAAAGGAGTTGCTAAGGTCGTTATCCAAGACGTCTTACAAGAATTTGATCTGACGGAAGTCGCAGAGCGTACAGCCGAAAAACTACTGAAAAAATATCAGGGTAAATTGCCTGCTCGCGCTCTACAAGATAAGATAATCCAAAATCTTACCAACAAAGGTTTTTCCTACTCGGAAGCTAAAACAGCCTTTGATCAACTAGATAACCAGGTCGATGAAGAAACTGTTCAGGAACTAATCTTTAAAGAGTTGGATAAGCAATATCGGAAATATTCGCGTAAGTATGAAGGATACGAACTTAAGCAACGTTTGACCCAAGTTTTAGCTAGAAAAGGTTATGATTTTTCGGATATAGCCAGCGCTCTCAGAGAATATCTTTAATTTTTTCATGAAAAACTAAGAACTTTAAACAAAAATGTGATACAATAGTAAACGATAAACTTACAAATTGTAGAAAGTTGGTTAGTTATGAAACTTCCAAAAGAAGGCGACTTTATTACAATTCAAAGTTATAAGCATGATGGGAGTCTTCACCGTACTTGGCGAGACACCATGGTACTAAAAACAACAGAGAACGCTATTATCGGCGTCAACGACCACACACTTGTTACCGAAAGTGACGGTCGTCGTTGGGTAACTCGAGAACCGGCTATTGTTTACTTTCACAAAAAATATTGGTTTAATATCATTGCCATGATTCGTGATAATGGGATTTCCTACTACTGCAACATGGCTAGCCCTTATTATCTAGACGAAGAAGCTTTAAAATACATCGATTATGATTTAGATGTTAAAGTTTTTACAGATGGTGAGAAACGCCTCTTGGACGTCGAAGAGTATGAACGTCACAAGCGTAAGATGAATTATCCTGATGATTTAGACTATATTTTGAAAGAACATGTTAAGATTCTTGTTGATTGGATCAACAATGAACGAGGCCCCTTCTCAGAAGCCTATGTCAACATTTGGTACAAACGCTACGTAGAACTAAAGAATCGGTAAAGTTGTCAGAGGTCAGGAACAAAATCCTGACCTCGTTTTTTTTATAAGCAAAAACCTGCCTTGAGGCAGGTTTTCCTTTAAATATCTAACTTCGTAACAGTAAATTTGATATGGGAATAATCTTTCTCGATATCCTTATCTACCATAAAGGCTGTCGCATCCTTCTTGACCTGCACCAAGTCAATATTCTGTGCTTGAGCTGCATAGACACAGCCACAGTAACATTGGCGATAAATGTCGTACTCTTCACACATTTCTACAGAGCGTTTATAACCTTGATTTTTCTTAAAATCACTCGGAAGATAGTGAGTGGTGTAGATTTTCTGCACATCAATCCCAATACTGTTAATTGTTTGTGAATTTTTGTGAGGGCTGATGGTTAGGGCAGATCCAAAGTAATCAAATCCTAAGTCCATAGCCACTTGCGCTGTCTTGTCCAAGCGATAGTCAAAACATACCTTGCAACGGTCCCCACCTTCAGGTTCTTCTTCCAAACCTCGAACCAGTTTACGGTATTCATTTGGTTCATAAGGTGCTTCTAGGTATTGGACATGGTTACCAGTTCGTTCATTAAAATCGCTGACAAACTTTTTGGTTACATAAGCACGCTTGTGATACTCGGCTTTGGGATGAATATTTGAATTAGCAAAATAAATAGTCACATCTGCATATTTGGTCAAATACTCTAGAGTGTAAGTGCTACATGGAGCACAACAGACGTGCATGAGAATCGTTGGTCTCTCTTCATTTTTTTCCCAAACTTGGACCATCTTTTGCATAACACGGTCATAGTTGATTTTTTGATTGGGATTCATCTTGCTTAGAATTTCTTCTACATCAATCATGCTCTTCTCCTTTTCTTCTTGCTATTGTACCACAGGATCTTTCTTTGGGCAAATAGGGTTTCATGCTTTATTCAGTTATTAAGTCCATATCTAATAGCTTGCCCATCCTTTTTAGACCGATTATTAATATAGGACAACTTAAAAGTAAGATAAGGCCTAGAACTAAAAAGACAGCTACAAGACCCCAACGATCAATCAACCAACCTGTCAGTGGGAAAATGACAATCATGGAAAGACTAAAGAGCATGGAATTGATACTAAGCATTGTTGCTCTAACACTGGACGGTAAATAACCTTGTAAGTCATTGAAATAGATTGGCTGATAAACTGCATAGAGTGTATCGGTTAAAAGATAGACAAGAAGAAAAGCAAAGGGAGTTCCAGAAAACACCAATAGCAAGGCTAAGCCCGTTAGTGCAACAAGAGTCGGAAAAACTCGATTGCTATTCCATTTTTCACCAATTTGACTAGCTACATAAACTGCTATAAGATTTAAGCCACTACCAATCAGCATGACCAGCGATACCTGCCATCCTGCTAAGTCACTTACTTTCTGCTGATAGTAAAAGTAAAACATGCACATGAGTGTTCCGACTAGCTGATAAGTCATCATCCAATAAAAGAGTACTGGCTTTTCATGCCATTCTTTTCGAACTTGCAGGACAATCATTTTAAAGGTTAATGCTTCATTTTTTTCTCTCTTAGCCATTGGTTCTTTCATAAAATAAATCAAGATTATAGAAAGAAAAGATAATCCAATAGCAATTAGATAGGTCCAAGCCAATGCTCCGTGAATAAAGAAGCCTGCCACAACTGTACCTAAGGTTCGGGTGACTTCTGCCACACCAGACAAAAAGCTAGAAATCTGAAGATAACGGTCCTTTTGACCAGCTTCAACTGCTGAATCATATAAGAAAGCATTGCTGGTCCCCGAATCAAAATTGTAAGACCAAGCACTGACCATCATGGCAAGAGCATAGATCCAAAAATTTCCCTGGCCAAACAAGATCAAGATAGAGGACACAATACTGGCCAAGCGAGCCAAATAGAGATTGGTCTTGTAGCTAAATCGATCGGCCAACATACCAGATGGGATTTCACATAAGAGACTTGTCCCATGAAAGATACTCTCTAATAGACCTATTTGAAGCAAGGAAAGACCATTCTGAATGAAAAATAAAATCCAAAAACTAGTAATTCCAAAATAAGATGTAAATTCCAGACCTGCTAAGAGTGGAATATTGCCTTTGTAAGTTCTTTTAAACATTGTTTTCTCTCTTTCAATATGTATTATGATTGTTTCTAAAAGACTTACTGAGATTTGCCTACATTTTCTCCACCTCTTTCATTTAAAGTAAAAACGCCAGCTGGCGTTTTTATAGTTATTAAGGTTTGATACGGTGCAACATACGTGGGAATGGAATAGCTTCACGGATGTGTTTAGTTCCAGCTGCGAAGGTTACCATACGCTCGATACCAATACCAAATCCACCGTGTGGGACTGTACCATATTTACGAAGGTCAAGGTAGAATTCGTACTCTGTACGATCCATTCCAAGTGATTCCATCTTAGCGACAAGGGCATCGTAGTTTTCCTCACGCATGGAACCACCGATGATTTCTCCGTAACCTTCTGGCGCAAGCAAGTCTGCACAAAGTACGCGATCTGGGTTCCCAGGAACTGGTTTCATGTAGAAGGCCTTGATGTCTGCTGGGTAGTTAATCACGAAGGTTGGGACACCAAAGTGGTTTGAAATCCAAGTTTCGTGTGGTGAACCAAAGTCATCTCCATGCTCAAGATGTTCGTAGTCAGCATCTTCGTCGTTTTCATGCTCTTGCAAGAGGTCAATGGCTTGATCGTAAGTGATTCGTTTAAATGGCTCTGCAATGTAGCGTTTCAAGAGCTCTGTGTCACGTTCCAAGGTTTCCAAGGCTTGAGGAGCACGGTCAAGAACACCTTGAAGCAACGCTTTGACATAAGCTTCTTGCAAGTCAAGTGACTCATCGTGTGTCAAGTATGAATACTCAGCATCCATCATCCAGAACTCTGTCAAGTGACGGCGAGTCTTAGATTTCTCTGCACGGAATACTGGACCAAAGTCAAAGACGCGACCAAGGGCCATAGCACCTGCTTCAAGATAAAGCTGTCCTGATTGGCTCAAGTAAGCTGGTGTTCCAAAGTAGTCTGTTTCAAAAAGTTCTGTAGAGTCTTCTGCAGCATTTCCTGAAAGAATTGGGCTATCAAATTTCATGAAGCCGTTCTTGTCAAAGAACTCATAAGTCGCGTAGATGATGGCATTACGGATTTGCATCACAGCGACTTGCTTACGTGAACGCAACCACAAGTGGCGGTTATCCATCAAGAAGTCAGTTCCGTGTTCTTTTGGAGTAATTGGGTAATCTTGAGATTCACCGATGACTTCGATGTCTGTAATATCCAACTCATAACCAAATTTTGAGCGCTCGTCTTCTTTAACAATCCCTGTTACAAAGACTGAAGTTTCTTGGCTTAGACGTTTGATGGTGTCAAATTTTTCAAGACCTACTTCTTCACCAAATTTCTCGATAAAGTTTGGTTTGAAAGCCACACCTTGGAAGAAGGCAGTTCCGTCACGCAATTGCAAGAAGGCAATTTTTCCTTTTCCTGACTTGTTAGCAACCCAAGCACCAATAGTGACTTCTTGACCAACGTAGTCTTTTACTTCGATAATTGTTACACGTTTTGTCATGTTTTATCTTCCTTTTTTTGTTTAACTTGTCTAAAGACATTATTACCCACTATTGTACCACAAATAATGCCTGATAGCTAGATTCTATTAGAGAAAAATCTCAGGTTATATCCAAAAAAATCTCCGTCAAGACGACGAAGATCTTATTTTTATTTTTCCATAAATTGGTGCAAGCGACGAATAGCTTCTTTGAGTGTATCTAGGTCTGTCGCATAGCTGAGACGTACATTCTCTGGTGCTCCAAATCCTGCTCCTGTAATCAGGGCCAGACCAACTTCCTCAAGAATAGCCGTTGTAAATGCTGTTACGTCTGTATAGCCTTTCATCTCCATAGCTTTTTTAACATTTGGGAAGAGGTAGAAAGCTCCTTGCGGTTTGACTACTTCAAAGCCAGGGACTTGGCACAAGAGAGGATAAATGGTATTGAGACGTTCCTCGAAAGCCTGACGCATGGTTTCTACAGAGTCTTGTGAACCAGTTAGCGCTTCGATTGTTGCGTATTGTGAAACAGCGGTTAGGTTAGAAGTTGTTTGACCAGTCAATTTGCTCATAGCAGCAATGATTTCTGGATCACCTACTGCATAACCAACACGCCATCCTGTCATAGCGTAGGCCTTAGACACTCCATTGATGACAATGGTTTGTTTGCGAATAGCTTCTGACAGACTAGAGATTGGAACGAACTCATTCCCGTTATAGACCAGACGTCCATAAATATCATCTGCTAGGATAAGAATATCATGTTCAACAGCCCAATTTCCGATGGCCAAGAGTTCCTCACGAGAATAGATCATACCGGTAGGATTAGATGGTGAGTTAAGAACCAAGACTTTGGTCTTACCTGTGCGAACAGCTTCTAATTGCTCCACAGTTACTTTAAAGTGATTGTCTTCCTTGGCTTGGACAAATACTGGAAGACCTTCTGCCATCTTAACCTGATCCCCATAGCTGACCCAGTAAGGAGTAGGAATGATTACCTCATCTCCAGGGTTGATAACAGCCATAAAGAAAGTATAAAGGGAAAACTTGGCACCAGTCGCAAAAGTCACCTCGTTAGCTGATACAGAATACCCATAGTAACGTTCAAAATAGGTATTGACTGCTGCTTTTAACTCAGGCAAACCTGAAGCTACCGTATAGAAAGACGCGCGACCATCTCGAATGGCTGCAACCGCAGCATCCTGAATATTTTCAGGAGTATGAAAATCGGGCTGACCTAAAGTCAAGAAAAGAACGTCTTTTCCTTCAGCTTTTAACTTCTTTGCTCTTGCATCACTAGCCAGAGTAACGCTTTCTTCCATCTCTAAGACACGTTTGGATAATTTCATTGTTTCTCCTTTTCGACTAAGGCGCCAGATTCAAAATCTACTAGATAATAGTCTCCTCCAGACTTGATTTCCCAGACAGGCTTTTCAGCGTACCGTCCGAAGGTAATCTTGTCGATCTCAGTTGCTCCTTTTTCTCTGACAACTGCTTCTGCTTTTTCTCGAGAAGTACCATTTTCTAGTTGATATACGTAAATATTGTTGCTACTTTTCTCTATTAAGACAGCAACTGGTTTCTGGTTCTTATCTTGGCCAAGAACACTATAATAGCTTTCTAAACCATTGAAGATATCAATCTGGCTAACCGTTTCTAGATTTGCATACTGCTTAGCGAGTCTCTCACCTTCAACCTTTGCAGTTTGATAAGGCTTCATGCTGAGCCATACCAAGTAGAGAAAGGAAGAAGTGATGACTAGAGTTAACAAAATTATACCAATAATGTACTGAAATAATAGGGAATTTTTTTCTTTTTTCTGTCTCTTTTTCACTCGTCTATTTTACCATCTATCCTAGTGAATTACAAGTGAAGTTAGGGGAGGAATCTGGATTTTCAATACGTTTTTAGGATATCATTACATAACTTCAAGCCGTGTTTTTATAGACTTTTCTACAGTCTTCATTTTTAATTAAAAACTTAGATTCTATTGATTTTATTTTCTGAGCATATCCCTTGCAAATGATTTTATCGTGTTGTAACATATATTATAACAACAGAGTGGTTCTGATTAAAAGATTAAAATTAAAAGGAGACTCCCTATGTCTAAAAAAGTATTGTTTATCGTTGGTTCACTTCGTGAAGGTTCATTCAACCACCAAATGGCACTAGAAGCTGAAAAGGCACTTGCTGGCAAAGCCGAGGTAAGTTACCTTGACTACTCAGCCATTCCTCTCTTTAGCCAAGACCTTGAAGTTCCTACACTTCCAGCTGTTACAGCGGCTCGCGAAGCTGTTCAAGCTGCTGATGCCATCTGGATCTTCTCTCCAGTCTACAATTTCTCAATTCCAGGGACTGTAAAAAACTTACTAGATTGGCTTTCACGCGCCATTGACTTGTCTAACACTCGTGGAGCATCTGCTCTTCAAGATAAGATTGTTACGGTATCATCTGTAGCTAACGCTGGACACGATCAACTCTTTGCGATTTACAAAGACCTCTTGCCGTTTATCCGTACACAGGTTGTTGGTGATTTTACCGCAGCCCGTGTTAATGATTCTGCCTGGGCAGATGGTCAATTAGTCCTTGAAGATAGCGTTGCTGCTTCTCTAGAAAAACAAGCTGAAGACTTACTTCAAGCTATTCAATAATAAAAAAGATAGTAGAAAATCTCATTTCTACTATCTTTTTGTTTATTCAACAAATTCTCCAATCATACTATGTTTTAATGGTAAACTACACATTACTAAAAGGAAAATGAAGGAGGATTGAATCCAAAAGAGGGCTAAATCAAAAATTCCATGCACAGCAACTACTGTTAAGAATGAAAGATAAAGACCAACAATTGGACGCTTGCTCGGCTCCTGACTCATATCAATCAACATTCGAATTGGACCAGAAGAAGCTATTCCTAACAATACCGTTCCTACCACACCGTAACTCAATATCGTATCAATGTATATACTATGAGCATGTTCGTGATAAGGAGCAAAAATACGGGGATAGGAATGCATATAAGTTAGTGGACCTTCTCCCCAGAAGGGATTTTGTTTGAATAAGGTCATACCTGCATTCCAGATCGACACTCGTTCTTCCATAGACGAATCGAGCGTTCCCATTCGAACTCCCAAATCACTCGAGAAGAGAAAGGCTAAACCAACACCAAAGACTCCGATACTGAGCCAGAAGGCACGCCAGTTCTTAATGGTAGTGAAAAGATAAATAATCGCACCAAAGATAATGGCTGGAAAAGCTGTTCTATTTTGGGTGAAATTCAAGCCAAACAAATTCGCAAAAATCGCAATGAGAGAGAAAATTCTCAACCATCTCAATCGAGTCGTACTAATTAGGTAAAATCCAATCATAATACAGAAGCAACAGATAATCCCATAATAATTAGGATTAAAGAAGGCTACCTCTGCACGGTTCTGATGCCAGACCTGCATCTTTGGTGATAAGAAAGTATAATCAAATTTCTTTACAATCTGAAAATGCTCTAAAGCTGCAAAAACTGATGCTAGCACACTAAGCGACATAACCGATTGCAATACTAATCTGAAAAACTTAGGGGTTAAATGGGCTTGGTAATAGTAAAAGAAAATTGCAAAGAGGAACATTCCTAAAGTGGAAACCATCCCCATCACATTTTGAGCCAAAAGAGAGATAACACCACTATAGCCGATAAATAAAAGTAAGATAGAATGGTGGGATAATCGTTTTAATATCCCCTTCATCTCTCCTGTAAATATTAGACCTATTAAGTAGGCGATAAAAATAATAACGAAAATATAAAAAGGCAAGAAAATACTTAGAATAACAGCTAGTAAGACTAGCTCTTGCTTGGATAAGCCTTTTAATTTTTCAATGATACCTATTGATTTCACAACAGATCCTTTCTCTCTGCGCTATAAAGCTCAGATAAATAAACTATTAAAACATTTTACCATTTTTCAAATGATTTGAAAACCACTTTGTCCATGGCATCCTGACTAAAACTAGGTAAAACTTTATAGCGAGCTAAGATATCTCTCAAAGCGCGCATCCTTTTTTAAAAATATGGTACAATAAATCTAGTTGTTCCAGAAAGGACCTAGTATGAAATCCTACCAAGAAGTTTACAAAATCTTAGCTCATGAAACAGATTATTTAAGCGGAGAGAAAATCGCTGAAATATTAAACCTCTCTCGCACCTCTGTTTGGAAGGCTATCCAGCGCCTCCAGCAGGAAGGTTTAGAAATTGACAGCATCAAAAACCGTGGCTACAAACTTCTTCACGGTGACCTAATCTTACCTCAAGAAATAGAAGCTAACAGCCCAATCTCAGTTCAATTTAAACCTATCACCAAATCAACCCAGAGTGATGCCAAGGAGGCCATGGAAGCTGGTGCCAAAGGAGACACACTCTACCTATCAACAAGCCAAACTATGGGACGTGGTCGATTTCAACGCCCCTACTATTCTCCAGAACAAGGTGGAATTTACATGTCTCTCCACCTCAAGCCCAATCTCTCTTATCTAGATCTACCGGCCTATACACTCCTGACTGCAGCAGCAATTTATAAGGCTGTTAAAAACCTTTGTCTAATTGATTTAGATATCAAATGGGTAAATGATTTATACCTAAATCAGAAAAAAATAGCCGGTATTCTAACCGAAGCCATCACTTCTGTCGAAACAGGCCTTGTCACAGATGTTATTATTGGTGTTGGTATCAACTTTTCTATCGCTGATTTTCCAAAAGACCTACAAGGAAAAGCTGGAAGTCTCTTTTCTCAAAGCAGTCCCATTACTCGCAATGAATTGATTGCTGAAATTTGGAGATGTTTCTACGAAACAGATGCCGATGAGCTGCTTTACCTTTATAAAAAACAATCAATTGTTTTAGGCAAAGAAATTTCCTTTAAGAAAGATCAAGAAATCATCTCAGGAAAAGCTTGTGATATCTCTGACCAGGGTCAACTACAGATCCAATTAGCTACTGGTGAAAAAATTTGGCTCAATAGTGGCGAAGTTTCGCTCACTAAATGGTGAAGATTTTTAAAAAATAAAAAATCGACCTCTCTTTCGAAAAGGTCGTTTTTCTTATCATTTATTTTTTCAAACGCTCAACATCACGCGCAATCACAAGTTCCTCATCAGTTGGGATGACAAGTACACGAAGTGTCGCAGCATCTGTAGAAATGTCTCCAGTTACTCCAAAGACATTTTTCTCTGGGTCTAGATCACAGCCAAACCAAGAGATACCTGAAATAACTTTCTCACGCACAAGAGTTGCATTTTCACCAACACCAGCAGTAAAGATAATAGCATCTGCCCCGTTTAGGACGGCTAAGTATTGTCCAATGTATTTTTGGATACGGTCAACATACATTTCAAAGGCAAGAATAGCATCGTGATTGCCTTCGTTCACACCATTCTGAACATCACGCATGTCACTTGATAAGCCTGAAACTGCCTGAAGACCAGATTCACGGTTTAGAATACGACTAATGTCTTCTGGAGTCTTGAAGTCTTCTGTATGTTCCATCAAGTAAGGAATGATAGCAGGGTCGATATCTCCAGTTCTTGTTCCCATCATAACACCAGCAAGTGGAGTGAATCCCATAGAGGTATCGATTGATTGACCTCCCTTAACAGCTGTGATAGAAGCACCGTTACCAATATGGCAAGTGATCAACTTCAACTCTTCTAATGGACGACCCAATAGTTTTGCTGCTTCTTGAGCAACGTACTGGTGACTTGTACCGTGTGCTCCATATTTACGAACCTTGTTTTCAGTATAGTACTTAGTTGGTAATGGATAACGGTATGCTTTTTCTGGCATTGTTGTATGGAATGATGTATCAAAGACTGCTACACTTGTAATATCTGGCAACAATTCTTTGAAGGCACGAATCCCAGCTGCGTTTGCAGGGTTGTGCAATGGAGCAAGAAGTCCTAGTTCTTCAATTTTTTCTAAGACATCACCTTCAACAACTGTAGACTCTTTGAAGTACTCTCCACCTGCAACAACACGGTGTCCGACACCAGTAATTTCATCATAAGCTTTAATAATATTAAAACGAATCAAGTCATCAAGTAAAATCTTAACAGCCAAGATATGGTTTTCAATATCAAGAACTTGTTCTTCAGAACGACCGTCAAACTTAACTGTTGAAACAGAATCCTTTAATCCGATTCGCTCAATTAAACCTTTTGCAAGCACCTTTTCTTCTGGCATTTGATATAGTTGCCATTTCAAGCTAGAGCTTCCAGCGTTAATTGCAATGGTTTTTGTCATAAATTTATTCCCCTTTTTAAGCGTTTTCAACTATTATACCAAAATTTGCACTAGATTTCATGCCCTTGACACCAATTTTGAAAATTTTCCTTAAATTCCATCAAAATTTCAGGGTCACGAAGACTCGTAAGTGGATAAACAAATGGTTCAATCTCTTCTCCCGCCTTCTTCTGTAGAACAAAGATTGTTTTAGACTGTGCTCCCTGTGCAAAGAGATCCTCTGGTAACGCTATAATAGCCACTAGTTGGGCTTGTTCAGTCAGCCATGATTTTAAAAGTTCACTCTGAGGGCTCGTCAAGAGGTCCGTTGGAGCTAGAAAAATCGCATAACCACCTTTTTTAAGATACTTGAGTGATTGTTCCATTAACAAATGATGAGCATAAGTATGTTCATTCTTAGCCGCTACTTGATAACGTGATGCTGTCTGATCATCTGGATAGTAACCGACAGGCAGGTCGCTCACAATGATGTCACTTTCTTTTAATACTTGTGGACGTACTGCATCTCCTTGGACAAAGCCCATTTGAAGATCCATTACTTCCGCCATGCTTGCCGCCAAGTCAATCAAGAGATCATCTATCTCAATCCCCAGGTAGTCTACTTTTTTGTTTATAGATGTCAAGAAGCTAGCACCCAGAATTCCCATCCCAGATCCCAATTCCAATAAGCTCACATTTTCAGCAGGGAAAAGTTGTTCAATGATAAAAATCATCAAGTGACCAACCGCATCTGGTGTGAACTGGTGATTGGCTTGAAGAGGTTCTGTTTGCGCTGCCTTCATTAACAAAAATTGATAGGTCCGTAACCACTCCTCTTTTCGAAGTGCCAAACGTTTTAAAGCTTGATTGTTTTTCTTGACATCTTCCAGATTTGTCTGACCATCCAGATAGATCCCATTTTGTTCAATCAAGGCATCATAAAAGCTTGTCGCCAAATCGTTTTGAATGATTTGGACATTTTCTAGTAAATAGGTATATGCTTGTTCAATTTTTTCAAAATCCATAATCTTATCTTACCAAATTCAGAGCCGATTTTCCAGATTTTCATAATACTGAAAACAAATAAAAACCTCTGAGATGACTCTCAAAGGTTTATTCTACTATTTACTATTTTCAACAGCTGCTGTTACAAAAGCAGTGTAAAGTTCTTCTGGACGATTTGGACGACTTGAAAGCTCTGGATGGTACTGACAAGCCACAAAGAATTTGTTTTCTGGGATTTCAACAATTTCGACCAAGCGATTGTCTGGTGAAACACCTGAGAAGACAAATCCTGCACCTTCAAACTGTTCACGGAAGGCATTGTTAAACTCATAACGGTGACGGTGACGGCGTTGCACCACCTCTTTGTTATGATAAGCTACCGCTGCTTTAGAGCCACGTTTTAGCTTAGAAGGATAAAGTCCCAAACGAAGGGTTCCCCCCATGTCCTCAACATCAATCTGATCACGCATGATATCGATGATTGGATATTTTGTATCAGGATCAAGCTCTGCTGAATTAGCCCCTTCAAGTCCCAAAACATGACGAGCAAACTCGATACAAGTCAATTGCATTCCCAAGCAGACTCCCAACATTGGTACATCGTTTTCTCTAGCATAGCGAATCGCTTGAATCTTACCCTCAGTGCCACGTTGACCAAAACCACCTGGAACGATGATTCCGTCAGCGTCAGATAGAAGTTCTGCCACATTGTCAGCTGTCACATCGTTAGCATTGACCCAATCAATCTTGACTTCAGCATCATTGGCATAACCTGAGTGTTTCAAGGCCTCTACGACAGAAATGTAGGCATCTTGCAACTCGACATACTTACCAACAAGAGCAATTTTGACTTGTTTTTTGAGATTCATAACCTTATCAACCATAGCTGACCACTCTGTCATATCTGCTGCCGGTGCATCAATCTTCAAATGGTCACAGACGATTTGATCCATGCCTTGAGCTTGCAGATTAAGTGGGATTTGGTAAAGATGATCTACGTCTAAGGACTCGATAACAGCTTCTGGCGCCACATCACAGAATTGAGCTAGTTTGTTTTTAATCCCCTGTCCTGCTGGTTTTTCTGTACGAATGACTAACATATTTGGCTGGATTCCCAAACCACGCAATTCTTTGACAGAGTGTTGAGTCGGCTTGGTCTTCATTTCTCCAGCTGCCTTGAGGTAAGGAAGCAAGGTTGTATGGATATACATAACATTATCTGCTCCGACATCAGACTTCATTTGACGAAGCGCCTCTAGGAATGGAAGGGACTCAATATCGCCGACTGTTCCCCCAACCTCTGTAATAATAACATCAGAGTCAGTTGTTAGGGCAGCACGCTTGATTTTTTCTTTCAAGGCATCTGTAATATGAGGAATGACTTGGACAGTTGCACCGAGGTACTCTCCACGACGTTCTTTACGCAGAACTTCGCTGTAGATTTTACCAGTTGTCACATTTGAGTATTTATTGAGATTGATATCAATAAAACGTTCATAGTGACCCAAGTCCAAATCTGTCTCAGCCCCATCATCTGTTACAAAGACTTCCCCGTGCTGGTAAGGGCTCATGGTTCCTGGATCAATATTGATATAAGGGTCAAATTTTTGGATGGTTACCTTCAAACCACGATTTTTCAAGAGCCGTCCTAGGCTCGCCGCTACGATTCCTTTCCCAATAGACGACACCACACCACCAGTTACAAAAATATATTTCGTAGACATAGATTCCTCTTTCTAAAATGCTCAAGATCTTGTTCACTAGAGGGGGACTAAGAAAACAAGATCTTCACCGATAACTACAATCCAGGATGATCATTTTCCTGGAAAAACAAAAATAGCTCCCTAGTAACTAGGAAGCTCCGACCTCAAAAAGATGTGCCCGAAAAATATCTTACCTCAATTTGGTACATTTGTCAAATGTCATTCTTTACTAGAGTTATAGTTCTACTGCAGAAAAGAAAAACAACAAGGGAATTCCCTTGTTGTTTGGTATTATTCTTCTTCTTCCTCAGAATCTTCGTCGTCTTCTTCAACGAGTTCAACATCTTCCCCAAGATCGTCTGGTGCGATTTCGTTGATTTCAGCGTCGTAGGCTTCTACTTCGTTCTTCTCATCGTCTGGATTTTCATCATCATAAGAAAGAGCTGGATCTTCTTCGTAGGCATCCTCATCCTCTGGATCATCCGCACCATAATCAATGGCATCCGTATCTCCATCCATAAAGGCATTAACACGTTTTTTCTTAGCCTTAGGTGCTACTTCTTCATCGTCACTTTCTTCAAGAGCAATGATTTCTTCGTCAATTTCATCAACTCCATACCATGAACGAAGGCCCCATTTGTTATCTCCAAGAGAGATGAAGCTCCCATCAAAGTTCAACTCTGTATAGAACAAAGGTAGTGCTTCGCGAATATCGCTATTAGAGGTACCAAGATAGTTTTGGATTTCATTGACCAAATCGCTAAAATGCATTTCGTGGTCGCGACCACGTTGTTCCAAGATGGCACGAGCCACCTCAATCATAGATAGTTCACTTTTTTCTTGCCCAGCAAATACTTCTAATTCCAAAGCGTTTCTCCTCTTTTTTTACTACTAATGCCAGAGTATATAAACTCTGGTCTCATTTTATCACGTACTCTTTATTGTACGATAATTTTCTTTATTAGTCAAAGGTTTAGAAGAAATTAATGTGAAATATTTCAGCGAATAAAAAGACCTGGGAGATACACTCACAGGTCCCTTACTTTATTTATAGCTTAAAGCTCGTTTAAAGGTTTTCCAGATACCTAAATCATCTGTTTGGAGGACTAGGCTGGCATACATACGTCCGATAAAGGCTGTTGCAGTCACGGCAAATACAACTGTGATCGCAAGAGAAATCCAAGCTTCGATGCTATTTGCATAACCATTAATAGCTCTGAAAGGCATAAAGAAGGTCGAGATGAAAGGAATATAAGAACCGATTTTCAAAATCAGATTATCTCCTGCAGCGCCTAGGGCAGTAACGCCAACAAAACCAGCTATTATCAAAATCATCAACGGAGATAAGGCCTTTCCTGCATCTTCAGGTCGAGAAACCATAGAACCTAAGAAGGCTGCCAAGACCACATACATAAAGAGACTGACCAATACAAACAACAAGGTATTGACCGAAAAAGCTTCTCCCAAATGACTTAGAATACCTGAATTAGCCAAGAAAGGCATATCCTTAAAGAATAAGATAGCTCCAAGTCCGCCTACAACATAAATACCAATATGAGTCAAAATGACAAGAAGTAAGGCAATCATGCGCGCGTAAAAGTAGTGACTAGCACGAATACTTGAGAAGACCACTTCCATAATTTTTGTCCCTTTTTCACTGGCTACCTCTTGAGCAGTGACACTGGCATAAGTGATCAAGATCATATAGAGGAAGAAACCCAGTCCTGCCGCCGCAAAGGTTTGGACCATCTTTTTACTTTCCTTAGATTCATCAATCTGCTCTGAGAATTGAATCGTTTGTGCCAAGTGCTGTTCCTGTTCCTGAGATAAATGTGCCTCCGAACGATTGAGTTGGTATTGGAGCTCATTCAACTTAGTTGTCACAGCTAACTTTATACCACTTTCAAGTGAGGTTTCACCGTGATAGACTGCCTTGAGGACACTATCTTCTTGGACAATGGTCAAATAACCTTTTATTTTTTCATCCTTGATGGCTTCTTGGGCGCTTGCTTCATCCTTATAGTCAAAATTAATGCCATTGGTCGATTTAAGACTCTCTGTTATAGCAGGTACCGAACTAACTACTGCCACCTTATTATTCTGAGCCAGAGAGGAACCTTGGAGATAGCCAATTCCGCCAGACAAGCCGATAAAGAGAAAAGGCGAGATTACCATAAAGAAGAAACTCCATGATTTAACGTGTCTTAGATAAGTTTCTTTGATTACAACCAACATATTTCTCATACTTCCACCCCTGATTCTAGTTTAAAGATTTCATCAATTGTCGGAGCTTGCTGGTCAAAGGTCGCGATATAGTGTCCTTGAGTCAAGATAGCAAAGAGCTCCTGTCCAGCATTTTCGTCATCTAGGATGAGCTTCCAAATTCCCTGCTTGGTCAAGCTAGCATGAATGACATGTGGGAGTTTTTCCAAGTCTTCCTGGCTCCTTTCACTTGCAACAAAGAGTCGCGTTTTGCCGTATTGATTACGAACATCTTGGACTGGTCCATGCAAGACGACACGCCCATCACGAATCATAAGGATATCATCACATAGCTCTTCGACATTGGTCATGACGTGGTCTGAAAAGATAATGGTTGCACCACGTTCTTTTTCTTTGAGGATAACCTGCTTGAGCAATTCGGTATTGACTGGATCCAGACCACTAAAAGGTTCATCTAGAATGATCAGATCTGGTTCATGCATTAAAGTAATAATCAGCTGAATCTTCTGTTGATTCCCTTTTGAGAGACTCTTAATCTTGTCTGTCAATTTTCCCTTTACTTCCAGCTTCTCCATCCATTGAGGGAGTTTTTCTTTGACTTCTTTGGCATCCATGCCTTTTAACATGGCTAGGTAACGAACCTGCTCTAAAACTGTCAACTTAGGCATGAGACTACGTTCTTCGGGTAGATATCCAATCCGAGCATAGGTTTCCTGACGAATTTCCTGGCCATCAAACTGAATTTCTCCTTGATAATCCAAAAATTTCAAAATACTGTGAAAAATGGTTGTTTTCCCTGCTCCATTTTTCCCAACTAGACCTAAAATTCTTCCAGGCTGAGCTTGAAAGTCAACGCCAAACAAGACTTGTTTGGGACCAAAACTTTTTTCAAGATTGCGGACTTCTAACATAATCCACCTCCTACTAATCTTATCCTCATTATACTCCTTTTTTTAGTCATTACAAGGATTTATGTACATTTTTATTAGTAGAATTTACTAGGCATTTTTTATATCAAAACAAATAAGATTCAACTTCATTTTTCTTTCCAATATTCGTCATTTACAAAGACAAAAAAATCCATCCCTAGGGATGGATTTTAGACTGTTAACGCACTTCTGCATGCACTTTTTCTTCGAGTGATGCTTGGATTTTTTCCATATAGCGTGCGACTTCTTCGTCGGTCAAGCTATCTTCTGGATTTTGGAAGGTCAAGCTATATGCCATAGACTTCATGCCAAGTCCTAGTTTTTCACCTGAGAAGACGTCAAAGAGTTTGATGCCTGTCAAACGTTTCACGCCAGCGGCTTGAATAGCATCAACCACCTCTTGGTGAGTCACTTCTGCTTTGAGGAGAAGGGCGATATCACGGCTGACTGCTGGGAATTTAGTAATTTCCACAAAGGCTTCTGCTGGTTGAAGGGCTGCCTCAATAGCTGAAAGGTTAAGCTCTGCCACATAAGTTTCTGGAATATCGTAAGCCTTAGCCGTCACAGGGTGCACTTGACCGAGGAAACCGACTACTTGATCCCCAAGCGAAATCAAGGCTGTACGTCCTGGGTGAAGACTCTTGATCTCTTGCGTTGCTGTATAGGTCGCTTCAAGACCCAAGCGAGCAAAGAGGGCTTCTAGGATTCCCTTAGCATAGAAGAAGTCAACAGGAACAGCTGCTGTTTGGAAGTCTTTTTCAGCGACTAAACCAGTCAAAGCAAAGGAGAAACTGTTGATTTCATTTGGCAAGTCTTCTTTTGGGTTACCTGTTTGTTCAAAGACTTTTCCAATCTCATAAAGAGCCAAGTTTTTATTCTTACGCGCTACGTTGTAAGCTACGGTATCCAAAATACCTGAAACCATATTTTGACGGAGGACCGAACGGTCCACAGTCATTGGCCACATGAGCTCCGTTAAGTTGCTTGGCTGAATCGTAAACTCAACTGCTTTTTCAGGAGTTGTCAGAGCATAAGTAATGATTTCAGTTAATCCTGCTCCTTCGGCAATGGTACGAACTTGACGGCGCAATTTTTGTGTCGCTGTTAATTCACCGGCTGTCCCATCATCTTTTGGAAGACTGGTTGGCAAGCGATCGTAACCATAAATCCGAGCGATTTCTTCAAAGAGGTCCGCTTCAATCGTGATATCCCAACGGCGACGAGGGACACTGACAGTAAAGTGTTCAGCATTTCCAGAAAGGCCAAATCCAAGACGACGGAAAACATCCTCTACATCCGCGTAGGAAAGCTCAGTACCAAGGACACGGTTAACGTCTGCAAGAGTAGAAGAAACTTCTACATCAGAAGTGTCCAAGTGGCCTGCTGAAACGATTCCCTTACGCACTGTCGCACCAGCCAATTCAGCAATCATACTTGCTGCCGCATCAAGGGCTTCATTAACGGTTGCCACGTTGATGCCTTTTTCAAAGCGAGAAGAAGATTCTGAACGAAGGTTAAGGCGACCACTAGTCTTACGGATTGATTTACCATTGAAGACAGCAGCTTCAAGAACGACACAAGTAGACTTTTCAGAGATTTCTGTAGCCTCTCCACCCATGACACCTGCAAGGGCTACTGGTTTGTCAGCAACAGTAATCACTAAATCAGTTGTTTCCAACTCACGCTCTTCCCCATCCAAGGTCACTAATTTCTCACCAGCACGTGCTTCACGTACACGGATATCAGTTCCTTCAAAGGTATACAAGTCAAAGGCATGCATAGGCTGACCAAAGTAAAGCAGGATATAGTTGGTCACGTCGACGACATTGTTAATCGGACGGATGCCTTCGTTCATGAGGAGGTTTTGCAACCATTGTGGACTTGGCGCGATGGTCACATTGTCCAAGATACGAGCGGCATAGTAAGGAGCCTTGTCTGTATCAATGCTGACAGAAAGAGCATCCGCTGCAACTTCGGTAGTTTCTGTTAAAGTAAATTCTTTAAAATTGACTGCCTTGTCGTAGATAGCTGCTACTTCGTGAGCTACCCCACGCATAGAGAGAGCGTCTGCACGGTTTGGAGTGATAGAAAGTTCGATGATTTCATCATCCAAGTCTAGATAGGAGAAGACTTCATCACCTGGAACGGCATCATCTGGCAAGATTTGGATGCCATCTGCAAATTCTTTCGGTACAACGGAGTCAGAAATCCCTAATTCACCAAGTGAGCAGATCATCCCAAGTGACTCAAGACCGCGGATTTTCCCTTTTTTAATCTTGTAGTTGTCCGCAATGCGAGCACCTGGAAGAGCCACCATAACCTTAATACCTGCACGCACATTCGGTGCTCCACAGACGATTTGACGGGCTTCTTCTTCGCCAACGTTAACCTGACAAACATGAAGGTGAGTTTCTGGCACATCTTCGCAAGACAAGACCTCACCGACGACAATTTTTGAGAGACCAGCAGCAGGTGATTCGACACCTTCTACCTCGATCCCTGTGGTTGACATTTTTTCAGCCAACTCTTGTGAGGACACATCAATGTCCACCAATTCTTTTAACCATTTATAAGATACAAGCATAATTTAGTTCTCCAGAATGACAGTTGCCACTCTAGTTTTTTTCCTTTCCTATCATTTCATTAGAAGAATCATCTTCTTACCTTAATTTCTTTTTCAGTAACCAATCCGTATCTACCTTTTGCCCAACCATAAAACGATGTTGGCTAAATTTTTCAAAACCATATCGATTATAAAATGCTTGAGCTTTTGTATTATGCTCCCAAACACCTAGCCAAGCCCAGGAAAAACCATTTTTTTCGGCATGTTCCAGAGCGAATTCAAATAGTTGTTTACCAAATCCAAATCCTTGATATGTTTGTAGCACATAGAGGCGTTGAATTTCAAAAGCGTTCTCTAATTCTCTCTCGGTTTGAGCATTTCCCCAGTTGACTTTGAGAAAACCAGCTATCTCCTCTTCATGCATAATGAAATAGGTTTCGGAGTCAGGATCTTCCAACTCAGTTGACAAAACTCTTAGATTATAAGCCTCTTCAAAGTATTCCTGTAACTGCTCTTCCGTATTATCATGAGCAAATGTTTCACGAAAGGTTTGTTTGGCAATTTTTGCTAACACCTCAACATCTGCTATTTCTACTTTTCTAATCATTATTTAAACTGTTCTGAGAAGCGGACATCCCCTTGGTAGAATCCACGGATATCGTTGATTCCGTAGCGAAGCATAGCTACACGCTCTTGACCAAGACCAAAGGCAAAGCCAGAGTATACAGTCGCATCGATACCACTCATCTCAAGGACACGTGGGTGAACCATCCCGGCACCCATAATCTCGATCCAACCTGTTTTCTTACATACGTTACAGCCGGCTCCTCCACACTTGAAGCATGAAACATCCACCTCAACAGAAGGCTCTGTGAACGGGAAGTAAGATGGACGCAAACGAATTTGACGCTCTTCACCAAACATTTTTTGTACAATCAACTGGAGGGTTCCTTGTAGATCCGCCATAGAGATGTTTTTCCCAACAACCAAACCTTCGATTTGGTGGAATTGGTGACTGTGGGTTGCATCGTCTGTATCACGACGGAATACACGTCCTGGTGAGATCATCTTCAAAGGGCCTTTAGAAAAATCATGGGCATCCATCGCACGCGCCTGAACTGGAGACGTGTGAGTACGGAGCAAGATTTCTTCTGTGATATAGAAAGTGTCCTGCATATCACGAGCTGGGTGATCCTTTGGAAGGTTCATACGTTCAAAGTTATAGTAGTCTTGTTCTACTTCAAAACCATCCACTACTTGGTAACCCATCCCGATGAAGATGTCTTCAATTTCCTCACTAGTTTGTGTGAGGATGTGACGGTGACCAGTCGCAACTGGGCGACCTGGAAGCGTAACATCGATGCTCTCACTTGCTAGTTGAGCTTCAACTTTCTTTTCTTCCAAGAGCTTAGCTGATTCTTCAAATGCAGCTGTCAAAACATCACGCGCTTCATTGACGTGTTTCCCGATAATTGGACGCATTTCTGCAGAAACATCTTTCATCCCTTTCAGTATTTCAGTAAGAGAACCTTTTTTACCAAGGACATAGACGCGCAATTCTTGCAGCTCTTTTTCATTTTCAGCAGAAATCTGCTTCAAGCTAGCTAGCGTTTCTTCACGAAGCGCTTTTAATTGTTCTTCAATAGTTGACATAATTCCTCCATCAGTCTCTCGTAAGATAAAAAGAAAACCACATGCCAAAAACTCCACTCGGAGCGTTGACACGCGGTACCATCCGTTTTCATCTGACAAATCAGACCTTTATTTCTGAATCCATAGGCAAGTGAATTCACCCAGCTTTCATATAGAGAGCTTTCAGTCACGGCTCTCCTCCCTGATATACTTCCCCTGAGATACTAGTCTTGCAGATTCCTATTTAATTATTATTCATTTTATCAAATTTCAAGCATTCTTGCAAGATATTTTGCGACTAATCAACATAGTCCCCACCTTCAAAGCCGTAATACTCTTCCAAGCTGAGACCACTTGCAGCGATGTCCTTGGCTTCTTTCCCGACGTAGCGAAGGTGCCATTCTTCAGCCATATAGCCTGTTTCTTTTTCCTTACCTTTGAGATAGCGAACGACAAAACCATAGTCTGCAGCATGATCTAAAAGCCATTGGGCAGCTTTTTCTTCTGTCACTAAATCTCCATCTGTACCGATAAGGTCAAATGCTAGTCCAGTTTGATGTTCACTATAGCCAGGTCGAGCAGAATAGCGGTCAGCCTCTGCCTTTCCGTCTTTGTTGACATAGTCCTGATAAAGTTGAGTTTGAGTTTCATAACTTCTGAAACCACTATAGTGGTCGCTGATTGGGAAACCTGCTTCCTGCATAGCAGCAATTAGCTTCAACAATTCTGCCTTTGCTGTAGGATTTTCTCCAGGATTATAGTCCTTAGACAAGGGATAATGCTTATTAGCGATAACAATCTCATCGTACTTCCCTTGAACACTATAGTAATCTCCCTTATTAACTACTTCTGCCTTCTTTTGGCTAGCCTCATGAGACTTGCTACCAACAGTTCCTTCTTGGACGGTTTTTTCTTCAGTTGAAGTCTGTGTTTCTGAAGTCGCTGGCTTTTCTTGCGAACAAGCTGCCAATGTCAAGGCTAGCAATCCTGATAATACAAGGTATCTTTTTTTCATTGTTTATCCTTTCATTTCTATCATTTGGTCCAAAGTTTCAGATAAGGTTTCAACCAAACCTTCTAATTTACTTCCCTTAACCTGATATTCTTCAGCGACCATTTCTTCCCAAGGAACCCACCAAACTGGACCACGACCATTAAGACCGTGTCCCTTCATATCACCCTCTCGTCTCGGAAAAATATGCCAGTGGACATGGGCATCTCCATTTCCCAACAACTCTACATTCATCTTTTGAGCTGAAAAAGCCATAGAGACGGCTTCTTGAACCAAGCTCATTTCTTCTAAAAAGCGAAGTTTGACTGGAGTTTCCATATGATGCAATTCTGTGACATGTTCTTTTGCTAGGAATAAAGTATAGCCTTCAAAATACTGGTGATCTCCAATGACAACATAGCCTGTTTCCAGTTCTTTTACAAAGTAGGGATTTTCCCCTGCCTTAATCCATTCAATTCGTTGGCAAATCAAGCACATCTTAGTCTACCAATCCACTCTTGAGGTAAGCGTCCACCATACGTTCTGTTGCTACGACAGAATCAACATGAGTTCTCTCGTAAGAGTGACTAGACTCGATACCCGCTCCGAGAAGGGCGTGTTTGACTTCTGCTCCAGCTGACATAGCTGCAGAAGCATCTGAACCGTAAAATGGATAGATATCGAGTTTAAATGGAATGTCTTGGTCTTTTGCTAGAGCAACCAGATGTTGACGGAATTCATAGTGATAAGGGCCTGAAGCATCTTTGACACAGATAGACACTGTGTACTCATCCGTCTGCTGGTCATCTCCCATCGCTCCCATATCTACCGCTAGATATTCGACAACTTGACTTGGGATACTTGAGTTAGCACCATGCCCCACTTCTTCAAAGACCGAGAAGGCAAAATGCGTAGTGACAGGAAGTTCAACCCCTTCTTCTTTATAGACTTTAAGAAGATTAAGGAGGATAGCCGCGCTGACCTTATCATCCAAATGACGCGATTTGATAAATCCTGAATCAGTCACGACAGTTCGTGGGTCAAAGCTGATAAAGTCACCAACCTCAATACCAAGTGCGCGTGTTTCTTTTTCATTGGTCACTTTTTCATCCAAACGCACTTCCATATTGTCCTGAGTGCGTTCAGCAGTTCCAGCGTCCTTGTATACGTGACAAGAAGTTTGGTGGATCAAAATCGTACCTGAAATAGTCTTACCTGTGCTAGCCACATGAACTGTACAGTTTTCGCCTTCAATCATGTTCCAAGGGTAGCCACCAATACGGTCCATTTTAAGACGACCATCTGGTTTAACAGCGCGAACGATAGCTCCCAAGGTATCCACATGGGCGGTCACATAACGCTGTTGCTCATCATTTTTACCTTTGACAGTAACGTTGACACCACCTTTGGCAGTACGGATTGGTTGATAACCTAGTTTTTCAAGAGTCTCAACCAAATAATTCGTAATTTCACGTGTAAAACCTGTTGGCGATGCGATAGCAGTTAGTTCTTTGATATATTCTACAGTTTGATTCATTTCTTCACCTCTTGCTACCATTATATCACTTTTCCCATTTTAGTATGTGTAAAAAGGAAAAACGAAAATACTTTGATTGCGAAAGTATTTTATGATATAATGAAAAAAGTTCTTATGATGAAAGGAAAAAATATGAACAGATATTTCAAAATGACGCTTCTCTTAGCCTTACCGTTGGCATTCTTATTGGGATGTTCTAAACAATCATCAACAACTTCTAACCCCTCAAAAGCAGAGACAACTGAGGTAAAAACGACTGAAGCTGAAACAACTGAGGCTGAAACTACAGAAAAGAAAGCCGAATCAAAAACTGTAACCTTTGTTCATGACAGTAATCCTGGAAGACATTCTACCTTGACATATACTGTAGAGGGTGATGACGTTATGAAACAAGAAGTTTATAATGTTTTTGAACCTGAAATACTCAATAAGAGCGCTGATGAGCTTAAAGAACTTATCGTGAAAACTTATAAAGGGTATGAGGGAATCAAAGGTGTTACACAAAATATCGAATTCAAAGATGGAAAAGTCATCCATACCATGGTCATTGACATGACTGTAGTCAATCTTGATGAGATGAAAAAAGCAATGCCAAATGAATATTCAGGAGCTGGAAAACGTGTGAGTTTTTCAAAAACTAAAAAGATGCTTGAGGACCTTGGATATACTGAAAAAACGAACTAAGAGTAATAAAAAAACTTGGCATAAGCCAAGATTTTTTTATTCCATCTCAAAAGCTTCACTCTTTTGCTTATTTGGCAGAACAAGAGAAAGTAAAATCCCAATAATCGCTGGTACTAACCATGGCAATGAAGCCTTAGCAAATGGTAGAGCATTCACAATGTTGGCAAGGAAGGTCACCTCAAATGAACTTCCCAAGACACTAGCTACGGCAATAGCTGTAACAAGACCCATCGTCAATTGCATGCCTGGTTTTGAAAGTGGTACAAACTTGTTCACAATCACAATCATGACAATCACAATAGTAATTGGATACAAGATAACTAGGACAGGGATAGAATATTTGATGATTGCATCAAGGCCGAGGTTGGCAATTGCAAAACCAATCAAGGTAAAGACAGTCGCATAAACCTTATAGCTGAGTTGTGGGAAACGTCCGTTAAAGAATTCAGCAGTTGAAACAATCAAACCTACAGTCGTTGTGAAGCAAGTTACTGTTACCATGGCTGCTAGGAATAATTGAGCTGTTGAACCAAAGATTTCTTGGGTCGCTTGTGACAAGATATAAACCCCTGGAGTTCCACCCTTCATCGCTTCTTCTGTCATCGGGAAGTGATTTCCAAGGAAACCTAGGCCAATGTATAGAGCACTAAAGCCAAGCGCTACGACAATTCCGACTACCCAAATGGTTGAGATGTACTCTTTTTTACTAGAAAATCCAAGTTGTTTCAAGGTTTCAACCGCGATTACACTAAAGGCAACAGATGCGAGAGCATCTAGAGTATTATATCCTTCAAGGAATCCTGCTCCAAATGCTGAAGCTTGATAAGCTGCTGTAGCTGCTTGTGGAGCATTTCCACCATATTTGAGGGCTCCAAGGATTACCAAGATGATAATCAAGAGGGCAAAAACTGGAGTCAAAACACGGCCGATACGATCCAAAATCTTTGAAGGATTAAGCGCGATTAAGTATGCTGCAACAAAGTAGATAAGGGTAAAGACAATCAAGCCTAGACCTTTATCAGCATCTGCCAAGAGGGGACTAATCCCTACTGCATAAGAAGTTGTTGCAGTACGTGGAATGGCAAAGAATGGACCAATCGACAAGTACAAAACTGCTAGATAAATCGTTGCAAACCAAGGGGAAATCTTTGTAGAAATCTCATAGATATATCCCTTAGGATTTAAGGTCCCGATGATCAAGGTCAAGACGGCAAGTCCGACACCTGAAAGTACAAATCCTGCAATGGCAGGGAGAAAGTGTTCCCCAGATTGAGCACCTAGGGTAGGGGGGAAAATCAAATTACCCGCACCAAAAAATATTCCAAACAGGAGTAATCCTGTTAAAGCACCTTTTTTAGCCATAAACTCTCCTTATATAAAATAAAATACTTTCTTAGTATAACATGATTAAAGGCTTGAAAAGGCTATCTCGGAAAAATTTTAAAATGTTTTCAATTTTCTGATTTTTAGAGCAAATAAACTCCCTTTAAAACCTTTCTTATTTTCGGTCTTAAAGGGAGTTTTTTCTTATTCTAAGGCATCCATGCCACCTTGGACATTGATAACCTCATATCCTTGTTCTGATAAAAATTGACAAGCGCGTGCTGAACGCATTCCTGATTTACAAATCACGTAGTAAAGATTATCTTTATCTAGTTGTTTATAAGTATCAGCTAATTGGCTGAGAGGTAAATTGCGAGCGCCTTCTAAATGAAGAGTCTCAAATTCCTCTACTTCTCTCACATCTAATACAGAAAGCGACTCTTTCTGGTATAGTTGGTAAAAATCATTAAAAGTAATTTCTTTCATTTTTCTTCTCCGAGAATTTTTTGAATTCTTTCTTTCAAGTCAGGCAAAACATCTGCTTCAAACCAAGGATTTTTTTTCATCCAGATTTGGTTCCGAGGTGACGGGTGTACCAGTGGGAAATAATCAGGCAAATAATCCTTAAAGCGATGCACACGGTCTGTTACCTTGCCACTGACTTTCTCATGCAGATAGTAAGCCTGAGCATACTGCCCAATCAAGAGCGTTAATTGAATATCTGGTAATTCTTTCAAAAGTTTAGGGTGCCATTTTTCTGCAAAACCTGGGCGTGGTGGTAGGTCACCAGATTTCCCATGTCCTGGAAAATAGAAATCCATGGGCATGACAGCAAAATAACCTGACTTGTAAAAGGTATCCTCATCCACACCCAACCACTCTCGCAAGCGGTCGCCACTTTTATCCTTCCAGTAAAGTCCCGCTTCCTGAGTTTTAAGTCCAGGTGCCTGCCCAATGATATTGATACGAGCAGTTTTTGGAGCTGCAAAGAGAGGTTCGATTCCTTGCTCAGTATAGTGTTGATTTTGTGGATCAGCCATGATGGCTTGTTTGATTCTTTCGATTTGAGACATCTACTCTCCTCCAAAAAGAAGTCTAAGCATAAAATCTCAGACTTCTATAGCATTATTTGATCAATTCATAGATAGCTTCAGCGTAGATGGCTGCTGCACGGAAAAGATCATCCAAGGCGATAAATTCGTTGGCTTGGTGCATGGTATCGATAGAATCTGGGAACATAGCACCATAGGCTACACCACGCTCTAAGAGACGTCCGAAAGTTCCACCTCCGATAACTTGTTCATGCCCTTGAAGACCTGTTTGTTTTTCATAAACATTTAACAAGGTTTGGACAAGCGGATCTTCCATTGGTACATAGTGAGGTGTGTGTCCATGTTCAGAAAGGCTAACTGAAGCAACTGACAAGCTTTCAAGAACTGACTTGATTTGCTCTGGACTTGTTCCTTTTGGATAACGGAAGTTAAGGGCAATGGTATTGTCAGCACTTGTTTCATCAAAGCGGAAGACACCAGCATTCATAGAAAGAGCACCCATCTTTTCATCCACATGAGCCACTTTCAAGTTTTTGCCTTCATGGTCATTTAAGAGAATCTTACCAGCAATGTCAAGGAAGTCTTTTGCAGGTCCTTCAAAAGCAAACTGGCTGAGGAAGAGGGCTAGATAAGTTGCACCATTGACACCTGAAGCAGGCATAGCACCGTGGGCAGATTTACCGATAATCGTAACCTTGTACTTACCATTCTCTTCTTGAATTTCTCCTCTAAGCTTGTGCTCTGCAACAAAGGCATCTAGTTTCGCTTGCAAATCAGCCAAGTCCCCTGAAACAACTGCAGTTGCTGATTCTGGCACCATGTTTTCACGCAAACCACCTGTAAAGCTGTGAAGACGAGCTGCACCCTTGTTTTCACCAGCAAAGTGGAGGTATTCTGTGATATTTCCTTTTTCACCATTAATAATAGGGAATTCAGCATCAGGAGAGAAACCGAAGTCTGGTTTTGCAAGTCCTACGTGCTCGAAATAGTAGTCCATGTCTGCCCAGCCTGATTCTTCATCAGTTCCGACGATAAAGCGAACTTTTTTAGAAGTTGGAAGTCCCAATTCTTTGATGATTTTCAAACCATAGTAACAAGCCGTTGTAGGACCCTTGTCATCTGAAGCACCACGCGCATAGAGACGACCATCCTTGATGGTTGGCGTGTAAGGATCAGTATCCCATCCACTACCTGCTGGCACCACGTCCATGTGGGCAAAGATACCGAGAACTTCTTCCCCTTGACCAAACTCAAAATGTCCTGCATAGTTGTCGACATTTTTTGTTGGGTATCCATCACGGTCTGCGATTTCAAGGAATTTCTCCAAAGCTTTTACCGGACCAGGTCCAAATGGGTGCTCCGCATCTGCCTCACTGTCATCGCGTTCTGAGTTGATTTCTAAGAGGCTAAATAAGTCAGCCAAGAGGGCTTCTTTACGTTTTTCTACTTCTGCTGTAAAATCAATAACTGTCATTTTTACTTCCTATCTTTTTTCGATAATTTCATCTACTGGCAAGCGGTAGCTTGGTTCCAACTTCTCGTCTGTGTATCCTACTGTGATCAAAAGTTCTGGACGGAAGCGTTCTTCAATTTCCAAAACTTCATTAGTTTTTGATTTGTCAAAACCAAGGATAATGTTTGAACCGATTCCCTGGTCAGTCAATGCAAGGACTAAGTTCATAGCAACCAACCCTGCATTAAGGGCTAGGTAGTCACTGATTTGTTGTTCATTGTAACGCGCAAACTCTGCTGGAAGATTTTTCATAAAGTACTGAAGTTGTTCTTCTGAGAAGTTCTTTGCTCCACCAACACGGGCAATCTTGCGAGCTCGTTTAGCTAGGTCAGTATCTGTAAACAAGACAATGGTTACAGGGGCAGATGCTACTTGCTCAAAGTTTGAACCGTAAGCCAATTTTGCTAGTTCAGCATTTCTCTCGCGAACCACAACAAACTTCCAAGGCTGACTGTTGTGAGCACTCGGTGCCAAGGTTGCGATTTCAATAGCTGTTCGAACATCCTTGGGATCAACTGGTTTATCAATAAAATGCTTAGTCGCATGACGTTTTTTATTTAACTCAAGAAATTTCATAATTGATTTCCTTTTCTATTTCTACTGCTTCCATTTTACCACATTCTGAAAGAGCTTGCAGAGATTTTTCATTTGTTGCCTAAATTATCTTTTTCTTTTCTGATTTAAATTTTAGATTACAAATTCAAACTGAAAATTATAATATTTTTCTATCACTTCCATAAAAAATATATATTGGCTATTTGATTGATTGTCTGGTAAGCTAGATACCATTAAGTAAAGGAGACACACATGAAAAAATTATTCTTATTATTAGCCATTAGTCCCTTGTTGGTGGCCTGTGGACAATCTAAACAGGAAAGTGCTTCAACTTCTACTACTAGTCCTAAAACCATTGTCGTAGCCACTGCCGGAGACATCCCACCTTTTGACTTTGAACAAGATGGTAACCTAACTGGATATGATGTTGAAGTTTTAAAAGCGGTTGATGAAAAACTAGATCAATACAAGATTGAATTTCAAAAAACAGCTTGGGAGAGTATCTTCCCTGGAGTTGATGCTGGTCGTTACCAAGCTGCTGCCAACAACTTGAGCTACACCAAAGAGAGAGCCGACAAATACCTCTACTCCCTACCTATCGCAAAAAATCCTTTGGTTCTCGTGAGCAGAAAAGACAAGGCTCTTACCTCTCTTCAAGACATCGCTGGTAAAACTACACAGGATGACACTGGAACTTCTACTGCCAAGGTTGTTACAGACTGGAATCAAAGCCACTCAGACAATCCTGCCACCATCCAATACTCTGGTGAGGATGTGGCTAAACGCCTGACTGACCTCGCCAATGGTGAATTTGATTTCCTAATCTTTGATAAGATTTCTGTTCAAAAAATTATCCAAGACCGTGGCTTAGACTTGAACGTAGTCGACTTGGAAAGCAATGACAATCCAAACAACTACATCATCTTCTCAAGCGACCAAAAAGAATTTAAAGAACAATTTGACAAGGTCCTCAAAGAACTCTACCAAGACGGAACCCTTGAAAAACTCAGCAAAACTTATCTCGGTGGCTCTTACTTACCAGATCAATCTCAATTACAATAAGATATACTAAAAACGATTGGCTCGTCCAATCGTTTATTTAGTATCTGTTAATTAAAGCAACTCTTACAAAAAATCAAAATAATTCTTCACATCCTCTACATAGCCATGCTTTTCAATTAAACTAGCTAACAAATCTCTATTATGTCCTTGATAGTTGTCCTCACGTCGTAATTCTTCATACATTTCGATAAAAGGAAGGGATTTACCCTTGGCTGATTCTAGCTCTGCTTCATAGTCATAGGCAACTTTTCGAAATTGAATATTGACTAACTCACCATTTTCAAGCTCAAGTAAGGCATACTGGGCTCGGTGATTTTTCAGCCCTACCCAGTCAAAATAAGGCATACCAATCGAACCTGGATTGATGATTTGTTGACCTTGGCTACCATAACGAAGCAACTGCTTGTGAACATGACCATAGACGGCTACATCAGTAGTTTCATCAAGTAACTGGTCAAATTTTTCGGTATCATTTTCAACCAGCAAATCACCACCATAATTTTTCTCAGGTAAATTATGTGAAAGAGAAAAGCGTAAGCCTTCTACTTCTTTCTTGGCTACCATAGGTAGATTTCTCAACCAATCAATATGCTCTGGGTTTAGACGCTCCATCAGATACTGAGTCATCCTGAGAAGCTGAATTTCTTGGGGATCCTCTAAACCATATTGCCCATCTAAAGCCTCTAACACACAATCATCCCAGTTGCCTCGAACGGATGCTGTAATGGGAAGGTCTTTCAAAAGAGCCACCAAGTCATTTGCTCCCGGCCCAGGAAGAAAAATATCTCCCAGAAGCCAATATTCAGTCACTCCCAAATTTTTAGCGTCCTCAAGCACTCCAGCTAAGGCTGTCGTGTTGCCATGAATGTCTGATAAAATTGCAATCTTATGGTTCATTTTCTGCTCTTTCTTTAGTGGATAGCTTTCGGTTTATTCAATCCACTCTTATATTTTTTACTTTTCTTCATTATAGCATAAAATAGCTAGAAGATTTTATAATGGAAATATTATCACTAAGATTCTTTTAAAAATATGTCAAAAATAGTTGACATTTTATTTTTTAAAAGATATACTATAGTCAAATATATGTGACATAATCAAATAAGGAGGAAGAATGAATCGTGTGAAAGAATTCCGCAAGGAATTGGGCATATCCCAGCTCGAACTTGCAAAGGATATCGGTGTCTCTAGACAAACCATCAACATGATTGAGAATGACAAGTACAATCCTACTCTAGAACTCTGTCTCAATCTCGCTCGTAGCCTCCAAACAGACCTCAACAGTCTTTTTTGGGAAGATGATTTTTAACAAAAGGAGAAAAAATGAAAAAAGAAACCTTCACTGAAAAACTGATCAAACGCACATATGGTATTTCTGGACCACTTGATGAACACAAGCAACGTGAGGCTGACCGCATCGGAAATAAAATCTTTATGGTTCTCTTTTATCTCATGATTTTTGGCAATCTCATTCCCTTTGTCCTTGCTTATAAATATCCACAAATCGTCGCATTTGGATATCCAATCATCATCTTTCTGATTTCTATGGTTTGTGCTATCTATGTCAGCACTCAAACTAAAAAAACAGGTATTACTGCTATCGACCCTGATATGTTGAGCCAGAAAGAACAAAAACAATTGCGCTACCCTGGTCTTAAAGCTGGACTTATCTATGGAGTCTTTATGTTCTTTGGCATGCCACTTCTCAATGTCTTAACAGATGATAGCAAGGACTATTTCGCCTCTCTTTTCAATCTAGGTCATTTCACATCCATTCTTTTCGCAGCCTTCTTTTTCGGATTAATGATGCAACTTGTCGTCTGGCTTCGCATTCGAAAAGCCAAAAAAGATCAAGACGACTATTAGGAGGAAAATTATGAAATCATTACAAACTTTAATTCTCAGTCATATTTTGGTCAGCATCTTTGTTACCTTTTTCCTAGTTTATGGTCAAGTTACGCGTCCTTTTCTGATAGTCTTCCTTTTAGCCCTTCCGATCTTGAATAAGGGACAAAGGTTTCAGAAAATCACATCAAAAAAAATACGCCTCTTAAACGCATCTCTCTGCTTTATCCTCGTATCTCTCCCACAACTAATTACGAATTCTATGGATTGGAGATATCTCCTATTTCTAACCATCTGTATCATTTTTAGTTTGGTCTACTTCTATACTCTCTATCAACTCTTTAAAGAAGTTAAGCAAAAAGAATGTTATTAATCACTCTAAAAATCACCCCCTAACACTTCTCCGTGCTAGGGGGTCTTTTAGTTCCTTAAATATCGTATATACTCTACTAATACGTAGATGAGGATTGTTAAACAAATGATAATCTCTAACCAAACAACGAGGTTGAGGACCGGAAACTGCAGAATACCTTGGGACATTTTCAATGAAGTTGCTGTGATGATGGTTGGAAAGGTTAGGGCTGAGAAGGCTGGTTGGAAACCTTGTTTTAAAATCCTTGGCAAGCGACTAAGGACAAAGAAAAAGAAGATCTGTGATGCAAGGATCATAACTAGTAAAATCCAACTAGGAAGACTGTATCCTCCTACTCTCACTAATGCTGCCAAAAGAAGAGAAAATGGAGCACAATAGATTCCTTCTTGCCCCAGCAAAGCGAGCGGTAATGGATTTTTCCTTAAATCTTGATAAATTAGAGGGTAAAGGATAAGGGTTAAGATAAAACCAAAAATCCAAGCTCCATAGGCTATCCCAACAATGCCCACCACGGGGTAGGTCAAGCTCGCTACTGCTATTCCTACATAAAGAACCGTCCAAGTTGGTGTTGCACTGGCCCTTTGTTTAACCAAGACATAGTTCTTTGTAAAGTATAAAATGAGGTAAACATCTAGAAGAAAAGCAAACCACCAGAGAATCTGTGCAACAATGCTCATGTTCGGGGGTAAGATTCGTAATAAATACGTCGATAAAATCATCCCTGCCATGGGAAAGGTTGCCATTCCTGACAAAACAGGGGCTTTCTTTAATTCTTGCTTACTTTCATGCCAGTTATTGAGGTGGCTCACCAAAAAATAAAACCACAAAATCAAGCCTGACAAACTAAAGATGTGTGATAAAAGCGGAAAAATATCCAAGATAAGATTTCCTGCTCCAGCCAATCCCAATAAGCAACCTGAAAAGGCTAAGGGGAGTTTTTTCATACCAACCTCCGAAAATGACGTTACTATCAGTATAGCATAAATAAAGCTCAGTTAGACAAGCCTTCATCAATTTTTTTGGCTATAAAACGATTGTCCCCTTTTAAAATACTCACTAACAATAATAATTAAAATATATTCATCAAAAAAGTACCTATCACTTGATAGGTACTCTTTTAATATTTTATTCTATAGCTTGGTTAGCCTTTAAAGGTTACGATTGTTGCTCCAGAACCACCTGCATTTTGTGGCGCATAGCCAAAGCTCTTGACTTGCTTGTTTCTTTGGAGATATTTGGTTACTCCTTCACGGATGACTCCTGTACCGATACCATGGATGATGTCCACTTGAGCCATGTTGTTGAGCAGGGCTTGGTCGATAAAGGCATCCAAGGCTTCCATAGCCTCCTCATAACGTTTGCCACGAAGGTCTAGTCGAGCCTGTGGTCCTTTACCACCTGCCCGTTTGACAACGTTGACTTGTTTTTTCTTGACTGGTGCTTCTTGCTGAGCCTGAACCAAGTCAAACTCTTTTTCTTCAAGGGTCATCTTAATCAAGCCAACTTGAGCTTCCCAGCGACCATCCTTGAGTTGATTGGTCAAGGTACCTCGTTGACCATAGCTTAAAACGATGATATCATCCCCAATTTTTGGAGCTCGTTTTTTCTTAGCCTTCTGGAGAACCTTGTTTTTAGAAAGATCAACTTTTTCAGGAGCTAATTTTTTGAGCTGAGCCTTAGCTTCGATAATTTCATGTGGTTTTAGTTGAGATTTGCTGTGAAGATTTTTTAGAATATCATCACTCTCAGCTAGTGCTAAATCAACTATTTCAGCAGCTTGCTCACGCGCCTTATTGAGTTCTGTTTCCTTCTCACGATTGAGCTCGTTGTAAAGTTTTTTAAGGGCACGGTTCATCTTGAGGTTTTCTTGCTCGACTTGGCGAATATTCTCAAGGCGTTTACGGCTTTCAAGCGTCTGCTCTTCCAATTGTTCAATAATGCGATTGACATCATTGTCTTGGTTAATCTGCTTACTAGCGTCACCTACAATGACATCTGACAAACCTAGACGTTTAGCAATCTCAAAGGCGTTGCTTCGACCAGGTACGCCTTGCATAAAGCGATAGGTTGGGCGCAAGCTAGCTGTATCAAACTCCATGCTGGCATTCTGAACATAAGCCGTTTCAATCCCATAGGCTTTGAGTTCAGGATAGTGAGTAGTTGCCATCGTCTTGACCTGACGCAAACGCAAGTCTTCTAGGATTGACATGGCAAGGGCTGCACCTTCTTGGGGATCTGTTCCTGCTCCAAGCTCATCTAGTAACAAGAGCGAGTTTTGATTGACCTTACCAAGAATATCAACGATATTGGTCATGTGACTAGAGAAGGTTGAAAGACTTTGTTCGATGGATTGTTCGTCTCCAATATCCGCAAAGACCTCCTCGAAAATCCCCACACGACTTCCCTTATCCGCCAAAATCGGCAAACCTGACTGGGCCATCAATTGCGTCAAACCTAAGGTTTTGAGCATAATGGTCTTACCACCCGTATTGGGACCAGTGATAACGATGGCTGTTAGATCTTTACCAAAGTGTACATCATTAGCAACAGCATTTTGCACCAAGGGATGGCGAACATGGAGGAGTTGAATCTCCTGTCCTTCAGAGACTTGTGGCACTACTGCTCCTGTCTCTTGGATAAAGCGAACCTTAGCCCGAATCAAGTCTAAATGTCCAATAATCCATGCATCATTTGCGATTTCAGCTGCATGCGGTCTTACTCGTTCAGAGAGTTCTTGCAGGATACGCATCATCTCATAGCGTTCATCTGCACGAAGACTGGCGATTTCTTCGCTCAGCTTGACTACTTCACGCGGTTCGATATAGACAGTGTTCCCGCTGGCAGAAATATCATGAACCACACCAGCAATCTTATTACGATAGGTGTTTTTGACAGGAAGAACCTGGCGACCATTTCTGCTAGCGATGATACCTTCAGTCAACATCTGAGCCTTTTGTTTGAGAAGATCCTGCAAGACGTCACGAACTTGGCTCTCGCTATCATGGATTTTACGACGGATTCGTGCTAGTTCTTCACTAGCAAAATTCTCAATAAATCCAGCTTCATTGATGGCCTGGAGATTGCCCTGTAGATGTGGGAAGTCGTGAAGTTTCTCAAACCAATTTGCCAAGTGGTCCAAGCGTACATTTTCAAGATTATCATAGAAATTTTTCAGTTCACGGCTGGCAAATATGACACGTTTGAGAAGGAGAAATTCCTCTATGTTGAGATCAGCACCCATCTCCAAACGTTTGCAGGTAGCCGCAATATCTTTTGTTGCCGAAATGCTGAAATGAGGATGCTCAACAAAGAGTTCTTGCATCTCCTTCATTTCTGCAAAGGCCTGTCTAATTTTATCAGCTTTATCTGTTGGAACTAGCTCTTTTAACTGTTCTAGTCCTTGTTCCGTCAAAAGATGAGGTTCAAATAAAGCCTTGACCTTGTTAAATTCTAACGTTTCTAGTATTTTTGTATTCATCTTATTTCCTTAGTATAAAAGTTATGGCTTTTCTTATTTTCAACTCTTTAAATCAATCTCTTACTTTTCGAAATTGTAAACAAAAGGCTAGGAATAGTTCCCGCCCTTTTTAACCGATTATTTTAGTAACCCAAAGCTGTTTAATAAAATTAGTTGTGAATGGAATGCTTTGGATGATATGTCTAGCTACAAAGCTATTTTCAAGTGAATTTTGAACAATTTGTAATGGCACAGTCGCGAGAATCGTTAGCATCATCTGGAGTACAAACAAGGTCACGCCGATTGATAGCACACCCGCACCGATACGATAGTATTTCCCATCAAGTATCTTACTTGGTACTAGGTTTAGAAAAAGACCAAGCAAACGGCCGATGCAGTAAAAAATCGTAAAGGCCAAGAGGAAGCCGACACCTGCATAAAAAACCTTATCTAGATGGAAAAGTTGATTGGATGGGAAAAAGAAAGTTCCCTGTCCTTCCTGCGGATTAGCATAAGGGATTAATAAATTGAACTTCTGCCCTAAAGCTAAATAATATTTGCTTGCAAAATAAGCAGAGACAATCGTTGCTACAAGATAATATGCTTGTAAAATAATTCCTCTGCGGTAGCCAATATAAAAGCTCCAAGCAAGGATTAATAAGAGTAGAATGGAAATCATAGGGAATCCTCAATCTTACTCTGCTCTTGTTTAGCCGCAACCACTTTATAACGGAGCGATTCTAACTCTTGCTCCTTGTCATCAAATTCAATCTCACGGCTGAGCTGTGTTGACAAGCAGTTAACTGCTAAGAGAATTGCTACTGTCTCATCATCAGCTCCAGGCATTTGTTCTTTGATTGCTTCATACTTTTCCGTCGCAACTTTAGCAATCTCCTCCATGAAAAGATTGTCATGTTCAGTTGTCAGGGTTAATGTTTTTTTCCCAAATGTAAACTTGAATCGATTTAAATTTGCCATAAAATTCACCTCAAGATATTATACCAAATTTCACTTAGTTTGTCAGTTTTTACCAATTCTAGCGCTTTTATGGTACAATAGAGACTATGGCAAGTATCACATTAACTCCGAGTGAAAAGGAAATTCAGGCTTTTGTTCAAAAGCATGAACATGCACTCACTCCTAGTAAAAATCCCTATATTCGCTACTTTTTAAAACTTCCGCAAGCTAGTGTTTCCGTCTATACATCTGGGAAAGTCCTCTTGCAAGGAGAAGCCGCTGAAAGCTATGCTAGCTTTTTTGGTTATCAAGTAGCACAAGTAGTTAGCGGGCAAAATTTCCCCTTGATTGGAACAGATGAGGTTGGAAATGGTTCTTACTTCGGTGGTCTGGCTGTAGTGGCGTCATTTGTAACTCCTGATCAGCATGACTTTTTACGAAAACTCGGGGTTGGAGATTCTAAAACACTAACTGACCAAAAGATTCGTCAGCTTGCTCCCCTTCTTAAGGAGAAGATTCAGCATCAAGCACTCCTTCTTTCGCCAAGTAAGTATAACGAAGTCATCGGTGAGCGCTACAACGCTGTTTCTGTCAAGGTAGCTCTTCACAATCAAGCAATCTTTCTCCTCCTTCAAAGGGGAGTCCAGCCTGAAAAAATTGTTATTGACGCCTTTACCAGCTCACAAAATTATAAAAAGTATCTAAAAAATGAAGCCAATCATTTTCCTAATCCAGTCACGCTAGAGGAAAAAGCTGAGGGCAAGTACTTGGCTGTTGCAGTTAGCTCCATCATTGCGCGTGATCTCTTCCTAGAAAATCTTGAAAACCTAGGACGAGAGCTAGGCTATCAACTTCCAAGTGGTGCTGGAGCTGCTTCTGACAAGGTAGCTAGCCAAATCCTTCAAGCATATGGAATGAAAGGGCTCGGCTTCTGTGCAAAGCTGCATTTTAAAAACACAGAAAAAGCTAAGCAACTTCTAGAAAGGTAAAAGTATGAATTATTTTAAAATATTTTTAAAAGAGTGGGGAATTTTCTTCCTGATTATTGCATTAATAGGTCTCAGCCGTCTTTTTCTCTGGAGCAATGTTCGTGTAGAAGGACACTCTATGGACCCTACTCTAGCTGATGGAGAAATTCTCTTCGTTGTCAAACATCTCCCTATCGATCGCTTTGATATAGTTGTCGCTCATGAGGATGAAGGGAATAAAGATATCGTGAAGCGAGTCATCGGATTGCCAGGTGATACCATCCGTTATGAGAATGATAAACTCTATATTAACGGTCAAGAAACTGATGAACCCTATTTAGCAGAATACCTTAAGCGTTTCAAGGAAGATAAACTCCAAAGCACTTATACTGGAACTGGTTGGGATGGGAAAAAAGGCGAGTACTTTAGAAGTCTTGCCGAAAAAGCTGATGCCTTTACCTTAGATGTTAACTTCAATACTAGCTTCACCTTCACTGTTCCAGAGGGACAATACCTCCTACTTGGTGATGACCGTCTGGTATCTAGTGACAGTCGACATGTTGGTACTTTTAAAGCAAAAGATATCATTGGAGAGGCGAAATTCCGTTTCTGGCCACTCAAACGTATCGGAACATTTTAAGAACACTAAGAGGCCGAGAAATATAAATCTCAGCCTCTTCTCATTCTATTCTGAATGATAGATTTCATTCAGGAATGTAAAGGAATTATATGGAAGTCTATTTTACAGGTACGATTGGACGTATTATTTTTGAAAATGTCAGCAACTTTTACCGTATTCTCCTTTTAGATATAGAGGATACCAATGCTGAGGATTTTGATGATTTCGAAATCATTGTTACAGGGACCATGGCTGATGTTATTGAGGGAGAAGAATACACTTTCTGGGGGCAGATTGTCCAACACTCCAAATACGGAGAACAACTGCAGATTTCCCGTTACGAAAGAGCAAAACCAACTAGTAAGGGATTGGTCAAGTATTTCTCAAGTAGTCATTTCAAAGGGATTGGTCTTAAAACTGCCCAAAAGATTGTGGAACTCTATGGGGAAAATACTATCGATGAAATCCTAGAACATCCTGAAAAACTTGAGACTATCTCAGGGCTGTCTTCTAAAAGTCGTGAGGCCTTTGTATCCACACTCCGTCTCAACTACGGTACAGAAATGGTCTTGGCCAAGCTTGCCAACTATGGCATTCCTAATAAATTAGCTATTCAAATTCAGGATACCTACAAAGAGGAAACCATCGATATCGTTGAGAACTATCCTTACCAGTTGGTAGAAGATATCAAGGGTTTGGGTTTTACCATTGCTGACCAATTGGCGCAAGAATTGGGCATTGAAAGCCAGGCACCTGAACGTTTCCGAGCAGGACTCATTCATAGCCTTTTAAACGCTTGTATGGAAAGTGGGGATACTTATGTTGAAGCTAGAGACTTACTAGAAAAGACTCTAAATCTACTGGAATCCTCACGTCCTGTAGAACTAGAACCAAGTCAACTTGCTCAAGAATTGTCCAATCTCATTGAAGAAGAAAAAGTCCAACAAGTTGATACGAAAATCTTTGATAATAGTCTCTTTTTTGCAGAAGAAGGGATTCACAATCACCTCATTCGTATCCTTGAAAAAGAAGAAACCGATAAACAAGAAACAGAAATCATCCAGGAACAGATCGCAATTGTTGAGGAAGAATTAGGCATTCAATACGATGCCATTCAAAAACAGGCAATCTGCGATGCTATCCAAAACAAGGTCTTTATCCTGACAGGTGGACCTGGTACTGGAAAAACCACTGTTATCAATGGGATTATTGCTGTCTATGCTCTATTAGAAGGACTGGACCTTCGAAAGAAAAGTAATCTACCGATTCTCCTTGCTGCTCCAACTGGTCGTGCGGCTCGTCGCATGAATGAACTAACAGGCTTGCCGAGTGCAACCATTCACCGCCACTTGGGTATGACTGGTGACGACGACACTAGCCATTTAGAAGATTATCTAGATGCTGACTTTATCATCGTAGACGAGTTCTCTATGGTAGATACTTGGCTAGCCAATCAACTCTTCTCAAATATTTCCTCTACTAGTAAAATTCTCATCGTTGGAGATAGTGATCAGTTGCCATCGGTTAGCCCAGGTCAAGTTCTAGCTGACTTACTCCAGATTCCAAGTATTCCGCAAACACGCTTGGAAAGAATTTATCGTCAGAGCGAAAAATCAACCATTGTCACACTTGCGAGTCAGATTCGTCAGGGAATTTTACCTGCAGATTTCACTCAGAAAAAGGCAGACCGTTCCTACTTTGAAATCGCTAGTAACCAGATCCCAGCGACCATTGAAAAAATCCTAGACGCTGCCATTAGAAGTGGCATCCCTGCACGAGACATCCAAGTTCTAGCTCCTATGTATCGTGGAGCAGCAGGAATCGATGCCATCAATCAACTCATGCAAGAACTGCTCAATCCTCTTCAAAAGGGACAAATTAGTTTTGAAGCAAGTCAGTTTCAGTATCGTAGTGGAGATAAGGTAATTCATTTGGTTAACGATGCAGAAGTCAACGTTTTTAACGGAGACCTAGGCTACATCACGGACCTCATTCCTGGAAAATACACTGAATCTAAACAAGATGAAATGATGATTGATTTTGATGGGAACGAAGTCGTCTATCCACGCAACGAATGGTACAAGATTCGTCTTGCCTACGCCATGAGTATCCATAAATCTCAAGGAAGTGAATTCCCCGTTGTCTTTCTTCCCATCACCAGTGCTAGCAAGCGTATGCTAGAGCGTAACCTCATCTACACTGCTATTACTCGGGCTAAAAGCAAACTCATCCTACTCGGTGAACTTCAAGCCTTTGATTATGCGACTAAACATATCGGAACAGCTCGAAAAACCTATCTGATTGAACGTTTCAGCGACTTAACTGAAAGCTCTGAGGAACTAAATGAGCCAATTTTTGAAACAGAAAACCAGATTGATCCACATCAACCTTACATCCTGACTGAAGAAAACTGGATTAGTATCCCAGCCATGATTGGGATTAGCCAAGATGACCTTGATGAGTTTTTCGGAAAATAAAGCACAAAAAAACCACCGAACCTGGTGGTTTTTTATCTTTTCAGATTATTTTACTGTTGCAGTGCTTGTGATCAATTCAACAGCTTTCTTGATTGTGATATCGTGTTTCAACATATCTGCCGAAAGCAAGCTTTGTACTTGGGCAACTTCCATGTTGTAATCTGCAGCCAATTGCTCGATTTCTTTTTGGATTTCTTCTTCAGTAGCGTCAAATCCTTCAGCTTTCGCAACTGCTTCGATAACAAGGTTAGTCTTAGTGCGTGACTCAGCTTCTGCTTCGTATTGTTTGTGAAGGTCTTCTTGAGTAGTTCCAGTGATTTGGAAGTACATGTCAGGGTTGATGCCTTGACGTTGCAAGTTTCCAAGGAACTCATTTACTGAGCGGTGAACTTCTTCGTGGATCATTTCTTCTGGAAGTTCTACGATTTCAGCGTTTTCAACTGCTTTATCGATTGCTGCACCTTCAACGGCATCAGTGTATGCTTCTTCTTTAGCAGCAGCTAATTCTTTGCGGTATTTTTCTTTCAATTCGTCAAGAGTTTCAACTTCTTCGTCGATGTCTTTTGCAAGTTCATCGTCAAGAGCTGGAACTTCTTTAGCTTTCACTTCGTGGATAGTTGTTACGAATTTAGCTTCTTTACCTGCAAGGTCTTCTGCTTGGTAGTCTTCTGGGAATGTTACGATAACGTCTACAGTTTCACCAGCTGAGTGTCCAACTAATTGGTCTTCGAAACCAGGGATGAATTGACCTGAACCAAGTCCAAGTGAGAAGTTTTCACCTTTTCCGCCGTCAAATTCAACACCGTCGATAGAACCAACAAAGTCGATAACAACAGTGTCGCCGTTTTCAGCAGCGCCTTCTTTGATTACCAATTCAGCCAAGTTGTTGCGTTCACGTTCGATACGCTCTTCAACATCAGCGTCAGTTACTTCTTTATCTATATCAACTGATACTTCAAGGTTTTTATATTCACCCAATTTTACTTCAGGTTTTGTAACAACTTCAGCAGTGATAACCCAATCTTGACCTTTTTCCATAGAAGTTACGTCAATTTTTGGTTGAGCAACTACTTCAAGACCAGCTTCTTTAACAGCTACTTCATAAGCGTCTGGTAAAAGAGCGTTCATTGCATCTTGGTAAAGTGCTTCTTCGCCAAATTTTTGGTCGAAGATAGGACGTGGAAGGTGACCTTTACGGAAACCTGGAACGTTAAGAGTTTTCTTTACTGAGTTAAATACACGGTCCAATTCTGGTTTGATTTGGTCTTGAGAGATAGTGAAAGTCAAGACACCACGGTTTGTTTCTTTGTTTTCAAATGATACAGACATTCTGTCATTTCTCCTTAAAATTTTTAATACAGTCCATTATACCACATAGTAGCGAACTTTTTCAAGTAATGAATGCGCTTTTCAATGATGCTAAAGGTATATCCTATGTCCCCTAAAATTCATCAGAACCCACCAGATGATGTTGAAAAGCGTAAACGGCTGCCTGGGTACGATCACTGACCTCAAGTTTGGCTAGGATATTGGAGACATGGGTTTTGACTGTCTTTAGGGAGATAAAGAGCTCATCTGCAATACGCTGATTTTCATAGCCCTTAGCGATTAGTTGAAGGACATCGCGTTCTCGCGCAGTTAATTCTTCGTGAAGTTCCATATGATTGCGGTGGTATTCTACTTTCTTACTCACCTCTTGTTCGATCGCTAGCTCTCCAGCTGCCACCTTTTGAACAGCATGAAACAATTCATCGGCACTTGATGTCTTGAGCATATAGCCTTTAGCCCCAGCATTTAAGACTGGCATGATTTTTTCATTGTCTAGATAAGAAGTCACAATCAAAATTTTAGCCTCCGGCCATTCTTTGAGAATAGCTAGAGTTGCGTCAATTCCGTTGACTTCAGGCATAACAATATCCATCACAATCACATCGGGACGAAGAGCCAAGGCCATGGAAATCCCTTCTGCGCCATTAGTTGCTTCTCCGACAACCTCTACACCATCTTGTAGTTCAAAATAACTTTTTAATCCAAGACGCACCATTTGGTGGTCATCTACTAATAATAGTTTCATTTTATTTCCTTTTGTTAGTCAATCAAGCAAGCGGATCCGAATATCCACTGCCAAACCCTGCTTGGGTGCTGTTAATAGTTGTATGCTCCCTGCCATATCTTCCACTCGTTCTTTGATATTGCGTAG
The DNA here is from genome assembly GCF_047463275.1 of Streptococcus infantis. Taxonomy (GTDB): domain Bacteria; phylum Bacillota; class Bacilli; order Lactobacillales; family Streptococcaceae; genus Streptococcus; species Streptococcus infantis_AF. The sequence goes on along the minus strand of NZ_JASHEE010000003.1, from coordinate 206,868 downwards.
TCCATAGCTCAAATCATCTACGTCAGCCGGCTCGAAACCTCTGCCATTGTCCACTACTTTCAACTGTAATTCTGTTTCAGTCTGATAAAGATAAACATCCAAACAAGAAGCTTGAGCATGACGGAGAGTATTGCTAATCAATTCTTGAACGATACGAAAGACATGCTCCTCAATCTTTTTAGGCAATTCGTCTACCTCATATTTAAAACTGACTTTGAGTTCACTTTTTTCTTCCAATTCTTTGAGAAGCAACTGAATCCCCTCAACCAGACTCTTTTGTTCCAGTTCTATCGGTCGCAAATGCAAGAGCAGAATACGCAAATCTCTTTGGGCTGTCTCCAAAATAGCTGTTACACTCTGGAGTTGTGTCTGCATCTTCTCTCTGTCTAATTTGGAAGCTTGTTGACTTAGTCCTGATAAAATCATATGGGCAGCAAAAATTTCTTGGCTAACCGTATCATGCAAGTCACGCGCGATTCGCTTGCGCTCCTTTTCAATAATCACTTCTTCCTTGACCAAGGCTTGATTGTCTGCTTTTTGAATGGCTTCTGTCAATAAACCAAGCTTGCCTGATAGGTTTCTAAAACTTGCGTCTAAATCAGCATCTCCAAGACTTTTAATATCTTTACCAGCTAGCAGACGATTAAGATTTGCTTGGATTCTTCTTCTTGAAATTTCGTCAACCATTGTCCAAAACAAGACCAATAAAAAGGCTAGAGCAAGACTAAACATCAAAGCTAGAAATAGGACTTTTTCTGTCTTTTCTAAATCTTGGAAGAGAGAAGTCCACTCCAAATCTAAGACCTTAAAAATACTTCGAAACAGAAAAGCGACAAAGAGAAAAGAGGTGACACCAATTAAAATATAGGGTTGCTTTTTCATCCTCTCACCACCTCAACATCTCCAACCATAGTTGTCAAAAGAATCTTAACACTCTTGGGACTCTTGAGATAATCTCTGGTTTCTTGATGAAATTGCTCATTGCGCAAAGCACGTTTAGGCTGGTCAAAAAAGGTTAAATCTCCGTACAGAGAATTGACACTTAGGCTGACTTCAACATCTACTGGTACGATAATTCTAGTCGTACCGACCAGTTTTCTCAAGATGATGACATTATCATGATTGCTCAAAATCACGTGCTCTAGATGAATGGTATCCTTCCCCATAAAGCGAAAGAGATTGATATCATCAAAACGACAAGTCTGGTAACTTGAAAAATGGTGGAGATTTCCAAACCAGCGATTTTTCTCCTTCTTTACTGTCACAACATCTTCAAAAACCAGATTGGTATCTTCTCTTTCCTGGTTCATCATAGGGTAAAGCAGGAACAGGCTGTATATCAAGGCCACAAAGATGGCTAAAATGACAAAGGGATTGAGCATGATGATAAAGAAAAATAGGATGCTCACCGCCACTAAAATAAAGTTATTCCCCTGTTTTCCAGTATAATATCGAATCAGCAGTAAAAACAAGAGCAATATCAGTAGAAAACGGGAAAAATGCTCTGATACCATCATAATCAGAGCTCCTGTTAATAAACAAGCTTCAATAAATAGAAAAATTTGAAATTTTCGCATGTATCCGTCCTCTCCATTTAATTGTATCACAAATCCCAAAAGTCACATCAGTCTGAGGAATGATAAAGAGGTCGGGACTAAAATCCCGACCTTTTTCTTTACATTTTGTCTTTTGCTTCTTTTAATTTTCCATATAGAAGATAGTCGACCTCTTGCAAATCCTCAATTTTTTTACAATTAAGGGCACACATAATCAAGCGTAGGTCTTCCTTCCAGCTTTCAACAATGGAAATAACGACATCAACAGAGTAATTTTCAACCAGCTCTAACATAGTGCGTGATAGACCAACTGCCTTGGCTCCAAACACCAAGCATTTGATGATATCTAGTGGATTGCGAACTCCTCCACTAACCAAAAGTTCCATCTTGTCTTTCCAGTCTTGGGCATTCAAAAGAGCTTGCATGGTCGATTGACCCCAGTCATTTAGGTAGTCACGCTGTCCACTGCGACGGTTTTCGATATAGGCAAAGCTGGTTCCCCCACGACCAGACAAATCAACTGTTCTTATCCCTATCTCGTATGCCTTAGCAATAGTTTTCACATCCATGCCAAAGCCGACTTCTTTTAAAATAAGTGGCACAGAGATTTGCTCAGCATAGTCTGCCAGATTGCTTTGCCACAATCTAAATTGACGTTCACCCTCTGGCATGAGCAATTCCTGCATGACATTAACATGAATTTGTAATAGAAGTGGATTCATCTCTTTCACTGTTTGTAATCCTAGTTCTACAGGTTTGTCTAAGCCAATATTGGTTCCAAGAAGGAGGTCAGGGTAACTAGTTTTGACTGAAAAAGAATCATCTGAAGGATCCTTGAGTGCAGCGCTGTATGAGCCCGTCACAAATAAAATCCCACAAGCATCTGCCACCTGAGCCAGCTTTTGATTGATTTCTCTCCCCTTATCGCTTCCACCTGTCATAGCATTTATATAAAAAGGAAAGTCCCACTTTCGACCTGCAAATTCTGTCGAAAGATCAATTTCATCTAAGTCATATAAGGGGAGCGAAGAATGAATTAGTTCAACTTCATCAAAACTATTATAAGTACTGTTTTGTTCAAGGGCATAGCGGATGTGTTCATCCTTCCGATTTGTCGTCATGTCCCATCCTTTCTTGATACAAGAGCTCAATTCCTAAATCAGCCCAGCGTTTTTTCAGTAATGTGGTCGAATTTTGATCAAAGCTAAGTGCTATCCCACAGTCTCCACCACCAGCACCACTGCTCTTAGCAACAGCTTTCAAATCTCGGCTGGCATTTTTTAGTTGTCTGAGCGAAGGTGTATAAATATCTGAACTCAAGTTTTCTAAGAGTTGACTAGCTTGTTCTAGTAGCTCCATTATCTTTTCTTCTTGTCCTTCATGCAAAGCCTTCACCAAAGAGTTTACTGTTTCTTTTGAAGCTTGCAAAAAGCTAGCATTCATATTCTTCTTGATTTGCTTGACCATGTAACTAGACACAGCTACTTCCTTGGTCCAACCTACCAGAAAATCAAAGTCCAAGGCCGGTTCAACACTCCTAATAGAAAAGCCCCAGTCACGTGCTAATACAGCCTGCAAGTCTTCTTTTTCTAGCCAATCTGCAACTTTCTCGCGGTCAAATGACTGATAGAGGACGAGGTCTTCGGAAACGATACAGGCAATGTCACCCATGGAACCATTGTCTCCACGTTTGAGAAGAACAGCACTCGCCAGTTTAAACAAGAGGTCTCTTTCAGCTGGTCTATCATAGAAAGTAAGCATGGCCTTGATAACCAATACAACGACGCTACCACTAGAACCCAGACCAAACTTCTTGCCCTGACGCTCCATTTTCCCACGAATATCTAAGGAAAAAGGCTGCAAGTCAAATCCTTGGGCAGTCAGATAGTCCTCCACCAAAGCAACTGTTTCTTGAATCAAGGTATAAGAAGAATCCGGTCGCATATCTACACTATAAGTAAACATATCTGAGTAAAGTCGATAAACTTCTGAGGACTCAATCTCAGCTGTCATATAGATGGGAATAGCCTTTATTAGTGCCAACTGTCCTGGTTCTAAAATGGCATACTCACCCGCCCAGTAGAGCTTCCCACAAGTTTTAACAATCGTCATCTTGGCTCAAGTCCTTTGTTTTTGAAACGATTAAGCGATAACGTTGACCTAAAAGTTCTGATAGATGTTCCAAGTCTTTTTCTAAACAAAGAACCTTGACATTAGGCCCCGCATCCATGGTGAAGTAACAAGATTCTCCTTGTTCCCTAAGCTGACGAACGAAATCCATAGCCTCATAACTTGCATCTGTCAGATAAGAGAACGGTGGATTGGCAGTTTTTGTCGTAGCATGCATGGCAAGAGCGTTCTTTTCTGTTAATACTCCAACTTTCTCAAAGTCATTTTCCTTGAGATAGACCAGCATATCCTTGTAGTCTTGCTCAGACTGACGAATCCAGTCCTCAAATGTTGTTGAAGTTTCCACGCAGAGTTTCATACCATCCCTACTAGAGATTGGCTTTTTCTGGTCTTCCAAGACCAACATAATCATAGCTAGTTTCAAGTCAGTTTCGACAGGATAGATTTCTCCACTATCCTTATCCCAAGCTGCTATGGGGCCATAAAAACTACGAGATGAAGAACCAGATGCGAACTTAGCTTCCAAAGCTAATTCTTTACGAGCTAGCCCTAATTGGAAGTAAGCATTGCAGGCTTTGACTAGAGCAGACAAACCACTAGAACTTGAAGAAAGACCTGCCGCTGTTGGCATATTGTTCTTGGTGTCAATACGAACAAAACCTGCCCCTTCAGGACGGTAGCGGTCAATGATTTTACGCATCTTGATATGTTCAGCTTCATTTTGCAACTGACCATTGATGTAAAAAACATCAGCGGTTGCATCTGCTGGTAAAGGAGATAAGGTTGTTTCAGTAAACATATTTTCTAGAGTTAACGAGATACTGCTAGTCGCAGGAACCATCTCTTTTTCTGCTTTCTTCCCCCAATATTTAATAATGGCAATATTGGCATAGGAACGTACTGTTACAGGCTTTCGATCCATGTCTGAACAGCTCCTTTCTCTTCTAATCTTTCAGCTAAATTTTGAGCTTGGTGATAGTCAGCTACTAAGGCTATGATACAGCCACCTAAACCACCTCCACTCATCTTAGCACCTAAAGCTTCATGTTGAAGAGCAGTATTAACCAAGGCATCAGCCTCAAGGCTACTAACTCCTATTTCTTTTAGATTTCCATGTGCTTTTGTTAAAATCTCTCCCAGCATCACGGCATCTCTTGCCTTTATTGCTTCTTCTGCTTGCTGGGTCAACTCTCCAAGTGCATACAAGAAAGGTAAAGCTTCCTTACCCTTGCTCTCTACAACTTGAATAGCTTCACGAGTGTGTCCATAGACTCCTGTGTCTGCAATGACCAGATAAGCCGACAAGTCCATGGCTAGTTCTTCAAAACCAACATTCTTGATAAAACGAATAGGCTGGTCACTAAGACAGGTCTTAGCATCCAATCCACTAGGATTCATATGGGCAATCATCTCAGCGCGATTGACCAGAATTTCTAACACATCATGTGGAAGTTCTGCTTGGTAATAATCAAATACCGCGCGAATAGCCGCAATGCTAATGGCTGCCGAAGAACCCATTCCACGTTTTTCTGGAATAGCAGAGTCAATTCGGCAACGGATGTAAGCATCTTTGATATTCAGATACTCTAGGGAAGCATAAACTGCCATGGACAAGGTGTCCTCTTCAAAAAGACGCCATGGTGTCGCTGCTGGAACCACCCGACAAGTCACTTCAACCTCTAAAAGAGGCAAAGAGATGGCTGGATAGCCGTAAACCACTGCATGCTCTCCTATTAAAATAATTTTACTATGTGCCTGACCGACACCAACTTCTTTTGTCATTTAATCCTACTATCAGACGAAAAGCGTCTGTTTCTAGATAAAATTTTAGAACTTTATTCCTTTCTATTTTATTATATTTTCACAAAAAAAGCGATTGTTTCCTTCACAATCGCTTATCGTTGAGATAAAAAATTAAACTTATCATTTTCTCAACCTTTAAAAAAGAGGCAATCAATGCTTCAAAAAAGCACTTGCTTATAGGCAAGTGCTCTTCGACTTTAATTGATAAAATATTGCTTATTAATCCTGCATGGTATAACCCACACCACGCACGGTTTTAATGTAGCTCTTTTGACCTTTTACGTCAAGCTTGCTACGTAGATAACGGATATAAACATCCACGATATTAGTTTCGGTCGCACTTTCATACTTCCAAACACTTTCCAGTAACTGCTCTCGAGTTAAAACTTTCTTGCTTCCCATAAGGGTCGCTAAAAGGTCATATTCACGACGTGTGAGGGCAATCATCTCCTCACCACGATAGACAGTATGATGTTCTACGTCCATACGTAGGTTGCGGTATGACGTTGGAACCTTCATTTGACTACAGTGTTGGTCGATAAAATCCCGACCTCGGAAAATTGCTGCAATACGAGCCACCAAATCATCAATAATGACTGGCTTGTAGATATATGAAACAGCGAAACGCTGAATTGTTTCAAGTTGGTCTTGCAATTCTTCTCGATGGTCCAAGACTATAATAACCGAAGCTGGCTTAGTCCGACTCAACTGTTCTGCAAAACCCTGGGCTGTCATATCCCCTAGATGAGCATTCAGTAAAATCAAGTCATAGTCAGTCTGAAGAGCCATGGAGAGGGCTTTTTGACCCTCTTCTACCTGATCAACTCGGTATTGCTCTTTTTGGAGTTCCAGACTTAAAAAATGAGCTAGATTTCTTTCTTTCTCAAGTAATAAAATCCGTTTCCCCATGGCTGACCTACTTATTTTTCGTCATACCAAGAGTAGTGGAATGTTCCTTCTTTGTCTTTACGTTGGTATGTGTGGGCACCAAAGTAATCACGTTGTGCTTGGATCAAGTTTGCTGGAAGGTCAGCTGAACGGTAGCTATCAAAGTAAGTGATGGCAGCTGAGAAGGTTGGTACTGGTACACCTGCTTGAACAGCAAGAGCTACGATATCACGAACTGATTGTTGGTACTTAGCTGTTACATCCAAGAAGTACTCATCCAAAAGAAGGTTAGCAAGATCTGCATCACGGTTGTAAGCATCTGTAATCTTTTGCAAGAAACGAGAACGGATGATACATCCATCGCGCCAGATAGATGCGATATCTGCAAATGGCAAGTTCCAGTTATTCTCTTTAGAAGCGACACGCAATTGCGCAAAACCTTGTGCGTAAGAAATGATTTTTGAGAAGTAAAGGGCTTGACGGATCTTTTCAATCAACTCAGCCTTGTCTCCTTCAAATTTGAAAGCAGCTGGTTTTGGAAGCACCTTGCTAGCGTGTACACGTTCTTCTTTATAAGTTGAAATGTAGCGCGCAAATACTGACTCAGTAATCAGTGACAATGGCACACCAAGGTCAAGAGCTGATTGGCTAGTCCATTTACCTGTTCCCTTGTTTCCTGCAGCATCCAAGATGTAGTCTACGATTGGTCCATCTTGACCTTCGTCGTCTTTGCGTCCAAGGATATCCGCAGTGATTTCGATCAAGTAGCTGTCTAATTCGCCTTTGTTCCACTCAGTAAAGATTTCAGCCATATCTTGAGCTGAAAGGCCAAGCAAGTGTTGCATGAGGTCATAGCTTTCTGCAATCAATTGCATGTCTCCATACTCGATACCATTGTGGACCATTTTCACATAGTGGCCAGCTCCATCAGGACCGATGTAAGTCACACATGGTTTCCCATCTTCTGGTGCTTTTGCAGAGATCTCTTCAAGAACATCTGCTACCAATTCATAAGCTTCTTTTTGTCCACCAGGCATGATAGAAGGACCTTCAAGGGCACCTTTTTCACCACCAGAGACACCTGTACCGATGAAGTTGATACCCGAGTTCGCCAACTCTTCGTTACGACGGATAGTATCTTTATAGAAAGTATTTCCTCCGTCGATCAAGATATCGCCTTTGTCCAAATGTGGAAGAAGGGCTTGGATGGTTGCGTCAGTACCTGGTCCTGCTTGAACCATGAGCATGATACGACGTGGTTTTTCGATAGAGTTTACGAAGCTTTCGATATCATAGCTTGGCACAAAGTTCTTTTCAGGATGGCAAGCAACAACATCTTCTGTTTTTTCTTTACTACGGTTATAAATGGCAACTGTATAGCCACGAGATTCAATATTAAGGGCAAGGTTACGACCCATTACGGCCATACCCACGACACCAAAGTTAGCTTTTGTCATGTGACACTCCTCTTATTTAATATGTTTTATTTTATCACGTTTATCTGTGAAAAGAAAGAATTTTATAACAATTTGACTAGTAGTCAAGATCGTTAGCGTGACCAGAACCATTTCCTACAAAGTATCCTGTCTTACAGTTAAGGGTGAAGAGATAAGTTCCATCTGGTTTATAAAGATTATAATATCCATTGCCATTCACAATATTTACACGTTCCAAGATATACTGGTTTCCAGTGATATATCCACGCGCACGGGATGTCTCAAGAATCTGTTCAAGAACACCATCTGCAAAGGTCCAGGCAGGATTACTACTATCATTTACAGCAGATTGATTATACGGTACTCGGCTAGCGCTTCTTTGCAAATTAACACCTTCGCTTGACAAGCCACTATTAGTAGATGCCGCAGTATCACTTGTTGAAGTAGATGGACTGCTTTCTGTTGTTGGGCTTGACGCTTCCTGACTAGCAACTGTTGTCGAAGCTGTACTTGCTGTTGTACTTGTTAATTGACTCTTACCGAGGCCGATTGCTTTATCAAGCAGTTTATCAATTTCTGTATTACCAGTCTTGATATCCGTGAATTTGGCATCCGCTTTGACTTTTGCGTTTGTATCCAAGACGCCATCTGTAATAGCTGGGGTTTCAAATTGAGCATTCACTTCTTTGATAGCTTTTATTTGTGTTTCTAAGCTATCGTATTTTGATTTAGCTAGAGTATGTTCTCTCGCTCCTTCAAGTTTGTCTAGAAGTTCCTTCAATTGATTTAATTGACTAAATTGGCTATTTTTAAGAGCTGTTTTGTTTTCATCAGTATAAAATGTGTCGTAGAGCGTATTAAATTGTTCATAGACTGACTGATTGCTTACCAGACCTGAATCTGCCGCCTTCGTTTGAAGCTCTTGAGAAGAACGTGCAATCTGACGATAAACGTAATAGCCACCTCCAAAAATTAAGAGGATTACTAAAATAATAGCTGACAAAATTACCCATTTCTTTTTATTTTGTGGTTGATCATCTGCTTGAGCAGAACGAGATAAGGGTTGAAGTTGTTCTTCATTTTCCTCATAAACCACTGCGACTTCAGAGTCATCAACCTCAGCCATTTCCACAGCTTTCAATTCATCCTTAAAAGGTTGCTCGAGAACTCTCGTTTCCTCTTCTTCAACTTCTTTAGCCAGAATTTCAGTTGTTTCTGTAGCAACCGCAAGAGCAATTGCTTCCTCATCCGAATTTAATGTATTTTCTTGTTCAGTAGTTTCTCTCACTTCTTGAATCATATCATCCAAGCTTTGAGTAGACTCCTCTTTTTTCGTTTGTAGATTTTCGAACTTGTCGGCTTCGATTTCTTCACGGTGTTGCTTAATATATTTGTCCAAGATGGTATCGTCCGGAGTCACACTGGCCTCAACTTCTTCGTTCTTACGAATGGCCTGACCAACCGTTAAATCTTTAGCTTCTTCAAATTCAAATTTAGATTCTTGCTCATCCTTGTGATGGTGATTGTTTCTTTCCTTACTCATTTGCATTCCTTTCTGTTTTGACATCTTGTCTTTTCACTCGTTGACCAAAATATTGATATAAATCAACTTTCAAAGTACCGTTATAGAGTTTCCGTTTTTTATCAGCCTGACTACCATATTTACTTTCAAAAGCTTCATCACTAGTCAGGATAAATTTACTCCAGGTTTTAAGTGGTGCAAATACCTCTCCCATTTCAGCATAGAGCTTAGTGACTCCAGCGTCATCGGATAAGCGCTCCCCATATGGTGGATTCGAAATAATAACTCCATTAATCTTATCTGTTCGCAAATCCTGCACGCGCATCTGCTTAAAGTGGATATCCTTAGAAACCCCCGCAGCCTGAGCATTTGCCTTAGCAATTTCCACCATACGTCCATCAATGTCACAACCCATGATATCAAGTTCAATCTCGCGATTGATCTTCTTGCTAGCTTCCGTACGAATCTCCTGAATCAATCGATCATTGACCCAATTCCATTCTTCAAAAGCAAAGGAACGTCGCAAACCTGGTGCCATATTACGAGCAATCATAGCAGCTTCAATACAGAAAGTACCTGAACCACAGGTTGGATCAATCAGTGGTTTATCAGGGTACCAATTTGATAATTGTAAAATCGCCGCTGCCATGTTCTCTTTGATTGGAGCACCACCTTTTTCAGTACGATAACCTCGTTTGAAAAGACTAGAGCCACTTGTGTCAATCATGATAGTTGCAACATCTTTAAGAATTGAAACCTCTATTTTAAACTCTGGACCATTTTCCATCAAGGGAACGCCTTCTGGTCGAGCATAATGTTTCTGCAATTTCTTGACAACTGCCTTTTTAGAAATAGCTTGAACACTGGGTTCATTATGAAGTTTTGACTTGACACATTTTGCTTTTGAAATTGGAAAACGCGCTCCAAGTGGTAAATAGTTTTCCCAATCTAAGGCAAAAACTCCTTGAAAAAGTTCTTCAAATGTTCTTGCGGGAAAAGTCCCAACAATTATCTTAATCCTATCTGCAGCTCTCAGCCACAAATTGGTTTCAATAATTGCCTTTACATCTCCTTCAAAGCGAACGCGACCATTTTCAACTTGGCAATCATAGCCTAGTTCTCGTACTTCACTACCCACAACAGCTTCTAAGCCTGCTGCTGCAGTCGCTATTAAGTTAAATGTTTGTTTCATGTCAGTCTTTAAAGACCTTTCTCTTGTTCACCTTTAAAAAATGAGGTTGAGAAAATTTCTCAGCCCCAACCTATATGCAATTTTCTATAAGCCATGTTTTGTTCCAGAAATGACTAGGATCATTTCCTTCGATAATCATCTGTCTACCACTAACAGCTAGAAGCTGCTAGTAGTCAGAGTACTACGTTCGTTTCCGCGCACTCCATGCCCCGACCAAAATTTGGGTTGCTAGCTTGAGGGGTTTACCGCGTTCCACTCTCTCTGTTTCCAGAGAGACTTCGTCACTGTGGCACTTTCAGAGCTACTAAAACATATCCGAAAACTTAGTCTATTCACTCGCCGTAACGATTTCTCGTCCCTAGGCTTATGGTTTCGCCTAGCACAAACACTACAGGCATCACAGCCTGTGCTAGCATGGACTTTCCTCATGAAAAGATAAACTCTCCACGCGATTATCCAAAAATTGCACAACTGTATGATTCTTAGAAATCAGAATTTTCTACGATTTGTTTTCCAAATACTTCTTTTTCAAGACGATTCAAGCGTTTCAAGATATCAAAGTTAGTCATAGAAGTCGTACTTCCAAGCTCAGCAGGCTCAGACGTTACAGATACAGGTGCCACTTGAGGTTTGTTCGCCAATTGTTCTTTCAATTCTGCGACTTCCAAGCGCAATGATTTAACCAACGCTGCATAGGTTTCATAATCCTTGATAACGTCATCTAAGAATTCATCTACCTCTGCTTTACTGTATCCACGTACTTCTCTTCCGAAATCCTGCTCAAAAATATCCTTTGCTGTAAAAATAATACTTGCCATGTCTCTCTCCATTCTCAGTTACTAGTATTATTATATAAAAAAAGGCAAACAAAAAGCAAGGTCAAAGCCTCAATTTTCGGAAAAATTTTCGGCTATTTCGTTTAAATCCTCAAATGTTAATCTTTTTGTAATATAGTTGTCTTTCTTTTTCATCAGTTCGTAAAAAAATCTCAGTTTTGTTTCGTTTTCTTGATCATAAAAAAGATAGGCTCCATCTGTATTTTCAAGTAAAAAAATCTGGTAATCTCTCAGTTGTCCTTTATGTTCAAAAGTCGGATAGGCATACTTAATAAAATCAACCTGTTTAAAATCACTAAGTTTGACCTGGTTAGCTTCATTCCAATTCGAGCCATGTGTCTCAAAGTCAAAAATGGTTGCTAGATGAAACCCATAGTCTTCTTTCATATCTCTAGCAACTTCTAAGACCCAGTGTTCAAAACCCAGAGAACCCGTAAACACTAGCCATTGCAAGCCTTCCTCAGCCAATCTTTCCAAATCTCTACGAATGGCTTTTTTGATGATTTTTAACCGAATATCCTTTTCATTAAACAATCCTAAATCAAAAGCTGAGTATCCCAAAACCAAGGCTGTATGCATTTTTTCACCCTTTCTGTTGACCTTTGTGGTATAATAGAGTGATGTTATTGTACCAATAAGGAGGACTATGGTCAACTATCCACATAAACTTTCATCTAAACCAAGTAATAATTCCCTACCTCAAACTAAAAATTTCGCAAATCGAGGGATGAGCTTTGAAAAGATGATTAATGCTACCAATGACTACTATCTATCACATGGAATAGCGGTTATTCATAAAAAGCCAACCCCAGTTCAAATTGTTCGGGTCGACTATCCTCAGCGGAGTCGGGCTAAAATTGTTGAAGCCTATTTTAGACAGGCCTCAACCACTGACTACTCGGGTGTTTATGAAGGATTCTACATTGATTTTGAAGCAAAGGAAACTCGACAAAAAAATGCGTTCCCGATGAAGAACTTCCATTCTCATCAGATACAGCATATGGAACAGGTTCTTGAACAAAAGGGGATTTGCTTCGTCCTAATCCATTTTTCTTCTTATCAAGAAACATATTTATTACCGGCGATTGACCTCATCCGTTTTCATCATCAGGATATGGGGAAAAAATCAATGCCGCTTGATTATATCCGAGAGCACGGTTTTGTAATTGAACAACAAGCCTTTCCTCAAATACCTTATCTCGATATCGTCAAACAACATTTACTAGGTGGTAAAACAATATGAACAAACAACTTATCTGGCGCATCGCTAAATATCTAGGGATTGGATTCTTAGTAGCCTCTATCGCTTCGATATTGATTGGTGCGAGTGTCTTCTTCTACTACGTATCTAAAGCACCAGAACTTTCTGAAAGCAAACTGGTAGCAACAACTTCAAGTAAGATTTACGACAGTAAAAACGAATTGATTGCTGACTTAGGAGCAGAGCGCCGTGTCAATGCTCAAAGTAGTGAAATTCCTACAGACCTTGTTAATGCAATCGTCTCCATTGAAGACCATCGTTTTTTCAACCATAGAGGTATTGATAGCATCCGCATCATGGGCGCTTTCTTACGAAATCTTCGAAGTAATGGCATCCAAGGTGGTTCAACCTTGACGCAACAGTTGATAAAATTAACTTACTTTTCAACATCATCGTCCGACCAAACAATCTCACGTAAAGCCCAAGAAGCTTGGCTAGCTATTCAGTTGGAAAGAACTGCAACCAAACAAGAAATTTTGACCTATTACATTAATAAGGTCTACATGTCTAACGGTAATTATGGTATGCAAACTGCCGCTCAAAATTACTATGGCAAAGATTTAAAAGATCTTTCTATTCCACAACTTGCTCTTTTAGCCGGAATGCCACAGGCGCCTAACCAATACGATCCTTATTCTCACCCCGATGAAGCCAAGGAGCGTCGTGACCTAGTTCTATCCGAAATGAAAAAACAAGGTTATTTGACAGCTGAACAATATGATACTGCGATAAATACACCTATCACTGATGGTTTACAAAGTCTTAAAGGAAGTAATACCTACCCTCCTTACTTGGACAACTACCTCAAAGAAGTGATTGATCAAGTCGAACAAGAAACTGGCTACAATCTCCTAACAACTGGAATGGAGGTCTATACAAACGTAGACCAAAATGTTCAAAAACGACTCTGGGATATTTACAATACCGATGAGTATGTTCACTACCCCGACGATGAAATCCAAGCTGCTTCTACTATCGTAGATGTTTCAAATGGTAAGGTTATTGCCCAACTTGGTTCAAGACACCAATCAAGTAATGTATCCTTCGGTCTCAACCAAGCTGTTGAAACAAATCGTGACTGGGGTTCTACTATGAAACCTATCACAGACTATGCACCTGCACTTGAGTACGGAATTTACGACTCAACTGCTACTCTTATCCCCGACATTCCATATAACTATCCTGGAACAGACACCCCTGTCTATAATTGGGATAAGAGTTACTACGGAAATATCACTCTCCAATATGCCATTCAGCAATCTCGTAACATACCAGCAGTTGAAACGCTTGAAAAAGTTGGATTAAACAAGGCTAAGACCTTTTTAAATGGTTTAGGTATTGATTATCCTAACATGGTTTACGCCAATGCTATTTCAAGTAATACGGTTGAATCCCATAAACAGTACGGAGCTAGCAGTGAGAAAATGGCTGCTGCCTACGCCGCCTTTGCTAATGGTGGTATCTACCACAAACCAATGTACATCAATAAGGTTGTCTTTAGTGACGGTAATTCAAAAGAGTTTTCTGATCCTGGATCACGCGCCATGAAGGAAACAACTGCCTACATGATGACAGAAATGATGAAAACTGTACTTACCTACGGAACAGGCCGTGGTGCCTACATGTCCTGGTTACCTCAAGCAGGTAAGACGGGTACATCTAACTATACAGATGATGAAATTGAAAATTACATTAAGAGATACGATTATGTAGCTCCAGATGAAATGTTTGTAGGATATACCCGCAAATATTCAATGGCAGTTTGGACAGGTTATTCAAATCGTCTCACTCCAATCGAAGGAGATGGATTTAGAGTAGCAGCAAATATCTATCGCTCAATGATGGAGTACCTTTCCGAGAATGATCACCCAGGTGATTGGACAATGCCTGAAGGTCTGTATCGCAATGGTGAGTATATCTTCAAAGCCGGCGCCCGTAGCAACAGGCTCCCTCAAACAACCCAACAAGCTACTACAGAAGCTCCTACTACAACAACCGAAAATCAAACTACAGTTGCTGAAACTACTAGCCCAAATAATGGACAAAACCAAACTGTTCCAAATACAAATCAAAATCAAAATCAAAATCCTCAAGGACAACAATAATCTTAAAAGACCTAGGAAACATCTTCCTAGGTCTTTTATTAATGAAAAAGTGGAGTTAATTACTAACTCCACCTTCTTTTATTTTACATGGTTTGCAAGATCTTCTTGCGCTTTTTTATTAGATTCTTCTTTTTCTTTCTTCCATTTATCTTGAGCTTTTTGATATTCATCAGCAGTTACTGGTTTATCTTGAAGTTCAAGGTACTTGTACAAGAGGGCTTCACTCATACCCTTGTTACCTGAGTATGCAAATGGAAGGGTGAATGGTACCATCTTAGACAACATTGGACGTCCAGTTTGAGAAGTTGTTGGAATAATCAAAGCGCTATCTGTCAACCAAGCTTGGGCAGCAGCATATTTATCATAACGTTTTGAAACATCTGTGTCTTCATTGTCAGCTTCAACAACCATCTTTTCGTAATCTTCCAAACCAACTTGTTTGGCAGCGGCGTTGTTTGTACCAGAATCAAATCCTAGATAAGTCTTAGTATTTTCACCTACAGACGGTTTGATGATATCAAGGTAAGTAGATGGGTCAATATAGTCTGGTGACCAACCAACGTTATCTGAGAGATCCCAATCTTCTCCAGCAGCTGTTTCAGCAAAGTAGGTAACATTAAGAACTTCATCTTTTTGAAGTTGTTGAATGTCAATAACAACATTGTCAGTTCCTAACGTTGCTTCAAGCGATTGTTTCAATGATTGAACACGTTGAACTTTAGTAGTATTAGTCTGGTCGACTGGCATATCCAAGTGGATTGGGAATTGAACACCTTCTGCTTGAAGAGCTGTCTTAGCCTTTGCAAATTCTGCTTTCGCTTTTTCAGGATTGTAAAGACCATCTTGAGCGTCATCTAGATTGACATCTTTCCACTCGTCACCATAGGTTACCAATTTTTCTTTAACTAAGTCACCAAAGTTTTTACCATCAGCTTGAACAAATGTTGGTGGTACGAACAAGTTACGAAGAAGTTTGCTTGCTCCGCTTTCTCCATTGACTTGAGAAGCATAGGCTTTTCTATCAAAACCAAAGGCGATGGCTTGACGGAAGTCTTTGTTTAGGAGAGCTTTTTTAGTTGATGTCTTTTGCTCATCTGTAGTCTTAGAAGTGTACTTGTAAGACTGACGGTCAATATTTGTCCCAACTAAGAAAGTAGCAGAATCCTGTGGTGTATAAACGATGTTATCCTTAAACTCTTTTTCAAGTTCAGGATATCCTGCACTTGTTGGGAAGAGACGAGCCATTGAGAAGCCGCCATCCTTAAAGGTGTCTGCAAGTTTGCCTGTATCTTGACCATCCCAGAATGATAGTTTTACTTTATCAATATGAACATTGTCCTTATCCCAGTAGTTTGGATTCTTTTCAAATTCTACTGAAGATTTAGCTACCAATGATTTCAACAAGAAAGGACCGTTGTAAAGAATACTGCTTGGATCAGTTGCTTTGGCAAAGTCACTTCCTTTAGAAGTAAGGAATTCTTCATTGACTGGTGCTAGAATACCCATGGTTGTCTTAGAGTTCCAGAAGCTTTCTGGTTTATTCAAAGTATATTGAACAGTTTGATCATCAATTGCCTTGATTCCAACTTCTGAGAAGTCTTTTACTTCACCTTTTACATAAGCATCAAGACCTTTAATGGATTCTTGAACAAGATAAAGGGCTTCTGACTTATTATCAGCTGCATATTTAAGACCTGTTACAAAGTCTTGAGCTTTCACAGGTGCATACTCTTCACCTTCAGAAGTGTACCACTTAGCATCTTTACGGATTGTATAAGTGTAAGTCAAACCATCTTTAGAGACAGACCAGTCCTCTGCCATAGATGGCACGAAGTTCCCGTAACGGTCATTCTCCAGCAAACCGTCAACAACATTACTTGTGATATTAGCAACCGCAGCCTTACCTGTTGTCAGATAGTTGAGGCTGTCTGGATCTGTTTCATAAACGTAAGAAAAAGTTTTCTCACCTTTTGCACTAGAGCCTGAACCTGAACAAGCTGCTAAAACACCTGACGCTAACAGAGTCACTCCTGCTAGTGCCATTACTTTTGAAAATTTCATAATTAACTCCTTTTTGACTTTTTATACATTATAGTCCCTTTTCAGCCATGTGTCAATACAATTTTCAGAATTTTTCAAATTAATTTGAAAATATTTTCTTCCTATATATCTAACATGAAAATATTTTTAGGAAAATTTCTATCATAGATATTTATCAAATATATCTTTATGATATAATGAAAGAAGAAAATTGAAAGGAAACACCATGTCTAAAGAAGTTATTGTTGAAAGTTTTGAACTAGATCATACGATTGTAAAAGCTCCTTATGTCCGCTTGATTGGAGAAGAGACTGGACCGAAAGGAGATATCATTTCTAACTTTGATATCCGCTTGGTTCAACCAAATGAGGACTCTATCCCTACTGCTGGACTTCATACTATTGAGCACCTCTTGGCTAAGCTAATCCGTACTCGCATCGACGGTATGATCGATTGTTCACCATTTGGTTGTCGTACAGGGTTCCATATGATTATGTGGGGACGTCATTCTAGCGCTGAAATCGCAGCTGTCATCAAGGATTCATTGAAAGAAATCGCTGAGACAACAACTTGGGAAGATGTCCCAGGAACAACTATTGAATCTTGCGGAAACTACAAGGATCACAGCCTATTTTCAGCTAAAGAATGGGCAAAATTGATTCTCCAACAAGGAATCTCAGATGATGCCTTTGAACGTCATGTCATCTAATAATAAAAAAAGAAACCAGCTTTTGAACTGGTTCCTTTTTTTATTTTCTAAATCTTGATTTAGGCTTTTTCACGAATGACCAAAACACCATCTTCCATGTCAGCTTCTAGGTGTTTAGCATCAAGGTTATCCAAGTGGAAGTCTGTGACTTTGTCACGGATTTGTTGTTCAACTACTCGACGGAGTGGACGAACACCCATCACTTCATCGTAGCCTTCTTCAGTCATGTATTCTTTAGCAGCTTCGCTCACTGCCAAGTCAATGTCTTTCTTAGAAAGCGTCTTGTTAACTTCAACCAACATAAGGTCTACAATCTTAGAAAGATCTTCTTTGCTCAAGTGTGAGAATTCGATGACAGCATTGAAACGGTTAAGGAATTCTGGACGGAAGTAAGGTTTCAAACGATCCATAAGTTCTGGTTTATCAGCATCTTCTGTCAAGTTAGCTTCGTAACCAAAGCCTGCGTTTGAAGTTGCGATAATCACCGTATTCTTGAAGTTGACAGTGTTACCTTGACCATCTGTCAAACGACCATCGTCCAAGACTTGAAGAAGAAGGGTGATGACTTGAGGGTCAGCCTTTTCAATCTCATCCAAAAGTACGATTGAGTATGGATTGCGACGGACGCGTTCTGTCAATGTATTGTTGTTATCATCGTAACCAACATAACCTGCAGTTGTACCAATCAATTTAGATACGGCTGTACGATCACTGTATTCTGACATATCCAAACGGATGATGGCATCTTTCGTTCCGAACATATCAAGAGCTAATTGCTTGGCCAACTCAGTCTTACCAACACCAGTAGGACCTACAAAGAGGAAGCTACCGATTGGACGGTTTCCTTCGTCAAAACCTGCACGGTTACGACGGATAGCTTTTGCTACTGCCTCAACAGCCTTGTCTTGACCAATAACTTTCGTTTGCAAACGGTGACCCATATCTTTCAATCGTTCGATATCGGTTGCACCCATTTGTGATACTGGGATTCCAGTCATCCGTTCGACAGACTCAGCTACATCATTTACAGTAGCTGTAACCTTGTGATCTTCTGTATGATTAGCAATTTGCTTTTCAAGCTCTTCGATACGGACTTTTGCATTTAGAGCTGCTTCGTAATCTTCTTTAGCCGCAGCTTCTTCTTGTTTAGTTTTTTCCGCTTGAATTTCGTGCTCAACTGCATGTACATCTGTCACGGGATGTTGAGCCGCCAAGTGAGCAGCTGTCACATCCACAAGGTCAATAGCCTTATCTGGCAAGCTACGTTGTGGAATATATTGAACAGAGTAATCAACGGCAGCTTTCAAGACTTCATCTGGCAAAATAACATTGTGGTGTTGTTGATAAAGATCTCGAATACCTTGAAGAATTTTGAAAGTATCTTCAGCAGATGGAGCATTAACCTTCACTTCGTTGAAACGACGAGCAAGGGCTGCGTTTTTCAAGATGGTATTACGGTATTCATCTTGAGTAGTTGCACCAATCACTGTCAATTCACCACGTGAAAGAGCTGGTTTCAAGATATCAGCAAGACCTTTAGACCCTTGACCATCACCTGTGCTACCAGCACCAAGAATTTGGTGAATTTCGTCGAAGAAAAGGATAATATTTCCAGCTTCTTTGACTTCGTTTACCAAGTTTTGAATGTTTTCTTCAAAGCTACCACGGTATTGAGTACCAGCTTCAAGTCCAGAAATATCAATCGAGATGATCTCTTTATTCTTGATTGCTGCAGGAACGTCACCATTCACGATAGCTTGGGCCAATCCTTCTACTACTGCAGTTTTACCAACACCAGCATCACCGACGAGAACTGGATTATTCTTTGTGCGACGAGAAAGAATTTCAGAAGTTTCTTGGATTTCTTTATTACGTCCAATAACCGGATCTAACTTACCTTCACGTGCTTCTGCTGTTAAGTTACGTCCAAGTTTTGCAAGAATCCCATCTTGTTTCATACCTTTACCTTGAACGTACTGAGCTTGTTCACTTCCTTCGCTTGGAAGTTGACCAGTTTGACGGTAAATAGCGAATTCTTCAGGCGTTACTTCACGGCCGTTAATCAAGTAACGACGGTTTTCTGAACTGTATCCACGCATACCACCCATCAATTGGTTAAATAAATCATCCATGTTGTTAAAGTTATTAAAGTTGTTATTCATATTTCATACCTCGTTTGTTTTCAAATTTACTTAGTCAAAATAATTTGACTTTCTCTGACCTTTGTTTCAAAAAATTTAGACTAGCTATTTGCTACTCTACGTATAATTTCAGGTTTTTCTTTATCCAATACAGGTTTTTCGATTGGACTTTTAAAAATACTAATGTTAACCATAGGTTGTACCTCTTTTCTAGGTTTTACCCATACTTTGATCTTAAGATACTATATACAATCACCTTAAAATCAAGGTTTCCTAAGGACTTTCATTATCCTTATGTTCTTAGTATATCACTTTGGTCAGTTTTAGTCAAGAGATTTGACCAATTTTGACTAATTTTTTTTAAAAATTTTATAACAAAAAAACCAGTCAGAGTGACTGGTTTTTGATTTACTATTTATAAATCTTAGCTCAATGCATCATCCATTGAAAGTACTTCGTGGAAGACACGTTGTGTTAATTCAGTTTTTTGTTCTGGAGTGAGGTATTTAGTGTTTACACAGTATCCAGAGATACGTACGATTACGTCTTCACCTGACATGATCTTTTCATAAACATCGTTCAAGTCCATAACGTTCAAGTTAACGTGTTGTCCACCGTTTTCGAAGTAACCATCAAGGATTGTTACCAAGTTATCAACTTGTTCGTCACGAGTCTTACCAAGAGCGCGAGGTGATACTTGAGTTGTCAATGAGATACCATCAGCTGCATAACCAAAGTCAAGACTAGCAAGTGAGTTCAAGTTTTGCAACCATCCACCTTTAGCTTTGTTAGATGGGTTAGCACCTGGTGAGAAGAATTCAAGTTTAGACAAGTTCACAGAACCATCTTCGTTGAGGTATACACCTTTGTGGACTGGTGAGTTACCAGTTTGTTTAGAGTAAGCAACGTTAGATGTAATTGTCAAAAGTGATACAGTAGCTTCTGCGTCTTTGTAAAGTTTGTGGCTACGTAGACGAGTTGTGTAAGCTTCGATCAACCATTCTGCCAATTCGTTTGAACGTGGGTCATCTTCACCCCAACGTGGGTATTCACCGATTGTTTCGTAATCGTAGATGTAGCCATTTTCGTCACGGATTGGTTTAACTGTAGCGTACTTGATAGCTGACAATGTATCAACAGTGTTAGCAAATCCACAGATACCGAATCCCATGTTAGCACGTTGTTTAGTTGGCAAGAAGGCCATTTGAACAGCTTCGTAGTTGTACTTATCAGTCATGTAGTGGATGATGTTCAAAGCATCTACGTAAGTGTCAGTCAACCAGTCAAGAGATTTTTCAAAGTTTGCTTTAACTGATTCGAATTCAAGAACTTCGTCGCGGATTGGTTCGATGTCAAATACTTTGTAGTCTTTATGAACATCGTCGTAACCACCGTTCAAACCAGTAAGAAGAGCTTTAAGAACGTTAACGCGAGCACCGAAGTACTGGATGTTGTGACGTTGTTCTTCGTTTTCTGGGTCAAGTGGAGACACACAACATGAGATACAGCTCATTTCACCGTATCCGTCTTTAGCCATTGTTGTAACACCTTCGTATTGGATTGAAGAGTGTTTGTGGCTCATGTGCATACAGTAGCGACGGAAGTTGTATGGCAATTTGTCAGTCCAAAGAACTGTCAAGTTTGGTTCTGGAGAGTTACCGATGTTATCAAGAGTGTTCAAGAAACGGTAGTCCATCTTAGTAACACGGTGACGACCGTCGTTACCCATACCAGCCATAGAAGTTGTGATGAAGGTTGGGTCACCTGAGTACAATTGGTCGTAAGCTTTTGTACGAGCAAATTTAACTGTACGAAGTTTCATAACGAAATCATCAACAAATTCTTGGATTTCTGATTCAGTAAATGTACCACGAGCAAGGTCACGTTCTGCGTAGATATCCAATACGATTGGCACACGTCCTAGAGATGTAGCTGCACCGTTGATAACACGGCAGACAGCCATGAAGGCAATGTTTACCCATTGGATAGCTTCTTTAACGTTCATCGCTGGTTTGCGAACGTCAACTCCGTAAAGATCACCCAAACGTACAACTTGTTGCAATGCTTGATATTGAAGGTTGATTTCTTCACGAAGACGGATTGTTTCTTCATCGATTTCTTCGATTGAGTTCCAATCGTTTACTTTTTCTTGCATCAAGTAGTCTGCACCGTAAAGAGCAAGACGCGCATAAACACCGATGATACGTCCACGTGAGTATGCATCTGGAAGACCAGTTACAGTGTGAGCGTGGCGAGCACGACGGATGTTTGAAGTGTAAGCACGGAAGATACCGTCGTTAACAGTTGTTACATATTTTGTGAAAATTTCGTGAACAGCTGGATCTGGTTCGTATCCATTTTCTTTCAAAGTAGTTTCAGCCATACGGATACCACCTTTTGGCATGAAGTTCAATTTGAAGAGTTCGTCATTTTGGATACCAAAGATAACTTCGTTTTCTTTGTCGATGAATCCTGCAGGGATGTCAGCGATAGAAGTTGGACGAGTGTCCATTGGGAAACGAGTTTCTTCGTAGTGTGCTTTAGTTTCTTCTACGATTTTTTTGATGTGAAGTGAACGCTCTGTTGGTCCTGCAAGGAAGCTTTCATCTCCATCATAAGGTGTGTAGTTAGCTTGTACAAAGCGTGATACACTTGCTTTTTCTTTCCAGTCAACACCTTTAAAGCCTTCCCAGGCTTTGTCAAAAATGTCCTGTGCTTCAACAACTGTCTTAACAACCATGTTAATGTCCTCTTTTATCTTTCTAGTAACAGTAATCTGTTACATTCATGTATTCAGTATAACACACAGTAAACGATTTCAACAAGTGAAATCACTATTTTTCAACACTTTCTTTTATAATACAGTTCTTATTTTACTACAAACTGTATTATATTTTTGAAAAATAATTAGCTATTTCCTATTTTTTCAGAAAAAAGGTATAATAAAACTAGATAAACTACCAAAGAAAGGCCATTTCATGCTGATATTTCCACTGATGAATGATTTATCCCGTAAAATTATCCATATTGACATGGATGCCTTTTTTGCTGCTGTAGAAATTCGTGACAATCCTAAACTTAAAGGGAAACCTGTTATTATTGGTAGCGACCCTAGGAAAACAGGTGGTCGGGGTGTAGTTTCAACCTGTAGTTATGAAGCCAGAGCATTCGGCATTCACTCAGCTATGAGTTCCAAAGAGGCTTATGAACGCTGTCCTCAAGCTATTTTTATTTCTGGGAACTACGAAAAATATACTACTGTTGGCCAACAGATTCGAGCTATTTTTAAACGATATACGGATAAAATTGAACCCATGAGTATCGACGAAGCCTATCTAGATGTAACTGAAAACAAGCTTGGTATCAAATCTGCTGTTAAAATTGCTCGTTTAATTCAGCAGGATATCTGGAATGAATTACAATTAACAGCTTCTGCTGGTGTATCCTACAATAAATTTTTAGCTAAAATGGCAAGTGACTATCAAAAGCCTCGTGGTTTGACAGTCATTCTTCCTGATGAAGCTGAAGATTTTCTCAAACAAATGGATATCGCTAAATTCCACGGTGTGGGCAAGAAAACAGTTGAAAAACTCCATCAAATGGGTGTATATACGGGTACTGACCTTTTAGAGGTTTCTGAAATCACTCTCATTGATCGTTTCGGAAGACTCGGTTTTGATCTGTATCGCAAAGCTCGTGGCATTGATAATTCTCCCGTCAAATCAAATCGTATCCGTAAGTCTATTGGTAAAGAAAAAACTTACAGTAAGATTCTAAGTCTAGATGAAGATATTAAAAAAGAGCTAACTCTCCTTTCGGAAAAAGTTGCTCTTAGTCTTCAAAAATATGAAAAAAGTGGTAAGATCGTCATTTTGAAAATCCGCTATGCTGACTTTTCTACTTTGACAAAACGAAAAACACTGAATCAACAAACACAAGACTCTGAAGAAATTGCTCAAAGTATTATCCAACTCTACGAAACACTGAGTGATAAAGACAAGGGTGTTCGCTTATTGGGAGTCACTATGACGGGATTTTAAAAACCTTGAAGGAATCTACCCTCAAGGTTTTTTCTTATACAAATAGTCGAATGAAGCTATAAAGTAGCAACACACTACCAAGGACAATACGGTATTTACCAAACACTGTAAAGTCGTGTTTTTTGACATAGCTGGTCAAGAAACGAATGGCAACCATACTGACTGCAAAAGCCACTACCATTGCTACCAAGAGCAAGAAGAATTGACCAAAACTCAAGACTTCTCCCGCTTTGATAAATTTAAAAATCTTCAAAGCGCTGGCTCCAAACATAACTGGAATTCCTAGATAGAAGGTAAATTCTGTTACCACTGAACGACTAGTCCCATTCAACAAACCACCTACGATAGTTGCTCCGGAACGGCTAGTCCCTGGTAGAAGGGCCAAGACTTGGAAAAGACCGATATACAATGCTGTTTTGTAAGGTAATTTGTCTAACTCAGTAACTGTTGGCTCAATCGCTTGCGCTTTGTTACGTTTTTCAAGATAGATAAAGGCAACCCCATAAACAATCAACATGATGGCTACTGAAACCATATTATGGAAGTGAGTATCAAACCAATCATCAAACTTAAAGACTAGGAGAAGAGGTAGGGTCGCAACAAAAACTTTGGACCATAATTGCCAGGTTCTACGAACTTGAACTTTATCCTTACCTGGTTTGAAAGGATTAAGCTTGTTAAAGTAGATAACCATAACGGCTAAGATTGCACCCAGCTGAATGACTACGTTAAACATAGACATGAAGGCTTCATTTTGATCTTTATACTGGATAAACTCTTCTGCTAAAATCAAGTGACCAGTACTTGAAATCGGCAACCATTCCGTAATTCCTTCAACAATACCAAAAAAGATTGATTTTAAAATTTCAAAAAAATACATAGATTACTCCTTTTTCTATCCTCCATTATATCATACTTTTAAAGCATGTGTTGAGTTTTCTTTAGAAAGCACCAACACTTCCACCACCGCCACCGCCTGAGAAACCACCACCAGAGCTACCGCTTCCGGATGATACAGAAAAGGTACTTGCTGTATTTGCGACTGAGGTATATAGATTGATTTGAGTAGCAGATGTGTGAAATTGTTTATCCCACCCACAAGATACATAAAGATTCATAGCAGCATTTTCAAGTTGAATATTGTGAAGTTTCATGATTTTATTCACCTTCTTAGCGTATCCATAGAGAGTTGCATAGACCAAAAGACGATTCCAAACAACAATACTCTCTAGTTCAGCCTTATCAAGATGAGCAATATCCCGAAGCATATTTTCAAAACTTGTCCAGAGATAAACAACTTCTGCCCCTTCTTCATTTAAGACTCCATCACGAGAAGGCCCTCGAGTTACTAAATGAATCAAACCGCTCGCTAGTAAACCAATTAAACCTAAGGCAAGTAAAGGATGCGAGAAATAGCCATGTGTTCGAAAGCTATAGTAGAAAATGATAAGTCCGACAACACCTGTTACAGCCGAACAGACTTTCATTTTTTTCACAAGATTATTTTCTTTTTTCGTTAAAGGTCGATAATAACTTGGAATTCGTAAAATTTTCACCTTGTCTCGAACACAATTTTGCATGCGTTCAAGTCGTCTTTCAAAGGAACGCTTGAGGTGCATGCCGAATTCTCGAATATGCTTCTCATCAGCTTCCTTAGCTCCATGGAACAATCCAGAAGAAACTTGATATTCAGGGAAAAGGTCTGAAAGAGCCAATTCTTTATTTGTAGAAAGAGTCATCCGCAGGCACTCCTTCTCAAAATTAGACAAACCTTTTTCACTGTTAATTTTGATCCAAGGCTCTTCTTCACCTTGAAAAATGGATAAATGCCCTCGATCGACTAAATCTAACAAGGTTGCTTGGATTAGTTGTTCAAAGGTAAATTTACCAAACTTCTGCTTATTTAGAGGACTAACTTCCTCTAAAGATGTTGAATAGATTGCTTCTGCCAAAACCATTGGAGGTAGATCCATTGGGGGTTCGTAGAGACGATGATTCTTTGGATATACCTTTTTAAGAGTCGTATGCTGACGAAATTCCCTATAATAGTAGAACGTTACTAGTAAGAGAGCCATAAAGAAGATTGGAAAAATCCATTTTATCATGACCTTGGCGTGCACTTTATCGGCTTTTATTTCTATCTCAACTCTTTTGAAGTTACTTAAATTATATAAATCCAACCCTTGACTTGGAGCACTTGAGAAAGCTTCTCTCGGCCAATAGGCATGTAGTTCAACTTGACGTTTTTTAGGAAGATCCTTCATCTTAACCCAGTAGATATCATTGACTTTTTCGACACTTCCCTCGTTGAGAAGTTTGCCAGTATGGAAAAAGAGTTTCTCTGCAGGACTATCTGAAGTCACTCGAAATTCTAAATCTTTGATATCTCCAGAACTATCTGTCAGTGGTTGCCAATTTAGTTCAGCAATATCCTGATACAAGAAAAGAAGGTTTTTAAGTTGCCAAGTAACAGTCACACGAACAGTATCTCCTGCATTCCCCGGATTAAAAATGGTGACCTTGTAGCCATCCTCTTCTTCCTTAGTATATGAAAGGACGTCTTGAACAATCTGGCCATTTTTAGATACTAAGACAGTTGGTTCGTCATCAATTTCAAATCCCTTCGGCATTTTCCCTGCTTTTCCGAGTCCAATCAATTGACCATTGAAATCATCTTTAAAGTGGTAGGTGATTGTTTCTTTGAAAATCGCTGTATTATCTGCATGAATATTCAAATCACCCTTATAGGATAGAATATCGAAGTCTACTGCAAAAACTAGACGAGGTACAAATAGCAAACAGGTAAATACCAGAGCCAGAAGCCATCTCTTTTTCATCTTACATTCCCTTTCATGTTTTTTCACTATTATATCATTTTTTAGAAGTTAAGGTTTACTTGTATTGAAAATCTTACCATTTTTAGATACAATAGAGGGAGCCATTTTTAGACTAGAAATAGGAGAAAACATGAAAAAATTATGCTTATCTATCCTTGCTAGCTTAGCCCTTACTCTAGGACTAGTTAGCCAGGTCCAAGCCGATGAATATTTACGCATCGGAATGGAGGCAGCTTACGCACCATTTAACTGGACTCAAGATGACGACAGTAATGGCGCTGTCAAGATTGATGGAACAAACCAATATGCTAATGGTTACGATGTTCAAATTGCAAAAAAAATCGCTAAAGATCTGGGTAAAGAACCACTCATTGTAAAAACAAAATGGGAAGGACTTGTTCCAGCTCTGACTTCTGGAAAGATTGATATGATTATTGCAGGTATGAGTCCAACCGCTGAACGTAAGCAAGAAATTGCCTTCTCAAGCAGTTACTATACCAGTGAACCAGTACTTTTAGTCAAAAAAGATTCAGCCTATGCAAACGCCAAAACACTAGATGATTTTAAAGATGCAAAAATCACTTCTCAACAAGGGGTTTACCTTTACGACTTGATTTCTCAAATTCCAGGCGCTAAAAAAGAAACTGCCATGGGTGATTTCGCACAAATGCGTCAAGCTCTTGAAGCTGGTGTCATTGATGCTTATGTTTCTGAACGACCAGAAGCCCTAACTGCTGAGTCAGCAAATGCAAAGTTCAAAATGATTCAGCCTGAACCTGGTTTTAAAACTGGGGAAGAAGACACCTCTATCGCTATCGGTCTTCGTAAGGATGACGAACGTATCAGCCAAATCAATGCTAGCATTGAAACCATCTCTAAAGATGAACAAGTTGCCCTAATGGATCGTATGATTAAAGAGCAACCTGTAGAAGCCACAACTACTGAAGAAAACAGCAGTAATTTCTTTAGCCAAGTTGCTAAAATTCTAACTGAAAACTGGCAACAACTCTTGCGTGGTGCTGGAATCACACTTTTAATTTCAATTATCGGTACCATCGTTGGTCTCGTTATTGGTCTTGCTATCGGTGTTTTCCGTACTGCGCCTCAATCTGAAAATCAATTTATCTACGTCATTCAAAATATAGTTGGTTGGATTCTCAATATCTATATTGAAATTTTCCGTGGAACTCCTATGATTGTACAATCTATGGTTATCTACTATGGAACTGCTCAGGCTTTCGGAATCAACCTAGACCGTACTCTGGCTGCTATCTTTATCGTTTCTATCAATACCGGTGCTTACATGACCGAAATCGTTCGTGGTGGTATCCTAGCTGTTGACAAGGGACAATTTGAAGCAGCTACTGCACTTGGTATGACTCATAATCAAACCATGCGTAAGATTGTTTTACCTCAGGTAGTTCGAAATATCCTACCTGCTACTGGTAATGAGTTCGTCATCAACATCAAGGATACTTCTGTATTGAATGTTATCTCTGTTGTAGAACTTTACTTCTCAGGAAATACAGTAGCAACACAGACTTACCAGTACTTCCAAACCTTTACTATTATCGCAGTTATCTACTTTGTCCTCACCTTTACAGTAACACGTATCCTACGCTATATCGAAAAACGTATGGATATGGATACTTACACTACAGGTGCTAACCAAATGCAAACGGAGGATTTGAAATAATGAATCAACCCATTCTTGAAATCAAACACCTCAAAAAATCCTATGGACAAAACGAGGTTCTAAAAGATATCTCTCTCACTATCCATAAAGGAGAAGTTATTTCTATCATTGGAAGTTCCGGTAGTGGTAAATCAACCTTCCTACGTTCGATCAACTTACTTGAAACACCCACTGAAGGTGAAATCCTTTATCATGGTGAAAACGTCCTTGAAAAAGGTTATAACCTCACTCACTATCGAGAAAAACTAGGAATGGTCTTCCAGTCCTTCAACCTCTTTGAAAACCTTAACGTGCTTGAAAATACAATCGTTGCCCAAACAACTGTACTCAAACGTGATCGCTCAGAAGCAGAGAAAGTCGCTAAAGAGAACCTTGAAAAAGTTGGCATGGGAGAACGTTACTGGCAAGCCAAACCTAAACAACTTTCTGGTGGACAAAAGCAGCGTGTTGCTATTGCTCGAGCACTTTCCATGAATCCTGATGCTATTCTCTTTGATGAGCCTACTTCAGCCCTTGACCCTGAAATGGTCGGTGAAGTTCTCAAAATCATGCAAGATTTAGCTCAAGAAGGCTTAACCATGATCGTCGTAACCCACGAAATGGAGTTCGCACGCGACGTTTCAAATCGTGTCATCTTTATGGATAAGGGTGTCATTGCAGAAGAAGGCAAACCAGAAGATCTATTTACTAATCCCAAAGAAGAACGTACAAGAGAATTTTTACAACGCTATCTTCGATAAGAAAAAAGACTGCCATTGCAGTCTTTTTTTATATTCCAAAAAATTAAAAGGCAGATTCTTTTCGAACCTGCCTATATCCAAAGACTAATCTTCAAATTTTTCATGATTTTTATTGTAGAAATCAATTAAGCCGAGGGCTGTTTCAAAGGAAATGTTTTTAACTTTTGCACGTCCTTGAGCCAAAGCAATGATAGACATCTCACGCGCATTCGTTTCCTTAGAAATACGATACCCTGTGATCTTCTTATCACGAACCCAGCTAACAACTGCTTCTACTTTTTCAAAGTTAGACTTAGCCATGTTTTTCTCCTATTTTTTTCTTTACGCAACTTCATTCTATATGTTTTTATAGTATTTGTCAATTGAAACACATATATTAATAAAGTTATTGCGTTAAGATTATAATTATTTAGCTTTCAAAGCTGATAATATATGGGTTCGTATATCTTCAACTCCATTAGGATTTGCTGGCAAGAATATTGTATTATTTCCTTGTTTATCTGCAAAATTATTCAATGTATCCAAATACTGATTGGTTAATAGGATTGACATAATTTGTTCTTCAGTTAATTCGACATTGGCTCCTTTTAACTCTTTAATAGAATCAGCAAGTCCATCAACAATTGCTTTCCGCTGCTCTGCGATCCCCACACCATGGAGGCGATCTTTTTCTGCCTCAGCTTCTGCCGCTGTAACGATCTTAATTTTATCTGCTTCAGCCAATTCTTGAGCTGCTACTCTCTTACGTTGGGCAGCATTAATTTCGTTCATTGATTGTTTGACTTCTGCATCCGGCTCAACTTTGGTAATGAGCGTCTTAACGATAATATACCCATACGTTGACATTTCTTCCGCTACTTGTTTTTGAACTTCTAATGCAATTTCATCTTTTTTCTCAAACAATTCATCCAAAGTTAACTTAGGAACAGATGAGCGCAATGCATCTTCAATATAAGATTTGATTTGAGCTTCAGGTCTCATCAATTTATAGTAAGCGTCTGTAACGTTTAACTCATTTACACGATACTGAGTTGCGACATTCATAGTCACAAAAACGTTATCTTGGGTTTTGGTTTCAACTACGATCTCACTTTGTAAAAGGCGTAGCTGCACACGAGCTGCAATTTTGTCAATGCCAAATGGTGCCCGTAGATGAATACCACTATTACTTAACTTTTGATACTTACCAAATCGTTCGATAATTGCAACAGACTGTTGACGAACGACATAAACAGAGCTCACTAACACAGCTCCTACAATAAGCATTAGAATCACTAGAACAAGTAAAACATGTAAAACTTGTAAAACCATGGGAATCTCCCCCTTTCTTCACTTACATTATAGCACTCGTATATAGGTTAGGCAAATGATATGATAAAAATTTTATAGGATATTAAACAAGCATATTATATAGAGTTTCATTCCCATTCAAGTTAATATAAGACGGATCAAATTTCTCCATTCGGTGAATCAAGCCCGCATAATCATGCTTGTTAGCAAGAGCAATCCCGATTAAGACTGGTCCTGTTCCCTTGCTGGCACGTTTAATGTACTCAAAACGTGTGATGTCGTCATTCGGTCCTAAAATATCATTTACAAATTCGCGAAGTGCACCTGGACGTTGTGGGAAGTTTACCACAAAGTAATGCTTGATGCCATCATAAATCAAGGCACGCTCTTCCATCTCTGGCATACGGTTGATATCGTTATTTCCTCCAGAGATGATACAACAAATAGTCTTCCCTTTAATATAATCTGACAGTACTTCCAAGGCCGCCACACTAGCAGCACCTGCAGGCTCAGCTACAATCCCCTGTTTAGAGTAAAGATCTATTAAGGTCTCAGAGATTAAACCTTCATCCACTCCGATAAGCGTTTCAACATTTTTACGGGTTGCTTCATAGGTCAATTGTCCAACCTTCTGCACAGCAATCCCGTCTGCAAACTTATCAATTTCTTTAAGTTTAACCGGACCTCCAGCCTCAAAGGCTGCCTTCATGGAACGAGCTCCGTTGGCTTCTACACCCAGAACTTCAATAGCCGGATTCGTTTCCTTTATATAAGTAGAAACTCCTGCAATGAGTCCTCCACCTCCTACAGGCACCAAGACAGTATCAAAATCAATGGATTCTTTTCGTGCTTCTTCTAAAATTTCATAAGCTACTGTTCCTTGACCAGCTTGAACATAGGGATCATCAAAAGGATCAATAAAGGTACGATTTTCAGCAACTGTATAGTCTTGAGCTGCCTTAGCCGAAGCATCAAAGGTATCTCCTACCAATTTGATAGTTACAAAATCTCCACCAAAGAAACGAACCTGACCAATTTTCTGTTGAGGCGTTGTAATTGGCATAAAGATTGTTGCAGGAATCTTCATCTCGTTACAAGTGTAGGCAACACCTTGAGCATGATTTCCCGCTGATGCGCACACTACTCCACGTTCACGTTCTTCCTTAGTCAATTGTGAGATGGCATAATAAGCTCCACGAATTTTAAAAGAGCGGACTCGTTGAGCATTTTCTTTTTTGAGATAAATTTTAGCTCCGTATTTTTCTGATAAGTAATGATCATATTCTAGTGGTGTATTGACTACTACACCACTCAGAACTTTGTGGGCCTTCACCACATCTTTTGCACTAAGCATAATCTTCTCCTTGATTCTTTTTCAAGATAAAAAGCGGGTTAGGTACCCCCCAACTCGCCTTCTATTTTTATTCTCAAAAATTAGTTGTAGATTTTGAATGCGTCATCGTCGTTTTTACCAACAAATGGCATTGCTTTACGCAATTCTGCACCAACCTTTTCAATTTCAAGGTTAGCTGCTTGTTCACGGTAAGCAGTCAATTTTGGACGTCCAGCTTTGTAGTCGTTCACAAAGTCGTTGGCAAATGTACCATTTTGGATATCAGCAAGAACTGCTTTCATGTTTTCCTTCACTTGTTCAGTGATGACACGTGGACCTGAAACGTAGTCACCGTATTCAGCTGTGTTAGAAATTGATTGACGCATTTTCTTGAATCCACCCTCGTAGATCAAGTCAACGATGAGTTTCATTTCGTGAAGCACTTCAAAGTAAGCCAATTCTGGAGCATATCCAGCTTCAGTCAAGACTTCAAAACCAGCTTCGATAAGGGCAGTCAAACCACCACAAAGAACTGCTTGTTCACCAAACAAATCTTCTTCAGTTTCTTCTTTGTATGTTGTTTCCAAAAGACCAACGCGCGCTGCACCAACACCTTTACACCAGTCCATAGCGATGTTTTTCGCATTTCCTGTTGCATCTTGGTAGACAGCGTAAAGTGCTGGAACACCAAAGCCTTCTTCGTAAGTACGACGTACCAAGTGTCCTGGCCCTTTAGGAGCACACATGAAGACATCTACATCTGCAGGAACTTTGATGAATTCGAAGTGGATGTTGAAACCATGGGCAAATCCAACAGCATTCCCAGCTTCCAAGTTTGGAGCAATTTCTGCTTCGTACAATTCTTGTTGGATTTCGTCTGGTGCCAAAATCATGATAACATCAGCCAATTTAGTTGCTTCTGCTACTGTATAAGTATCAAAACCATCTTCTTTTGCCTTATCAAAAGATTTACCTGGACGAACACCGATGATCACATCGTGACCTGAATCACGCAAGTTTTGAGCGTGAGCATGACCTTGTGAGCCATAACCGATAACAGCGATTTTTTTACCATCAAGTGCTGCTACTTTTACATCTTTTTCGTATTCCATTTGAACTGCCATAGTTTTTCTCTCTTTTCTATTATTTATTGCCTTTTAGGCTGGTTTAACAAATTTAAGTTATTTTTTACTCAATGAAAATCAAAGAGCAAATTAGGAAGCTAGGCGCAGGCTGTACTTGAGTACAGCAAGGCAAAGCTGACGTGATTTGAAGAGATTTTCGAAGAGTATTAATCGCGGGTAAATCCAGTTGCACCCGTACGAGCGATATTCTTGATGCCGTATGGTCGAATAACCCGAATCAAAGCTTCACTCTTTTCCGCATTCCCAGTCATCTGAACGGTAATGGAGCTCGGAGCCACATCAACAACAGTTGCACGGAAAGGCTGGATAATAGCTAAAATTTCTGCTCGCTTCTCTGCAGGCGCTGAGACCTTGATCAGAATCACTTCACGCTCGAGGTGCGGTTTATCTGTGATATCACGGACACGAATAACGTCGACCTGACGGTTGAGTTGTTTGATGATTTGCTCCACTTCATCGTGAGATGCAACATCAATGATAATGGTAATCCGTGACACATTAGGATTTTCTGTCGCCCCTACCGAGATACTCTCAATATTGACTTGGCGTCTAGATAGGACACCGGTAAAACGATTGAGAACTCCTGACCGGTTTTGAAGTTTGGCTGTTAACATTCTACGCATTAAACTTCACCCCCAACATCTCATGATTACTCTTACCAGCTGGTACCATCGGTAAAACATGCTCTTTACGAGAAATATCTACCTCGATAAACATTGGTACATCTTCCAAGATGACTTCCAAATCCTTTTCTAAGGTTTCAGGATTATCAAATTTATAATTCTTAATTCCATAGGCTTGAGCCATCAATTGGAAGTCAGGAAGGCTGTCAAAGACTGACTCTGATGTTCGCCCATCGTAGAAGGCTTCTTGCCACTGACGGACCATCCCGAGAGAGTGGTTATTAAGCATGATGACCTTGATTGGAATCTTGTAGATGTTCAAGATTGCCAATTCCTGATTGGTCATTTGGAAACCACCATCACCGACAAAGAGCACGACCTCCTTATCTGGATTAGCAATTTTTGCTCCGATAGCTGCAGGAACTCCAAATCCCATGGTTCCTAGTCCACCTGAAGTTACGAGTTGACGCTCGTTTTGGTATGGATAGTATTGAGCTGTCCACATTTGGTGTTGTCCGACGTCAGTTACGACAATAGCATCACCCTTAGTCAATTCACCAATTCGTTCAATAACTGCT
This sequence comes from Streptococcus infantis, assembly GCF_047463275.1. Classification (GTDB taxonomy): domain Bacteria; phylum Bacillota; class Bacilli; order Lactobacillales; family Streptococcaceae; genus Streptococcus; species Streptococcus infantis_AF. The sequence continues at coordinate 172,967 of NZ_JASHEE010000003.1, read as the reverse complement.
TGTGGTTGGACGACACGTTCCTTCTTATCATAAGAACGAACACGATTCTTATCTTTGGTAACTTTTTCAATCCATTTTTCAGTATTGTTACGAACAATTGGCTCCGCTAGTAACTGCTGCAAGGCCTTTTTAGCATCTCCAACAACTGGGATATCAACAGCGATAATCTTACCAATCTCTGCTGGATCGATATCAATATGCGCTACTTTGGCATTCTTCGCAAATGTCTTAGGATTACCAGTCAAACGGTCATCAAAACGACAACCAATCGAAATCATAAAATCAGCTTCTGTCATCGCAATATTAGCTGCAAAGGAACCATGCATCCCACCCATTCCCAAAAACAGTGGATGGCTAGTTGCAATTGTTCCCTGTCCCAAAAGACTGGTAACAACCGGAATTTGATAACGCTCTGCAAATTCATTTAACTCCGCAGCAGCCTCTGCATAGCTAATCCCACCACCAGCTAACAAAACTGGCTTCTTAGCCTTAGAAAGTTGCTTCAAGATCTTCTTGATTTGCATCTCATTAGGCTCTAGAGTTGGTTGATAACTTGGTAAATCTATCTCTGAAGAATAGACGAAGTCCGTTTCAAGAGCTGAAACATCTTTTGGCAAGTCAATAACAACTGGTCCTGGACGACCGGTAGTCGCAATGTGCACAGCCTCTGTAATTACACGTGGAATATCCGCCGTCTCTCGAACCTGGTAGTTGTACTTGGTAATCGGCATGGTAATACCGACAATATCTGCCTCTTGGAAAGCATCCTTACCGATTCCCGCTCTTGCCACCTGACCTGTGAAGACCAAAAGGGGAACACTGTCACTCATAGCATCTGCAATACCAGTAATAGCATTGGTAGCTCCTGGTCCACTTGTAACGACTGCGACACCAAGTTTCCCTGTTGATTTAGCATAACCTTCTGCTTCATGAAGACAACCTTGTTCATGGCGACCTAGAATATGGCGGATGCCTTTAAAATTATAAATAGCATCATATAAAGGCAATACAGCCCCGCCTGGATAACCAAAAATCGTATCGATTCCTAGGTCACGGAGCGTTTCCAAAACGAGTTCTGAACCTGACTTTGGTGAGTCTAAAATGATTTTCTCCATCGTTCCCCTTTCTCTTCTCTTAAAATGACTTGTTTCTATAATACCATTTTTTCAAAAATTTTCAAGACAAAAGAAACAATTTTCTGAATTTTCTATCTAGATACTTTACAATATCAAATAGATTAGAAAGTTTATACGTATTTTTACCTTTTAATAGAAAAAAGGTTGAGACAAAATGTCCCAACCTTTTGATTATTTACTAATTAAAGTGAGTTAACGTCAACCTTGATACCAACACCTTGAGTAGTTGTGATTGTCAAGCTTGTTACGTAAGTTCCTTTAGCTGTAGCTGGTTTAGCTTTTTGGATTGTTTCGTTGAATGCTTTGAAGTTTTCTACTAACTTGTCAGCTTCAAATGAAACTTTACCGATGATAGCTTGTACGATACCTGCACGGTCAGCACGGTAAGTGATTTTACCACCTTTAGACTCTTCAACTGCTTTTGCAACATCCATTGTTACAGTACCAGTTTTAGGGTTTGGCATCAAGTTACGTGGTCCAAGGACACGTCCAAGACGTCCAACAAGAGCCATCATGTCAGGTGTAGCGATAACTACGTCGAAGTCCAACCAACCGTCGTTGATTTTAGCAACAAGGTCGTCTTCACCAACGAAGTCTGCACCAGCAGCTTTAGCTTCTTCAGCTTTTGCACCACGTGCAAATACAAGAACGCGAGCTGTTTTACCAGTACCGTTTGGCAATACCATTGCTCCACGGATTTGTTGATCAGCTTTTTTCACGTCGATGTTCAAGTTGTATGCAACTTCTACAGTTGCGTCAAATTTTGCAAAGTTAGTTTCTTTTGCAAGAGCTACAGCTTCTTCTACGCTGTATGCTTTTGTGCTGTCGATTTTCTCAAGAGCAGCACGAAGTTGTTTGCTTTTTTTAGCCATTTTCTATTCTCCTTGTAAGTGGTTCAATCGATTTTCATCTCCCACGTCACTTCTCGAAATGATGAAGTCTTGCGGGTTATCTTGGGATGTTATTGATTAGTCAACAACGTTGAATCCCATAGAACGAGCAGTACCTTCGATCATACGCATTGCAGACTCAAGGTTTGCAGCGTTCAAATCTGGCATCTTAGTTTCTGCAATTTCTTGTACTTGCGCACGAGTAACTGAAGCAACTTTTGTTTTGTTAGGTGTACCTGATCCTTTTTCAACACCTGCAGCTTTTTTCAAAAGAACAGCAGCTGGTGGTGTTTTAGTAACGAAAGTAAATGATTTATCTTCGTATACTGAGATAACAACTGGAATGATCATACCAGCTTGATCAGCTGTACGAGCGTTGAACTCTTTTGTGAATCCCATGATGTTGATACCAGCTTGACCAAGAGCAGGTCCAACCGGTGGAGCTGGTGTAGCTTTACCAGCAGGGATTTGCAATTTTACAAGTTTTTCGACTTTTTTAGCCATTTTTAAATCCTCCTTTGTGGTTTTGGCGGTAATTTAGAGATTTTTACCTCCCACAAGTATGTTTTACACATACCCTACTATTATACACTAATCTATCTCAAATGCAAGAGAAAAATCCTATTTTTAGAGAAATTTTATTACTGAATTTGGCTATTATTTCTTTCGTGAAAGAGTTCTGAACTACAAACAAAAAACCGCTCTGTTTTGAGCGATAATTAGAATAAATAGCATTCAATTTTTTACATTATAGTGCTTCTGACTCCATCTACAAGTGTTCAACCAAGTCCGCTTCCTGATACTAAGTCAAATCTACATCACGATGATCCGCTAAAAATTCAGGAACCAAGCGTGAAAAACTATCTATTTGAATGATTTGTTTCATTTTAACTTTCATTTCAATAAGAGAGTCGCTGCTTGATTAAAACCATCACACCAGTTGTACCATTTTGCTTCATACTCATCTTGAGGTAAGATATGATTTTTTAAATCCAGAACAGAGTAAATCTTTCTTTCCTCGCAAACTTGCGCGTAGAGATGATATAGTTCATCACCACCATCTTTATCCCACTCAGCAGAAATCGTATCCTGATCTAGCAACAATGCCTGATAAGCTCTGTGATGCCCGTCTGTAATTAGCAAGCAATCTCCAAATGCAAGAACACTGATTGGATTAATACTTGGCTTTTCTACCGACTGATAAAGTATCTGGATATCTTGCAACTTCTTTTCTGATAAGTATAGTTGAGTCGGATGAAGATCTTTTATGTTGACTTCCATTTCTTTCTCCTCAAGGGAATTTGATGCCTACTTCTGCTTGCCTGTGAAGCGCCATTGAAAGCGAAGTTTGTCATAAAATGGAAATTCAATGAATAGAATTCCAAGACCCAGACAGAGACTGGCAAGAACATCTGATGGGTAATGAACTCCCAGATAGACTCTGGAAATGATTACACTTACTAGATAGATTCCCAGTAAAATCTGGAGAATGAGCTTTACAGTCCTATCTTTCACTCTCTGTCCCACAATGATAATTAGAGAGCCGATTAAAAGAGTTACTGCTAATGAGTGACCACTTGGGAAAGAAAAACCCTTTTCCTCCACTAAATGTAAAATATCTGGTCGGGGACGTTGATAGAGGTGTTTTAAGGACACAATTAAAATTCCAGCCAAGCTAAGATTGCCAGCTACTAAAAGACTTTCGGACTTCCACTTTTTTAGATAAAAGATTGCAGTCAATAGAATTGCCCAAGAAATAACGATTGGCAAGTCAATCAGGCGAGTAATCCCACGAAAGATAGTTGTCAATATAGCTGGTAAATCTCCACGGATTGCTGTCTGGATAGACGAATCAAATGGTATCAATTGTTCTGGATAAAACTTAACGACATAACCCAGAATTACAAATAGTAAAAGGGCAAAAGAGCCCTTTGTTAAATATGTTTGTTTATCTTTCATAACGTTTTAAAGTTACCTTTAGGAAGACATAAATCAACCAAAATGCTAGTGCAAAGATAATACCCTCAATTAAGTTAAAAGGTAAAACCATTGTCAACAAATAGTTACTTAGTCCTAGTATTTTCTCAATATCAAAATTAGCAAACTTAGCATATAATGGGACAGCATAAACATAGTTAAGAACTAGCATAGCCAAGGTCAAACCAATCGTACCAGCAAGAGAAGCTAGAGCAAAACGAATTGGCGTCCGATCTTTTTTCCAAATCAAACCAAATGCAAGAACAAAAACTCCTAAAGCCACGATATTCATCGGCAAACCGATATAGGTGCTGACTCCTTGATTGTTTAAAATTAACTTAAGCAAGGAACGGAGTAAAATTATCACAAAAGCTGCAGGTAAATCAAGTACTATTAACCCTACCAAAACCGGTAAGATACTGAACTCAATCCTTAAAAAGGGTGCCGCCGGTAGAAGCGGAAAGTCAAAGTACATCAACACAAATGAAAGTGCTGATAAAATTGCAATGGTCGAAAGTCGACGTGTGTTTGTCATAACAGGTTCCTCCAATTTTCTATAAAATCAGAAGAAGTTGGAAAGTCCCACTCTATCTATCAACTCAACTATATCAAAAACAATCTATTGGTCAAAAACACCAAAAGAGCTTCCTATATATTTAAGTGGAATAGATAAAATTATTCTTTCGTCTTCTCCCATCCAGACTATACTGTCGGTTGTGGAATCTCACCACATCAGCTTGCGCTCGCGGACTTCTTTTAGAGTAAGGAAATGGAGATTTTTCTTTTAGACTAGGCGACAAGCTGTAGGCATAACTTTTGGTTAGGCAAAGCTTGGCAACAAAGTATAAAAGGAAAAGAACATTTCCAAGTAAAAGTCACCGCCGGTCGGGAATCTCACCCAGCCCTGAAGACCCTCTAATGATAACAAAAAAAGCTTGCAAGCGCAAGCATTTTATCTCTTATCAGTATTTATTTCAACTTATCCGTTTCGTAAGTATGAACCAGTTCGAGACCCGCAAAATTTTGTTGACGAAGGGCCTCATAGACAATCATACATACCGTATTGGATACATTGAGGCTACGAACATGTTCATCGTTCATAGGAATTCTGAGAGCTTTTTCCGGATGTTCCCGCATAAATTCCTCAGGCAAACCTTTATCTTCACGTCCAAAAAGAAAATAATGGTTTCCTTCTATCGTGAAGTTAGCATCTGAATAGACCTTTTCTGCAAACTTGGAAATCAAGTAGAGTTGACCATCCATTTTTTTCATAAATTCATCTAAACTATCATAAAAATAGATCTCAAGTTTGTCCCAATAGTCTAGCCCGGCTCTCTTCATTTTACGATCATCAATCGGAAAGCCCATCGGTTTGATAATATGAAGGGGCGCATTCGTCGCCGCACAGGTTCGTGCAATATTTCCCGTATTTTGTGGAATTTGTGGTTCAAACAATACAATATGATTGGCCATGCCTTGCTTCCTCTCACTAGTGCAAAAAAATAGCCACACTGCCCGGAGTCAAGCTCAGCAAACAGCGTGGTTAAGGTATCGTTAACTTACCTCACAACAGGTTTGAAGTAAATCAGCGAAACTACTTTTTTAGTATAACACTTTCAGCCTGATTGTCAATAGAAATGACTTGATTTTTTCATTTTTTTTACAAGCATATTTACAAAAGTTAAAATTTCAACTTTCAGCAAGCAATATCATAGAATTTACATAGATTAAGAATTTTTGGAACAAGTTTTTTCATAAACATATGATGTTTAAAGCAAAATATTTATTCGAATTCCCCTAATCCCTTTATTAAAGAAGGAAACAGTCGGTTGTTGAGTGCATTTTTTTCTAAAAAAAGGTATGATAGAGACATATTGAAAAAGTAGGTTAACTAACTATGAAGATTATTCTTGTCGGAGGGGGAAAAGTAGGTTCTGCCCTCTGTCGTTCACTTGTTGCTGACAACCATGATGTTGTCTTAATTGAACAGAACGAAACTGTTCTAAAATACTTGACTAGCCGTTTTGATATTATGGGAATCGCAGGTAACGGAGCTGACTTTGCTATGTTAGAAGCAGCCAATGTTCAAGATTGTGATATTTTCATTGCCATGACTCAATACGACGAGGTCAATATGGTTTCGGCTGTTTTAGCCAAAAAAATGGGAGCCAAAGAAACCATCGTTCGTGTTCGCAATCCTGAATATTCCAACCCTTACTTTAAAGAAAAAAATATTCTTGGATTTTCACTCATTGTAAATCCTGAACTCCTAGCAGCTCGTGCTATCGCTAATATTATAGACTTCCCCAATGCTCTTTCTGTTGAGCGTTTTGCAGGTGGATTGGTCAGCTTAATGGAATTCAAGGTACGAAATTTCAGTAATATTTGTCAGATGTCTATTGCTGATTTCCGTAAAAAGTTTGGTAATGTTATTGTCTGTGCTATCGAACGCGACCACAAACTCATGATTCCTAGTGGAGATATGATTTTAGAAGATAAAGACCGTATCTTTGTGACAGGACATCGTGTCGATATGATGCTCTTCCACAACTATATTAAGTCCAGAGTTGTTAAGAGTTTACTCATCATAGGAGCCGGGAAAATTGCTTACTATCTCTTAGGTATGTTAAAAGACAGTCGTATCGATACCAAGGTTATTGAGGTCAATCCTGAAAGAGCTGCCTTTTTCAGCGAAAAATTCCCTAAACTCTATATAGTCCAAGGGGATGGAACAACTAAGGACACCCTCTTAGAAGAAAGTGCCCAAAACTATGATGCTGTTGCCACTTTGACAGGAGTCGACGAGGAAAATATCATTACCTCTATGTTCTTGGATAACATAGGTGTTCAGAAAAATATTACCAAAGTAAACCGCACTAGCTTATTAGAAATTATCCACGCAACAGATTTCTCAAGTATTATCACCCCTAAAACAATCGCTGTTGATACCATCATGCACTTTATCCATGGTCGTGTAAATGCGCAATATTCTGACCTTCAAGCTATGCACCATCTAGCAAATGGGCAGGTAGAAACTCTTCAATTCCTGATCAAGGAAGCCAATAAAATGACTGGCAAGCCTTTATCTCAATTGAAACTCAAAAAGGATGTCTTGATTGCTGCTATTATCCGCAATGGGAAAACGATCTTCCCGACAGGAGAAGATACCCTCCAGGTCGGTGATAAGCTAGTGGTTATCACTTTGCTTTCAAATATCACCAAGATTTATGATTTGTTAGAGAGGTAAGCTATGAATAGAAGTATGGTACGCTTTCTTCTTGCAAAGCTACTCTTGATTGAAGCTGGGCTACTTTTAGTTCCGGTTGGTATTGCTCTTTACTATCGAGAATCTAATCAAGTTTTTACAGCTCTTTTCTCTACCATCGGGATTCTTGTTGTCCTAGGTCTTTTCGGAATCATCAGTAAGCCTAAAAAACAACGTATCTATGCCAAAGAAGGAGTCTTAATTGTTGCCCTATGTTGGATCCTCTGGTCTTTCTTTGGCTCCCTTCCCTTTGTCTTTTCAGGTCAAATCCCCAATTTTATCGATGCCTTCTTCGAAACTAGTTCCGGCTTCACTACTACGGGAGCAACTATCTTAAATGACGTTTCTGTACTAAGTCGTTCGCTTCTATTTTGGAGAAGTTTCACCCACCTCATTGGAGGGATGGGGGTGCTAGTTTTTGCCCTAGCTATTATAGACAATGCAAAAAATAGTCATCTTGAGGTTATGAAGGCCGAGGTCCCTGGACCAGTATTTGGTAAGGTGGTATCTAAGCTAAAAAATACAGCACAAATCCTCTACATCCTGTATCTGGCAATGTTCGCCCTCTTTGTAGTGATTTATTATCTTGCCGGTATGCCACTCTACGATAGTTTTGTCATCGCTATGGGAACTGCTGGGACTGGTGGTTTCACTGTTTACAATGATGGAATCGCCCACTATAATAGTTCTCTCATTACCTATCTGACGAGTGTTGGGGTCTTGATGTTTGGTGTCAACTTCAACCTCTACTACTATCTCATGCTTCGTCGAGTCAAGGAATTCTTTTTCGATGAGGAGCTTCGTGCTTATCTCTTGATTGTCGTCGTTTCTACCGGCTTAATTACTCTCAACACACTCCACCTTTATAGTGGCGTTTCACAAAGTTTTGAGATGGCCTTCTTCCAAGTTTCTAATATCATCACTACAACTGGTTTTGGTTATGGCAACATTACAAATTGGCCTTTGTTTTCACAATATATTTTACTGATGCTGATGGCGATTGGTGGTTCTGCTGGATCTACTGCTGGTGGTCTCAAAGTGATGCGTGGAGTTATTCTAGCAAAAATTGCTAAAAATCAATTTTTGTCTACCATATCACCTCACCGTGTTTTAACTCTCCATGTTAACCAAACGGTAATTGATAAGGATACCCAGCACAAGATTCTCAAGTACTTTGTAGTTTACGTCATGATTCTACTCAGCTTAATTTTCATTATCAGTTTAGATGCTGACAATTTAATGATTGTTACGAGTGCCGTTTTCAGTTGCTTTAACAACATCGGCCCAATTCTCGGAACAACTGCAAGTTTCTCAATTTTTAGTCCATTTTCAAAATTCCTCCTATCCTTTGCAATGATTGCAGGACGTCTTGAAATTTATCCAATCATATTACTCTTTATGAAGCGAACCTGGTCTAAGCGTTAGCAATGTTATTATCAAAAAGCACATCCCTCAAAAAATGAGGGATGTTTTTTTCTGTTGATAAGATTTTTAAAAGACAGTTGAGAGTCAAAAAATAACACTTGGGAAATAGATAATTTTTCATGAATCATTTTAGTTATAATTTTTAAAAAAACGTAGGGGTTTTATATGGAAAAAATGAACAAATCAATCCAACTTCTTTTATTGATTTCCTTGGTCTACTTAGGCTGCTGTAGTTGCTTAGTTTGGCCTGGTATTGCTTTAACACTCAAACAATCCTGCTTTTACTTTTTACTCCTCTTAATGTTATTAGCAGGTATCTGTACATTTATCCACTATCTTTCAGGACATGATCATGTGAATAGTCAGCTACACAATCGTAGTCGATCCTTCTTTTTATTGTATAGCAGCATGGTTATCATTAACCTTGCTGGAGTCTGTTTTATTTTATTTGAAAGTATAAGCACTGACACTCTACTACAAAAAGAAATCGTTGACTTGTTACTCATCTCTTTCTTTTTCCTTTTCGGACTTGATATTGCTACCTTTCTGCCGTTAAACAAATGGAGAAAATTACCAACTCATAAAAAGACAGGCAGGCTAACAACACTTATCTTTCTTAGTTTATTTTTTCTGCACAATCCTTTAACCATACTTTCTGTCAGCTTTTATATCCTTTTGGGAGTCAGCTTTCTAAACTTTTTATTTCCTAAAACCTTAAGACAAGATTTATCCTTCTATAGTCATTTAATTCGAAACATCTTACTTGTTTTATCTACACTTATGTTCTGGTAATTAATAGAATTCCTATCCAAAGTATGCTATAATGAAATAAATTTTTTAGGAGATATATGAATGAATTTTTTTAAAGATTATCGTAAACGGCTTGCATGGTTTGGTATTTTACTGGTAGCCATCGTTCTTTCACAGACTCCAATGGCACTTCTAGGTTTGCTAGTCCAAACTGAGATTCCTTCCATCTGGTCTGGAATCATTATTAGCCTTGTTTCTATACTTGTTTTAGCTATCTTTTTGTATGGCGCTCATAAAAGTAAGCTTTTAGTGATTAAGAAAAAACTCTTTAGTATCAACGATTTGCCTAGAATTGCCTTGAGTTACCTAGCTATCTTTGTTGGAAATCTCATAGGTGGTATCATGTTACAATTACTTAATCAAACAACAACTTCCAACCAACAAATTCTCAATAATCTCTTCTCTGAAAGCTCACTTATTGCTATGTTCTTTCTAGTCGTTTTAATTGCGCCGATTTGTGAAGAGATTATCTGTCGTGGCATTATCCCAACCAAACTCTTCCAAGGATATGAAAAAGTGGGCTATGTACTAGGGTGGCTACTCTCTCTCCTAGCTCACGTTCCTTCAAATTTCCCGTCATTTATAATCTACGGTTGGATGTCTGCTGTCCTAACTTGGACCGCCTACTCAACGCGTCGTTTAGAAATGTCTATCGCCATTCATATGGTCCTAAATAGTGTCAGCTTTATCTTGCTTACCCTAGTAGTATTATTATCGAAATATATCGGCATGTAAGCTAGGACAAATAAAAACAAAAAACAACTATTTAAAAACCCATGAATATTACTATTCATGGGTTTTCTATCTCTTACAACGGAAAAGTCCACGAATCAATCCCATTCGTGGACTTTTTCTAGTGAAGTGTTTAGGTAAGGCGATTTTTACTCTACGACACGGAGTTTGGCAAATCGATTCCATTTGCCAAACGAAGTTAGTGAGACAGTCAGCTAGTCCACTCCTAAATGTTACGACACGAAGAGGCGAAAACGATTATTTTTCGCCGATGAGTTAGTAAGGCAGTTAGGCAAGTCTTATAGGACTTGCCGTAGTCTACTTAGATTGCTTTGCAATCAAGTAGACTTACTGAATTACATCTTTTCTTCCAACTCCACATCTGGATACTTATCCGCAAACCAGCGGAGGGCAAAGTCATTTTCGAAAAGGAAGACAGGTTGGTCAAAGCGGTCTTTGGCCAAAATGTTTCGACTTGAAGACATACGTTCATCTAAATCTTCTGGTTTAATCCAACGAACTGTCTTTTTACCCATTGGAGTCATGACAACTTCAGCGTTATACTCGCCTTCCATACGGTGTTTAAAGACTTCAAACTGGAGTTGTCCAACAGCACCTAGCATATACTCACCTGTTTGGTAATTCTTATAAAGCTGGATGGCTCCTTCTTGCACCAACTGTTCCATTCCCTTGTGGAAGGATTTTTGTTTCATAACGTTCTTAGGAGAAACCTTCATGAAAATCTCTGGAGTAAAGGTTGGCAGGGGTTCAAACTCAAACTTGTTCTTCCCAACAGTTAGCGTATCTCCAACCTGGTAGGTCCCTGTATCATAAACTCCGATGATATCTCCTGCTACGGCATTGGTCACATTTTCACGACTTTCAGCCATAAACTGAGTGACATTAGAAAGTTTAGCTCCCTTGCCAGTACGAGGGAGATTGACACTCATACCGCGCTCAAATTCACCCGATACAATACGAACAAATGCGATACGGTCACGGTGTCGAGGATCCATGTTGGCTTGAATTTTAAAGACAAATCCTGAGAAGTCCTTATCATAAGGATCAACAATTTCTCCGTCTGTTTTCTTGTGTCCATGAGGTTCTGGAGCAAACTTGAGGAAGGTCTCAAGGAAGGTCTGCACGCCAAAATTAGTCAAGGCCGAGCCAAAGAAGACTGGTGTCAAATCACCTGCAAGAATGGCTTCCTCTGAGAATTCATTTCCTGCTTCATTCAAAAGCTCAATATCCTCTTTCACTTGCTCGTAGAATGGGTTGCTAGCAAAGAGTTTATCGCCATCTTCTAGGCTGGCAAAACGTTCATCCCCTTTGTAGAATTCCAAACGTTGGTTATAGAGGTCGTAGAGCCCCTCAAAGGCTTTCCCCATCCCGATTGGCCAGTTCATTGGATAGCTAGCAATGCCTAGGACTTCTTCCAATTCTTGCAAGAGATCTAGTGGTTCTCGACCATCACGGTCCAGCTTGTTCATAAAGGTAAAGACTGGAATCCCGCGGTGTTTGACAACCTCAAACAATTTCTTGGTTTGAGCCTCGATACCCTTGGCAGAGTCCACTACCATGACCGCAGCATCCACCGCCATCAAGGTACGATAGGTATCCTCTGAGAAGTCCTCGTGCCCTGGAGTGTCTAGGATGTTTACCCGTTTCCCATCGTAGTCAAACTGCATGACAGATGAGGTTACCGAAATCCCACGTTGTTTCTCGATATCCATCCAGTCAGACTTAGCAAAGTTTCCTGTTTTCTTCCCTTTTACAGTACCTGCCTCACGAATCTCTCCCCCAAAGTAGAGCAACTGCTCTGTAATCGTCGTTTTACCAGCATCCGGGTGGGAGATAATGGCAAAGGTACGGCGTTTCTTAATTTCTTCTTGAATACTCATAACTTCTCTTTCTTTCTACTTTTTTAATGATTTCAATTTATAATCACTCTTTATTACATCGGACCCTAACATTCCTTTCAACACTCCATTATATCGGATTTTAGAGAGTTTTTCAATTGCTTACACAAGAAAAAGCAGGTCAAGATACTAGACCTGCTCATAAGATTCTTTTATTCAATATTTATTTTGTATCTCTAGTTACAATCTCTTCAAAATTTAATTTTTTCTAGAGCAATTTTCTTTTGCCAACGTTTCTTAAACAAGATATCAAAGAGCACTAGGGCTGCAGATAGAATGATTGAAACCAGAAGATACTTTATCCATATAGGGGCATTTGGAATAAACGGCGTCGTATTCAAGAGTCCGTAATTCCCACCTGTTACTTGATTGACCCCAACTAGGAAAAGGTTGAGAATAAAAGTGTAGGCGATAATTCGATACTTTTTCAGCAAGGTCTTATCATAGTGATTCATGAGATAGACCAGGGAATTGACCAAGAGGGCATAATGGCCAATCAGGAAAGAAAAACTGGTAATATGCGGAAAATCATAGGGGTCAAAAACAGGGTAGCCCAAAGCAAATACTGCTCCACTGGCTCCCAAAAGGGCAAAATACTGCTTAATTTTCCACTTATCTGGCAGGAAAACAACCGCGAACATGGCCAAACGGCAATGGTAAAGAGGCAGGCTGTTCGAAAATGGAATGCTAAAACCTATATACCAGGTATAAAGAGCTAGCAGTTGCGCTATTTGAATCCACTTAAACAATCGAACAAATTTGGGATTTTTGTAGTAAGTAAGAGAAGCATAAATAGACAAGGCCAGAAGGCCTATCATAACTCCATACCAAAAAATCGGAATAGGCGGTGGCGTCGTTTGGGTTCTTGTAATAAAATGATGCATAAAGTCTCCTTAAGGTAACGAATTCAGTTGTATATTAACTATTCTTATGTTTATATTTAACGAGTTGATTGATAAGGATGAGAATACCTGTCATCAAACTGGTCACTATCAAATAGTTAAGCAAACTACCATGATCCCCAATCACAGGTGGCTTGCTCATAAAGCCATAATTCCCTCCTGTCAAGAAGTTGGCAAAAAAGATAATGGCATTGACTCCAAAAGTCATCTGGCATATTTTCCAAGTATCCCCTTTTTCAACTTTATAATATCTAACAAGATAAATCAAGCAGTTAGCCAAGAGGGCCCAATGTCCGAAAACATTGTTCACAGACGAAACATGAGGGAAAGGAAAAGGATAAAAGACTGGATAAACCAAGGCCATGATAGAACCAAAAACTCCAACCAGGGCAAAATATTGTTTAAAAAAGGTCTTATTAGGGGCAAAAAGAATTATCCACATAGCCATCCGACTATGGTAAAAAGGGAGAGCCTCAGATAGGGGCAGGCATGCAGCAATATACCAAGCGTTGATAATGAGCAACTGAATCAATTGTCCCCAATACCAAAAGTTTCTGTAACCTTTAGATGATGCGAAACGAATCGATAAAACAGCTATAATTACCAAAGAAGTAGGTAATAAAAAGTACCAGGCTCCCAAATGAGGAGGAACTGTCTTTTTACTAGTAAAAAGCAACTCCCAAAGCGTCATATGTCATCCTTAAAGTGTTCTAGTTGAGTCAATTCTACATCCTTTTTACCAACTAAAAACGACTGTTATTCTTTCTTCTAATTTCAACCATTATATCGAAATAAAAAGTATTTTTCAATTTCTGTTTCTTTTTAGCTTGGCTTGCCTTATTTATAGGAAAATATGGTAAAATAGAACAGATAAAGAATCATCATTTCACGAAAGGATATCCGATGAAAATTACGCAAGAAGAGGTAACTCACGTTGCCAATCTTTCAAAATTAAAATTCTCAGAAGAAGAAACTGCAGAGTTTGCGACAACACTCTCAAAAATTGTTGATATGGTCGAATTGCTCAGTGAAGTCGACACTACTGGTGTTGCACCTACTACAACGATGGCTGACCGTAAAACTGTTCTCCGACCTGATGTGGCCGAAGAAGGAACAGACCGTGACCGCTTGTTTAAAAATGTACCTGAAAAAGATAACTACTATATCAAGGTGCCAGCTATCCTAGATGATGGAGGAGACGCCTAATGACTTTTAACAATAAAACGATTGAAGAGTTGCACAATCTCCTTGTTTCTAAGGAAATTTCAGCAACTGAACTAACTCAAGCAACGCTTGAAGATATCAAATCTCGTGAGGAAACCCTCAATTCTTTTGTTACAATCGCTGAAGATCAAGCTCTTGCTCAGGCTAAAGCTATTGATGAAGCTGAAATCGATGCTGACAATGTTCTTTCTGGAATTCCGCTAGCTGTTAAGGACAACATTTCTACAGATGGTCTCTTAACAACAGCAGCTTCAAAAATGCTCTATAACTACGAACCTATCTTTGATGCCACAGCTGTTGCGAATGCAAAATCCAAGGGCATGATTGTCGTTGGGAAAACCAACATGGACGAATTTGCCATGGGTGGATCAGGTGAGACTTCTTACTACGGTGCTACTAAAAATGCTTGGGACCACAGCAAGGTTCCTGGTGGATCATCAAGTGGTTCTGCTGCAGCTGTAGCTTCTGGACAAGTCCGTTTATCACTTGGTTCTGATACTGGTGGTTCTATCCGCCAACCTGCTGCCTTTAACGGGATTGTTGGTCTCAAACCAACCTACGGAACAGTTTCACGTTTCGGTCTCATTGCCTTTGGTAGCTCATTAGACCAAATTGGTCCTTTTGCACCAACTGTTAAGGAAAATGCCCTCTTGCTCAATGCTATTGCTAGCGAAGATGCCAAAGACTCGACTTCTGCTCCAGTCCGCATTGCCGACTTTACTTCAAAAATCGGTCAAGACATCAAGGGCATGAAAATTGCTTTGCCTAAGGAATATCTTGGTGAAGGGATTGATCCAGAGGTTAAGGAAGCCATCCTCAAAGCCGCTAAGCACTTTGAAAAACTTGGTGCTATCGTCGAAGAAGTTAGCCTTCCCCACTCTAAATACGGTGTGGCAGTCTACTACATCATCGCTTCATCAGAAGCTTCCTCAAACTTGCAACGTTTTGACGGTATTCGTTACGGCTACCGTGCAGAAGATGCAACTAATCTTGATGAAATCTATGTAAACAGCCGCAGTCAAGGTTTCGGTGAAGAAGTTAAACGTCGTATCATGCTTGGTACTTTCAGTCTTTCATCAGGTTACTACGATGCCTACTACAAGAAGGCTGGACAAGTTCGCACCCTTATCATCCAAGATTTCGAAAACGTCTTTGCGGACTATGACTTGATTTTGGGACCAACTGCTCCTAGCGTTGCCTACGACTTGGATTCACTCAACCATGATCCAGTTGCTATGTACTTGGCTGACCTCTTGACAATTCCTGTCAATTTGGCTGGTCTACCAGGGATTTCGCTTCCTGCTGGATTTGTTCAAGGTCTACCAGTAGGACTCCAATTGATTGGTCCTAAATACTCAGAAGAGACTATTTATCAAGCTGCTGCTGCCTTTGAAGCAACAACAGACTACCACAAACAACAACCCGTGATTTTTGGAGGTGATAACTAATGAACTTTGAAACAGTCATTGGACTTGAAGTCCACGTAGAGCTCAACACCAATTCAAAAATCTTCTCACCTACTTCTGCCCACTTTGGAAATGACCAAAATGCCAATACAAACGTGATTGACTGGTCTTTCCCTGGAGTACTACCAGTTCTCAATAAAGGCGTTGTCGATGCTGGTATCAAGGCTGCACTCGCTCTTAACATGGACATCCATAAGAAGATGCACTTTGACCGTAAGAACTACTTCTATCCAGATAATCCTAAAGCCTACCAAATTTCTCAGTTTGATGAGCCAATCGGTTACAACGGCTGGATTGAAGTGGAGCTAGAAGACGGTACAACTAAGAAAATTGGGATTGAACGCGCCCACCTAGAAGAAGACGCTGGTAAAAACACGCATGGTACAGATGGTTACTCTTATGTTGACCTCAACCGTCAAGGGGTGCCTTTGATTGAAATCGTATCTGAAGCAGACATGCGTTCACCAGAAGAAGCCTACGCTTATCTAACAGCCCTCAAGGAAGTGATCCAATACGCTGGCATTTCTGACGTTAAGATGGAAGAAGGTTCTATGCGTGTGGATGCCAACATCTCCCTTCGTCCTTATGGTCAAGAAAAATTCGGTACTAAGACTGAGTTGAAGAACCTTAACTCCTTCTCAAACGTTCGCAAAGGTCTTGAATACGAAGTCCAACGCCAAGCTGAAATCCTTCGCTCAGGTGGTCAAATCCGCCAAGAAACTCGCCGTTATGACGAAGCGAACAAGGCAACTATCCTCATGCGTGTTAAGGAAGGGGCTGCAGACTACCGCTACTTCCCAGAGCCAGATCTACCACTCTTTGAAATCTCAGAAGAGTGGATTGAGGAAATGCGCACTGAGTTGCCAGAGTTTCCAAAAGAGCGCCGTGCACGCTATGTCTCTCAACTCGGATTATCAGACTACGATGCTAGCCAGTTGACTGCCAATAAAGTCACTTCTGACTTCTTTGAGAAAGCAGTTTCCCTTGGTGGCGATGCTAAGCAAGTCTCTAACTGGCTCCAAGGTGAAGTCGCTCAATTCTTGAACGCTGAAGGCAAGACACTGGAACAAATCGAATTGACACCTGAAAACTTGGTTGAAATGATTGCCATCATCGAAGACGGCACGATTTCATCTAAGATTGCTAAAAAAGTCTTTGTCCACCTTGCTAAAAATGGTGGAGGAGCTCGTGAATACGTTGAAAAAGCTGGTTTAGTTCAAATTTCAGATCCTGATGTTTTGATTCCAATTATCCACCAAGTCTTTGCTGATAACGAAGCTGCCGTTGCCGACTTCAAGTCAGGTAAACGTAACGCTGACAAGGCCTTCACAGGATTCCTCATGAAAGCAACCAAAGGACAAGCCAACCCACAAGTCGCCCTCAAACTGCTTGCCCAAGAATTGGCTAAGTTGAAAGAAGATTCATTATAATATAACTGTCACAAGCTAATCAAAATTCTAGCTTGATGCCTTGCACTTTGTACTCACATAGTTAGGAGACATATGAAAAAGTTATATACTCTTATCGCTACTTGCATGCTTCTTCTCTTTGTGACACCCCTACAATCCATCGATGCAGGTGTTGGACATTCTCGAAGTGGTAGCTCTAGTCGCAGTAGCTCACGAAGCAGTAGCAGCTCTCGAAGTAGTAGCTCTAGCCGAAGTCGTTCAAGTGGTAGTTCTTCTTCTCGAAGCAGCTATCGTTCTGGCGGTAGTTACTCAAGTTCAGACGGTTCTCTAGGGACAGGAATGACCATTCTGATCATGTTTGGTGTCGGAGCTTTCTTACTCTTCATGCTTATCAAATATCTGAATGACCAGAATTCATCATCTGGTAAATCTTATGGAAGTTCGACTAGCTACCAACCAGAAACAACTAGCCATCGTCGAGTTGAAAATAATATACAAGCCATTGATCGACTTAGATACTATGATCCAAACTTTGATGCCTCTGCTTTCACTTCATGGGTTAGAGAAGTTTACATCCAATTACAGGCTGCTTGGACTAAAAAGGATTGGAACTTGGTGCGTTCTCTTGAAAGTGTTAGTCTCTATACTCAACACAGTGCTCAACTGGAAGACTATATCCAATCTCAAACAACGAATGTTTTGGAACGCGTTTACGTTGAAAATGTTCGAATCAAAGATTTCTACGAAAATCCAGATGGAAACGATACTTTAGTCGTCATCTTATCATCTACCTTGAGAGACTATGTCATCGAAGACAAGACTCGTAAGGTTATTGAGGGAGACCCTCAAAAAGATCTATTTACAGTTTATCAAATGAACTTCATCCGCAAACATGGTAGCCAAACTGAAAACAATGTTCAAGATGAAGCTGTTAGCGACCACTGTCCAAACTGTGGTGCTCCACTTAAAATCTCAGCTATTAGCCAATGTGAATACTGCGGCGCTGAGCTCACACGTAGTCCAAATCAATGGGTTCTTGATACCTATGAAGTTGTGGATGAAGACGAACTATATAATTAGGAGGAAATTATGGGATTTATTCGTGCTGCCCTTTCAGCTGGGCTAAATAGTTTTAATGATAGCAAATTCAAGGAAGCCGTTGTACTTCCAGACCACGTCTCTTCAGACGTCATGGCCATCAAGGGACAATTGCTTACAAAAGACCCTGATGGTGGTTCAAGACAAAGCAACCAAAATACTGGTCTTTTAACAGACGGTTCTGTTGTTATTGTCCCTCAAGGATATGTTGCTGTTCTTGTCAATAATGGTACCTTCCTAGGGGATGTCCTTGAAGCTGGAAGCCATGAATGGCGTGCAGGTGATAACGCTTGGCTCCTTGAAAAAGGTGGAATTAAGGGTACTTGGGAAAACTTCAAAAACCGCTTCTCTTTTGGTGGACAAGTTATTACTCGACAAGAAATCATCTTTATCCGTATGCAACCAATCGCAGGGAATAAATTTGGTACCCAAAATGCTGTAGAGTATTTCAGTGAACGTTACCAACAAATGCTCAATATCCGTTTTTACGGTTTGTTTGACATCAAAGTTGCGGATCCAGTTCTTTTCTATGTTAGCTCTATCAGTCAACAAATTGAGGAACATAAACCATTTACACTCCAAGATATTGCTCAAGGAACACTTCGACAAAATATCTCTCCTAAAATCGCAATTGCTATCGCTAAGTATACCAATGAAAACAGAGTTGATATCTATAGCCTCAATGCCAACCAAGATACTTTCAATGAACTTGCTAAACAAGAAGTCAACAAGGTATGGACAGGACTTTACGGTATTGAAGCAACCAATATCCTTCTTGAGGATTTGAGCTACGACCAAGAAAGCATGGAGATTGTACGTAAACTTGACAGCGAACTCGTTGCTATGAAATACAATACCATCGAGATTGAAGAACGTCGTGCTCGTAACGAAGCTCTTATTGCTGCAGCTAATAACGAAGGTAATGGCAATGGTATGAATATGTTTATGGGTATGAATCTCGGTCAAACTCTCGGTGGTCAACTCACCCAACAAGCTCAACCTGTTAGCCCAAATCAAACCGTTCCCCCAGTACAACCCGCTGATCCAAACCAAGCTTTTACTCCAGTACAAACGGCAAGTCCTGAGCAAGTTGCTAGCCCACTAGAGACTGTTAGCCCTGAACAAACCGCTAACTCAGTAGAAACTACTACTCAAGAAGTCACAACTTCTGCAGAAGAATCTACTAGTCCTGAACAAACTACCAACTCTAAACAAACCGCTAATAAAAACTTCTACATCGAAGTCGATGGCAAGTACGTATTGGTAACCAAAGACGAAGAAGGAAACATCGTTCCTGTCAACTAATCTCACTTTCCTGATATTTGAGAAATCTTACGACTTATGATACAATAAAGAGTAAATTATTTTATTAAAGAGGTAAAAACATGATCGAAGCAAGTAAATTAAAGGCTGGTATGACTTTTGAAACAGCTGACGGAAAATTGATCCGCGTTTTGGAAGCTAGCCACCACAAACCAGGTAAAGGAAACACTATCATGCGTATGAAATTGCGTGATGTCCGTACTGGTTCAACATTTGAAACTAGCTACCGTCCAGAGGAAAAATTTGAACAAGCGATTATCGAAACTGTGCCAGCACAATACTTGTACAAAATGGACGATACAGCTTATTTCATGAACACTGAAACTTACGACCAATACGAAATTCCTGTTGTAAATGTTGAAAATGAATTGCTTTACATCCTTGAAAATTCTGAAGTTAAAATTCAATTTTATGGAACTGAAGTAATCGGTGTAACAGTACCTACAACTGTTGAATTGACAGTTGCTGAAACTCAACCATCTATTAAAGGTGCAACTGTTACCGGTTCTGGTAAACCAGCTACAATGGAAACTGGACTTGTCGTTAACGTTCCAGACTTCATCGAAGCAGGACAAAAACTCGTTATCAACACTGCAGAAGGAACTTACGTTTCTCGTGCCTAATCTCTAGAAAGAGGTCATTCTATGGGAATTGAAGAACAATTAGGCGAAATCGTTATCGCCCCACGTGTACTTGAAAAAATCATTGCAATTGCTACAGCTAAAGTTGATGGTGTCCACTCTTTTTCAAACAAATCAGTGTCTGACACCCTTTCAAAACTTTCACTCGGCCGTGGCGTCTATCTAAAAGAATCTGATGAAGAACTAATAGCTGATATCTATCTCTATCTTGAGTATGGTGTCAAGATTCCTAAGGTTGCAATGGCTATTCAAAAAGCTGTAAAAGATGCCGTTCGTAATATGGCTGATGTAGAACTCAATGCTGTGAATATTCACGTTGCTGGTATTGCACCAGATAAAACACCAAAACCAGCATTAACAGATTTGTTTGATGAGGACTTCCTCAATGACTAGTCCATTATTAGAATCTAGACGCGAACTACGAAAATGTGCCTTCCAAGCACTGATGAGTCTTGAATATGGTTCTGATATTGAAACTGCTTGTCGCTTCGCTTATACTCATGATCGAGAAGACGACGAGGTAAAACTCCCTAGCTTCCTAATCGATCTTGTATCTGGTGTTCAAGCTCAAAAAGAGGAACTAGACAAACAAATCACTCAGCATTTAAAGTCTGGTTGGACGATTGATCGTTTAACCTTAGTTGAAAAGAATTTATTGCGTTTAGGAGTTTTCGAAATCACTTCCTTTGATACTCCTCAACTTGTAGCTGTGAATGAAGCTATTGAACTTGCAAAAAGCTTTTCAGATCAAAAATCAGCCCGTTTCATCAACGGACTACTCAGTCAATTCGTAACTGAAGAAAATTAAATATAAAAAGTGTTTGATAGATATCAAACACTTTCTTTTTTCACTTCAATCAAATGAATGGTTCTTTTCGGGAACAAGAAAAAGCTAGAACTTGTAGTTAGTTCTAGCTTTTCTATATTTCTTAGTATTTTCTAAAGCGTTGGTAACGTTCCTCAATGAGCTGCTCTAGTGGCAGTTTACCAAGTTCATCAAGTTCTGCTCGGAGTTGTTCTTTGACTTGCTTGATTAGATCTTTACTTGATAGACCTACCTCAGAGATAACCTTATCAACAATTTTCATATCTAGCAATTCGAAAGAAGTAATTTTCATCAACTCTGCAGCTTCCATGGCACGACTGCCATCCTTCCAAAGAATAGACGCAAAGCCTTCAGGACTGAGAACTGCATAGATCGAGTTTTCTAACATCCAAACACGGTCAGCTACTGCAAGTGCTAAAGCCCCTCCTGAGCCACCTTCACCGATAATAATAGCAATAATTGGCACCTTAAGATCGCTCATCTCCATGAGGTTACGGGCAATAGCTTCACCTTGCCCACGCTCTTCTGCTCCGACACCAGGATAGGCACCAGCCGTGTTGATAAAAGTTACAACAGGACGGCCAAATTTTTCAGCCTGCTTCATCAAGCGAAGGGCTTTTCGATAACCTTCAGGATGAGGTTGTCCAAAGTTACGGTTAAGATTATCCTGTAAGCTTTTACCTTTTTGAATTCCAACAACAGTTACTGCTTGGTCTCCCAACCAACCGATACCACCAATAACAGCACCATCATCTCGGAAAGAGCGATCACCATGTAGCTCTACAAAGTCATCAAATATTCCTGTTGCGAAGTCCAAGGCAGTTAAGCGGGTTTGTTCACGTGCTTCTCTGACGATTTTTGCAATATTCATCAACAATCCCCCTTATGTAACCTTACTAATCGAGCAATCATATCTGGCAATTCTCTCCGTTTAACAATCGCATCCACAAATCCATGTTCTAACAAAAACTCTGCCTTCTGGAAATCCTCAGGCAAATCTTCCCTTACGGTATTTTCAATGACACGACGTCCAGCAAATCCTACTAAACTTTGAGGTTCTGCCAAGATAATATCCCCTTCCATAGCAAAGGAAGCTGTAACACCACCAGTTGTTGGATCAGTAAGGATTGTTAGGTAAAAGAGACCTGCATTGGAATGACGTTTGACTGCTGCAGAGATTTTAGCCATCTGCATCAAACTCATGATTCCTTCTTGCATACGTGCTCCACCAGATGCTGTAAACAAGACGACTGGTAATTTTTCAGCTGTCGCGTATTCAAACAAACGAGTGATTTTTTCACCAACTACTGTTCCCATAGACGCCATGATAAAGTTAGAATCCATGATTCCAAGAGCAACTTTTTCACCCTTAATCAAAGCAGTTCCTGTAACAACAGCCTCATCAAGACCTGTTTTTTCACGCATAGAGGCTAATTTTTTCTGGTAGCCTGGAAATTCCAATGGATCTTGTGTCTCAATTCCTGTAAACATCTCTAGGAAGCTTCCCATGTCAATGGTTAAAGCAAGACGCTCTTGAGCTGAAATACGGAAGGTATAGCCACAGTGAGGACAAATACGGTCACTCCCCAAATCCTTTTGGTAAATGGTATGTTTACAACCTGGGCATTTTGAGAAGAGTTCGTCTGGAACCTCAGGCTTGGCTTGGGGCTTTTCTCTAAGTGAACGATTGGGATTAATTCGTATATATTTATCTTTTTTACTAAATAGAGCCATACATCCCCCTTTTCAGTCTCATACTTTTTATATTATTCTTTTTCTTGATAGTGTGGTAAGAAAGTTTCCATCAAGAATGAAGTATCGTAGTCTCCTGCTATCACACGACGATCTGAAATCAAATCGAGTTGAAAATCAGCATTGGTGACGACCCCTTCAATTTCGAGTTCATAGAGTGCGCGCTGCATCTTCATCAGTGCATCAAAACGATTCTCTCCATGGACAATGATTTTGGCAATCATACTATCATAGTATGGTGGAATGGTATACCCTGGATAAACTGCAGAGTCAACACGCAAGCCAACACCACCGCTTGGTAGATAAAGATTAGTAATCTTACCTGGGCTCGGTGCAAAATTAAAGGCTGGGTTTTCTGCGTTGATACGGCACTCAATAGCATGTCCTTTTAGAACAATGTCTTCTTGTTTCAGAGTCAAAGGTTGACCTGACGCAATACGGATTTGTTCCTTGACAATATCCACACCAGAAACAAATTCGGTTACTGGATGTTCTACTTGGACACGAGTATTCATCTCCATAAAGTAGAATTTCCCAGTTGCCTCATCTAGTAGGAATTCAATAGTACCAGCATTTTCATAACCAACAGACTCCGCCGCACGGACTGCTGCAGCACCAATTTCATTACGCAGTGTTTTCCCAATGGCAATCGAAGGACTTTCTTCTAAAACCTTTTGGTTATTCCGTTGAAGCGAACAGTCACGCTCACCTAGGTGAATCACATGTCCCATCTGGTCAGCAAGAATCTGTACTTCAATATGGCGAGCAGGATAAATCACGCGCTCTAGGTACATAGCCCCGTTACCAAAGTTTGCTTTAGCTTCACTAGAGGCTGTTTCAAAGGCTGATACAAGATCTTCTGCCTTTTCAACCTTACGAATCCCTTTACCACCACCTCCAGCTGAAGCTTTCAGCATAACTGGATAACCAATTTTTTCGGCAATAGCCAGAGCCTCTTCTGCAGTATGAACTTCACCATCTGATCCTGGAATGACGGGCACATTAGCCTTAATCATTTGAGCACGGGCGTTAATTTTATCTCCCATGACATCCATTACTCGAGCTGATGGCCCGATAAATTTGATACCGACTTCTTCACACATAGTTGCAAATTTGGAATTTTCACTTAAAAAACCAAATCCAGGGTGAATAGCTTCAGCTTCAGTCAAGACCGCAGCTGATAGGATGGCATTGATGTTCAGATAAGATTCTGTAGCCTTTCCAGGGCCGATACAGATAGCCTCATCAGCCAAAAGCGTGTGGAGAGCTTCCTTGTCAGCAGTCGAATAGACAGCGACTGTTGCGATTCCTAACTCTCGTGCCGCACGAATAATACGAACAGCAATTTCACCACGATTGGCAATTAAAATCTTACGAAACATGGAAAACCTCCCTAGTTTCCAATAGCAAAGGTCAAAGTACCGCTTGCTGCAAGCTTACCATCTACTTCTGCCTTCGCTTCTACTACGGCGATTGTGCCACGACGTTTGACAAAAGTTGCTGTCATGACAAGCTGATCACCAGGAACAACTTGTTTCTTAAACTTAACCTTATCCATACCAGCATAGAAGACAAGTTTCCCTTTGTTCTCAGGTTTAGACAATTCCAAAACACCTGCTGTCTGAGCCAAGGCTTCCATAATGAGGACTCCAGGCATAACTGGGTATTGAGGAAAATGACCATTGAAGAAAGGTTCGTTAATCGTCACATTTTTTATAGCAACAATTGTATCTTCACTAACTTCTAAGACACGATCTACTAAGAGCATGGGATAACGGTGTGGCAAAGCTTCTTTAATTCCTTGAATATCAATCATTTGATACGTACCAAGCCTTTCCCAAACTCAACCATTTCTTCATTTTCAACAAGAATTTCTGTTACGACACCGTCTTTAGGTGCTGGAATTTCATTCATAACTTTCATAGCTTCAATGATGACCAAGGTTTGGCCTTTTTTAACAGTATCTCCGACTGAAACAAAATTAGGTTTGTCTGGTCCGGCAGCCAAGTAAGCAACTCCGACAAGTGGACTTTCTACAAGGTCCCCCTCAGCTACAGATTCACTAGCACTTGAATCTGAAACTGCTTCTACAGCTGGTGTAGTTTGAGCTTGTGGTGCAACTGTGGGTACAGCTGCTGGAACTACAGGTTGAGGTGCTGGACTTGTTTCTGCCACAAGTTTCGCTTCATTCTTACTGAAGACCAACTCGTCCGTTCCATTTTTATAAGAAAATTCTTTCAAGCTCGACTGGTCAAATTGTTCCATCAAGTCTTTGATTTCATTTAAATTCATTTTTACTTATTCTCCCAACGTTTGAAAGCAAGAACTGCATTATGCCCACCAAATCCAAAAGTATTTGAGATAGCATAAGGAATTTCATGTTCCAAGCCTTGTCCATAAATAACGTTTGCTTCAATGTAGTCTGACAATTCTGTAGTTCCAGCTGTCATCGGTACATAGTTATTACGGATTGCTTCAATTGTTGCAATAGCCTCAACTGCACCTGCTGCACCGAGCAAGTGGCCTGTAAATGACTTAGTTGAAGATACAGGTACTTCCTTACCAAGAACTGCTACGATAGCACCACTTTCTCCCTTTTCATTAGCAGGAGTTGATGTACCGTGAGCATTGACATAAGCTACTTGGTCTGGTGTGATTTCAGCTTCCTCCAAGGCAAGTTTGATAGCTTTAATAGCACCTTGGCCTTCTGGATGTGGTGAAGTCATATGGTAGGCATCACAAGTGTTCCCGTAACCAACAACTTCCGCTAGGATAGTTGCTCCGCGTTTTTCAGCATGTTCTAAGCTCTCAAGAACCAACATCCCTGAACCTTCACCCATGACAAATCCATTACGGTCTTTATCAAATGGAATAGAAGCACGAGTTGGATCATCTGTTGTTGAAAGAGCTGTTAAGGCTTGGAAACCGGCAATCGCAAATGGTGTAATAGAAGATTCTGATCCACCAACTAACATGATATCTTGGAAACCAAATTTGATAGAACGGAAGGCATCTCCGATAGCATCATTTGATGAAGCGCAAGCTGTGTTGATAGATTTACAGATACCATTGGCACCAAAGCGCATAGCTACATTTCCTGCAGCCATATTTGGCAAGGCTTTTGGAAGTGTTAATGGTTTAACACGTTTTGGTCCTTTTTCGTGAAGTCGAAGCACTTGGTCTTCGATTTCTCTGATTCCACCGATACCTGATGCAACGATGACACCAAAGCGGTCTTTATCAAGCGCTTCTACGTCAAGATTAGCATGGTCAACTGCTTCTTGAGCTGCATACAAGGCATATAAAGAATAATCATCGAAACGATTGGTATCTTTTTTTACAAAATATTTGTCAAAAGGAAAATCATTAATCTCTGCTGCATTATGGACGTCAAAAGCACTGTGATCAAACTTGGTGATTTCACCAATCCCAATCTTTCCATTCTTTAAACTGTTCCAAAATTCTTCTGGCGTATTTCCAATTGGAGATGTTAATCCATAACCTGTTACTACTACACGATTTAGTTTCATTTTCATACCTCTATTTTAACTCTTATTGCATGGTAAGTCCACCATCAATTGCAATGACTTGTCCCGTTAGATAATCTTGGCTTGCAAGAAAGGCTGTGACCTCTGCCACTTGCTCAGCTTGGCCAAATTGTTTCATCGGAATTTGTGCCAACATGGCATCTTTTACCTTATCAGATAGGACTGCAGTCATATCTGATTCAATCATTCCTGGAGCAATGGCATTGACACGTACATTACGATTGGCTACCTCACGTGCTACTGATTTGGTAAATCCAATTAGACCAGCCTTAGATGCAGCGTAGTTCGCTTGACCGATATTACCCATCAAACCAACGACACTGGACATATTGATAATGGCCCCTTCACGAGCTTTTATCATCTGCTTCAAGACTGCTTGCGTCATATTGAACGCTCCCGTTAGATTGACTTTCAAGACCTTCTCAAAATCATCTTCTGTCATCTTAAGCATGAGAGTGTCTTGAGTAATCCCGGCGTTATTAACTAGGACGTCAACTGAACCTAGCCCTTCAATAGCTTGGTCCACCATTCGTTTTGCATCCGTAAAGTCAGAAACATCACCAGAAATAGCAAGAACCTTCACCCCGTAAGGTTTAAATTCGTCTAGAAGCTCCTCGGAGATTTCACCACGACTATTCAAGACAACGTTGGCTCCCAAGCTGGCAAATTTATGAGCAATGGCAAGACCAATCCCTCGACTTGAGCCTGTAATAAAGACATTTTTCTGTTCTAGTTTCATTTTTCTCCTTTCAGAACTTCTACCATTTTGGTCTAATTTTCAAATAGTGCTTGTAAACTTGCTTGATCTTCCACATTTGCAAGTTGAGCAGTTTTATCAATCTTTTTAACAAATCCTGATAAGACTTTCCCAGGACCAATTTCGATAAAACGAGTCACACCAGCTTCTTGCATAACTGCAATGCTTTCATAGAAACGAACAGGTTCCTTGACTTGACGAGTCAAGAGTTCTGCAATTCGTTCTTTTTCCATGACCTTTGCTTCTGTATTACCAACAAGGGGACAAGCAAAGTCATTAAACTCAACATCTTCTAGGACTTGAGCTAATTTTTGACTAGCAGATTCCAATAAAGCTGTATGGAAAGGTCCAGAAACATTTAGCGGAATTAAGCGTTTTGCTCCTGCTTCTTGCAAAAGTTCAACTGCACGATCCACAGCAACCACCTCACCACCAATAACAATTTGGCTTGGGGTATTGTAGTTAGCTGGAGTCACAACACCAAGTTGAGAAGCTTCTTGACAAGCTTGTTCAATAACTTCAACTGGAGTATTGAGGACGGCTACCATTTTACCAGACCCTGCAGGTGCCGCTTCTTCCATATAAGCTCCACGTTTAGCAACTAGAGCCACCGCATCTTCAAAATCCAAGGCGCCACAAGCTACAAGGGCAGAATATTCACCAAGAGACAGGCCTGCCACTATATCTGGTTGGTAACCTTTCTCCTTTAGTAATCGGTAAATGGCAACGGATGTAGCCAAAATAGCTGGTTGTGTGTAACGAGTCTGATTTAGCTTCGTTTCATCGTTATCAATCAAGTCACGAAGATCATAACCTAATACCTGGCTAGCTTGGTCGATTGTTTCCTTGACGATAGCATATTGATCGTATAGTTCACGTCCCATTCCAAGGTACTGGGCTCCTTGACCTGCAAATAGAAAGGCTGTTTTAGTCATTTCTTGTAACTCCTGCCCAACGAGCGGCTTCTTTTTGAATTTTCTCAGCTGCACCATAGTAGATATCTTTTAAGATTTCTTCAACTGTTTCTTCTTTAGATACCAAACCTGCAATCTGGCCGGCCATTACTGAACCGCCATCTACATCACCATGGACAACAGCCTTAGCTAAGGCTCCAGCGCCCATTTGTTCAAAGATTTCTAAGTCTGGATTTTCTTGTTTAAAGGCATCTTTTTCAGCTTGCTCGAAATCACGAGTCAATTGATTTTTGATGGCACGAACTGCGTGACCAAAATGTTGCGCTGAAATAGTTGTATCAATATCACGAGCTTTTAAAATCTTAGCTTTGTAGTTTGGATGAGCATTTGATTCTTTAGCAACTACAAAACGAGTTCCTACTTGCACAGCTTCCGCACCAAGCATAAATCCAGCAGCAGCTCCCTCACCGTCTGCAATACCACCTGCAGCGATAACAGGAATTGAAACAGCCACCGCAACTTGACGAACCAAGGTCATGGTTGTTAATTTACCAATGTGTCCACCGGCTTCCATACCTTCACAAATAACAGCATCTGCACCGATTTTTTGCATACGTTTAGCCAAAGCTACGCTAGGAACTACAGGAATAACAGTGATTCCTGCTTCATGAAATCGTTCCATATATTTACTTGGGTTTCCTGCACCAGTTGTGACTACCTTAACCCCTTCTTCAATTACAAGATCAACAATATCATCAACAAACGGAGACAAGAGCATGATATTGACACCAAAAGGCTTGTCTGTTAAAGATTTAATCTTATCGATGTTGGCTTTAACCACTTCTTTAGGTGCGTTTCCTCCACCAATGATACCGAGACCACCAGCTTTTGAAACAGCTCCAGCCAAATCGCCATCTGCTACCCAGGCCATTCCACCTTGGAAGATAGGATATTTAATATTTAATAGTTCAGTGATACGTGTTTTCATATTGCCTCCATAAGTCTTGCTTACGTAATAGTTCGACTTTATTATAATTTGACGGTCAAACTATTACCTAAACAAGAGGGAGCGGGTCTCCCCTACTCCTTCTTTATTTATTCTAATTATTTAGTTTGTTCTTCAACGTAAGCAACCAAGTCGCCAACTGTTTTCAAGTTGTCTTCAGCTTCGATTTGGATATCAAAAGCGTCTTCGATTTCTGAGATTACTTGGAACAAATCCAATGAATCTGCATCCAAATCATCAAAAGTAGATTCAAGTGTTACTTCTGATGCATCTTTTCCAAGTTCTTCAACGATAATTTCTTGTACTTTTTCAAATACTGCCATGATTGACTCCTTTAAAATAAATAGTTTTTTTATAACAATGTGATCACCACATGATTACCTAAATTGTAACAATAAGTGTGCCCCATGTCAAACCTCCACCGAAACCTGACAAGAGAATTTTTTGGCTACCATCCAAATGGATGAGCCCTTCTTCTACACACTCAGAAAGTAAAATCGGGATACTTGCCGCACTAGTATTTCCATACTTCATCATATTAGCAGGAAGCTTGTCACGATCGACACCGATTTTTCTAGCCATCTTATCCAAGATTCGAATATTAGCTTGATGAAGAAAGAGATAATCGAGTTCATCTGCTGATATTGGACTTTTTTCGATGGTCTGTTTAATAGATTTAGCCACGTCTCGAATTGCAAAGTCAAAAACTGCTCTCCCATCCATTTTCAAGAAAACATCTGGTTCTTCTTGAATAGAAAATGGTGAAATCAATCCTGTCTGTCCATAAGTGAGACACTCCCCACGAGAACCATCGCTATTGAGACTTTCAGCTAAGAAATGTTTTTGGTCACTCGCTTCAAGTAGTACACCACCAGCTCCATCTCCGAACAAGACAGCTGTTGAGCGGTCAGACCAATCCAAAGATTTTGACATGGTCTCACTACCGATAACAAGACCTTTGCGATATGTTCCTGAAGAAATGAACTTTTCTGCAGTTGATAGGGCAAAAACAAATCCACTACAAGCAGCTGTTAAATCATAGGCAAAAGCTTTATGAGCGCCAATTTTTGCCTGAACACGTGCTGCTGTAGAAGGCATCATCGAGTCAGGTGTCATCGTCGCTATAATGATGAAATCTAACTCTTCAGCAGAAATCCCTGCCTTCTCTAGAAGTTGTCTTGCAACCTCTGTAGCCAAATCTCCTGTTGATTCTGTCTTGGAAATATGGCGTTCTTTAATCCCTGTCCGACTTGAGATCCATTCATCACTCGTATCCATGACCTGAGCCAAGTCTTCGTTAGTGATAATCTGCTCTGGAGCATAATGAGCGACCTGGCTTATTTTTGCAAAAGCCATTACTTCAAATCCTCCAAAAAGTGATAAAGATTAGTCAACCCTCTACCCATAACATCCATTTCCTCAGGGCTCATTCCTTCGATAATTCTTTCGACCATGGCCTTATGGAAACGGTTATGGAGACGGTGAACGAGACGACCTTTCTTTGTCAAATGAAGATGTACTACACGACGATCCTGATCTGAACGAATCCGTTCGATGTATCCTTTTCGCTCCAGATTGTTTAAGCTCGTTGTCACAGTCCCTAGTGTTACCATCAACTCTTTGGAAACTTGACTAGGAGTCACTTCTGGATACTTACCGATAACATCAATCGTATGCATTTCTTTGATGGAGATATCCTTGAAACGACTACCTCGCAAACTTACTTCCTCGATCACTAGGACGTTGTTAAAAATTGATGTTAAATAGTCATTGACTTGTTGGTAGTTCATTTCTCTTCCCTCCTTTACCAAAAAAAGTTTAATGTTCAAAACATTTGACTAGAAAAGTATATCAAACTTCAAAGAATAGTGCAAGTATTTTTTATTTCCCAACAAATTTTGGACGTCTTCTTTCAGAATGTGCACGAACACCTTCTTTAAAATCTTCCGTATAGGATAGTGATTTTTGTAGTTCCAATTCAAGTTGAGCATATTCATGCCACTGCTTGAACTCACTTTCCCAAACAAGTTTCTTAATCGCAGCATAGGAATTTGAAGAACCACGTCTCAACTTCTTCAACAATTGTTCTCTTGTTTTTTCTAATTGTTCACTCGTACATAGACGGTATAGAGCTCCTGCCTCCATTGCCTTTTCAGCGGTGAAAGCTTCTCCAGTCATAGCTAATTGAGTTGCTCTAGTTGCACCGAGCGATCTTGTCAGCAAGAATAAGCCACCCGCGTCAGGAGCCAACCCTACACCTACAAAAGCCTGGATAAATTTAGACTTGTCAGATGCAATACAGAAATCAACTGCTAAGGCCATATTGGCTGCGGCTCCAGCAACTGCTCCATCCACCTCCATGATAACAGGTTTAGGAATCTGTTTAATCTTATAAGAAATTGTATTAACCAATTCAGCAATTCGAGTTAAGGAAGCAATATCATCCTCATCAACAGCACGTTTCATTTCAACTAAATCGCCACCGACAGAAAACACCTTACCAGCAGCATTGATGAGAATAAATGAAACAGAATCGTCTTTTTCAGCTAATTCCAGTGCTTCTAAAATTTCTTCACACATAGGAATATGGAAACCATTTGCCACCTCGGGACGATTTAAAGTAATCACCGCTAAATCGTCTTGAATTTGAAAGATAATATGATTCATAGTCACTCCTTTAATTTAAAAAGCTGATTAAATTATTTTATCTTCAAAGTATATCTTTTTCTTGTTTATAAGACAAGAGAAAAATCGACCGAAAGTGTCTCGGCCGATTTTAAAACCTTAGTTTGGTCTCTAAAAATACAGGAAAACCAGTACTTGTATCATCCATGAAATCATAAATCACTTCAAGCATTCGCCCTCCTTCTCTCTGATAGAGCTGTTCTTGGTTGGATCCTTTATAGTAGAATTCTCCTGAAACCATGTAAAAAATACGATTTGGATCTTCAAGGTAGGCAAAAAGATTGCCTGTAAAAGGAGCTTCCTTGTCTCCGTCCTTGTTAACCAGACTTGTAGCTAAGAGTTTCGTGATTCCTCTATATTGTCCACTTTCATCTGTTCGACAATAAAACTTGACTCTAGCTTCATAGTTAGGATTGACGATAAGCTTTTCAGAGAGAATTCGATAGGTCCTTGCCTTACTATCTGACAAGCCGATAGATAAGATAATTTTAGCCCTCTCAACTGAAATCTGACGCTCCTGCGCATACTCCATCGCTAATTCTTCTCCGGTCAAACGACCACTGGGAAGAGGATGAGACCTTGCTCCGATATTTGTAGGAATCATCACGAAGGTAAGGACTAGTAAGATTAAACAAACCACTCTTTTAATCATCTTCCCCCAACTCCTTTCATTAGAAGAGTCTTTCCTCCTACATCTTTATTATAAGCTTTCCTGATGAGACTTTCAAACAATTGTATAGGATATTTTCCAGATTGAAAAAAGCCCCTCTTTCTGCTATAATCGTATAAAATACTTACTTTAGGAGTTTTTATGAAGGTTGTAAAATTTGGGGGAAGTTCACTCGCCTCTGCAAGCCAATTGAAAAAGGTTTTAAACATTGTAAAAAGTGACCCTGAACGTCGTTTTGTAGTTGTATCTGCACCAGGAAAGCGCGATGCTAAAGATACCAAGGTTACGGATGCTTTGATTAAATATTATCGTGATTATGTAGCAGGAAATGATATCAGTGCTAGTCAAAATTGGATTATCGATCGTTACGCTGCAATGGTTAGCGAACTAGGACTTAAACCAGCTGTTTTAGAACGAATCTCTAAAAGTATCCGAACTCTCGCTACCCTTCCAATTGAAAACAATGAATTTCTTTACGATACCTTCCTTGCTGCAGGGGAAAATAACAACGCTAAACTCATTGCAGCTTACTTTAACCAAAATGGATTAGAATCTCGCTATGTTCATCCACGAGAGGCTGGTATTGTTGTTACAAGCGAACCTGGAAATGCTCGCATCATTCCTTCAAGTTATGATAAAATCGAAGAGCTCAATAATGGAACGGAAGTTCTGGTTATTCCGGGATTCTTCGGTGTGACTAAAGAGAATCAAATCTGTACCTTCTCTCGTGGTGGATCAGATATTACTGGTTCTATCATCGCCGCAGGTGTTAAGGCTGACCTCTATGAAAACTTTACTGATGTCGATGGAATCTTTGCTGCCCATCCTGGTATCATCCACCAACCACACTCGATTCCAGAATTAACCTACCGTGAGATGCGTGAGTTAGCCTATGCAGGTTTTTCTGTCCTTCACGATGAAGCCCTTCTCCCGGCCTACCGTGGTAAAATCCCTCTTGTTATCAAAAATACCAATAATCCTGACCATCCAGGTACTCGCATCGTTCTGAAACACAGCAGTGATGAATTCCCAGTAGTAGGGATTGCTGGTGATTCTGGTTTTGTCAGCATCAATATGTCCAAGTACCTCATGAACCGCGAAGTTGGTTTTGGTCGTAAAGTACTTCAAATTCTAGAAGACCTGAATATTGGTTGGGAACACATGCCTACAGGTATCGATGACCTTTCTATCATCCTTCGTGAGCGCGAGCTTACACCAATCAAAGAGGAAGAAATCCTCCGTCAACTTGTTCAAAAAGCTGAAGTTGACCATGCTGAAATCGAACATGACCTGTCTATCATAATGATTGTTGGCGAAAAAATGAAGCGCCATATCGGGGTAACTGCTACAGCCACTCGTGCCTTATCTGAAAACAATATCAACATTCAAATGATGTCACAAGGTTCTAGTGAAGTTTCTATCATGTTCGTTGTCCACAAAGACCAAGAAAAAGCGGCTCTTAAGGCTCTCTACCAAGCATTTTTCGGTGAAAGTAAGGAAGACTAAACATGGCACAATCTCTCAATAAAGTCGTTGACTTACAAACTACTGGAACTTCTTACCTCTCTATACAAGGAAAAGTTGGAAAATTTCTGGTAGGAGACCAAGCCTTGGAGTTTTACTCGGATCGCAATATTGAGGATTATATCCAAATCCCATGGTCTAGCGTTAATCAAATCGGAGCCAATGTTTCAGGCCGTAAGGTTAGTCGTCATTTTGAAGTTTTTACAGACCAAGGAAAATTCCTCTTTGCCTCAAAAGATTCTGGAGCTATCCTCAAAATTGCTCGGGAAAAAATCGGAAATGAAAAGGTTGTGAAGCTTCCAACCTTACTCCAAATCATCGGTCGTAAAATCAAAAATCTATTTGCAAAAAAATAGAAAGTTTAGTATAATCATAGAAACGGATAAGTAGGTTATCCTCTTCTTCCAGAAAGTCTGCGGATGCTGCGAGCAGATAGGAGAGATAGGTGAAATTCTACCGTTGTTTTAAATCAAATACAGAATCAAGTGCACACCTGTGAAGTTGGATGGAACCGTGGCTCTGCCACTCCAACGCTTTGTCAGGTGTGCTTTTTTCATAAAGGAGTTTATATGCTAGATATCAAACGTATTCGTACAGACTTTGATGCTGTCGCAGAAAAATTGGCTACACGTGGTGTAGATGCTGCTATCTTGAACGAGATGAAAGAAATCGATGCTAAACGTCGTGACATCTTGGTTAAGGTTGAAACCCTCAAGGCAGAGCGTAACACGGTTTCTGCTGAAATTGCTCAAGCTAAGCGCAACAAGGAAAATGCCGATGATAAGATTGCTGCCATGCAAACCCTATCTGCCGAAGTCAAAGCACTCGATGCAGAATTAGCTGAAATCGATGCTAAATTGACAGAATTTACCACTACTCTTCCAAACATCCCAGCTGACAGTGTTCCTATTGGGGCAGACGAAGATGATAACGTAGAAGTTCGCCGTTGGGGAACTCCTCGTGAGTTTGACTTTGAACCAAAAGCCCACTGGGATCTCGGAGAAGACCTTGGTATTCTTGACTGGAAACGTGGTGGAAAAGTCACTGGAGCTCGTTTCCTCTTCTATAAAGGCCTCGGAGCTCGCTTGGAACGTGCCATCTACAACTTTATGCTAGATGAGCATGGTAAGGAAGGTTATACTGAAGTCATCACCCCTTACATGGTTAACCATGATTCTATGTTTGGTACTGGCCAATATCCAAAATTCAAGGAAGATACGTTTGAATTGAAAGACACAAACTATGTCCTTATTCCTACAGCTGAAGTACCTTTGACTAACTACTACCGTGATGAAATTCTTGACGGAAAAGACTTGCCAATCTACTTTACTGCTATGAGTCCATCATTCCGTTCTGAAGCTGGTTCTGCTGGTCGCGATACTCGTGGCTTGATTCGTTTGCACCAATTCCACAAGGTAGAAATGGTGAAATTTGCTAAACCTGAAGAATCATACGAAGAACTAGAAAAGATGACAGCTAACGCTGAAAACATCCTTCAAAAACTCAACTTGCCATACCGTGTAGTTGCTCTTTCTACAGGAGATATGGGCTTCTCAGCTGCTAAGACTTACGACTTGGAAGTTTGGATCCCAGCACAAAATACCTACCGTGAAATCTCAAGCTGTTCAAATACAGAAGATTTCCAAGCACGTCGTGCCCAAATCCGTTATCGTGACGAAGCAGATGGTAAGGTTAAACTTCTCCACACCTTGAACGGTTCTGGACTTGCTGTTGGACGTACCGTTGCTGCTATTCTTGAAAACTATCAAAACGAAGATGGTTCTGTTACTATTCCTGAAGTCCTTCGTCCATACATGGGTGGAGCTGAAGTTATCAAACCATAACAATTTCAGATAAAAAAAAAGATGAAGCTGAGCTCCCTCTTTTTAAGTGATTCAAAAGAAACAGGTAGAAATCATGATTTCTACCTGTTTTTATTTATTAGTAACCACCCATCATAGATGGATCCATAGCTGGAGCTGGTGCTACAGGTTCTGGTTTGTTGGCCACAACGGCTTCTGTTGTCAAGATAAGACTTGCAACTGAAGCTGCGTTTTGAAGGGCTGAACGGCTAACCTTAACAGGATCGATAATACCTGCTTCAATCATGTTGACCCATTCACCTGTTGCAGCGTTAAAGCCTGTACCAGCTTCTGCATTTTTCAAACGATCGATAACGATTGAACCTTCATAGCCTGCATTGTAGGCAATTTGGCGAACTGGTTCTTCCAAGGCACGAAGAACAATGCTACGTCCTGTTGCTTCATCACCTGTCAATTCTAAAGCTTCAACAGCTGGAATGACATTCACTAAGGCAGTACCACCACCTGCAACAATACCTTCTTCCACTGCTGCACGGGTAGCATTAAGGGCATCTTCGATGCGGAGTTTCATTTCTTTCAATTCAGTTTCAGTTGCAGCACCGACCTTGATAACTGCTACTCCACCTGATAACTTGGCCAAGCGTTCTTGGAGTTTTTCACGGTCGAATTCTGAAGTTGTTGTTTCGATTTGAGACTTGATGACAGCTACACGGTTAGCAATCGCTTCAGGATTTCCTGCACCTTCAACAATGACTGTGCTATCTTTATCTACAGACACTTTAGCTGCTTGACCTAAAGCTTCGATAGTAGCATCTTTTAACTCAAGACCAAGATCTTCTGTGATAACAGTTCCACCTGTCAAGATTGCGATATCTTCAAGCATAGCTTTACGTCGGTCACCAAATCCTGGTGCCTTAACAGCAACTACGTTGAAAGTTCCACGAATCTTGTTCAAAACAAGAGTTGGCAAAGCTTCACCATCAACATCATCTGCAATAATCAAGAGCGGACGACTGCTTTGAAGAATACTTTCTAGAAGTGGCAAGATTTCTTGGATGTTTGAAATCTTCTTGTCTGTGATTAAAATGTATGGATTTTCAAGGTCTGCAACCATTTTTTCATTATCTGTCACCATGTACTGTGATAGATAACCACGGTCAAATTGCATTCCCTCAACCACTTCAAGCTCGGTTTCCATACCACGTGATTCTTCAATAGTGATAACTCCATCTTTACCAACTTTTTCCATGGCTTCAGAGATGTATTCACCAACTTTTTCAGAACGAGATGATACTGCAGCGACCTGAGCGATAGCTTCTTTATTGGCTACTGGAATAGCATTGTTCTTCAAGGCTTCAACGGCTGCAGCGACCGCAGTTTCAATCCCACGGCGAATACCAATTGGATTTGCGCCAGCAGTTACGTTTTTAATTCCTTCACGAACGATAGCCTGAGTCAAGACAGTTGCAGTAGTTGTTCCGTCACCAGCAATATCATTAGTTTTAGAAGCTACTTCTGATACCAATTTGGCACCCATATTTTCAAAATGGTCTTCCAATTCGATTTCTTTGGCGATTGTTACACCGTCGTTGGTAATCAATGGAGAACCAAATGATTTTTCAAGCACAACGTTACGACCTTTAGGTCCCAAAGTTACTTTAACAGTATCTGCTAGAATATCAACGCCACGAACCATAGCTGAACGTGCATCAGATGAAAATTTAATGTCTTTTGCCATACTTACTTTCTCCTTCTATTCTTCAATAATTGCCAAGATGTTAGCTTCACCTACGATGATATATTTTTCATCCCCATCTTTGACATCAATACCTGCATTAGCTTCAACTAAAACTTGATCTCCAGCTTTTACACTTGGAGCAACTAGTTCACCACTCAAGGTGCGAAAACCTTCCCCAGTAGCTACAACTTTAGCTGTTTTTGTTTTTTCTTGGGCTGATCCTGCCAGGACAAAGCCTCCGACAGTTTGTTCTTTTTCTTCAATTTTCAAGACCACACGGTCTCCTAATGGTTTCAACATCTGCTTTCCTCCATAAGACAATCATATTATTAGCACTCTTTATCTATGAGTGCTAAACCATAGTTCTATTGTATCACTTAGTCAGAAATAGTCAAGAAAAAAACACCTCTAAAGTGAAAGAGATGTTCCTTTAATATTAATTGAGAATCGTCAATTTTTGATTGAAATCATCGATAACCTTTTGGAGATTGATCCGCCCGCGATAGATACCATATCCAAAAACCACCATTCCTAATATTCCAATCAAGGCAAGTAAAATTCCGAAAATTAAGAGTGGGAGGAAGGTTTTATGAAAAAGATAAATCAATACCACACCAATACTAGCAGTGATAAAGAGCAAACTGAACCAACGACCCAAATTTTCAAGCATGTGGCGTTGATACTTAATTTCTATTTCATATCCATTAACAAGTTCTTGTTTTGTAACCATGAAAATCCTCCTGATAAAAATTGAGAATGAAGTGTAAGAGAAGGAGATTAGTCTACTTCATTCTCAAAATTTTTACTAGTAAATATTGGGGTCTCTTGACCTTAGTAATTAAGATGTGGGTCAAAGATACCTAGAGCAACACCAATTAAGGCAACAACAACTAGAATTAACATGACTTTGTTTGGTGATACTTTTTTCTTAGACATCAACCACCAGCAAATAGTGATGAAGGTTGCTGTCAAGAGACCTGGATAAACACCATCAATCTTTTCTTGAATTTTAAGGAAGGCTTCTCCGTTAGCATTTTTGAATTCGAGTGCTGTTGTAACAGAGACCCAAGTCGCTGCTACGGCACCAATAACCATACCACCAACAACGCTGATCGCTTTACGAAGAGCTTGTCCTTTTGGTCCTACTAGGAATTCAACGGCTTTATCCCCTAATTGATACCCTTTAAAGAAGGCAAAGCGCATACCAAAGTAGACTAGGAAATTCCACACGACGATGTAGAAGATAGCACCAGCGACGTTACCACCTTTTGAAAGACCAAGTGCAATCCCCAAAAGAACTGGAATCAAGGTACCAACGATCAAAGAGTCACCAATACCAGCGATTGGTCCCATTAAACCGGCACGCATCCCATTGATGGTTTCACCATCTACTGCATCTCCATTTGCACGTGCTTCTTCCAAACCAGCTGTAATCCCTACAACAAGAGATCCAAGTTGTGGTTCAGTATTGAAGAAGGCAGTATAGGTTTGCATAGCATCTTTTTGTTCTTCTTTTGTATCATACATTTCTTCTACGATTGGAAGCATAGAAGTCAAGTACCCAAAGGTTTGCATGTGTTCTTGAGAGAAACAAGTCAAATGACCATAATACCAATGATGAAATGCTTTTGCTAATGTTTTCTTTGAAATTTTCTTTCTATCAGCCATTTTAAATATCCTCCTCATCATCGTCTACGTAAACAGCCCCAGCTGGAACAGCTTTCATAGATTTGATTACTTCAAGTTCATAGTAGATTACTGCAAAGATCAATGAAACAACCGCACTAGCTACTAAGTTCAAGCCGAGAGATTTAGCCAAGGTAAATCCAACAAAGAATGGAATGAAGTCAGTTGCTTTTGTAACAATTTGTTTCAACAAGATAGCAATACCGACACATGGGAGAAGAGCTCCGACTGTAAAGAGAGCTTTCATCCAGAAACCATCCATAGGAAGGTAAAGTTTCATCAAATCAACCATGTTTTCACCATATTTAGTGATAATCATAGTTGGAAGGAAAGAGAAGAGGAAGTGAGAGATCCATGGGTAAACCCAGTCAACTGCGTAGAGTTTTTTGAAGTTTCCTTCTTCAACGGCTTTCCAACCAATGTGTTGCCAAAGCAAGTTCATGGTAGCTGTTCCGTAGAAAAGAACTGTACCGATTGTTCCAACGGCCGCACCGATTGGGGCTGCAGCTGCTGCAATTCCAGCTTCATCTGTGATGTGATTTGCATGCACAAACAAGATAGCAAGAGGAACACCGATATAAGAGATGGCACGAACATCGGCAGATACGGTTCCACCAGGTGTTACCAAGGCGATATAAACGACTTGAAGGGCAACCCCGACCATAATACCGGTTGTCACATCTCCAAGAATTAAACCTGAAATCAACCCACCGATCAAGGGACGACCGAGTGTATAGTTCCCGATACTGGAACCTCCCATACCAGGCATTGAAGACAAGCTGGCGAAAACAGCAAGCAAGATTGCTTGAATCCATGAAATTGTCATAACAAACGCTCCTTTTTGTTTGTAAATTTATTTAACAGTTGAACTGTTAGTTTTAAAAACCAAATTTTGATTTGAAATCATCCCAATAACCGATCGAAACATCAGGCAACAACTGGAATTTCACCTTATATCCTGCTGCTTGAATGGCTTGGAAGGCTTCTGCTTCTTCCTGTGTGATGGATTGGTTATTACCCAATTTCACTGCACCAGGTCGATCATTTGCAGGGCCAACAATGATTTCTTTAACATCTCCTGGGACAAAACCTTGATCCACCA
Organism: Streptococcus infantis; assembly: GCF_047463275.1. GTDB lineage: Bacteria > Bacillota > Bacilli > Lactobacillales > Streptococcaceae > Streptococcus > Streptococcus infantis_AF. The sequence continues at coordinate 132,719 of NZ_JASHEE010000003.1, read as the reverse complement.
AAATTTCCTTCATATCAATTGGGTTTTTGGTAATCAAGAAGTACCGACTGTCAGATTCCGTTACTTTTGCTGATTTTTCTTTAAAGGCTTCCTTTGTCCATACAAAGGTTTTCTTGTCTGACGCACCCTTGTATGCTTGAATTAAAACCTTGTTTGATGCTGCTGCATCGTTTACGGCAATCAAACCATCACATGGTTTTTCCTTTGCCCAGCGTGTGACTGTTTGACCGTGAATCATGCGGTCATCAATCCGTACAAATGTTACTACCATAAGGTACCTCCCTATTAAATATCGTCATCATCTTCTTCAGCACTAGTGGCTGAAACTTCAAAAGGCTGTAGTGCAGATTGTGCTTCTGATAAGATAGTTGCTGACAAATCGTCTCCATCCAACACATCCTTCATCACAACTGCTGTCAAGGCCATGGTGAGGTTCATCCCACCAAGGATCAAAGTTCCATCTAGCTTTCCAGCTTCTTCTAGGACAGTGGCTGCCGTGGTTAATGGACTACCACCTACAATATCTGCCAAGACCAGCACAGAATCATCTGCTGTCAATTCTGAAATGCTCTCTCTAAAATCAACTGCAAAGTCATCAACGGATTTTCCTTCTTTAAGTCCAACTGCGATGACCTGATTCATCTTGTCACCAGCAAACATAGCTAGCGATGTTTTTAGCCCTTCTGCCAATCCACCATGACTGACTAAAATGAGGTATTTCATTTTGCTACGCCTCCTTTATTTGACTCTATTGTAGATTATTTGGAAGCGCTTTTACATTGTCAAATGTCACATTATAAACATGACATTTAGCAACAAAAAAATGACATCTGTCACTTGACACGATGTCATCTTATTTTCTTTAAACTCCTATCTGAAGACTACTTTCAATCTCCCTTTGAATTTGCGGCAGGCGATTCTCAACATCCTGATTGCGTAAAGCATTGCTAATCAAATAGTCCAGCTTTTCTAACACTTCTTTGGATACATTCTTGGGACTACTCTCAACAGCTTGTTCCATGATACGATTCAAGGTCTGATTGGTTAAGGAGTCCGTGCCAAAATCATCTACCTGTAGAAGGTCTTTACTAGACTGACTTTGGACCACCTGTGGCATAACGGAAATCCCTTGAGATTGAGCAAAGAGGAGTTGTTGAATTTCTGGATCTTCTGTCAACACTCGCATCAATTCCCAAGCCAACTTTGAATGAGGAGTCCGTGCCGACATGGCAAAAGAAGTAGTCGTAACCAAAGTCGCCTTGGTGGTTTTTGACTTAGCAGGCATAGGAATACAGGTCCAGGTGAAGTTTGAATATTTGGAAACATGATAGGGATAAGGTTTATAAGTCCTATATTGAGCCAAAGTCATGGGGTAAAACGCTACTTTCCCCTGGTCAAAATCTTTGGAACTCACCTTATAGTTCTTATTCAGCTCTTCCAATTTTTGTAAAAAAGTCAAAGATTCTTTGACTTCTGGAGCCGTAAGTTTGAGCATCCCACCTTGAAAGAGACTACCCCCATTTGCTGCCAAAGCTTCTTTCCAGGTATATTCTGTACTCCCAAACTGATCCAATTGACCATCTCCATTGGTATCTTTGGTTAGTTTTTTACAAATTGTATAGAACTCTTCCAAGCTCCAACCTTCTTTGGGAACCTCAATGCCTTCTTTATCCAGCAAATCTTTATTGACACACATCAAAATAGGATTACTTTCATATGGCAAGGCATAGGTTTGCCCCTGATAGACACCTGATTCAAATGCAACAGGATAAAAAGCAACTTGGTCTTCTTTATTCATATAGCCGTTTAACTTTTCTAAAACGCCACGTGCCGCCAATAAGGACAAATCTTTCTCAGAAACCATAAACACATCAGGGGTCTTTCCTGATACAATTTTTTCTGAGAGCCAGTTTGAATATTCCGACTGCGGAATTCCATTTTCATATTCCACACGAACATTAGGATGGGACTTTTCAAATTTTTGGATCGCAAGATCCAATGCATGGGAACGTTGACTGGTCGGTACATCCCAACTAGAACCTGCATAAACTCCTATATGAAGGACGGTCGGTTGCTGTTTCCACCAATAAAAACCAGCACTCAAAGAGAGCATAAAAAGGAGACAAATCCCTAAACAAAGTTGCTTTCGCTTCAATTTCATTCCGTATTTCCTTTTGAAAAATCACGTCGGGTCACTCCTGTTTGGACTGACCAAATCGCTAATTGCGTTCGATCTCTTAGGTTTAATTTCGACAAAATCGTTGATAAGTAATTACGAACAGTTCCTTCTGATAAGAAGAGTTTAGCCGCAATCTCTTTATTTGACTCACCATAGCCAATCTCTTGGATAATGCGCCATTCCGTCGTACTCAAATCCTTAACGTTATCCTCATCCACAGCAATAGAGAAATTTGATTTGGCCATTTGTGAGAAAATTTGAAAGACCTTGCTTGCGATATCAGGGTTGATCATTGCTCCTCCCTGATGTACCACCTTAATAGCTTCATAAAGCTCCTCTGTCGAGGCTCCTTTTAAGAGATACCCTGAAGCACCATACTTGAGCGCACTATAGATAAATTCATCATCGTCAAAGGTTGTTAAAATAATAATTTTGATATCCGGATAGTGCTCTTTTACTTCTTTTGTAGCCAAAACCCCATCCATGCCTGGCATCCGAATATCCATTAAGATTAAATCCGGATGCGAGTGTGGAATGCTAGACAAGACATGATTCCCATCTTCCACTGTGGCTACCACTTCAATATCTGAGTAGGCCGACAAAATAATTTTCAGAGATTCTCGAATCAAGGACTGGTCATCCGCCACCATTACTTTTATCATCATCTCTTATCTCCCTTCTTTATATTTTGGTAAACTAACACGTGTGAAAAATCCATCGCGACTTTCAAATTGAAGCTGGCCTCCTAGAATTGAAATACGCTCCATCATCTGTTTGAGTCCGTAGCCATAGGTCAAAGTTTCAAACCCAACTCCATTATCCTGCAACTCAATCATGTAATCTTCTTCGTCCTCAAAAAAATGGAGGTCCATGTGGCTGGCATGACCGTGGCGAACCGCATTAGTCATAGATTCTTGTATCACACGAAAGATTGTATCTTCAATCATGACGTCCATATCGACATCGATCCATTCATAGTTGAGATCAACTTGCAAGTTTGAAAGAATTTGGTATTCGCGGATTGTCTTTTCTAAAGCATCTTTGAGAGTTCGCTCCTCAAGGGCTCCTGGACGAAGGCGATTTAGAGAGCCTCTCACATCCTGGATTCCTTCACGGACGACTTCTGATACGTTTTTTACCTGTTCTTTGGCACGACTTGGATTGATATCAATCAAGACCCCGACAGCATCTAAACCTGCTGAAATCCCTGTTAACGCGTGTCCCAAGGTATCGTGAATCTCCCGAGCAATCCGCTTGCGCTCCCGATCCTCCGCAATCTTCTCAGATAAGGCCATATAGTTGTTCAACTCGGTATTAACCTTGGACACCATGGCCAGCTCTTGTTCAACTTCATGATTTTCCGCAAGGACATTCATGATATAAAATAAAAGTGAAATAATGAAGAGTACCATATTCAAGGCGTAGAGGGAATTCTTTAAGAAAAAGGCCAAAATACGGATAGATTCAGGATAAAAATAAATATAGGTATCAAGAGAAGGAATTGGGAAGAAAAGCGAAAAGACGTCTGAATTGGTTACAAGGAGCATCAAGAAGCTCACTAGGATAAAGGCAAACCAATACTTCCGATCTCTCTTGGTATTCAACTCTTTGGAGCCATAGAAGATATCCGCAAAAACCAAGAGAATGAGCCCGTTATAAGCTATGTTCTGAACCCACATCAACAGTAGCATCAGGAGAATCTCCAGAAGATTCCTCTTATCAAAAATGGACCATCGACTTGTTTGAGGTCTATAACGACTCATTGATATTAAGGCAATCCCAGCAAATAAGATTGCTGACAACCAAAAAGTCGTAGATGGAGCAAAAGGAATACGCTCTAGGCGCTCCAATAATAGAGAGGCTTGGCGTTGAGCGATGATATAGTTGGTTGCTTGAAGATAGATGATGCTGTTGAGCATAACAGCAATAAAATTCACGACCATAAGAATGGCCAAACTGTATCGAACACCTCTAAACTTTCTCATTACTGCCACCCATTCACATCAAACTGATCAATGTTTTCCTTTGTCATCATTTCAACTGGAATAATCACCTCTTTGGTATAGCTCTTCCCTTCAGAAATATCTTGGATAACTTCCATAACACGGTCTCCCATCTTCAAGGGAGATTGAGCAACGGTTCCCACTACATCATCCGTCGAGTGCAACAAGGATTTCATATCTGGTGAGCCATCAATTCCATAAATTGCAATGGACTGGCTATTTCCTTGCTCCTTAATTGCAGCTAAAGCTCCTATAGCCGAGCGGTCATTTAAGGCAACCAAGGTATCAATTTCAACCCCTGATTGTAAAAAATTCTGGACAGCCGGCATGGCGATCTCCGTTTGCCCCTTGGTTTCTAGTTCCGATACAATCTGATAAGAACTGTGCCCCTCTATAGTGTCTTTAAACCCCTGAATCCGCGTATCTGCTGAGACAGTCCCTTTATGCTCCAAAAGGAGGACTCGAGCGCTAGAAGAACGTTTCATGAGCTCTTTAGCAATCATTACTCCCGCTTGGTAGTTATCAGATACAATACTTGCATCGGGCTTAAAATTTTTCAGTTGGGTATCGACTGCAATGATTTTAATTCCTTGTTTTCTAGCTTTTTCAAGAGCAGTTAAAATGGACTGGCTATCCCCCTTGACCGGATTGATCACAATCACATCAACTTTTTGAGCACAAAAATCATCAATCTGCTTGCTCTGCCTTTCTTCATCCAATTCTGGATCTCGGACGCAAACAAGAGCTCCTCTTTCATCGGAAATTCTACTAATTTCCGAATGAATACTTTTATAGAACTCATTATTCATGGTCATATAGGTTACACCAATTTTAGTCTGATCCTTGATGCCACTTGTTTGACAACGGCCAAAAATCCAAAAGAGAGTACAGACCACTGGGAGCAGCAATAATATACGCTTTATCAGCCATTTCAACAATTCTTTTTTCTCTTTGTTTCCCTTCAAGCTTCGTTCCTTTTTCTGAAAATTTTGAATATACTTTACTTTATTTTACTATTTTTTCAAAAAAAGTGCTTGATTTTATTGTACAAATGCATTTAACTATTTTATTTCAAAGAAATAATTCCCGAATCATTTGACTATTATAAACCAAAAAAGCTGGTCTATTGACGAACCAGCTTTCTTTATTATTACTAGAAGGGAAGTTCCTCTTCTTCTAAAACTAAATCTGCTAAGTCTTGGCCGGCATTATTTTCACGCATAGCACGTTGGGCACGACTTTCTAAAAGTTGGAAACCTGTAGCGAGAACCTCGGTCACATAGTTTGTCTGACCATTCTTCTCGAACTTACGGGTACGAAGCTCCCCGTCTACAGAAATGAGACTACCTTTACTTGCATAGCTAGCCAAAGTTTCAGCAAGTTTTCCCCAAACAACAATATTGATGAAGTCAGCTTCACGTTCCCCATTTTGGTCCTTGAAACGACGATTAATAGCAATAGTCGCACGAGCCACTGACTTGTCATTGTTGGTTTTGTGCAATTCTGGTGTAGACGTTAAACGTCCAATCATAATAACTTTATTATACATTTTTCATCCTCCTACTTATCTATTCGAAGGAAAAGAAAAAAAGTTACAAGATTTGTAACTTTTTTAAAAATAATATTAATCTCTATGAATCATAAATCCAGTTGCTTGTTGATTGGCCATGATGGTCATATCTGTGATTTGTACTCGTCGTGGTTGACTGGTCACATAAACTACAGTATCAGCGATATCTTGCGCCTGCAAAGCTTCGAGTCCCTGATAGACCGTCGCCGCCCGTGCCTCATCTCCATGGAAACGGACTTTTGAAAAATCAGTTTCTACAATTCCTGGCTGAATAGTGGTCACCTTGATATCTGTCGCAATGGTGTCAATCCGAAGCCCATCTGAAAAGGTTTTGACTGCAGCCTTGGTTGCTGAATAGACTGCTGCACCAGCATATGCGTAAATCCCTGCAGTAGAACCCATATTGATAATGTGCCCTTGATTAGCTGCTACCATGGAAGGCAAGAGACAACGAGTAACCGCCATCAAGCCCTTGACATTGGTATCCAGCATGGTCAACATATCCAACTCTTCATAGTCCTGATAAGGCGATAAACCTAGAGCCAGTCCAGCATTATTGACCAAGATATCAACCTGACCAACTGTCTCTAAAATTTCTGAACAAACAGTCTTTACCATGCTCATATCTGTAACATCTAACGGAAAGGTCCAGACTTCTTGATTTGGAAAGGCTTCTGCGAACTCAGTTTTTAGAGTTTTGAGCCTTTCTGTTCGACGTCCTGTGAGTACAACATTCTCACCTTTTTCTAGATATGCACGCGCAATTGCTTCACCAATACCTGATGTTGCACCTGTAATGACTACATTTTTTGCCATCTTATTTCCCTCAAGCAAAGATTATAAATCACTTTTAGTGATTAAGCAGTCCAGTGTGTAGCTGGGTCAAAGGGTGTTCCAACTACCTGGTCGTCTGATAATTCAATGACACCACGTTTTTGGGGAGCATTTGGCAAGGCAAGTTCACGAGGACTACACATCATACCAAAACTCTTTTCCCCACGAAGTTCCCCTGGGAAAATGAGATTGCCTTTTGGCATCATGGCTCCAGGAAGAGCAACAATGGTTTTCAAACCAACACGTGCATTGGGAGCACCAGCAACGATTTGTACTGTTTTGTCATTTCCAACAGCAACTTGGCAGATATTGAGGTGGTCACTATCTGGATGCGCAACCATTTCTACAATCTCTCCAACCACAAATTTGGGTTCCTTGTCGTTGATGATTTCTTCAGCAAACCCTTCTTCCTGCAATTCTTGGTTCAAACGTGCTACTTGCTCGTCAGTTAAAAAGACTTGCCCGCGATTCTCAATCTCAAATAAGTTAGAAACTTCAAAAATGTTCCAAGCGACAGTCTCACCATTTTCTTTTAGGAAAACACGCGCAACATTACCTTTACGCTCAACATCTAGTTTGGCATCTCCACTGTTTTTCACGATGACCATAAGGACATCGCCGACATGTTCTTTATTATATGTAAAAATCATTCTTTTCTCCTATTTCAAACTTGCTAAAAAGTTATTGATTTGCCCCTTGGTTTTACGGTCACGATTGACAAAACGTCCAATCTCCTTGTCCTTGTCTAAAACAACAAGACTTGGAATCCCGTATACATCCCAAAGTTTAGCAAGCTCCATGTACTCATCTCGGTCTACCCGTATAAAAGTGAACTCTGGATTTGCCTCTTCAATCTCTGGCAAGGCAGGATAGATATAACGGCAATCGCCACACCAATCCGCAACAAAAAGGAAGACCTTCTTGCCATCCTGCTCTACTAGATTTGCTATTTCTTCTATATTTTTAGGAGAAATCATAAGACTTCCTCCTCGTAGATGAGATCTTCATCTTCATAGACAAAGGTATAGTGACGACCATCTTCAAAAATGACACCACCAACAAGACGTTCTAGGCTACTTTCATATACTTGGACATAGAGAGTCCCAATCTCACCCATTTCTGAGAAATAGTCACGCACAATAGCAGTTAACTCTTCCTGTGTCTTCATGAGTTTGTGATCATCAGCTACTTTCTTAGCACCAAAGGCAAGTGCTCCAAGCCCTGCCACGACTAAACCTGTTTTAATAATATTTTTCGTTTTCATGCTAACATTGTAACACAAAAAGGCTCAAGGAACAATGAAAAAGAGAGTGGGACAGAAATCGGTAATTCGTTAGAATTCGATTTCGTCGTCCCACCTCCGCACAGTTGAGTAGGGCTGTAAAAGCTGATGAAATCAGCGTAGTAGAGCCCACTCAACCACTGCGTCTTGCTCGACAATCCAAAGACAATTGAGAGGCTAGGACTTTTGTCCCAGCCTCCTTTCTAATTTCTAAACATTAATAATTTCTCTCGCCAAACAAACCTTCTGGTAAATCATGGAACCCCTTGCCTGCCTTGAAGTTTTCAAATTTACCTAGTAAGAACTGGTAGGCATCCAAGCGACTCTCGTAGCGAATCATGGCATCTTTAGCGCGCTCATCTTGATCTTCTTCATAGACCTTTTGACTTTCCTTAAGAGCCATATCGTTGATCATAATCTGGGTATTAACCCAGGCTTCAAATTCCTTCATAAATTCTTGCTCGTAACTCATTTTTTCTCCTTATTCTAATCCACGGAAAAAGTCTGTATCAATTTCACGGTAGGGTTGGATGTCCTGAACATATTCCAAAACTCCTTGAAACTCTCCTGCTTGATCGTGGACAGCTGCGTAAGTGACATGGACAAACTTTCCACGTGATTCTGACTTGAACCACATCTCGTACTTGTCTTTTTTCCCTTCACGAAGACCTTGCATAATGGCTTTGACCTTCTCCAAATATTTTGGTGGATGGCATAGTTCGACGTTTCGTCCAACCTGAGACGGTGCCCGCTTGAAAATCATTTCATCTGCTGGCGTATTATCGTTATAATACTGGAAGATATCATCCTTATTAACAAAGGTAATCTCCATCGGCAAATGATTAAGGATAAGATTCGCCTGTTCAACTGAGAGATAGCCATTGCCAAAAGCCTGCTGGCTATTGCGATCTAGCAGCGTTTCCTTTTCCTTTGGTGTAAAGGTGATAGTAAACTGACCTTCTGGCGTATCGATCACTTGCTGAACTTGTCCATCTATAGTTTCTGGCTGAGTTGGTTCTTCTACACTTTTTTCCTCAACAAAACTTTGACGTTCAGGAACCCATTTCTCAGACGGACGGATAATAGCATATCCATAGGCATCACTTTCCTCAGCAATCTGAATCCAGTCATCCTGGGTAAAGGATTCAAGCAGAATCATGAGAAGGATTGATTCTTCCTTAAAAATCATACTTTCAAACTCTGTCGCAAAAGCTTCAAAAGCTTCCTTCACAGCGGAAATTGGCACTTCTGGGAGCGACTTAGTTGCCACTAAGGCTGTTTGAAAGAGATCCCTAATCTGATCATCCACTCCCCACATGACTTTGGGAGGTGAATCATGCCCATAACGTTCCATGATGGGAAAAAAGAGCTCTTCCTTGCGCTGGTAGTGGATATCAAATTGACCAACAAGCCCCATCTGACGTACCAAGCCTTTGCGCATCTCAACCAACATTTCCTCATCGTCCACAGATTCATAAGTCGAGAGCAATCTACGGACCCGAATCAAGGCAGCACGGAGAGCTAGATTTTCATCCTTAAAGACACGCACAGGATGACCAGGATGTTCGGTATCTTCAACTTCTACGCCCTTAACAGCATTTTTAAAGAGATTGGCATGCACATCGCAGAGTTCCATGACATCTTCAAAGGTAACGCCTGAGTCAGAGTTCATCAACTCGTGCTCCATGAGGGAAATCTCGATAGCAGATACACCAGTAAAGGTCGCATCAAAGCGTTCCTGAACGGACTCTGGAGAGGCTCCATTATGCAATTCTAATAAAATATCCCGCAGGATATGAATACGTTCATCTGTCATTAGTCTAACCCGATCACTTCGTAACCATTTGCTTCAAGCGTACGCACAATCTTATCCATAGGAGTCCCTTCAAGCTTGGAACCTTGTTTGAGCGAAACTTTTCGCCCTACAGTATTACGCATCAAGGGATTTGCAAGTGGTTTGAAACCAAGCTCAACCAAAATATCTAAAACTTCTGGATGTTTATCCACCACTTCCGCAACGGGAATAGATACGTCAATAATATTATCCATCACAACCTCCATTCTGTTTTCACACTAGATTTTCTTTTTTTATTATACCACAAGGGCTAGGATAAAAAAACTAGCAGTACAAGCCTACTAGTTTCTTCCCATTACTCTACTTCGATGATTTCTGCTTCTTTTCGAATCGTTTCTACATCTCTTTGATACTGAGCTTCACTATAATTGACTAGTTTGGATAATTCTCTTTGCAAACTTTTACCCATAGGTTTCATAGTCGTATAGGTTAAACCACCTGAAACGACACCTCCTAGGATTGGGATAAATTTGCCCATTCCTTTTGCAAAGCCTCCCTTTGTCAGATTCACCCCAAAAATTTTCAAAACTTTTTCTAAAATGGGATACCACAAAGTCTTAGCCAAAGCCTTCTGGGGAACTGTCTTCATGACATGTTTAGCAACTGATACTCCCCCAGCTCGAAGGAGGGCTCCAGCACTATTGACCCCAAGCATGACCCCGAGATAGAGCAAGAGCGTATTTTTGGCTTCTTCACTCAATTCATTTCGTGAAGCCCAAAGATCATCATAGCCATAAATATATCCCAATTCTTGCGCTAGTTTTAAGGAGAAAGCATAAAACTGAGCAACATCAGTTGGAATGGTGATTGCAAGGGCTAGACCACCAGGAATACCTGCAAGAACAGAAGTTCCACTCGCCAATAGAACATTATCCTTAATACAAGAATCGGCAACTTTATCTAAAATATCCTGGGATAACAAGGCTGTTGGTCCCTCTTCTAGTAATCGAGGAATATCTTTTGGGTCTAATAGTTTGGAAAATTTATCTACTAAAAATTTTGAACGATCAACTTTAACAACAGGGAGTTTCACGACTTGTTGCAATACTTGCATAGCTAAATCTTGTTTAGACATCTAGTTTCTTCTCTTTTTCTTTCAATTTGAACTATATCATATCATATTTGCTCCATAAAAGAAATTTTAAGAACTTATTTTTTCTTTCTGATTAGCCTTTAAGTCTAGAATACCCTCCTTCTTCTAAACAAAAAAGAGGGTTACCCCTCTTTCTTATTTTTTATCCAGATTGCGTAACATTTCGTCAATCTTGTTTCCATACTCGATGGATTCGTCTTTGACGAAGGTCAAGTCTGGAATTTTATACAATTTCAAATTGTGACCAAGCTCACGTTTGATAGTTCCGGTTGCTTTTTCAAGGCCAATTTGGGCCTTTTGATTATCTGAAGCAAGATTACTCAAAATGGTGTAGTAAACCTTAGCTACAGACAAGTCACCTAGCATCTGAACATCTGTGATGGTCACTCCTTGGACACGAGGATCACGGACTTTCTTTTGCAAAATCTCATTGACTTCGCGTTTGATTTCCATGCCTACACGATCCGTACGGAAATGATTTCCCATGCTATTCCTTCCTCTCTATTGAATCAAAAGCTAGGCCAGCAGACCTAGCTATTTCTAGAAGATAGAGGAACAAGAGCCATTTGAATCTAGGAAGCAAGCCTTAGATAGAACTAAGGGTTCATCAAGGCGCTGTTGACAACGAGTCAAATGAGCTATCGTTTCTCTATTAGCGTTTAATTTCTTCCATGACGTATGCCTCAATCACATCATCCATCTTGATATCATTGTAGCCATCAATCATGAGACCACCTTCACGGCCGTTTGTAACTTCTTTGACGTCATCTTTATAGTGTTTCAAGCTTGCAAGTTCACCATCGTAAATAACGACACCGTCACGAATAACACGGACTTTAGAGTCACGGGTAACTTTACCGCTAGTAACCATAAATCCACCGATTGTTCCGACTTTAGACACTTTGAAGGTTTCACGGATAATCGCTTCACCGATAACCTTTTCTTCAAATTCAGGATCCAACATCCCTTTCATGGCTTCTTCCATCTCTTCGATAACCTTGTAGATGATGCTGTGGAGACGGATTTCTACATCGTCTGCTTCTGCTTGTTGGCGAGCTTGTGGTGTAGGACGTACGTTGAAACCAACGATAAAGGCATTTGAAGCTTCCGCAAGAGTCACGTCAGATTCGTTGATAGCACCAACTGCTGAGTGGACGATGGTAACTTTTACACCTTCCACATCAATCTTTTGTAGTGAGGCAGAGAGGGCTTCAACTGAACCTTGTACGTCGGCTTTGATGATGACGTTAACAGACTTAAGTTCACCAGCTTTAAGAGTGTCAAAGAGGTTTTCAAGGCTTACACGCTGTGTAGCTTGACGTTGTTTCATAAGAGCACGTTTGGCACGTTCTTCACCAGCTGCACGAGCAGACTTCTCATCTTCATAAACGGCAAAGTGATCACCCGCCATCGGTGCTTCGTTCAAACCTGTAATAGATACTGGTGTTGATGGTCCTGCAACCTTAACACGACGTCCAAGGTCATTGGTCATGGCACGGACACGTCCGAAAGTATTACCAACAACGATTGGGTCTTGGACATTCAAGGTACCTTGTTGAACAAGGAGGGTTGCAACCGCACCTTTTCCTTTATCCAAACGAGCTTCAATAACGGTACCGATGGCACGAACGGTTGGGTCTGCTTTGAGCTCTTGAATTTCAGCTACAAGAAGGACAGTTTCCAAGAGTTCATCGATATTTTGGTTGAATTTGGCTGAGATTTCTACAAACTCAGAATCACCACCCCAGGCAGTTGACATAACACCGTGTTCAGCCAATTCACCGATTACACGTTCTGGGTTAGCACCTGGTTTATCAATCTTGTTAATAGCAACGATAATTGGAACATTAGCTGCTTTTGAGTGGTTGATGGCTTCGATAGTTTGAGGCATAACCCCGTCATCTGCCGCTACGACCAAGATGGTAATATCGGTAACAGAGGCACCACGTGCACGCATAGAAGTAAATGCCGCGTGTCCAGGTGTATCAAGGAAGGTAATCTTCTTGCCATTTTCCTCAATCTGGTAGGCACCAATATGCTGGGTGATACCACCTGCTTCTCCTGTAGCGACACGAGAATTACGCAGGGTATCCAAAAGGGTTGTTTTACCATGGTCAACGTGTCCCATGATGGTTACAACTGGTGGACGTTCAACTAACTTATCTTCATTCAGATAGCCATCTTCGACGAAGAAACGTTCGATATCCGCATTGTCCACTTCTACCTTTTGTTTAGCTTCAATTCCATAATCAACCATGAGGAGTTCGATTGTTTCTCCATCCAAAGATTGGTTTTGAGTGGCCATAACGCCCATCATAAATAGTTTCTTAACAATCTCAGCTGGTTCACGTTTGATACGTTTTGCGATTTCCGCAACGGTCATACCATCTGTGTATTCAAATTCTGTTGGCAATTCATGGAATTTACGCTCTGTAATAGGTTTTGGAGCCTGATTACGGTTATTTTGTTTATTGCCTTTTTTATTTTTCTTATTGTTATTCCAGTTACTATTTCTTTGATTTCTCACTTGATTCTGACTACTTCGATTCTTTTGTTGTTTTCTAGGACCATCTTCCTCATGATCGTAATCATCACGATCTTTGTCTGGTCGAGCTTGCTTTTTACGACGTGTATCCACTACAGCCTCTTTGGCTACAGGAGCTACTTCAACTACAGGCTGAGTTTGTTCAGCTAGTTTAGCAGCTTCCTCAAAGATTTCTTCTGGCTCCTTGCGTTTATTAGCTTGAGCCAAGGCTTCTTTGGCAACTTGAGACTGTTTGAAGCGTTCCTCGCTTGAGCGTGCGTATTCTGCATTTTGCTCAGCCTTCAGAGCTGCTGCTCGGGCTTTAAAGTCAATACGAGGACCAGCTTGGTTGGGACGATTATCAGCTTGTTGGCGATAATCATTGCCACGATTCCCTTGGCCTTGTGGTTTCTTCCCTTGGTCGTTAAAACGACGATTGTCACGGTTCCCTTGACCAGATTTCCCACCATTACGGTTATCGTTCTTTTGACGGTTACCGTTTTGTTGTTGATCGCGGTTGTTACCCTTGTTTTGCTTGCGTCGTTCCGCTTGCTCTTTGGCACGCGCTTCACGTTCCGCCTTAAAGTTTCGACTCTGCGGTCTTGCAGCTACAACTTTTTCTTCCTTAGGAGCTGCTGGCGTAGCTGGTTTACTTTCCACCTTCGCTTCACTTGCTTTTGCCGCTGCAGGTTTTGCCTCTGCCTTAGGAGCAGCAGGCTTAAAGCTAGCTATAATTTTTTCAGCAGCAGCAGCCTCTACGCTTGAAGCATGGCTTTTCACTTCCAAGCCCAGCTCTTTTGCACGCGCTACAACATCCTTACTTTCTTTTCCAAGTTCTTTTGCGATTTCGTACAATCTTTTCTTAGACAAATCATGTCCTCCTCTTCTATTCCATAAGAGACCTCATTTTCTTTGTAAATCCAGCATCTGTCACAGCCAGAACTTTTCTCGATTTTCCGACTGCTATGCTTAATTCCAGTGTTGAAAACACGGTAATAACTTCTACTTGATAATAGTGGCTTTTATCCTGAATCTTCTTGGTTAGATTGGGGCCAGCATCATGAGCTAGAAAGACTAGCTTGGCTTTCTGGTCTTGGATGGCCTTGACCACCAATTCCTCACCCGAGATGATTTTCCCTGCTCGCTGAGCCAATCCCAAGAGATTACTTACTTTTTGCTTATTCAAGTCCTAACTCTCTTCTTTTTACTTTGTGATCAACATAGGCGATCAACTCGTCATAAAAGCTTTCTTCAACTTCCATATTAAAGCTACGGTTAAAGACTTTTTTCTTTTTAGCCTCTAGGGCTTCTGCATTGTCTAGCTTGATATAAGCGCCCCGGCCATTAGCCTTGCCTGTCGGGTCGATAAAGACCTCACCTTCTTTGTTCTTGACAATACGAAGTAAATCTCGCTTGTCAATCACTTCGTTGGAAACAACAGACTTGCGCAAAGGGATTTTTCTTGTTTTCATCTTTCCCTCCTCTAGCAGATCTTATTCTTCAGTCAATTCGTCTGTTTCAGCGTAATCCACTTGACCTGCTTCTTCCATAGCTTCAAATTCACTTGCAGACTTGATATCGATGCGGTAACCAGTCAAATGTGCTGCTAAGCGAACATTTTGTCCACGACGACCAATCGCAAGAGAAAGCTTGTTATCTGGAACAACCACCAAGGCACGCTTGCTGTCGTTTTCGTCAAAGATAACTTGGTCAACTTCTGCAGGAGCAATGGCATTGTAGATAAACTCAGCTGGATCTGCTACCCATTCGATAACGTCGATGTTTTCTTCTACAGGAATCATGCGGTCGCTCTTAGCATCGTAGCGAGCTGGGTGGAATTTGCTAGTGATTTTCTTGATGTTAGCACCACCACGTCCAACGATTGTTCCGATAGCATCCACGTTAGGATTGTGGCTACGAACAGCAACCTTTGTACGGTCACCTGCTTCACGAGCTACGCTCATGATTTCAACAGTTCCATCATAAACTTCTGGAATTTCTTGCTCCATCAAACGTTTGATCATTTCTGGGTGGCTACGGCTGACAAAAACGTTAACTCCACGAGGGTTGTCTTCCACTTTGTAGACATAAACTTCGATACGATCGTGGGAAGCAAACACTTCTCCAGGAATTTGGTCTTGTTTTGACAATTGGGCTTCAATGCTGCCAAGGTTAACATAAATGAATCGGTTGTCAAAACGTTCTACTGTACCTGACATGATTTCTTGTTCATGCTCTTTGTAAGTATTGTAGGTAATGGCACGTGTTTGCTTGCGCATTTTTTCCATGATCGTTTGTTTAGCAGACTGGGCTGCTACACGACCAAACTCTCCTGGTGCCTCTTCAAACTTGATTTTGTCACCAAGCTCATAGGCTGAATTAATGGCAAGAGCATCTTTCAAGCTGATTTCCAAACGACTATCAAATACTTCATCAACAACTTCACGGACAGTATAGACAGTAAAGTCACCTGTCTTTTCGTTGAAATCAATAGCTACACTATCAGATTGACCATAGCGTCTACGGTAAGCAGAACGAAGTGATTCTACTACTGCGTCGATGATATCTTCTTTCTTGATTCCCTTGTCTTCTTCCAAAATGCGGAAGGCCTCTAGCATTTCTTTACTCATGTTCTTTTTACTTTTGAATTCTCAAAAGTTATCCTTTCTTTCTATAATTTTACTGCTAAACGTGCTTTTGATACCAAGTTATATGGAATTTGGACTGTTTTTTTGCGAGTTTTATCCATATATTCCATAGTCAACTCATCCTCTTCAAAGGACAACAAGGTTCCTTCAAAAACCTTTTGCTTATCGATGGCTTGATAGAGCCCGACATGGATATATTTCCCAACCGCTCCAGCGACTGCTTCCTTGGTTTTCAAAGGACGCTCCAATCCTGGACTTGTAATTTCTAGGAAATATTGTTCTGGGAAGGGATCCGGCTTGATAGTATCTAGGACAGGACTGATAATTTCAGTCAAGTCTGCCGTATCATTCAAGGTGATTCCTTCAGGCTTGTCTACAAAAATACTAAGAATCATGTCACTGCCAATCTTTCCGTACTCGATATCTACGAGTTCAAAAGGAGCTTCAATAACAGGTTCTACGACTTCTCTGACTAATTCAACGATAGTTGCGATTGCGTCCACCTCCTCATAAGCAAGAGGCGAAGATATCTCCCCGCCTCTCTTTCTTATATTCTTGTTATTAGTATAACACAAATCAATCCAACCTGCAAGGATTTGACCTTTTCACAACCAATAGAAAGCGTTCCTTCTATGGTTTCTGCATGATTTTATAAATGACGTTTCCTTTTACTGAGACCTATCTAATAATCCCAAGTCATATTTCCATGCTAAAATACGTCTTACAGACTCATCAATACGCTCTTCTGTCAAGTCCCCAGAAGAAATTTTCTTTAATAGATAAGGAATCTGAGTTTGGTAGGAAGAACCTAGGATTAGATCATTTCCAGCTAATATTACCTGGAGAGCAGCTTCATCCTGACTGACAAAATGGGCTAATCCTGCCATATCTAAATCATCCGTCATTATGACCCCTTTAAAATTCAGCTCCTTGCGAAGAATTTCGTTGATTTTTGGCGAGATGGATGACGGCACTGTATCAATTTTAGTCAGGATGTTGTGAGAAACTAAAATACTATCCGCACCTGCATCTATGCCAGCTTGAAAGGGTAGAAAATCTGCTTGCCTTAAATCATCCAAAGAGCGGTTGTCTCGGATAATGTCGGTATGACTGTCTCCATTATCACCATATCCTGGGAAATGCTTCAAGGTTGAACCGACCTTATTCTTTTGAAGTTCTTCTACAACTTGCTTAACATAACTTGCAGTTGTTTGGGCATCTTGTCCGATGGTCCGATCGTAAATAAAGGCTGATGAATCACCTGCAAGATCCGCAACAGGAAAGAGTCCAGCATTGATACCAACAGATTTCAGCACCTCTGCCTTTTTCCTAGTATCAGAAAGAACAGCCTCCATCCCTCCTTGATGATAAAGGGTCATAGGAGATTGGAAAGGAGTCTCCAAAATCGAACTGATACGAGTTACTGTTCCTCCTTCTTCATCGGAACCAATTAACAAAGGTGTCTTGGAAACGGCCTGGTAGCGACTTGTCAAAGCCTTCATATCCTCTAAGGTTCGTCCTTCAAAATCTCGTCCAAATAAGATATAACCAGACAAATGATAGGATTTGAGATCTTCTATTTGATTATTGGCAGGAACTCTAGCCCAGAATAATTGTCCTACTTTCTCCTCCAAAGTCATCTTAGCTAATCTATCTTCAACAACCTTATCCTTATCTGTTTCACTGTTTTGTGTAGTTTTCTCAGTTTTTTCTACTTGCACATCTGCTTGTCGATGGTGTTGATGATCCAAAAAAATCAGACCACCTATCACAAGGAGAAAGAAAAGATAGACTACAACAGGTTTTATGCTTCTTCTCATAACCCCTACATTATACCACTTATCAGGGCACAAGTACAAATTTATCAAAATCCCAAATCTATTAAAAAACTCAAGGATTTAGTTCTGTCGAAGACAGAACTAAATCCTTGAGGTACATGTTTACATTCCATTTGAGTGAACGACAGTTTTTCACTAACAAGTCTTCACATTAAAACTGAGCTTCAACTCTATAAATGACTTGACCCTTGCTTGAAAATTTTTGCTCATACTCCGTCATGACATTTCCTTCAAAGTCGCTGGCATGTAAATCTAACCAAACACCATTGAGTTTCATGCCATATTGTGAAAAGCTCACTAAACTATATTCAAACAAGCCACGATTATCTGTCTTGAAGTGAATTTCACCGTGTTCAGGCAAGATTCGTTTGAAAGTGTCCAAGAAGCTCTTATAAGTCAAACGACGCTTCTCATGGCGTTTTTTAGGCCATGGATCCGAGAAATTCAAATACAAGCGGTCGATTTCACCATCTTCAAAATAATTGGTCAATTCTGAACCATCAACCCATAGAAGTTTGATGTTGGGAACTCCAACTTCTAAGACCTTGTCTAAAGCATAGCTTAATACAGACTTCTGAATATCAATCCCGATATAGTTGATTCCAGGATTTTGTTTGGCCATTCCTGTTACGAAAGCACCTTTGCCACTACCAACCTCTACATGGATTGGATTGTCATTGCCAAATAAATCTCGCCACTTTCCTTTAGCTTCTGCGGGATTTATGACAACATAGTGCGGATTAGCCTCTAACAGTTCTGTTGCCCCTTTACGATTTCTAACTCTCATTTTTTCTTTCCATACTTATCTCGGAAGCTACGCAAAGCATAGATTTCCCGATTTACATTATCCAAATCTTGATTTTCATAGTATTTGGTAATGAGGCTCAAAAATGACAGTTGAGCATACCAATATAACTTATTCAAGACAGTTTGATTATACTTATAGCCATAATTAGTTAGCCATTCTTGCCACTGATACTCTGGGATATAGTGACAGAGCAGATAGGCCACATCAAACATACGATCAGTCAAGCGAACGGAATCCCAATCTACTAAATAAATCAAGCCACTCTCTGTCTCAAACCAGTTGCTATGACGGACATCCCCATGGACTATGGTTGCATAATCTTCCCTAAAGCCAGGAAGATTCTCACGTAAATCACCTAAAACCATACGTAGATACTGGTTGTTTTTTAAAGCATCCGGAGCCTTGTTCACCCATGACTGAAGTAAATCCGAAGGTGTTTCCATTGCATAGCCCAATCGTGTCAACTGGGTCATTAAGGGACGTGAACAGTGTAAACGTGTCAAAATATCGATAATTTGTTTACGGTTCATATCACTTGGCGTCAAAATTTTTCCTGTCAACCATTCCTGAGCGGACATATCACGGCCGTCTGGTAAACGACGGCTCCAGAGCAATTGTGGTGCAATTTGCTCTCTAGCTAAACCAGGCAGGATTGGAGAAGTATTCATTTTTATAAAAACACGTTTTCCATCAGGATAACTTCCCATATAAGCTTTTCCGCTCTTCCCAGATATCGGGGTTAGCGTTAGCTCAATATCACCCAAGTCCATTTCTTTCCTCCGAATAAAGTTTCCTTATTATTCTACTAATTTTTATGCTATTCGTCAACCAATCTTCTCAGTTGATACGGCAAATAAAGAAATTGCAAGACAAGACTTGCTCCCACAAGTGCTAGAACAAGAATTTTGTCCTTAAAAACAAGCAATCCTATGAGACTTTCCAAGATTAATACAAAGACCCCAATCGCTCTCAAAATTTCCTTCAAGCCTTTCTCTTTTTGCCCCTTACCTACTGGGAATAATTGCGTCAAATATTGATAGTCAAAGGCATGATAGAGGGCTAGAAGTTGGAATAACAAAAGATAATTGAATAAAATTACAATTGCGACTGCAATCCAAGATTGCTCAATGAAGATGATAGCGGTCAAAGATAGGATTATGAGTCGCAGACTAAGAGCGAATAAATCTCCATTTCTCAGATAGGAACGAAGATAAAGATTCTGCCAGATTTTTCCTGGCACTTTCTGAACTCCCTTGAGGATAAAGTCCAGATAAGCTCGGCGCTTAACACTATTTGAAATCCCCTTGACCTGTGTAAAGAGGGCAAAGAATCGAAGCAAGAACTGCTTCCGTTTACTTTCTTGGGCAATGACATAATCCCAGTCAAGTCCATTTCCAAGGAAAAAGTTGCTAGACTTTTGGCGAAAAATCACATATTTTGCTATCCCCAAGACAAGGAGATAGACTCCAAAAACCGTCAAACCAAGACCCATGGCTAAGAATAAAGGCGCAAACAGGAGCAAAAAGAGAGTCTGTACACTGACCCAAAAGATGAAAGAAATCAGACTTTGCTTCTGGATGTGTTTTCTCACTTCTTCTTCAGCAACTAAAAGAAATAGTTTGTCAGGTGCTTCTAGATAGGTCGCAATACCACCCCAAAGCAAAAGTAAAATAGATATCATCCCAATCAAAATTAGGATTGGGAAATGATTCTCAGGAAAGTGTTGGAGCAACTGGTTGTACTGGTAGGCCAAAAATCCTAACAACACCAACAAAAATAAGACAAAATGGTCATTGAGCACATAACGGAGATAGCCCAAGCATTCCTTGCGAAATTCCTGCTTTCGTTTTAAAAACAAGTCCTTCATAGCTCCTCCTCTTTGGTCAGAGCCAAATAGATATCATTGAGGCTTGCTTCTGGCATATCAAAGGCGTCTCGGAGCTGTTGGAGATTTCCTTTGGCTCTTACTTGACCTTTGTGAAGAATGACAAAAGAGTCACACATCTTTTCAGCAGAATCAAGAACGTGGGTACTCATAAGGATAGACTTTCCTTTTTTCTTTTCCGCTTCTAGAAGTTGAATCAAATCTGAAATCGCTAAAGGATCAAGACCAAGGAAAGGTTCGTCTACGATAAAGAGACTAGGATCCACGACAAAGGCACAGATAATCATAACCTTTTGCTTCATCCCTTTGGAAAAATGAACTGGAAACCAATCCAATTTTTGATCCAAACGGAACATTTTTAAAAGTGGCTCTACACGTTCAAAAGCTAGATTTTGCTCGATACCATAGGCCATAGCAACCGTCTCAATATGCTCTCTGAGAGTCAATTCTTCATACAAGCTAGGAGTTTCAGGGATATAACCAATTTTCTTGCGATAGCTCATAGCATCCTCTCCTAGAGTCAATCCGTCAATCTTAATCTCCCCACTATAGGGCGTCAAAAGACCAATAATCTCATTGATAGTCGTTGATTTTCCTGCACCATTCAAACCAATCAAACCAACTAACTGTCCGCTTTCAACTGTAAAGGACACATCTTTCAAGACAGGGACATGAACATAGCCTCCTGTCAGATTTTTAATTTCTAACATATTTTCTCCGAATCTGGTATAATGTAGCTATATTATATCAAAATTCAATACACTAGAGGTGGTTTTTATGTCAGATTGTATTTTTTGTAAGATTATCGCAGGAGAAATCCCTGCAGCCAAGGTTTATGAGGATGAGCAAGTCCTTGCCTTTCTTGATATTTCTCAAGTAACACCTGGTCATACCTTGGTCGTACCCAAAGAACACCATCGTAATCTTTTAGAAATGGATGCTGCGAGCGCTAGCCAACTCTTTGCAAAGATTCCAATCATTTCTCAAAAGGTTATGAAGGCTACCCAAGCTGAAGGTATGAATATCATTGCCAACTGCGAAGAGATAGCTGGACAAACAGTCTTTCATACCCATGTCCACCTCGTCCCTCGCTATAGTGCAGATGATGACCTAAAAATTGACTTTGTTGCCCATGAACCTGACTTTGACAAACTTGCCCAAGTCGCTGAAACAATCAAAAACGCTTAAGGAGTTCTTATGAAACTATCAAACTTACTACTTTTTGCAGGTTCTGCAGTCGGCTCTTACCTCCTCGTTAAGAATCGTGAAGTTATCACTGAAGAAGTTATAGATACAACTGATCGCGTTGAAGCAATCAAAGGTGATTTAGATGTTATCCAAAATAGCTTACAAATTATCAATCAACAAAAAGAAGTCATCAAGGAGTATCAAGAAGACCTCACTTACAAATTTAAAGTCTTAGAAAAAGACCTCCAAACAAGACTTGCTGTCATAAAAGAACTACGAGAAACTGAAGAAAACTAAAACAGAAAGCATCCAACTTTCCTCACATCCCCTTAAATCCATCTTGGATTATCAGCTCCTAACAGAAAAGGGAGGGAATGAAAATGAAACAATTTTTAAAAGTTCTGATGCGAGTGGTTCTGATTATTTCTGGTGGCCTCTGTCTTCTTGTCGCCCTAGCATTTCTACTAGTGGCCAATCTTTTCAAGGCCTCACCGAGTGACATCCGAGAAGGAAATGAGGCCTTAAAACAAATCTTTATCTCCCTTGACATGCCTCCTGAGAAAGTAGAATCAAATGGAAAGTATCATTACGAGGGTGGAGGCTTAGATTTTTATGTGACATTCTCTGATGATGTCGTCAATAGCCACCCAGTCCTAAAAGAAAGCCCAAACCTTACAAAAAACCGACTCAAAGTCTATGTCTTAAACACAGGAGATATTTCCTATAGAAAAGTAGAAGATAACTTGTTTAACCATGGTTTAATACAATTTTTAGAGGAGGAAGGCGAGAAGTATTTCCGAGAAAACGGAAAGAAATCACATTCTTCATACACAATTCTAACTTTGAATGATGCGGAAAGCATGAAAAAGGGAATCGCATTCTACGAAAAGGCGTTGACCTTGGTAGATATCCAGGATAATTCGGCGATTAAGCACATTGATACCGTAACTGTGAAACCTGGCAAAGAAGCGGAATTCAAGCAACTCATTCAGGAGATGGATACAGCTGGCTTACTCAAGCAAAAGTACAAATAATAGGCTAACTGGAAAATGATTTTTCGATGCTAAATATTCAAAGATAACACAAAAAGAGCCTTATGGCTCTTTTGTTTTATTCACCCTCAAAGGCATCTTTTATGTGGTCAAAGAAGCCTTTTTTCTTTGGATTGACTTTCAAATCACCTGCAGCTGCGAATTCTTTTAAGGCTGCTTTTTGTCGTTCGTTCAAGCCTGTTGGAGTCACGACATTAACAGTGACGTATTGGTCACCAACAGCACCACCACGAAGACTTGGAGCTCCCTTACCACGTAGACGGAATCGTTTACCGGTTTGAGTTCCCTCTGGAATCACCAATTCAACATCACCGTGAACGGTTGGGATATCGACAGTATCGCCAAGAGTTGCTTGGACGATATTGAGGTTTAACTTGTAGAAAATAGTTGTTCCTTCACGCTCAAATTTATCGCTTGCTTCTACAGAAACTACTACATACAAGTCTCCATAAGGACCACCGTTAAAGCCTGCCTCCCCTTGACCAGCTAGACGAATTTGTTGACCAGTTTCAACACCTGCTGGAATTTTCACATGGACACTGTGGGCTTGTTTTTCATGACCTGTTCCATGACAAGTTGTACATGGATCTTTGATTTCTTTTCCGCGACCATGACAGACATCACAGGTTACTTGGCGACGCATCATACCAAGCGGTGTTTGAGTATCGACGTTGATAACACCAGAACCGTGACAGCGTCTACAAGTAACTGGACTTGTTCCAGGCTTAGCACCTGATCCGTTACAAGTACGACAGCTTGATTCACGATTGTATTTGACTTCTTTTTCAGTACCAAAGATGGCTTCTTCAAAAGTCAAATTGACGCGATACTGGAGGTCATCACCTTGACGAGGAGCGTTTGGATTGCGAGAAGAACCGCCTCCGCCGAAAAAACTTGAGAAGATATCTTCAAATCCACCAAAACCACCTGCACCATCGAAGCCACCGAAACCACCTGCACCACCAAAGCCACCGTTGGCTCCAGCCGCACCGTATTGGTCATAGGCAGCCCGTTTCTGTTCATCGCTCAAAGTCTCATAGGCTTCTTGAACTTCCTTGTACTTGTCCTCAGCACCAGGCTCTTTATTGATATCTGGGTGATATTTTTTAGATAATTTCCGATAGGCTTTCTTGATCTCATCTTGAGATGCATTCTTTGAAACGCCCAAACGGTCATAAAATTCAGTATTGTTCATTTAAGATACCAAGACCGAAAAATTCGACTGAAAAATAGGAAATCTGACACAGGAGCGATGCTCCTAGACAGATTTATCTTTTTTCCGAGAATTTAGATCGGGTTCAGTTCCTTTCTTTCATATTGAGTAAGAAACTTAAGAGCTCGAGTTCAATTTCTCGAACACTCTTTGTTCCTTTCTATTGATATTGTGAATCAAACCACGATTTAGGTCGGGTTCAATTCCTTTCTTTTATATTCCCAAATAAATGAGATTCAGTCCCTTTTTACCGAAAAACAGAGGCTGGGTTACAACCTCTGGATTTCTTCTTATCATTACGACGTTCTAAAACAAAGTCGATTATATTTTGTTTTAGAACTAGTAAGGCTGAATTGAGTTTCGGCTAAATCGAGCACGCCCTAACCTCTTGGTGAAAAAGAGACGTAGCTGTTTTCGCTTTAGCGAATTACAGATATGGCTACCTTTAGGTGTAAATCTTTCTAGAAACTAAAGTTTCTGCGTCAGATTTCCTATTTTCACTGTGAGGTTTTAACGGGCTTTGCATCTTATTTTTCCGTAAACTCTCCGTCTACGACGTCATCGCCTGCATTTCCTGTTGCTTGTGCGCCTTCTGCTCCTGCTTGAGCTTGTTGCGCTGCTGCGGCTTGTTCGTAGAGTTTAACAGCAAGTCCTTGTGCTTTTTCGTTCAATGCTTCAAGTTTTGCTTTCATTTCGTCCAAGTTGTTGTCTTCTTGAGCTTTCTTAAGATCATCAAGGGCAGCTTGTGCAGCATCACGTTCTGCATCGAAGCCTTTGCCTTCAGTTTCCTTGATTGTCTTTTCAGTCGCAAAGATAGCTTGGTCTACTTCGTTACGAAGGTCAACTTCTTCTTTACGTTTCTTATCTGCTTCAGCGTTTGCTTCTGCATCTTTCATCATGCGGTCGATTTCTTCGTCTGTCAAACCTGAGTTCGATTGGATAACGATTGTTTGTTCTTTTTGAGTTCCAAGGTCTTTGGCTTTAACAGATACGATACCGTTCTTATCGATGTCAAATGTTACTTCGATTTGTGGGATACCACGAGGTGCAGCTGGGATATCTGTCAATTGGAAGCGTCCTAGAGTCTTGTTATCTGCTGCCATTGGGCGTTCACCTTGAAGAACGTGGATATCAACGGCTGGTTGGTTGTCTGCTGCAGTTGAGAAGACTTGTGATTTAGATGTTGGAATAGTAGTGTTGCGATCGATAAGTTTTGTAAATACTCCACCCATTGTTTCAATACCAAGTGACAATGGTGTTACGTCAAGAAGGACAACGTCTTTGACATCACCAGTAATCACACCACCTTGGATGGCAGCTCCCATAGCCACTACTTCGTCAGGGTTAACTGATTTGTTTGGTTCTTTACCAGTTTCAGCTTTAACAGCTTCAACAACGGCAGGAATACGAGTTGAACCACCGACAAGGATTACTTCGTCGATATCTGACAAGCTCAAACCTGCATCTGAAAGGGCTTGACGAACTGGAGTTTTAGTACGTTCTACAAGGTCGCGAGTCAAATCATCGAATTTAGCACGAGTCAAAGTCATTTCCAAGTGAAGAGGTCCAGCCTCACCAGCAGTGATAAATGGCAAGCTGATTTGAGTTGAAGTCACTCCAGAAAGGTCTTTTTTAGCTTTTTCTGCCGCATCTTTCAAACGTTGAAGAGCCATTTTGTCAGCTGACAAGTCAATGCCGTTTTCTTTCTTGAATTCTGCTACTAAGTAGTCGATGATTTTTTGGTCAAAGTCGTCACCACCAAGTTTGTTATCCCCTGCAGTTGCCAATACATCAAAGACACCATCACCCAATTCAAGGATAGATACGTCGAATGTACCACCACCAAGGTCGAATACCAAGATTTTTTCTTCTTTATCAGTCTTATCCAAACCGTAAGCAAGGGCTGCTGCTGTTGGTTCGTTGACGATACGTTCTACTTCAAGACCAGCGATTTTACCAGCATCTTTTGTTGCTTGACGTTGCGCATCGTTGAAGTAAGCAGGAACTGTGATAACTGCTTTAGTTACTTTTTCACCAAGGTAATCTTCAGCATAACCTTTCAAATATTGAAGGATCATAGCTGAGATTTCTTGTGGAGTGTATTCTTTGCCGTTAGCAGAAACTTTTTCAGAAGTACCCATCTTAGATTTGATAGAGATGACTGTATCTGGGTTTGTGACTGCTTGACGTTTTGCAGCATCACCAACGATGATTTCACCGTTTTTGAATGACACTACAGATGGAGTTGTGCGGTTACCTTCTGGGTTTGCGATGATTTTTGATTCAGTTCCTTCAAGAACTGCAACTGCTGAGTTTGTTGTACCTAAGTCAATACCGATAATTTTAGACATGTGTTTTTCTCCTTAAATTTATCTTCTTTTTTCTTTTTGATACTCCCCTTAAGTGGTGGGGACGTGAGCAACTCCCTTCGGGATTTCATCACTTATTTTTGAGCCTACTGTCTCAAAAATCCCCTGTTTCAGTAGCACACGCTACTGAAACTTTCACCACGGCGGGAAATATCTTCCTTGCAAGCCTCCGGCTTGCGTTTTATCTTTCTTTCATAGTTTAGTGTCGTTTCGGACAAGGTTTTTTAAGTTCTCTAGCCTAGTTATACACAACCACCATAGCCGGTCTTAGGATGCGGTCATGGAGTTTGTAGCCTTTTTGGAAGACTTGTGCGATGGTATCTGCTGGATGCTCATCATCAGCTGGAATTGTTTGAATAGCCATATGGTAGTTATGGTCAAACTCTCCATCTGCTGGAATTTCTTCAATTCCTTCTTCTTTCAGAGCATGTACCAAACTTTCTTGGACCATTTCCAAGCCCTTCTTCACATCATCTGTCAGCCCTTCAACAGCAAGAGCACGTTCTAGGTTGTCAAGTGACGGCAAAATTGCTTTTGCCAAATCTTGGCTGCGATAGCGTTGCAAGAGTTGGCGTTCTTCATTGGCACGGCGCTGAATGTTTTGCATTTCTGCATGAGCACGAAGATATTTGTTTTCAAATTCCTCGACACGTTCATTCGCCAAGTCCAATTCCGACTTCTCGGGAGTTGTTTCTTCTACTGGTTCAACAACTTCCTCTTCTTTTACTTCTTCATTTTTTATATCTTGGGCCATTTTCGCCTCCTTTAATGATTTCAATCTTAATTCACTTCATAGTGATTGCTACTGAGATAGCGGTAAAAATCCGTCAACTTCATAGTCAAAACTCGATTGACAACATTAAGTTGATTAACCAATTGTTGATAATCCAGATTAACTGGACCAATAATCGCAATAATTCCAAATCCACGATAGGGAATCAGGAACTTACTGCTAATCACTGCTAAGTCAGCAAGACAAGATTCTTGGCTATCCGCAACTCGGACACTTTGCATCTGGTCGCCAATCAGATTCTCTCGAATTTCCAAAGCTACCTTTTGTGGCTGATCAAAAAATTGATAGGCCGCTAAATTAGCGAAATTCAAAAGATTGACTTTGCCAGAAACCACGATATTTTCATTGAACATTTCTTTGAAGATATGCTCAATAAGATCCATAACGTTATCCGTTGTTGTGAAGTAACGTTGGATAATTTGCGGAATCTCTGTCCGAATCTTGTAGTGAATATCCAAAACAGTCTGATCCAGGAAACGTTCTTGAATCATGGTCTTGAGGCGATTTAAATCTTCCTGCAAGAAATTTCTCGGAATCAAAAACTGACTGGTAACTGTTCTAGACTCATCAAGCGTAAAAACAGCAAGAGCTGTATGTTGCCCGAGGACAACAATATCAAAAGCTGTTAGCTTCTGCCTACTTGGTTCTACATCCAGCGCTACAACCGTACAACTACTCAAGTCTGACAAAATTTTCGTTGCCTCGTGAAGAATATCCTCAAGCTTGAAGAATTCTTGATCAAAGGCTTTTACAATCTCATAAACTTGATTTTCAGCTAAACGGTCAAAGGATAGGGAGTGTTTGACATAGTATTGAAAACCAGCCACACTCGGCATACGACCACTGGAAGTATGTGCCTTTTCAAGTAAACCTTGCTTTTCTAGAGCTGCCATATCATTTCGAATGGTAGCACTACTAGAGTTGATAGACTCTTGCAAGGCTTTGGATCCAACAGGTTCGTGCGTTTTGGTAAAGATGTCAATAATCAGATTTAAAATATTCTGCTGACGTTCCGTAACCATCTCGTCACTCCTCTCTGATAGATCTTTTTTTAGCACTCGATGTATCCAAGTGCTAACTTATGATTCTATTATACACCCTTAGAAAAGAATGTCAAGACAAAAACTCAAAAAATTAGCACTCTTTTATTAAGAGTGCTAAAAATCGGTCTGAGGACCTAGAAACCAATGTCAATCAACCAGATATTTCCGTCTAAGTCTGTAAAAACTATAGATTAGGTAAGAAATCATGAGAGCATATAGGGCAAAAATAAGGAAGAAAGACTGAGAGAGGCTTTCGCGAAACAGGCTCATACAAACAACTAGACCGCCAGAGATAGAAACTGTAGCTGTGCGAAGTCCAGATTTCACACCAGCCCATCTAAGATGATTGTTCATGAAAGATTGATCCTTTAAATCTACATCACAAGTTGCTTTTCTAAAAACAGTATAAGAACAATTTTCCACAAATTCCCATCCTCTATCCTTAATACTTTGTAAATCTACCTCATTTTTTCTAAGGTAGCTAGTATTCCACACACGGTAAATCACATCATCTGGTCGGCATGGTTCAAAATAGAAAAAGCCAAAACGATTCGATTTAAATTTCCAACCTTTTAAATGCATCTCATGCAAATAATCTTCCACCTTATCTAAATCAAATATGGTAAACATTCGAAATTGTACTTTGCTATTCATTGTCTAACCTCCAAAATGATTTTATTTATCAGATAATTCTTTCCACTTTTGAAACAATCTCCAAAAAATATAAGCAATCTGAATCGTGAAAACTATCAATAAAGTACAGTCTATGATAACAATCAAAAACATTCCCCAACTGAAAGAACTACCTCCACTGACAAACTTTGAGAAAACCGGTAGTAGAGCTAAAAAGAGAAGCAAAATAGGAAGCATCCGCATTGTTAAAATCTTCTTGACCATTGCTAACTTCCCTGCCGCGTCATTATAAATTTCAAACTCGGCATCCGACTCAACTCCAGAATAAAGCTTTCTAAAGTAGGAAAAACCATTAAAGTCTGTAATATGCTCCCAGCCACAATCTTTAAATAGTTGTAAATAGGAAGCTCTCTCTGATTTTTTCATAGGATAAAAGTCCAACTGATAAACCACCTGCTCCGGTTGGCACTTTTCAAAAGTATACTTAACCGCAACTACTAAGTTAGAATAACTTACTTCCTTAAGTTTCCAGCCCTGAGCATGCATTTCTCCGAGATAGAGAGCCTCTCTATCATAATCCGCAATGGTAGCAATTCTATAAACAACTTTCTTTTCCATCAAAGTTCCTCCCGACTGTTTCTGTAGAGGCGTTCAATACGTTTCAACTCAATGTCTAAAACTTTTCGACCCAAGTCTGTTATCTGATAGATTTTACGCTTTTCCTCTTCTCGGACAAAGGAAACCAAGCCATCCTTTTCCATCTTTGACAGGGTTCCATACATAGTTCCAGGACTAATTGATACTTGCGAATCTGTCATCTCTTTGACCTTTTGTGTAATACCATAGCCATGATTTTCCTTCTGCAGACAGAACAGAATATAAAAACCCGTTTCAGTCATGGGAAGGTAAACCCGTCTAATCTTATCTGTTAATCCCATTTAACAAGACCTCCTATTCAGTTCGATATATCGTACTTCGTTATACAAAATATATCACACCTCGATATAAATTGCAAGAAAAAGAAGATTGCCCTCACGGACAATCTTCTTATTTGTTATTAGTAAAGATCTAGGTAGTTGTCAATTTCCCATTGTGAGACAAAGGTTGCATAGCTTGCCCACTCGATACGTTTGGCTTCAAGGAAGCTAGTGTAGATGTGTTCACCTAGAGCTGCTTTAACCACTTCGTCTTCTGTCATAGCCTTCAAAGCGTTGTGAAGAGTTGATGGAAGGTCAGTAATGCCAGCCTCTTTACGCTCTTCTGCAGTCATGATATAGATATTTTCTTCGATTGGCGCTGGTGCTTCGATTTTGTTTTCAATACCGTGCAAACCAACTTCCAAAAGAACAGCCATTGCGATATATGGATTTGCCATTGGGTCTACTGAGCGCAATTCCAAACGTGTTCCCATTCCGCGTGAAGCTGGTACGCGAACAAGTGGCGAACGGTTACGGCCAGCCCAAGCGATGTAAACAGGGGCTTCGTAGCCTGGAACCAAACGTTTGTATGAGTTAACTGTTGGGTTCATAATAGCTGTATAGTTGTAAGCGTGCTTGATCAAACCACCAAGGAAGTAGTAAGCAGTTTCTGATAACTGCATTCCTTTTGGATCATTTGGATCAAAGAAGGCATTGTTCCCTTCCGCATCAAACAAGGACATATTGCAGTGCATTCCTGAACCAGCGATACCAAATTTAGGTTTAGCCATAAAGGTTGCATACAAGCCATGTTTACGCGCAATTGTTTTTACAACAAGTTTAAAGATTTGAATCTTATCACAAGCACGAAGAACTTCATCGTATTTAAAGTCAATCTCATGTTGACCTACGGCAACTTCGTGGTGACTGGCTTCTACTTCAAATCCCATTTTGGTCAAGACGTTAACAATCTCACGACGAGTGTTATCAGCAAGGTCTGTAGGTGCCAAATCAAAGTAACCACCCTTGTCATTTACCTCAAGAGTTGGATCACCATTCTCATCCAGTTTAAATAGGAAGAATTCTGGTTCAGGACCAAGGTTGAAAGATTTGAATCCAACTTCTTCCATGTGACGAAGAGCACGCTTGAGGTTTCCACGAGGGTCTCCTGCAAAAGGTTTTCCTTCTGTCGTATAAACATCACAAATCAATCCCGCAACACTACCATTTTCATCTCCCCAAGGAAAGACCGTCCAGGTATCCAAGTCAGGGTATAGATACATATCTGATTCATTGATACGTACAAATCCCTCAATAGAAGATCCATCAAACATAGCCTTGTTTGACAAGACCTTGTCTAGTTGTTCATCTGTAGCAGGAATTTCGACGTTTTTCATAGTTCCCAAAATATCTGAGAACATGAGGCGGATAAAAGTTACATTTTTTTCCTTAACTTCTCGACGAATATCTGCAGCTGTGATTGGCATGGTTTTTCTCCTTATATATGACGACTAGCGGTTGCCTAACCGCGACCAAAAGGTGATTGTTGAGAAGCAAAGCGGCTTTGTTGGAGAACCTCATTCCGAAGCGCCCGACGCACTTCAGTCTGACTAACTGGTTTTTTAGATTTCGCTTCACGTTCAGCATATTTTTTCTTGATGGCAGCAATGTTAAGACCTTCAGAGATATAATCTTTAATCTCCAACAAGCGATCCATGTCATTCAAAGAATACATCCGGCGATTACCTTCGTTTCGATCAGGTTTTATCAACTCTTGATCTTCATAATAACGAATTTGACGCGCCGAAAGATCGGTCAGCTTCATAACACTACCAATGGGGAAAACTGCCATATTGCGACGAAATTCTTTTTCCTTCATGTGCACTTCCTCTTCTTTCTGTCTATTATAATCTAAAAAAAATCAATCGTCAATTGTTAATGTCATATCTTATGACATTATTTTATTTTTTCTGTATGAGACTCCGCAAGCGATCAATATCATAATTGACTAGAATTGCTACAAAAACTCCCATAAAAGTCTCAAAAACTCGAGCAAACACGTACAAAACAGTCTCTCCGCTCGGAATTGATAGGGTAATAATCAACATAGCTGCAACTCCCCCAATAACTCCTGACTTATTGTTCATGGCAACATTTGTCATGATGGTTAACATGGTACATATCGGAACCACAAGGAGAGTTACCAAGAAGGCTCCATGAAAAAAGTTGTTCAAGAGAAAGAAAATCAGCGCATAAAAACCACCGATACTATTCCCTAAAATACGTGATGTCCCAAAGTGGACACTCTTATCAAAGTCTTCTCTCAAGCTAAAAACGGCTGTAAGAGCCCCAATCTGAAGACCCTTCCATCCAAAAAAACCAAAAATCATGAGGACCAAAAAAACAGCGATTCCTGTTTTAAAGGTGCGCATCCCTAACTTAAACTTAGATTTATCAAATGTATACTTTTTAAAATAACTCATCATTTCATCTTTCTTTTTTTCCATTTTATCATAATTTTACTTTTTTGAGAAAAGGATTCCTCAATTGAAGAAAATAGGAACTAAAAAGAGAAGGGTATAAATCCTTCTCTTTTATATTCCAATATTCTTTTTTAGAATAAATACATGAAAGCCAAGGTGACGAGACTAGCAAGCAAGCCCACTCCCCAGAAGAAGAAATCGACCTTCCACTCACTCCAGGCTTGACCTTTACCAGAAAATCCACCCAACTCAAAATGGTGATGAACTGGTGTCATCCGGAAGATACGTTTTCCGCCAGTCAACTTAAAGTAGGTAACTTGCATCATAACAGATGTTGTTTCAAAAACATACACTATACCAATCAGGAGTAACGTCCATTCTTGGTGCAGTGCCATAGAAATAGCGGCCAACATCCCTCCAAGAGCAAGACTTCCGACATCTCCCATAAAAACTTTAGCAGGCTTATGGTTAAAGACAAAGAAACCAAGAAGACCACCAATCATGGCAAGAATCACCAGGAGAATATCCAATTGGTTTTGTACATAAGCAATGACTCCATAGGCAGATAGGCTAATCACTACTGAGATACTTGCCAAGCCATCAATTCCGTCAGTCAAGTTAACAGCATTTGAAAAACCAACTAACCAGAAGAGAGCAAAGAAAATGTAAAGAACGCCTAAGTGCAATGGATACCCAAATACATTTAAGACATCCCCTCCTCTTTCATAAAAGAGATAGAAGATAACTCCTCCTACTAATTGAAGCAAGAGCTTTTGTTTAGGATTGAGCCCTTCATTAATTTTACGAAAAACCTTGAGGAAATCATCTAAGAAGCCAACCAAACCATACAAAACGAGAATAAAGAGAATCATCCCTACATTGTTGGTCAATTGATTTGTTAAAAGTGCAAAGATAAAGCTGACTAAAACACCTACTATAAGGAAAACAATTCCACCCATTGTTGGTGTTCCAGCTTTTGCTTGATGCTGTTTCACATCCTCGTGCATCTGCTGACCAGTAATCTGTGCTTTACGATAAAAACGGATAAAAGCTGGAATTCCTACCACTGTAAGAACAAAAGTAAGGATTCCAGGAAAGAGAGAAACTAGCATCCTAATCTCCTAATGTTATTTTTATTTTCTGTATATTTTTTAAAGCTGTATTGGTACGAACACTTTGTTTTTTTACAGTTTCTCCTGTACCTTCAAATTCTACTTCGATATCCAGCCATTTTGCAAAAGTTTCGACATTCTTCTTAGACCATCCGTACAAATCAGGCATCTCTTCTACCTTGTCAGAAAGGAGTAAGATCTGCTCATTTGCGTCTAGATTGGTTCCTTCCGCCGCTGAACTTTCTTTGATTTTCGTTCCTGAACCGATAACGATTGGTTGAACAAGGTTACGTCGTAGTTCTTCTGCCAAATCTCCAGGGCTATAGTCTTTTGTCGAAGGCATAGCATAGTTAGTCGTAGTTGTAACCTGATCCAGACTTTTAGCAGTTGATTGAAGATTGAGAGATTCTTTCATCGCAGAAGCACGCTCCAAGATAGGGTTGGCAAACTCACCCAACTGAATCCCAGAATAATGCTGAGGTTGTTGAACTGTTACATAGAGGATGAAATCGGGATTTTCTGCTGGATGCATAGAGACTACAGAAAAAATATAGTTTGTTTCCCCTCGGAGGTATCCTCCATTTTTTTCATCTGCAATCTGAGCAGTCCCTGATTTCAAGGCTACATTATAGCCAGGAACATTGACTGTTCCCTTACCTGTACTGTGGTTGTACATCGTACCATAGGTAGGATCCGTACCAACCATAACCATGTGATCTCGAGTCAAGCTAGCTGCTTCTTTAGAGACCGGATTCCCCACCACTTCTTTTTGTGATTTACGAACCGTTTGATCATTTGGATCATAGAGCGCACTGATAAACTTAGGCTCCAACATAATCCCATCATTAGCTATCGCAGTAAAGGCACGAAGCATCTGAGTTTGTGTAACGGAAATACCTTGACCGAAGGAACTCATGGCAATATTAACGATATTGTCCTCAGGTAATTGCCCAGCATACTCATCACTCATACCAAAACGAGTTGGCACTCCAAATTTGAAACGATTGAGGTAATCTAGCCAAGTAGTGTCCCCCATCTTTTGCTCAAGGAGAGTCATACCGATGTTACTAGAGTGAGCAAAACCTTGCGAGAAGGTCATCATTCCACCGCTTGTCAAACCTTCGTTAACGTCCCAGTCCTTGATAGTGGCATCAGCTACCTTCAATTCGCTACTGTTGAAATATTCTCCTCCAGGGAAGGTATTATTGTCAATTGCTGAAGCTAAAGTAATCACCTTCATGGTTGAACCTGGTTCATAGTTACTTTGGTAAAGGATATCACGCCAGACAAAGTCCTCTGTAATCCCTTCTTTGGTATCAGCATCAAAGGTTGGTCTTTGAGTTGTAGCGAGAATCTCTCCCGTCTTAGCACTAACCAAGGTCGCAGTCATATATTTACCCTTGACTTTTTCTTGGAAGGCATCCATTTGACTTTCCATGAAAGATTGTAAAGGACTAGATAGGGTCGTATAGACATCTTTCCCGTTTACAGTCTGTCGGGTAACTTGCTCCGTACCTGGAACAATATTTCCTAAGCGGTCTTTTTCATAGGTAATGATACCATCTGTTCCCGCTAACAAGCTATTCAAGGAACTCTCGACACCAGACGTCCCTATGAGACTCTTTGAACCATCCTCATTTTCATGCAACTGCGCTAGTCCGATGAAAGATGAAGCAAATTTCCCGTTAGGATAGCTTCGATTTGGGCTTGTTGTAAAATCAATTCCCTCAACCTTAGCTGTTTCCAAATCCTTTTTTATGGACATCATATTGGCATAGGTAATACCATTTCCCTTTACCCCAAAGGAAACTTGCTTAAGATTAGGTTGAGAAAGTTGTTCCTTGACGTAGGACTCATCCATATCTAGATATTTATGGAAGACTTCTGCAACCTTGCTATACTGAGACTCCTCTACATAGAGAATTTTCCCATTTGCAGATTTATATTCCTTATCGATAATCGCATAAATGTTGTAGGATGTTGCATCCTCAGCGATTGGTGTACCATTACGGTCATAGATAGTTCCTCGTTTTGCAGGAACTGTCCGAGTTGTTTGGTGGACCTTGCTTGCTTCCTTAACTAGGTCAACACCAAATTTTGAGCCTGTACCAATAATTACCGCAAAGTTAACCAAAAAAACAGCAAAGAGAAAGACGGCCAGAAGACTCAAATTCTTTCCCACTAGTCTGCGGTTTTCTGTTGGAGATTTGCGATTTTTAATGGCAAAGCGTATGATTCGTTCTTTCCAGTTTTTCATTTACTACTCCGCCGATCGGATATTTTCATTATTTAATTGCAAGTCTTGTGAGTCTGCAATTCCGGTCAAACGTTCTGATCGGATCAATTCATTAACTTCTTGTTTAGCATCATC
Source organism: Streptococcus infantis (assembly GCF_047463275.1). GTDB lineage: Bacteria > Bacillota > Bacilli > Lactobacillales > Streptococcaceae > Streptococcus > Streptococcus infantis_AF. The sequence continues at coordinate 97,026 of NZ_JASHEE010000003.1, read as the reverse complement.
CAACTCTGTCTTTTTTTCTTCAATTTGTGAATTGACTGTTGTCAAATCACTCTGAACCTGCAAAAGTTGAGTCTGCATATAGACTACACTGATTGCTAAGACAAGTGCTGTGATGGCAATTGAAAAGTAAAAGGCCTTTTCAACACGTGAAAATTTTTTTATACGAGCTTGTAGCAATTGGCTCGTTGTTCCTCTGTTTTCTGCCATTATTTCCTCTTACTTGTGAATTTTTCTTGCCACTCGAAGCTTGGCTGAGTGGGAACGATTATTGGCTTCCAATTCTTCCTTGCTTGGTAAAATCGGTTTTCGAGATACCAATTCCATTTTGGGCTTGAGATCGTCTGGGATGAAAGGCAAACCTTTAGGGACTTCAACTGTGGAAGCTTCCTTAAATAACTGCTTGGTCAAGCGGTCCTCCAGCGAATGGAAGGTAATCACTGATATTCTGCCATCTAGAGCCAGCATATCCATAGCCTGCTGGATTGATTCATCTGCAGCACCCAGTTCATCATTGACCTCTATACGGATAGCTTGGAAAATTTGTTTGGCTGGGTGGCCTTTTTTCTTGAGCTCCTTTGCCGGTTTGGCAGATTTAATAATCTCTGCCAATTCCGTCGTGGTCTCAATCGGTTTCTGTTCACGCGCCTGTTCAATTTTTCGAGCAATCTGTTTGGAAAACTTGTCCTCTCCATATTTGAAAAAGATTCGTACCAAGTCATGGTAGTCGTAGTGATTAACGACTTCATAAGCGGTCAAACTAGCTTCCTGATTCATGCGCATATCCAGCGGTGCATCCTTCTTATAGGAAAAACCACGTTCACGCTGATCTAACTGCGGACTTGACACACCTAAATCATAACAAATTCCATCAATTTCAGTCACACCTAAGTCATGTAAGCGATCCTTCAAATGACGGAAATTATCCTTGATGAAGGTGACCATTCCCTTTTCGATATAGGGAGCCAAACGTTTTTGCGCATTATCAATGGCATTCTGGTCTTGGTCAAAGGCATAGAGATGCCCTTTCTCGCTTAACTTACTTAATAAATACTCGCTGTGTCCTGCTCCTCCCAAGGTCGCATCAACGTAAATACCATCAGGTTTTACATCTAGCATATCAATGGTCTCATGGAGCATGACCGTTACATGATGAAATTCTTTTGTCATATCTTATCTATTTTACCACAAATCCGACTAGCTTGCACCCACTAAAGCCAAAACATTCCATTGCTACATTATTCCTTGTATTCAAGAGGTTTCTCAGCTACTTGAGCTAGCGCTGAGTCTACTTCTAGATTTAAGTGTTGATGCACTGCCTCTGCCACTGCTCTTGGTATGCCAACTTCCACAATTTCATCCACACTGGCTTCCTTGATCTTAGTCAAGGACTTGAAATATTTCATCAAATTCTGCTTGCGTTTTGGACCTAATCCCTCGATGCCATCAAGCTGAGAGGAGAAGGAATTTTTAGAACGCAGTTGACGGTGGAATGTAATAGCAAAGCGGTGTACCTCATCCTGAATGCGTTGCAAGAGGAAAAATTCCTGAGAATTGCGAGACAACTCTACCACCTCAAGCGGATCTCCAAAAAGTAATTCATGGGTTTGGTGCTTGTCATTTTTTTGTAGCCCTGCGATTGGAATATCTAAGCCCAACTCCTCTTGAATAACCTGCTTAGCAATGTTAACCTGTCCCTGACCACCATCGATGACGATTAGATCTGGCGGTGTCAAACCGTCACGCTGAACCCGTCCATAACGTCTACGAATGACCTCTCGCATACTTGCATAGTCATCTGGTCCGACCACAGTCTTGATTTTATACTTGCGGTAATCTTTTTTGCTTGGTTTTCCGTTGACAAAAACAACCATAGCAGAGACTGGACTAGTCCCCATAATATTAGAGTTATCAAAAGACTCGATACGGACTGGGGTTGGAATTTGTAGAAGTCGCCCAAGATTTTCAATAGCCCCTTGAGTCTTTTCGACTGATTTCTCTAACAGATTAAACTTCTGCTCTAAACTAACACGAGCGTTTTTGATAGCTAGATTAACCAGTTGCTTCTTCTCCCCTCGTTGGGGCTTGAGGACCTTAGTATCCACCAAAGCCTTGATAGCTTCTTCGTCAATATCCTGAGGAATCAGGATTTCATTCGGAACCAAGTGAGACTTTTCTTGATAAAACTGCCCCACATAGGTCAAAAAATCCTCATCTGGATCGTTGTAGTAAGGAAAGAGATTGACGTCACGTTCAATCAGTTTACCTTGACGGACAAAGAAAACCTGCACACACATCCAACCCTTATCCACGTAGTAACCAAATACATCACGATTTTGAAGATCTTTTGCCATGACTCGTTGCTTAGTCCGCAGAGTGCCGATGGCCTGGATTAGATCACGATATTCCGCTGCACGTTCAAATTCCATACTTTGGGCTGCCAAAGCCATCTTACTCTTGAGTTCATCAATGATTTTATCGTCTTGTCCCTTGAGAAAATCAGAGACTTCTTGGGACATTGCTTTAAAATAGGCTTCATCCTTTCGACAAACCGTATGAGCCATGCACTGGCCGATATGGTAATAAAAACAAACCTTGGAAGGAGGATTGGTACACTTGCGAAAAGGGAAAATCCGATCCAATAGCCGTTTGATTTCATTGGCTGCTCCCACATCCGGATAGGGACCAAAATAGAGACCTCCGTCTTTTTTGACCTGACGGGTGATAATCAAGCGAGGATAGCGCTCATTTGTGATTTTGATAAAAGGATAGGACTTATCGTCCTTGAGCATAATATTGTACTTAGGCTTGTTTTCCTTTATGAGATTAATCTCTAAAAGAAGAGCTTCAATATTAGACTCCGTCACGATAAACTCAAAATCCACAATCTCAGACACCAGGGCTTCTGTCTTGGTATCATGGCTCCCACGGAAGTAGGATCGCACCCGATTGCGCAGATTTTTAGCCTTTCCTACATAAATGATAGTGCCGTTTTTATCTTTGTGAATGTAACAACCAGGGCTAGTCGGCAAGAGCTCCAGTTTTGATTTAATCAAGTTATTCATAGTTCCATTATAACAAAAAGCCCCCTGTATTGCTTAAATCAGAGAGCTCCTGTTTCCTTAGAAAATCACTTATTCCCCAGACTCATATAGTTCTTGAACTTCTTTTACATCTTGAGCTTGGATTCCATAATAGGAGCCTGCTGGTTGCATAACCGAAACTTCATTGGTGTGTTCCAAACCAATCGCATGACCTAGTTCATGCTCTGCTGTATGCATGATACGATCATAGGTATAGCCATAGTTTGGATTGGATAAATAATAATGATTCAAGCGAACGGTCACTGAAATGAATTGTTTGGTTAGGATATTTGTCTGACTCTCCGCCTCACCTGCTACAGCTGTCGAACCATCATTCATTTCGGTAGCGAAAATATCGGCCTGGTCCGCTTCTGTTACAAGCTCAAAGTTAAAAGCCCCTGTCTGGTTCCAGTTAGCAATAGCTTCAAGGTAGGCTTTTTGGAAAGTGGCATCCATTTGAGGATCAATATAGATAGTTGCTTGCGCCTTTGACCATTTTGCTCCTGAATCTTGATGATGATCCGTCTGAGACAGACCTTGTAATTTACCAGTTTCTTGCCATTGTTGCCAACCTGCTTGGCCGACTTGGACCACTTTGCTAACTTGATTTAAAGTAGCAGATAAATCCCCTGTCACATACCAGAGAATCCCAAAAGTGATGAGAATGAAGAAGATAAGCGTCCATACAAGACGCCAAAACATACGCAAAATCCCTAATAAAAATCGACATAACACACGAATAATCCAGCCCATAATTGCCCACCTTTCTAAAAAAATAAGAACCCATCTTTAAGCCATGGATTCCCATTCTAAAGATAGATTCTTAATTCTACTAAAACAAACTGAAAGAAAGCTAAAATTAAGACAAGCGTTCTTCCAAAACAAAATCGATTGGCAATGTAGTCAAAAAACGTTCCAATTGCTTTTCCCAATAATACCACTCATGGGTTCCTGCACTATGGCTATAGGTCACATCGAAACCAAGTTTCTTAAGATTTTTAACTGCTAGATTATTGGCAGAATAGAGATAATCTTGTTCGCCACACCAAACCCAGAGTTTGGTCTCCTTGTCTGACTTTTTGGCAAGGGTCTCAAGCGAGTAAGGGCTACTCACCCAATCATTAACTTTGCCAAAAACACCTCGCCAGTAGGCACGCGTTCCTAACTCTCGACTCTCAGGAGAAGACTCCTCGAAGCTAAGCGCCCCAGAAAAGCTAGCGGCATGGGAGAAACGGTCAGTTGACAGTGCTAACTTAAAGGAACCGTAGCCACCCATTGATAAACCAGCAATGAAGGTTTTATCTCGCTCGTTGGTCATATTGGAGAAGAAGCGTTTGAGCACCTTAGGCAATTCTTCTGCTAGAGCTGTGTAGTAGTTATAGCCATACTGAGTATCTGTATACCAGCCATTGTTTGTATTTGGCATGACAACAATCAGGTTGGTACCTCGTAGCAAGCGCTCCACATTGGTCCGTTTGAGCCAGCTGTTGTGGTTCCCTGACATTCCATGAAGGAGATAGAGAACTGGAATATCTTTACTGTTTGGCTCTGTCACCCGAGATGCATCCGGATAGAGTACATTTACTCCCCACTCCATACCTAAAACTTCTGAGTAATACTCAATCTTCATTACTGCCATAACTTGCTCCTTATTCGTTTGAGATAAGAAAAAGCCGAAACTCGACTTTCTCTCTTGCTATTGAATCCTTATTTTGCTTCCATGACTACTGGTAAAATGGCTGGACGACGTTTCGTTTGTTCAAAAAGGAATTTAGCTAAATTGTCACGAACCTTACCTTTAAGGTCTGCCCAGTCAAACTCCTCCCCTTGGAGATAGTCTTCAACTGTTTGGTTCACCAACTCTGTACTTTCGCGCAGAATATCTCGACTCTTCTTGAGATAGACAAAGCCACGTGTATGCACTCGTGCTTTGGCAATGATTTTCTTTTCACGACGGTTAACAGTGATAGCCACGATGAAAATACCATCTTCTGACAAGACCTTGCGGTCACGAAGAACAACGTTTCCAACATCCCCAATGGCATTACCATCAATCAAGACGTCACCTGCAGCAACGGCACCAGATGGAACAAAGTCCCCATGCTCATAAGACATGGTAGTTCCTTTTTTAGGAATAAAGATACGTTCTGGTAGCAACCCAACAGCCATAGCAGCCTTGGCATGAGCATCCAACTCACGGTATTCTCCCTGGATTGGGAAGAGATACTGAGGTTGCAAGAGATTGATCATCAATTGAAGATCACGCGCATTCCCATGCCCTGATACACGCAAACTTTGAGTAATCGGTTTAACGACACCACCTGCTTGGTAGACCATATTTTCTACACGTGCCATAACAGCTTCTTTAGCGATTGATGGCGTTGTAACGATATAAACCAAGTCTCCATCCTTGATTTCAACATAGCGGTGACGACCGATTGACATTTTACGGAGTCCATTAATCGGTTCACCCATACGACCGGTTTCCAGGATAATTAACTCGTGGTCTTCAAAACGAGACATATCTTTAGGTTTAATCAAGAGACTTTCGTTAGCCAATGACAATTTTTTCAAGCGAATGGCTGTACGAACGATATTTTCAATATCAAATCCAGTCAAAACAACGCGACGTCCTGTCTCTGCAGCAGCATCAAAGACTTGCTGAATGCGAGAAAGGTTACTTGCAACGGCAGCTACGATGATACGTCCATCCCAGTCAGAAATGGTTTGCGTAATTTCATCACCAACTTCACTTTCGCTGGCTACTTGAATATTACTGTCTGCGTTTGCTGAGTCGCTTAGAAGAGCTAAAACTCCTTCGCGACCAATTTCTGCTAAACGACCAAAGTCAGTCGCATATGATTCGCTAGCCGTTTGGTCAAATTTGAAGTCCCCTGTATAAACGATACTTCCTTCAGATGTTTTCAAAACGACACCCAGACTCTCTGGGATAGAGTGAGTTGTGCGGAAGAAGGAAACCTCCGTACCGCCAAAGTCGATTTCTGTATTTTCATCAATAACATGGAAGTCATCGAATTTTTTAGCACTATCATTTCCTTTAACAAAAAGCTTAGCAAGCTCAATTGTCAACTCTGAACCAAAAACAGGAACTTTCACTTCTGACAAAAGATAAGGAAGAGCTCCAATCGCATCCGCATGTCCGTGCGTTAAAAAGACACCTGCAATACGGTCGCTATTTTCAAACAGATATTCCATATTTGGAATAACGACATCGACACCCAACTGCTCATTTTCAGGATATTTTAAACCTGCATCTAAAACAAAGATTGAATCGTTAATTTCTGCGATGTACATGTTTTTCCCGTTTTCACGAACACCGCCTAAAGTTGTTAATTTAATATTGGTCATTTTCCCTCCGAAGTATTACTATAACGTGTTTGTAGAGTCTTCACAACTCTCTTTTTGTAAAAGTCCAATTTACTTTTATCCGAATCTTTTCCTCTCATTATACCATTTTTTTACTAATTTTCAAAATGAAGATAGGATTTCAACTAGAGAACATTCACCACTAATAACCGAATCGCTTTGCTTTGTTTTCCCTTTGCGAAATCGCTGTCCGCCAAAGGACCTAGGGCCTTACTTCACAAACAGCTACTCGGCAAAAAATCGTAATAAGGAACTTGCTCACAAATAAAAAAAGATTTAGAAGCTCTAAATCTTTTTAATCATCTTTAGTTGGGATAAATGTAAGTAACTTTACCTAAAAATTCATGTGGATTAAAGAAACCACGATAGTTAGCAATTTGTTTTTGACGTCTGTAGTTTGCTTCCAATACCTGAATAGAATTTTCACTTTGTACATCTGTCACATAAGCAACGTGTCCATATTCACCACCGTCCCAAACGGCGATTGCACCTACTACTGGAACATCTCCTACACGATAACCTTGAGCACTAGCATAAATCGCCCAAGTATTAGCATTTCCCCACCAGTTACTAGCCCAAGGAGCCAATTCTTTTACGCCCCATGTACACTGACCAACAGGATATGAGTTCCCATAGTCTGTCGGAGTATTCACGACAACATCATCATCTGAAGCAGGATTCAAAGTACTAGTCGCCTCAGAAGCCGGAGCGCCGTATGAATAAGTAGCCTGAGTTGGACCGCTTACTTCTAGCACATCCCCTGGGTGGATCATATCAAAAATGCTTTTCCCGTTATTTGCTGCCAACTCATAAGGATCCATGCCATTTGCAGTAGCAATACCAAAAAATGAATCTCCGTCTTGGACAACGTAAGAAGATGCACTAACAGTTTGAGCTCCAACTGTCGCCAAAATAGCTGTAGATGTTAAACCAAGAGTCAGTTTAGCAACTGTTTTTTTCATAATAATTTTCTCCTAAAATTTTATTGATTATTTTTAATTTTTTTGTTGACAAGAGAATCATACCTGATTTACATGTCAGTTGTTTTAGAATTATGTTGTAGTCATGTTACAAATATGTATACTTTTACTACATAACATTCTAAAGAACAAATAATTTAAAAATTATAAGAGACAACAAAAAACTGAGATAGATTATCTCAGCTTCTTTTCTTCTATTTTTCCATTAAAAAGTCATAGATTTCCTGTACTGTTCCAAGTGCCATCATTTCTTGATTTTTAACAGTTTGTTTGAGATTTTGATAAATCTGACTTTCAGCGATGTCCCGCTTGGCAGCATCTTTATTTACTTTCATTACACCATTTTCAATCGTAACAAAACCAAGTTCTTCAAAAATCTGAATCATTTTGACTAGCAAGATCTGTTCTATCTTCAAAAAAGCTGATAAGTCCTTGAGCTTATAACGAATATCAAATTCTGGGAACTGGTAGATTGTCTTATAAAGCTTAGCGAATTGCTCTCTTGTACCATAACCTGTCAAATAGTATGCTTTAGCGATATCATTTTTAAAGTAAATAGCAGAGAAATCCTGTTCTTGCAACACTTGTTTGAGTAGACTGAGATCCTCGGGAATATTTTTTACAACGATTGCTGGGCTAGAAAGTATTTCTGGCAAAGCACTGGTAAAATCTAGGACAGGTACTCCCTCTGGTATCTCTACACTCTTACTACGGATGTTAAAAAGTTGAACACCGTCCACACGGGCATCTACCATCATCAACTGGAGGGTTGTTTGCCCATTCCATTGGTTAACAGAAAGGGTAACTGCCAATTCCAGTTGTTTTACCTGAGAAAACTCTGTAGCCTTTGATCCTTGACCAAAAGCTACTACCTCAAAACTAGCGGTCCCTTTAGAAATCTTCAATTTTAGATGACTATCTCCCGCTCCCATAGAACGAGCATTTTCAACTTGAAAATCTCGAATATAAAAAACAGGTTTTTGGTTATCCATTCCAAAAGGAGCTAATCGTTCAAAACTTTTAACCGTCTCTAAACTTAGGCTTTCCAAATCTAATTCTTCATCTAGATATAATGTATTCTTGCCCTTGGCATCTATTCCTTTATCTTTTACATAAATTTCTAAAATTTCCGATAAGGCGTCTAGCTGTTCCGCTTCAAGTGTCATACCTGCAGCGCCTGCATGCCCACCAAAGGCGATAAAAAGTTCCCGATGCGGGTCCAAGGCTTCAAAGATATCGACTGCTTCAATACTTCGAGCACTACCCTTGGCACGACCATCTTCAATATTCAGAACAATAACTGTCTGCCCTAATTCTTCCAACAAGCGACCAGCCACAATCCCAAGAACTCCTGGGTTCCAACCTTCCTTGGCCAAAACTTGAACACTTTTGTTAGGGTCTACCAAGCTTTTAGCTTCTTCATAAATAGCCTGAACAATTTCCTTACGTTCTTCATTTTTATCTTGAATCATGAGGGCAATCTCACGCACCTCTTCATCATCAAAGCCAGTTAGTAACTCAATAGCAGGATTAGGATCATCCAAGCGTCCTAGGGCATTTAATCGTGGTGCTAACTGAAAACCAACAGTTTCTTCTGTAAGGTCACTACTAGAAATCCCTGCAATTTCAAATAGTTCTTGGAGGCCTAGTCTTTGGGTATTGCGCAAAACTTCTAGACCATATTGAACCATGATACGATTTTCATCTGTCAAACTGACCATATCAGCAATCGTTCCAATAGCAACCAAATCAAGCAACTCAACCTGCACTTCTTCCAAGAGGGCACAAGCTAGTTTAAAAGCTACCCCACAACCCGCCAAATTTTTAAAAGGATAGTCTGCTTCAGGATGCTCCGGATGAACGATTGCATAAGCATCAGGTAAGACCTCTGGTAGAGAATGGTGGTCCGTTACAATAACATCTACTCCCATAGATTGAGCCAAGTCAATAGCATCATGGCCTGCAACTCCATTATCTACGGTTACAATTAAGGATATCCCTTGTTGCTCAATGAAGTACTTGTAGACACTGGCATTAGGACCATAACCATCTGTAAAACGATTAGGAAGATAGACTAAACACTCAGCTCCTAATTGTTCTAATGTTTCTTTAAGGATTGAAGCTGATGTCATCCCATCTGCATCGTAGTCTCCATAAACGAGAATAAATTCCCCCTGCTCTATAGCACGACGAATACGATTCACTGCCTTGTCCATATCGTGGAGAAGATAGGGATCATGTAAATCATCTAGACTTGGTGCCAAAAAACGAGACAAACTATCCTCATCCTTAATACCTCGGCTAAATAATAAACGAGCAGGTTCAGGCCCTAGCCCCGCTTTCTTGGCGATTTTTGTAAAATCCGCATCCTCAACTTGAGGTGCAAATTGCCAATTATAAGTCGGAATAATCAAAATTCATCCACTCTTTCTTACGATTCTATCCCTTTATTATAACATGATTTTTAGTTTTTCTCCTCTTTATTTCCTTAACTCTTTCAATCAAAATCCCAAAAAACTCCGGTCTTTATCAAGCTTAAAAAAAAGCTAAACACCAGTCGATAACTCTATCCCTTTCCAACAAGACCTAGCCAACATTTTAAAATATCTTCTCTTTATGCTACACTATTGATATGGAACATCATTTTAATCATCGAGCAGAATCTTTCGATTCTCCCAAAAATCAATTTCTAGCAGACCTTGTAAATGCAGAGATCAAGCAACAAGTCCCTGAACTATCTACCAAATCAATCCTGGATTTTGGAGGAGGAACTGGACTTATCGCTCTTCCTCTAGCCAAACAAGCCAAGTCAGTGACCTTGGTTGACATCGCAGAAAAAATGCTGGAGCAAGCTCGTATCAAGGTTAAAAACCAAAAACTTGAAAATCTACACTTGATTCAACAAGACTTAGTGCTTAAGCCATTAGAGCAAACATTCGATCTCATTATCGTTAGTCGTGTTCTTCATCACATGCCTCATCTTGATTCTAGTCTAGCTATGTTCAAGGAACATTTGACTCCCGGAGGACAACTATTTATCGCTGATTATACCGTACCAGATGGAGAAAACCATGGCTTTATTATTTCGGAACTTGAGGAGACTCTTAAAAATCATGGCTTCTCAGACATTCAGACCCAAATACTTTATAGTTCCGACAATCTTTTCCTTGATAAACCTTCTCAACTATTTCTCACATCGGCGATAAGATAATCACTTCTTAGAACAAGCGCTGAAATAATTCTACTTCATTTTTTCTTCAGTAATCAAGCTTTTCTGTCTACTTCTTTCCAACTATTTCTATTATAAAAACTCTCCTTAAAAATAAGGAGAGTTTCTTATTACCAAAGAATTCCCTTATAGGATAAAAGAAGAGCTAGGAATAATAATCCGTAGAAGAACATAAAGAGCCACTTTAATGTCACACATAGAGCTACAAATTCACGGATAAAGGCTGATATTATTTCTGTAACAAGATACATCTTCTTCTCCTTTATCTAATTACATTTCATCATAATTAGCTAAAAATAAAAAGAGGACCTTAGGTCCTCTTATCCTTCTATCCTACTCTCTGCATCTGCCACAACTTGAGCAAGACTGGTTTGGCTTAATTCTTCTTCCATGGCTTCTTGAATTTTATCTAACTTTTCATCTAAAACCCCATGGATATTGGCTCCTACTGGACAGTCAGGATTAGGATTATCATGGAAACTAAAGAGTTGTCCAGTCTTTCCAAGGCATTCCACCGCTTGATAAATATCCAAAAGACTGATATCCTCAAGATTTTTGATAATCTCTGCCCCTCCAGTTCCACGCGCGACAGAAATCAAGTCTGCTTTTTTCAGTTGAGACAAAGTTTTTCGGATAATAACAGGATTGACTCCTACACTGCTAGCTAGAAAATCACTGGTTACTTTACTTTCCTTCCCTTTTAGGGCGATAATAACTAGCATATGGGTTGCGATGGTAAATCGACTTGAAATTTGCATGCAGTCCTCCTTTTTCGTTAACTAAACTCATTCTTCTCTTATATTTATTATAGCTTCTATAGTTGTAATGTCAAGAGTTACGACTAAGCCAATCATCCAATTCTGCATCATGTCCTTCATTTTGAGCAATTTCATGGAGTAATTCTTGATTATGAGTGTGGTGAATTCCATTGACTAAGCTTTCATAGTAAATTTTATAGTAGGGCAACTGTAACTCTCTAGCCAGCTGCAATTCTGCCTCAACATCATAATCAACACGACGAAAGTCTACATCCTTCAATCCTTTGTCATCAAATTCCAAAATCATATATTGGGCCCGCAAGTCCTTACGTAGATTTGCTGATAAAAAGAAGGGTTGCCCAATCGAACCTGGATTCAAAATAAGTTGCCCACCACTTCCATAACGTAGAAATTGCTGGTGGATATGCCCATAGATGGCAATATCGCAGTCAGGATTAGTCACCAAACGGTCAAAATCCTCCTGCTTGCCAAGATGAATCAGTTCTCTTCCCCAATTTTTATCTGGCAAATGGTGGCTTATCCCTACCTTCAGATTTCCAAACTGGCGGTGGATGTGCATGGGAAATGCCTGTAGAGCTTCAATTTCATCTAGACTAATTTCTTCCATAATATACTGGCATTGACGCAAGAGGTAGCGATGACTGGGCCTACTCGTATCTAATTTTCGATGAGCAGCTCGCCACAAACTCTCTTCCCAATTCCCCAAAACTCGAACCGTAATTGGCAAACCTTCCAATCGTTGGAGAATGTTTTTTCGACCGGTTCCTGGCATGAGAATATCTCCCAAAAGCCAATATTCCTCAACTCCTGCCTTTTCCGCATCTGCGTGAACTGCTTCCAATGCTCCTGTGTTGCCATGAATATCTGAAAGTACCGCAATTTTTGTCATATGATCCCCTCTTGCCTTCTATCCTTTAATTATAACACTCTCAAAATCAAAGTCAAAAAGCCTCATTTTTGCTATCATGTTTTACTTTACTTTTTTAGTGAAAAGGATTACAATGAAGGTGATAAGAAATAAGGAGGTTTTTGCTATGACACAACGTTACGAAAACATCATGGTAGCAGTCGACGGTTCAAAAGAAGCTGATTTGGCTTTTGTCAAAGGAGTTCAATCAGCAGTGCGTAACCAGGCTAAATTAACCATTGCCCATGTCATTGATACTCGTGCTCTTCAAAGCATTTCAACATTCGATGCAGAAGTTTACGAAGAGTTACAAGTCGAGGCACAAGAGTTGATGGCAGAATATGAAAAGCGTGCAAGAGACGCTGGTCTTAAAGATATTCAAGTTGTCATCGAAATGGGAAATCCTAAAACTCTTTTGGCTAAAACAATCCCTGACCAAGAACACGTTGATTTGATTTTGGTTGGAGCAACAGGACTTAACGCCTTCGAACGGTTGCTTGTCGGCTCTTCATCTGAATATATCCTTCGCCATACAAGCGTTGACCTTCTCGTCGTTCGAGACAAGGATAAAACTTTATAATGAGAAAAAAAGAGGTCGGGAAAATCCCGACCTTGCTTTTTATTAGTGATAGCCTTTTATACAGCAAGGACTATATTCGTCAAAAAATCCTAAACTAATCTGTAAAGTAAAGGAGAGGATGTTCGAAAATTGACAGCGGTTTCAAAGAGTGGTATACTAAAAGCAACTGAGAATGTAATCACAGTTTAGAAAAGGAGACTCATTATTTTGCCACTTGTTATAGACGACTTGGCATTCTTACGTCTAAGGGTATCATACATTTTGTTTTGAAACTACTTACTCCATTTTCCTAGTTCTCTATTAACAATCCCTCGGGAATATGAGACCTTCGTTAACTAAATTAGCTAACCTCATCTATCATAGTAGCACTTTTCAAAGTTACTAATTCCGTATTCTTCTATCTTGAAGATGATAGATTGTTGTACACCTCCCTAAAATGTTACAATAATCTATGAGTTTAATTCGAAAGGATTGTATATGTCAAAAACAAAGAAAATACTTTTACTTATTTTCTGCATTCTTATCTTGACAGTCTTCCTCCCCATCTTGGTTGATTACCAACAAGCAAGTGACCTAGGCATTCAATTGTTTAGCTGGAGAGAATGGAGTTTTGCTACATTCATTTCTAAATACATCTTTTGGGGGACATTAATCCTATCAGTATTAGTTTTATCATCAATCCTAGTTATACTATTTTATCCTAAGCAATATCTGGATATTCAATTAGGTACTAAAGATGATAAGCTTAAACTAAAAAATTCAGCTATTGAAGGGTTCGTTAGATGTGTTGTTGATGATTATGAGTTGATTAAAAATCCAACTATCCGTGTAAATGTCAGAAGAAATAAATGTTTTGTTTACGTGGAAGGTAGAATAATTACATCAGACAACGTCTCTACTAAGTGCCAGTCAATTCAAAATGAAATAACTCAAGGATTAAGGCAGTTTTTTGGTCTTGACCGTGAGGTAAAACTTGAAGTTTTGGTTAAAAACTATCAACCTCCAACTCAACACAAAAAAACTGCAAGTCGTGTAGATTAAGGAAGTGAAAAGATGGAATTACTTAAAAAGTATCAGTATCCAATTTTATCAGGCTTAATAGGTATTATTCTAGCTTGTTTAATTATTTCCTTTGGTTTCTTCAAAACACTATTTGTTTTGATTTTCGGAGCTTTAGGAATTGTAATTGGATTATATATCCAAAAAAACTATATAAATAAATAATAAGGAGTCGCATATGTCAAACTTGGAAAAAAACGTTTCTACAGAAAAAAATGAATCTACTGCTACTACTCATGAAGTAAAAGGAAGCCTTACTTATGAAAATAAGGTTATCCAAAAAATTATTGGTCTAGCATTAGAAAAAGTACCTGGTCTTTTGGACGTTGATGGAGGATTTTTCTCTAATTTAACTGAAAAAATTATTAACACAGATAATGTTACTCGCGGAGTTAATGTCGAAGTCGGTAAGACACAAGTTGCTGTCGATTTGAATGTTGTTGTAGAATACAAAATTAACGTTCCTGAACTATACAACAAAATTAAAGAAGTTGTCACTTCTGAAGTTTCACAAATGACAAATCTTGAAGTTGTTGAAGTAAACGTGAACGTTGTTGATATCAAAACAAAAGAACAATTTGAAGCAGACTCAGTGAGTCTTCAAGATAGAGTAATTGACGCAGCAGAGTCAACAGGTGAATTTGCATCCGAACAATTTGAAAAAGTTAAAACTGGTTTCAGTAGTGGTGTATCAACTGCTAAAGAAAAAGCAAGTGAAGGTGTCGAAGCTGTAAAAGATGTAACATCTAAAGAAAAAAGTCGTGTAAACTAGCTCCAAAATCTAATATGAACAAAACTACCTATTGAATAAATCCAATAGGTAGTTTAATTTTTCATCTTGGAGCTTCTAACTCATTCTATTTTCTCTTTCCTTATGACGTTCATAAGCCTTGATTTGGCGCTCTATTTCCTTTTTGATTGCAGGCTCTGGAGCGTACTTTTCTTTCCAGTTATCTGGTTTCAAGATTTTGTGGGTTACTGGATCAAAATGAGCCTTACCATCTGGGAAGATTTTACCCATGTTTGCTTGATGGACAATCTCAAAGATTCTCTCGGGGTCTACCCCCATTAAAACGAAACTTCCATAAGTAAAGTAGAGCGTGTCAATCAAAGCATCCACTTGACCAACGAGGGTTTTCTCAGCTGGTGTTGACTGAGATACTTTTTCGGCAGCTATATCAAGTGCCTGGTGCAAATCTTGTACAGCTTGTTGAAATTCCTCTTCAGAATTGCTTGCAGCACGGACAAATTCAACTAACTCTTCAATCTTAAAGCTAGAACGGTGGGTCGCCCCTTGCAAATCCCAAGCTATTGGTTCTTCTTGAGTTCGCTCGTCCATCATATGATGGAAGGTTTTAACCTTGTTAAAATGATAGTCACGACTGACAAAGACTTTTTCAGAAGACAAAACTCCAAAATATTCCAAAGCCTTATGAATCCCATCGTTTTGGTTGCTGGCAGTAATATGCTTGGCAACTTCTTTTACGCTGCTGCTACCATTTCCCATGGCAACAGACATCCCAACACCAGCCAACATTTCCAAGTCATTATCTGAGTCCCCAAAGGCCATGACTTGATTGAGATCAAAACCATACTCTTTCCCGACACGACGGATACCCTCTAACTTAGAATTTCCTTGATTGATAATATCGGCCGCGAATGGATTACTTCTGGTGAATTTCAAATGATTTAATACTTCAGCAGCATGGTTTGTCTCCTCAGGCGTCATCAACATAAGCACCTGATAGATTGGCTGATTGATTAAGTCCAACAAATCATCTTCCTTCTGAGGAAGGGCCTTACTGACCATACGATTAAAGGAATGACTAACAGTACGAGTCAAAAATTTAGGTACAAATCGACTAACTAGCTGTGAAAGAGGGCTGAGTCCAAAGGACATAATCCGAGAACCGACAACGTCTTGTCGCGTTCCCATGGCAATCTCTTTTCGATTTTCCTTGGCATAAGAGATGATTTGTCTGAGACTTCTCTTATCAATAGGGCTAGCAAAAAGAACACGATCTTTGTTAAAGATATATTGGCCATTGTAGGTTACTGCAAAATCCAGGTCCAAATCGTCCATCAAATCCTTAACAAAAAAAGGTCCTCGCCCTGTTGCCACCCCAACAAGCACCCCTTGTTCTTTCACAATCTTGATAGCTTCCTTAGTGGACTTCAAAACACTCTTACTGTCATTTACAAGCGTTCCATCAATATCAAAAAACACAGCTTTGACTTCCATTCTATCTCATTCCTTTCTTTTATGATACAATGATTATACCACATTTCAGAAAAAGTGAGTGAATCATGACTAAGAAAATCCTTGTTTTACATACTGGTGGCACTATCTCCATGCAGGCAGATGAATCTGGAGCTGTAAGGACTAGTGCTGATAACCCTATGAATCATATCTCTAATCCTCTCGAAGGTATCGAAGTCCATTCCTTGGATTTTTTAAATTTGCCTAGTCCACACATCAAGCCTAAGCATATGTTGGCCCTCTACCAAAAAATTAAACAAGAGGCATCGGCCTATGATGGTGTTGTTATTACACATGGGACAGATACCCTAGAAGAAACGGCTTATTTCCTCGACACCATGGAAGTACCTCATATACCCATCGTCCTGACAGGTGCTATGAGAAGCTCCAATGAACTGGGAAGTGATGGTGTCTACAACTATCTTAGCGCCTTACGCGTTGCGAGTGACGACAAGGCTGCTGATAAGGGTGTACTGGTCGTTATGAACGATGAAATTCACGCCGCCAAATATGTCACAAAAACGCATACTACTAACGTTAGTACCTTTCAAACACCAACTCATGGACCACTCGGGCTCATTATGAAGCAGGAAATTCTCTACTTCAAAACGGCAGAACCTCGTGTTCGTTTTGACCTTGAGAGCATTAAAGGATTGGTTCCTATTATCCCTGTTTATGCGGGCATGACCGATGAACTTCTCGATTTACTTCCTGTTGACCAACTAGATGGATTGATTATTCAGGCTTTTGGCGCTGGAAATGTACCAAAGGAAACAGCTGAAAAATTAAAGTCTCTCAGTCAAGCAGGACTTCCTATTGCACTAGTCTCACGTTGTTTCAATGGGATTGCAGAACCTGTTTACGCCTACGAAGGCGGTGGTGTTTGTCTTCAGAATGATGGTGTATATTTTGTAAAAGAACTAAACGCTCAAAAAGCACGACTGAAGCTTCTTATCGCAATCAATGCTGGACTTAAGGGCGAACAACTCCAAACATATATGGAAGGATGAGAAAAAACCAGGGAATCAGCTAGATTCCTGGTTTTTTATTACTTTTTGCGAGTTGATTTGCGTTCTGTCAAACCGTGAGGGAGAAGGACTTCACGTTCCTCCAATTCTTCCTTATGCATAATTTTAGTCAACATACGCATACTAATCGCACCTAAATCATACAAGGGTTGTGCGATAGTTGTAAGGCTTGGTCGAGTAAAGCGAGCGATTTGAGAATCATCACTCGTAATGATTTCAAAGTCTTCTGGGACTGAAACTCCATGATCAGCCAAGCCGTTCAAGAGACCAGCTGCCAATTCATCACCAGTCACAATCGCTGCAGTTGCTTTTGAAGAAACTAAGCGCTCTGCCAAAGCATAACCATCATCATAGCGATATTTAGATTCAAATACAAGTCCTTCACTATAGTTGACTCCTGCTGCTTTCAAAGCTTCTTTGTAGCCAACCAAGCGAATTTTACCGTTAATATCATCTACCAACGGGCCACTCACAAAGGCAATTTTTTTGTTACGCTTCAACAAATGGCGAACAGCATCCGCAGTAGCATTCTTATAGTCAATATTAACACTTGGAAGCTGGTGTTCTACATCCACTGTTCCTGCAAGAACTACAGGGGTACGTGAACGTGAAAACTCTGAGCGAATTTTCTCTGTCAAGTGATAGCCCATAAAGATAATACCATCAACTTGTTTTGAAAAGAGTGTATTCACTACTGCCACTTCTTTTTCATCATCCTCATCACTATTCGCAAGGACGATGTTATATTTGTACATCTCTGCAATATCATCAATCCCTTTTGCTAACGCAGCAAAATAAGTGTTCGTGATATCTGGGATGACAACCCCAACAGTTGTTGTTCGTTTGCTTGCCAAGCCACGAGCTACTGCATTTGGACGATAGTCTAGGCGATCAATCACCTCTAGAACTTTCTTACGAGTGTTTTCTTTGACATTCTTGTTGCCATTGACTACACGACTGACAGTTGCCATTGAAACCCCTGCTTCTCGAGCAACGTCATAAATTGTTACTGTATCATCTGTGTTCATACCGTTTCCTTTCTAATGTTGAAAATTTTGTTTTCATGTTTACACCACTACTAGTTTACCACTAATTGTAAGCATTTTCAAGGGATATATAAACTTTCTTTGAAAAAAATGTATCAAAAATCATATTTTCTGAAATTAGTTTACTTTTCTTGATTTTTAGGCCAGTTTGCAGTATGATAATAAAAAATTAAGCAGGAGGAATGGATGGCTTTTACGGATTCTCATAGACGTTGTGCCAGCTTTGGTGTGGTAACCAATCTCCCAGACGATGTGATTGACTCAATCTGGTACATTATTGATCATTTTTTAAAGCATGTTTTTGAATTAGAAGATGAGTTGGAATTTCAGCTCTTAAACAGTAACGGTTCCATCACCTTCCGTTTTTCAAGTGAGCATCTACCGACTACGATTGACTTCGATTTTAATCATCCTTTTGACCCATTATACCCACCGAAAGTACTTGTTATGGATATGGACGGTAAGGAAACCATCCTCCTACCTGAAGAAAATGACCTATTTTAAAAACTCTAGCCTTCTGACTAGAGTTTTTTTAATAAATAGAACGACTGACCACGATACCACTCGGTTTTTTAAATTCTAAATCAAGATAGTCCTGATAAGTCCCAGGGACGATAAAACCTTGGGGACTCAGGATATCAGTTCCAGCCTCTCCAACAATAGAGTCGGCCAATAGAACACAGTTTGTACTGAGAACAAAGTAGGTTTTAAATTTAGATGATGTGAACTTATAGAGGGTTGCATCAGCCTCGTGTTTCAGCTGATAAGAGTAGGTATGTTTGACCTCTCCTTCCCTTCTTTTCAGTAGTTGTGAACTTGGCTCCCAAGGTATCAAGAGGCTTTCTATCTCTCTCAATCGTTCTTCGATGGCTTTTTTCTGTTGTTGAGACAGGCTTAAACCATAGGTGAATAGGGTCTTCTGGCTTTCTCTCTTACAAAGTTCAATATATTTTTCACGATTGGCCTTAAATAAAACCCCGTCGCCAATTGTACCAAACAAGCGCTCTGAATGTGGGTCATAAGAGCCGTAGGAAATAACCTGACCTTGATAGCAGATATCTACATGACCCATGGCCAAGAAGAAAGATGATTCTGAAGTATGGATGAAAATTTCTAAATCAACAGATTTTTCATTTTTTCTCTCCAAATGCACTTCGCTTTCTTCCGTCTGATGAGTAGATAACCTTTCATTCCATCGTCGTAAGGTGCTGATGGGAATCAAGGCTGTCATAAATATAGGCAGGGTCATTCTCATTCTACGCTTGAGCTTAGGATTGCTTCTCCCTTTTTCAAAAAAGAATCCATCTCTGAGGCTGCTTGCCCCCAACATAATCAAGTAAAAACCAAGTAAGAGTAATTCAAAATTTGTCGCATCATGAAAAGGAGAAATACTATAGAGACCAAATCCCATCATCCATACAGCATCAAATAAGTAATTAATCCTTGGATGAATATGATTTTTCCGGTATAGTAACCAGGTAATCAGACTGATTAGGCCTGTAAAAATCTGATAACTTCCAATGAGGATAACCAAGATATAGAGAGCGATGTCCTGTAAGATGACTGAATCAAATAGGATGACTGCAAGAAAAAGCTTGGCTAGAGTTACAAATATGTTTTCTCTACGGGACTTTTCTTGAAACCATCGCGTCAATAGTTGCCAAACTGCCGACAAGAAAAAGTAGGCCATCAGGAGTTGGTAACCCAGTATCGGAACTACCTGCCCAAAACAAACTAAGAGAAGGCCTAAGACAATAGCTACAAGACCTTCCCCTATACTTTTCCATTTACTATAAGTTTCAGAAACCTTGGCCATTTTCTTTCTCCAATTGAAGATATAAGTGACGAATCGGTTGTCCTAGGACTGGATGGATGAAATGAGGCGCTATTTCTTGAAGTGACTCTAGGACAAAAAGACGCTCAGCAAGATAAGGATGCGGCAAGATGAGGTCATCTGTATAAATAACTTGATCCTCTACAAAGAGCAAGTCCAAGTCAATCAAACGAGGTCCCCAATGCACTTCTCTAACCCGACCCATTTCTGCCTCAATGTCCAACAAGGTTTCTAACAAGATTGGAGTCGGCAGCCAAGTTTCGACTTCAACCACCTGATTGGCAAAACTATCTTGTTCTACACCACCCCAAGGCTCAGTTGTAATCACACTAGATTCTTTGAGAATACGAATCCCTCGAGTACGCATCTTGCCAAGAGCTAGTTCGAGATTAGCCGTCTTATCCCCCATATTGCTACCTAGAGCAATAAAGGCTCTTTGTTTGCGGCGATGGATGGTTACTGAACAGGTGTCTAGTGGTAGATGAATAGGCGCCCATGGTTTTTTGAGTTCCAGTTTAATTTCTTGAACTATTGGATAGGTTTCAAAAGTGCGCTCTACTAGTTTGTAGGCAACTGTTTCAATCAAGTCTTCAGTGGTTTCCTGAAACCAAGTCGTCCATTGCTGACAGAGCTCGCCATAATGGACAGAAGCTTCCAAATCTAAGTCCGTAGCAGCCTTGGTCATATCATAGGATAAGCTTGCATCAATGATAAATTTTTGGCCCAGTTCCTTCTCACTCGGGAAAAGACCATGATAGGCAAAAATTTCCAAATCCTTAATGCGCAATTGATCCATAACTAGTCCTTTCTAGAAAAAATCGTTTGAATCGATTTTTATAACCCCATGAGACGGTATGCTTGATCTCGAAGATCTTTATCCGTTTCAAACACTCCACGAGCTACTGTTGTCAAGGTTGCAGTTCCTGGTTTTCGAACACCACGCATGCTCATACACATATGCTCTGCTTCAATAACAACGAAAGAACCTTTGGCACCTAGATAGTCCATCAAAGCATCTGCCACTTCGATATTCAAGCGTTCTTGAATCTGTGGCTTTTTAGCATAAACTTCAACTGTACGTGCTAGCTTTGACAAACCTGCCACACGTCCGTCTGGAATGTAGGCGATATGAGCTTTCCCATAAAATGGCAAGAAGTGATGTTCACACATGGTATGGAAAAAGATATCCTTTTCTACTACCATATTGTCATCAATAATTTCAAAGGATTTTGACAAATGCTCCTCCGCAGTTTGACCAAGTCCTGAAAAAATCTCCTGGTACATGCGAGCTACACGTGCAGGAGTTTCCTGCAAGCCTTCGCGGTTAACATCTTCACCGACCGCTTCGATAATCATTTTTACAGCTGTCTCAATTTTTTGTGTATCCATTTTCTAGTTTTTCCTCTCCATTAGATAGGCTCTCACCTGGTTCAAGAAATACAAGGAGCCCGTTACTATCCTAACTGTTTTTTTCTCTTCATTTTCTGTCATTTTTTGGTCTAGAAATGCCTGCCAACTTTTGTAGTTTAGATTTCTAGAATAAGCTACTTTTTTCAGTATTTTTTCGTCTGTCGCTCGACCGTCATCAAAGTGAGTCAATGTCAGCTCAGTATCTGGCAAAGTTTCTAACAAGTCTAACATATCCTCCAAGGCCTTGGTTTTGATACATGTAAAAAGTATTTCCTTGTGATAATCAGCAAATCGTTCTTGCAATGTTTCTACCAAAGCCTTGATAGCATGGGGATTATGGGCCCCATCTAAAATCATCAAAGGGCTTCTAGAAACAACTTCAAAGCGTCCTGGCCAACTTGTTTCTTCTAAGGCTTGAGCCACTATATCATTCCTTGCCAATTCTCGTCCACTCTCCTGGCAGTACCTATCTAGTAAAGCTAGTGCCATCCCAGCATTCTCTACTTGGTGCAAACCCAGCAATCCTGCCTGAAAGCGACCTTGTCTAAGCGGGCTTGTATAGTCAAAGACTTCTCCCGTCCCCACACTCCCTTGATGACTGACTTGATAATCTTTCCCATAAACAAGCCTAGGAGCCTCTTTCGCTTTCGCGATTTGGTTGATAACTGCTAAGGCTTCTGGGACAATATTTCCTGTTACCAGGGGAACTCCTTGTTTGATAATTCCAGCTTTCTGCTCCGCGATAGCTTCCAAGCTATCCCCTAGTAGAGCTACATGGTCCAACCCAATGGTCGTAATACCTGTTAAGATAGGCTGACAAACATTGGTACTATCCAAAAGTCCACCCATACCTACTTCCATAATGGCCACATCGACTTGCTCAGAAGCAAAATAGTCATAGGCTATAGCAGTGATAATCTCAAACTCTGTCGTTCCCTGCAAATCATGAGCATGCTCCCCCTCAAGTAGTGAGCGATAGTCTACCATCAAAGTCTCTAATCTTGCTTCTGGGATAGATTCCTCATTAATGGCAATCTGATCGGTATAATGAATCAGATAGGGTGAGCTAAAGACTCCAACTCTTAGCCCCATCTTTACCAGTATATTCTTCAAAAAGGCTATAGTAGACCCCTTACCATTGGTTCCTCCGATATGGATAACCTTGAGTTTCAGATGGGGATTGCCACGTAGAGCTAATAGCTTCACCATCCTCTCCAAACCAAAATGCGGTTGGTCTGTCCGATAGTTAGCTATCCACTGATTCGTTTCGTTTTTATTCATCTTATTTATACTGTTTCAGGTTTAAATTTTCCGCATCATCTGCCAGACGAATGGCTGATGCGATTTCGACTGCCATCTTGTGGCTGGCTACATCGTGTACGCGCACCACTTCTACACCCTGCCTAGCAGCGATACTAGTCACATGAGCTGAAGCCGTATCACGATTGCGGAAGCCTTCTTCAGTTTCCGGGTTTACTTCAAAACCATTTTCTTCCAGAATATTGATGACAAAGCGCTTACGAGAGACTCCTAAAAAGATAGGATAGCCCATCTCGTGTAATTTATCAAGGTCACGTAGAAGTATGAGGTTTTCCTTTTTGGTCAAGCCAAAGCCAATCCCAGGATCCAGCATGATCTTTTCTTTCGAAATTCCTGCTTTTTCCGCTCTTACTAGAGCACGGTCAAAGAAAGCTGTCATCAATTCTTCTACTGGTAGTTTTTCAAACTCATCTAAGTCTTCCTTTGTAAAAGGCTCTCCAAAGCCAAAATGAGGGAAGATAAGTGAACTAGGGTGCTGAGGGCGTGCCATTACTGGATTAAACATGATGACTACCTGAGCTCCAGCTTTGGCAACCACTTCCGCCATCTTCTCATCCCCCATAAGACCTGTAATGTCATTGACTATATGGGCCCCAGCCTTTAGAGCTGCTTCTGCAACTTGACTTTTCCAAGTGTCTACCGAAATCAAAACATCACTTTCTTGACGGATAGTCTCAATGACTGGGACGACACGTTGGATTTCCTCTTCAATCTCAACATAGCTACTTCCAGGTCGAGTAGACTCTCCACCGATATCTAAAATAGTGGCACCTTCAGCAATCAATTTTCGAGCCTGTTTTAAGGCTTCTTCAATAGCAAAGAATTGGCCCCCATCAGAGAAAGAATCTGGGGTGACATTGATAATACCGCAAATAGCTGTTTTTGTATGATTGTCTCTTTTTTCCACGATTATTACTCAAATTTCATTTAGATTGGTATTCCTCTATTTTACTGTTTTTTTTTGATTCTGTCCAATTATCCCTCGGGACTCTCAAACTTTAAAAGAGCGCAAAAAAAAGAGAGTGGGACAGAAATCAGTAATTCGTTAGAATTCGATTTCGTCGTCCCACCTCCGCACAGCTTCAACAGTCTGGGAGACTGTTGAAGGTTGCAGATAAAGGAAACATAGTTTCCGTCAACATAGGGCATCTTTGAAGCTTAAAAAGCGAACAAAGACTTAGGATACTTGCTTCGCAAGTTCTATCCGCCACCTCAAAGCAGTGCTTTGACCACTCAACCACTGCGTCCTGCTCGAAACTCCAAAGACAATTGAGAGGCTAGGACTTTTGTCCCAGCCTCCTTTTTTATATTCTTATTTTTCAGTCAAAGCTGCAAGTCCTGGAAGAACTTTACCTTCAAGAAGCTCCATTGAAGCTCCACCACCAGTAGAAATCCATGAGAACTTGTCTGCACGTCCAAGGTTGATCGCTGCGGCAGCTGAGTCACCACCACCGATGATTGATTTAACGCCTGGTTGTTTCACGATAGCGTCCATCACACCGATTGTACCAGCTTGGAAGTCAGGGTTTTCAAATACACCCATAGGACCATTCCATACAACTGTTTTCGCACCAGTCAATTCTTGGTCGAATTTAGCGATAGATTTAGGACCGATATCCAAACCAAGGAATCCTGGGTCTACTGCTTCACCTTCAGTGTCTTTCACTTCAGTGTAGTCAGCAAATGCGTTTGCTTCTTTTGAGTCAACTGGCAAGATTAATTTCCCGTTTGATTTTTCAAGAAGAGCTTTGGCAACATCCAATTTGTCTTCTTCTACAAGTGAGTTACCGATTTCGATACCTTGTGCTTTGTAGAATGTGTAAGTCATCCCACCACCGATAAGAACTTTATCAGCTTTTTCAAGCAAGTTTTCGATAACACCGATCTTGTCTGAAACTTTTGAACCACCAAGGATAGCCACGAATGGACGTTCTGGAGCTTCAACTGCTTCTTGGATGTAGGCAATTTCGTTTTCAAGAAGGAATCCAGCAACTGCTTTTTCAACGTTTGCTGAGATACCAACGTTAGATGCGTGTGCACGGTGAGCTGTACCGAATGCATCGTTTACGAAGATACCATCTCCAAGTGATGCCCAGTATTTACCAAGTTCAGGATCGTTTTTAGATTCTTTCTTGCCGTCAACATCTTCGTAACGAGTGTTTTCAACCAAGAGAACTTGTCCATCTTCAAGAGCGTTAATCGCTGCTTCCAATTCAGCACCACGAGTAACACCTGGAAGGAATGTAACTTCTTGACCCAATTTAGCAGCCAAGTCAGCAGCTACAGGAGCAAGTGATTTACCTTCTTTGTCTGCTTCTTCTTTAACACGTCCAAGGTGAGAGAAGAGGATTGCACGTCCACCTTGTTCAAGGATGTACTTGATAGTTGGAAGAGCTGCAGTGATACGGTTATCGTTAGTGATCACGCCATCTTTTACAGGTACGTTGAAGTCAACACGAACGAGAACTTTTTTCCCTTTCAAGTCAACGTCTTTAACAGTCAATTTTGCCATTAGATATGACTCCTTCTTTTTTTTTACGTGTTAATTATATCACAAAATCAATAAAAGAGATAGCAAAACCTTAAACTTTTCCTCCAATCATTTCACAAGATTAAATAAGGATAACCTTTGAAGCTATGACAGTATACACCACAATTTTTCCTCATCTACTATGCAAAAAAGATTTGACCATTAAAAGTCAAATCTTTTTTATTGTATGAAGTCAATTTTAGATCAAAATTCTAGCTTAATCTTCTTTTTTCTTTTGAGCGAGTAGTCCAAAACCACCTAGAACGCCGACCAATCCAAGGGCAAGGAGATTTGCATCTACTCCTTCACCTGTACTTGGAAGTTGTTTTCCTTCAGGTTTTTCAGCTTGTGCTTCTGCTTTTGCTGGTTCCTGCTTAGCTGCTTGTGTTACTGGAGCAGGTGCAAGAGGTTTGTCAGCTTGGACATCCTCTTTTGGCCCAATTTCAACAATCTCAGTAACAGTTTCTTTGATAAGCTCTGTTCCCTTAAGACTGCGGTTGCCTTCAGTGTCAACTTCTACCAGATTTCGACGAAGTCCTTCAACTCCTGCTTGAAGGAGGCGACGTTCTCCTGCTTTAAGACTAGGATTTACTCGTTCTTCATGGCCGTATGCAAGCTTTTCTTCCTCAACAACCAATGCTGGGTTGCTGATTGTCAAATCTTTGACTCCGTCTAGTGGTTGAACACGGCTCTCTACCTTGGTACCAACTTCAGTAATCTCAGCCACTGCTTCCTTGACTACTTCTGTCTCAAGAAGAGTGCGGTTGCCTTCTGTATCTACTTCAATCAGACGACGAGTCTGACCCTCTACACCGTCCTGAACAATTCGACGTTCTCCTGCTTGAAGGCTAGGATTTACTCGTTCTTCATGGCCGTATGCAACTTTTTCTTCTTCAACTACTAATGTTGGATTGCTGATTGTCAAATCTTTGACTCCGTCTAGTGGTTGAACACGGCTTTCTACCTTGGTACCAACCTCAGTAATCTCAGCCACTGCTTCCTTGACCACTTCTGTCTCAAGAAGAGTGCGGTTGCCTTTTGTATCAACTTCGATCAGACGACGAGTTTGGCCTTCTACACCTACCTGAACGATTCTACGTTCTCCTGCTTGAAGGCTAGGATTTACTCGTTCTTCATGGTCGTATGCAATTTTTTCTTCCTCAATCTCCAATGCTGGATTACTAATTGTCAAACCTTTTTGTCCGTCTAGCGGTTGAACACGGCTTTCTACCTTGGTACCAACTTCAGTAATCTCAGCCACTGCTTCCTTGACTACTTCTGTCTCAAGAAGAGTACGGTTGCCTTTGGCATCAACTTCAATCAGACGACGAGTCTGACCTTCAACACCAGCCTGAACAATGCGTCGTTCACCTAATAAGAGGTCTCCTGCTGGACGTTCTTGGCGTTCGAAGGCTTGAGTTTCTGTTTCAACCACTAGCTCAGGTAGAGATTCAACTGTTGGAGTAGATTCACCTTCTTCTAAGCTACCCACATGGTGGCTTTCTTCTGCAGGAGCTAGTTTCTTATTCAGCGTTTCTTTCATGTCCGCAAAGGCTTCTGGAGTTGGATTTGTTGAGCCAATAAGAGTTTCTGCTTGAGCGATGATTGGATCGTCTGCATGTTTCTCACGAACTTTTCCTAGAAGAGTTTCAAGCTCTTCCTTAGCTGTTTGATAAAGCTGTACACCATTCAAGTCAGAACCTGCTTGTTTCAAGTCGTTCAAGGCTTGGTTGACTGCTTCTTGACTAGCATCATGGTTTTCTAGGACAGCTTTTGCTGCTTCAATCTTCTCAACGAGAGCTGCTTGTTTTTCTGCATCAGCAAATGTATAAGCTAATGTTTCTTTGCGTCCTTGAGCAGATGTGATTTCTTGTTTCAGATATTCGTCGTTAATGGCTGCCTTAGGTGATACTAGAACATCAAATTCGACAGTTTGTCCTTGATAGTGCAACTCAAGTTTTTGACGGCCTGTTTTTTGAGCATCATAACCTGTAATTTCGACTCCTTGGTCTGTAAAGCTATGTTCTGTCTCAGTTTCATCATCATACAAAACCTTGAAGCGTCCTTCTGATAGGTCTAGAGCATCACCTACAAAGTAGTCAATTTTCGGTTGTTTGCTAATATACAGGGCTGCGACTTCTTTTGGACCAGCTTCTTCACCAGTCACTTGAACCTTGAAGCTTCCTGCAACTGGAAGACCAAGATAGGTTACTGTTAACTCTTGTTCGCCATGATGGTGAGCATCGTAGTCGTTGACTACAACACCAGCATGACTAAGGTTGATGACTTCATCTGCTTCTTCACCTTCGTATTTGACACGGAGAAGACCACCTTTAAGATTCAATTCCTCACCATCTTGGTAAGTCGTCTTTTTAGGTGCTGCTTCTAGACTGACAGACTTAATCTTTCTATCATCCTGAGGAATCGTTACAGCAAGAGTATTACTGATTTCTTTCCCTGGCAATTGTGTACGATAGTAAAGAAGGCTTGGACGTTTTTCAAAGCTCAATGGTTCTGTTGCTAAATCCCCTCCAACTACCGTATTTAAGGTAGCGATTGGAGTTTGTGAATCTGCCTTGTCATAGACTGTAATTGTTGCTCCAGCAGGAACTTCTGAGAATCCAAGCTGGATCTTATTGTCTGTTAGAACACGCGCTGCAACTTTAGCCATAGGAATGTTTTGGCTCTCCGTATCAAGAGTTTCATACATCTTCCAGTTGTAGATACGAATGGCTTTCCATGGTGTTCCATTGTCAGATGTAATAACGTGCAAACGCCAGTCTTGCGCTGTAATTGGGCTATCAAGGGTAATATCAGAAACATGGGCTCTATTGCCACGAACAGCCTTAGCTAGTTTCCACTCCCCAGCTTCATCCTTGTAGTAGAGGTCGAAATCTTTAGTGTTCATCAAACCATCGTTAACAGATTCTCCACCAGCACCGGCATGATCCATGACCCATCTCACAACACGGCGTGGTTGGGTCAAACGAATATCAACACTACCACTCAACTGAGCAGAAGACCATTTGTCAGATAAGCTAGTGATAGTTCCATTCAACATACCTTCGATACCTTCGCCGCCTTCTGTGTCTGGGAAGGTACTTCCGATAACAGTCGCTCCTGGAACGATGTTTTCTGCTAATGGTCTTGGAAGACTTGTGTCTTGAACAGTCATTCCCCACTCAAAGTTTGTAGTTGCAGCTTCAGAGCGAAGACCGTTCTTCCCAACTGCGACAACCTTCAACTCCTGACTAGTACCAGTTGCACTAGCTGAACGGCTAACTTTTGGTAGGTAGATCGTAGTAGCAGATGAGCCTGTCAATAGGCGCCAAGCATCGCCATCCTTCTCATAAACTTCATAGAAATCAGCATCTTTATTTCCACTAAATTGGACAATGGCTTCTGCTTCTTGGGCATTTTTAAGGGATTGTTTAGCTACTTTGAGAGCTGTTGGTGCTTGAGGAGCCTCTTGATTATCTGTTACAGTCAACTCACCCAAGTTAAATTGATAGCCCTTAAGGGCAGCAGTATTTTCAAAAGTGAGCTTGATACCGTAAATAGTCTGACCTGCCAAAGCACTCAAGTCAAATTCATCCTTTGTCCAATCGTCAGATAGAGTCAGTTCTTTACGAGCATTCTCGCCACCATAGGTGTAGTTTTTCTGGGTCGCAAACTCTACATAGACCTTGCTTCCCTTACCACCTTTATGAGCAACACGGAGTTTTGTTTTATCTGTTACTTCCAGTTTTGTAGAGTAGAGACGAACATCTTGGTTGGTATTTTCAGCTAAATCACCCGCAAACTTAAGTGAGTTACCACCATTGTAGGCATCTTCAAAGTCATAGTCAGCTTGAAGTTTAGCACCTGATGAAGTTTGCCACCAGCGCCATGTAGGCAAGATACCTGATACAGAACGGTAGTTCCATTCAGAATCCTTGGAAACTTTGCCGTCTACAAACCATTTCTTCCCATGTCCGGTATTAAAGGATGTTGTAAAGGTACGTCCCACTGCTGGTGTACGGTCAGCTACAAGGTTGGCAATTCCGTACCAGTCCTTGTCATCTGGTTTTTGACCAGTTGGATCTCCTTGGTAACCTGTAAAGAAGATATTTTCATTCTTGTGATAGTCTTCTCCTGTTTTACCAAGACTAGTGATAGTATCAGGTGCAAAGAGTCCAAGTGATAAGCGGAGCTTGCCTTTTTCATCAAAAAGAGCATCCCATTTCACTTTTGTCTTGTAGGAACCACCTTGTTGCAATTCCAAACCTGCAAAAACATCAAACTGACTACGTCCAAGCCATTCTGCCATAGTTACAGAGTAGTCATTTTTCTCTTTGGTCCAGTTAAAGTTGGCAAAGAAGTGATCCGCAGGAACCTTGTCTCCCTCTTTTTCCATGAATTGATAATTGTATTCACCCAAACCATCTGCATGATAACGACCATATTCATAGGTCATGGCATCGTACCAAGAATATTTCACTGGATGATTGACTTGAGCCGCATATTCCTTGGTATAGAGCATGAAGTCACGCATTTTCTTACCAAGAGGCGTTACGATATCTCCTGTTGTTTCTTGGTTGATAAAATATCCATCAAATCCATAGTATTTAGCCAAATCAACCAACTTACGAGCGATAGGGAAAGTTCCGTCTTCGTCTTGTTTAAGAGCTTCGGCAAATTTTTCTTGGTCTGCAATACTATTAGACCAGTTGAAGAAGAGTGTACCCAATACAGGGACACCATTACGGTGACCAGCATCAATCACGTCCGGAGTTGGAACCAGCCCTTCCCAAAAGACCATTGAATTCAAGTATTGCCAGTAGTCAAAAGCATAGGCTTTAAACTCTTCACCACCTACAGAAGCGTGGTCTTTAGCCTTAGAGTTGGTATTAGCAAGAGCTTCAACCTTGGCATCCTTATTGGCTTTTTCGTTAACTACATGCCCACGGTAACGTTTAGCCAATTCAACCGAGGAACGATTAATAGCGTCGTCTTCACGGGCACCCGGTTCCCATTTCAACAAATCTTCCCAAGTGTCAAACTTAATTTCTTTTGGTCGAAGACTTTTTTCTTCTTTCTTAGGAACATCTGAAACAGTTGCTTTCTCTTCAGCCTTATTTTCTGTAGCCACAGGTGCTTCGTCAGCCTTATTTTCTGTAGCTACAGGTGCTTCTTCAGCCTTAGGCGCTTCAGCAACCGGACTAGCTACTTCCTTATCAGCTGCAGTCAATTGGTCCAAGGTTGGTTTTTCTTCTGAAATAGGTTGTTCACTAACCTTGTTTTCTGTCTCTTCCAACTGCTTTAATACCTCTGGTGAAGCTGTAGTTGGTTGCTCTGATGTGGCAGGCGATGCTTGCTCTGTAGCCACAGCAGTAGTCCTTGTTTCATTCGCTGGGATTGCAACTTCTTCTGCTAGAGCTTGGTTGGCAAATAAAACCGAACCAATCATCAAAGAGCAGGCACCCACTGATAATTTTCGAATACTATAGCGGCAACGTTTCTCAAAAAATGGATTCTTCATTTTTTCTCCTTTCACTTCTAAAAAAGTAAGCGTTTTATTTTTATTTTAAAAAAGTAACTGCCCTTAAAATAGCAGAACTGTTCATTTTTATTTTACGATATTTATAAGTAGAGTCAACAGTCATTCTAAAATATCTATAAAGGGGTGAATAAATGATATAAATTAGACAATCAATTGCCTTTTTTACATTTTCATGATATTTTTCTAAAAAAATGCGTTTACTACTTGTTAGATTGCTCTTAATCCTTTAAAATAGAATGGGAGAAATTCCGCGATTAGTTTTCGGAGGGAAAATAAAATGTCCATTAATTGGCAGGAAATTGCATTTCACTTTTTAGGTGGCCTGGGACTATTCTTATATAGTATCAAAACCATGGGGGACGGTTTGCAACAAGCAGCTGGAGATCGTCTTCGATTTTACATTGACAAATATACTAGCAATCCTTTCTTTGGAATTTTAGTTGGAATTGGGATGACCGCCCTGATTCAATCGAGTTCAGGTGTTACGGTTATTACAGTTGGTCTGGTTAGTGCTGGACTATTGACTTTACGTCAGGCCATTGGGATTGTCATGGGTGCCAATATAGGAACAACTGTCACATCCTTTATCATTGGTTTTAAATTGGGAGACTACGCATTACCTATGCTCTTTCTCGGAGCAGTCTGTCTCTTCTTCACCAAAAATAGAACCATCAATAACATCGGACGAATCGTCTTTGGTGTCGGTGGTATCTTCTTTGCCCTCAATCTTATGAGTGGCGCTATGGAACCCCTTAAAGATTTACAAGTCTTTAAAGACTACATGGTAGAACTTAGTAAAAATCCAATCTTGGGTGTTCTTGTCGGAACAGGTTTAACCCTTCTGATTCAAGCCTCCTCAGCGACCATCGGGATTCTACAAAATCTCTACGCTAGTAATCTGATTGACCTTCAGGGTGCACTACCAGTTCTCTTTGGAGATAACATTGGAACAACCATCACTGCTATTATAGCTTCCTTGGGTGCTAATATTGCAGCCAAACGTGTGGCAGCAGCTCATGTAGCCTTTAACGTTATCGGGACTGTTATCTGTATTATCTTCCTCGTTCCATTTACAGGCTTAATCCAATGGTTTGAGAGCTTCTTAAATCTAGCTCCAGAAATGACCATTGCCTTCGCCCACGGAACCTTCAACATTACCAATACAATCATTCAGTTTCCATTCATCGGAGCTCTTGCCTTCTTGGTAACCAAACTTATCCCTGGAGAAGACGAAGTTGTCAAATACGAGCCACTTTACCTTGATGAGCAACTGATCAAACAAGCTCCATCTATCGCTCTTGGAAATGCTAAAAAAGAACTTCTACACTTGGGTAATTATGCTGCGAAAGCCTTTGACCTCTCTTACGACTATATCATCAACTCTAATGAAAAAGTTGCAGAAAAAGGACATAAGACTGAAGAAGCTATCAATACCATTGATGAAAAATTGACTCGTTACCTCATTAGTTTATCTGGTGAAGCTTTGAGCCAAAAAGAGAGTGAAGTCTTAACCAATATCCTTGACTCTTCACGAGACTTGGAACGTATCGGAGACCACGCAGAAGCCCTGCTCAATCTTAACGATTACTTGCAACGCAAGAATGTTCAATTCTCTGAGGCTGCCTTAGAAGAACTAGCAGAGATTTATCTTAAAACTAGTGAATTCGTCAAAGATGCTCTTGAGAGTGTTGAAAATAATGATCTTGAACAAGCTCAAGCCCTTATGGAACGTCACGAAGACATCAACAATATGGAACGTGTTCTTCGTAAGACACATATCAAACGTCTTAATAACGGAGAATGTTCTACCCAAGCAGGTGTCAACTTTATCGATATTATTTCACACTACACTCGTGTATCAGACCACGCTATGAACCTTGCTGAAAAGGTTTTGGCAGAACAAATTTAAAACGAAAAAAATGCTTTGATTCTTTCGAATCAAAGCATTTTAAATAGCTCTCCAATCATAAAGGAAGATGCGGCTGCACCCCTGTATCTCGCTTCTTCCTTTTGGATAAAGCGGGCCAGATTGACTAACTCTGGCGCTGGGGTCTTGGGATTCTTGAGAAGTTCAAGAGTGACCAGACCTGATAGCCGTACTGCTAGCAATCGCTCATTGGTACTGGGCAATCGCTTAGCAGTCTCTACAAGTGCAAGCACTAGATCTTCACTCAGGTTTTGACGGGCATTATTGTAAAGATCCCGTATCAAGGTTTCTAGGTTTGGTTCTTCCATCCCTATCACCTCCATCATTTCTGTTTAATAATTTTTGATTAAATCTACTGTAGAACGATCCAATTTTTTTACCAAGGCTTGTAAGAAAGCTTGAGCTTCAAGGAAATCGTCCATAGCATAAAGGGTTTGGTGAGAGTGGATATAACGGGCACAAACACCAATTGTTGTTGATGGTACGCCACCATTTTTCAGATGAGCTGCCCCAGCGTCAGTTCCACCTTTTCCACAGTAGTATTGATACTTGATGCCAGCTTCTTCAGCTGTTGTCAAAAGGAAATCCTTCATACCTGGAAGGAGCAAGTGACCTGGATCGTAGAAACGAATCAAGGTTCCATCACCAATCTTACCTTGACCACCATAAACATCACCAGCAGGTGAACAATCCACCGCAAGGAATACTTCTGGATCAAATTTTGTTGTAGATGCATGGGCACCACGGAGTCCGACTTCTTCTTGGACATTGGCACCAAGATAAAGTTCATTGCCTAGTTTTTGACCTGACAAGTTTTCTGCCAATTCACTCACCATGAGAACTCCGTAGCGGTTGTCCCATGCTTTTGAGATGATATTTTTTTCGTTAGCTGTTAGGATTGCACTACTATCTGGAACGATGGTATCACCAGGACGGATACCAAAGCTTTCAGCCTCAGCCTTATCCGCAAAACCACCATCGAAGACGATGTCTGAAATAGCTGGCATGGTTGGCTCGCCTGTGCCTCGAGTCAAATGTGGAGGTACTGAACCTGAGATGACTGGAATTTCACGTCCTTGGCGCGTAAAGAGTTTAAAACGCTGGCTGCTAACAACCATAGGATTCCAACCACCAATGCTGACTACTCGGAAGGTCCCATCTGGTTTGATTTCACTCACCATAAAACCAACTTCATCCATGTGAGAGGCTACCAAGACGCGAGGTGCATTCGCAACTTCTGAATGTTTGATACCAAAAATACCACCTAGGCCATCTGTTACTACTTCATCCACATGAGGTGTTATTTTCTCACGAAGATAAGCGCGTACAGGTGCTTCATGACCTGAGATAGCAGAAAGTTCTGTCACTTCTTTGATTTTAGAAAATAATGTTGTCATTTCTATCCCTTCTTTCTTTCAACCATTTTACCACTTTTTATAGGAGAAGGGTAGTGAAAATCATCAATCTATAGATCTATCTACACCAAAAAAGAATCACGACTGTGATTCTTTTTATTTTGAATTTCTCTTTAAAGAAAAGTGATCTGGTACGGGGTCCTTACCTATTTCAGACCAAGGATGACATCGCAATATCCGTGCCAATCCCATCAGAACCCCCTTAAATCCATGCTTTTCAATAGCCTCAATCATGTAGTTTGAACAAGTAGGCTCAAATCTACAAGAAGGTGGGAATGCAGGGGATATAAAGCGTTGGTAAAAGCGCACAGGCGCAATTAAAATTCGTTTCATTATTTATTAGTTGTTACAGCCATGGTGTGTAGTTGGCTGATTTCTTTTTTATTGAGACGACGGGATTCTCCTGGACGAAGACCCGTCAAGTCTAAGTGTCCAAAACGTGTCCGAGACAACTTATCCACTTGAAGCCCAACTGCTTCAAACATCTTTTTAACCTGGTGGTTACGTCCTTCATGGATGGTCAACTGTACAACAGAACGGTTTTTGACTGGGTCTACTTTAAGAATCTCATAAACCGCTGGCTTGGTTTTCTTACCATCAATCTCAAGACCACGAGTTAAGGGGCGGAGGTTTTCCTTGTTAGCAATCCCTTTTACACGCGCCACATAGACCTTATCGATTTCATTACGTGGGTGAATCATCTCGTCTGTAAAGTCACCATCATTTGTCAAAATCAAGACACCTGATGTATCCCAGTCCAAACGTCCTACAGGGTAGATACGCTCTTTCACATTAGGCAAAAGATCGACAACAGTCTTACGTCCCTTATCATCTGTCACACTAGAAATCACACCGCGTGGTTTGTTAAGTAGATAGTAGACCTTTTCTTCGTTATAGATGGGTTGGCCTTCAACTTCTACCTTATCGCCAGACTTAATGGTTGTCGCTAATTCACGTACTACCTGACCGTTAACAGTCACCAAGCCTTGCTTGATTAACTCCTCTGCTTTTCTCCTACTGGCCACACCTGCGTGGGCAATATATTTATTGATTCTCATCTTCTTCTATCCTTTCACCAAATAATTGGCTTTCTTGGGCTTGAATTTCAAGCTCATCAATCACAGGCAATTCTTCCAAATGGTTAATACCCATGTAATCTAGGAAATAATCCGTTGTTACATAGAGATTAGGGCGACCAAGAACTTCTTTCTTTCCATCTTCTCTTATCAAATCGAAGGCCTGTAACTTAGCTAAGGCCCCACTCGAATTAACCCCACGAATAGCGTCGATTTCTATACGTGTGATAGGTTGCTTATAAGCAATGATGGACAAGGTTTCAAGCGCAGCCCGAGATAGACTCTGGTTAATGGGCGCCTTAGAATATTCCTTCAAAACATCAGCAAATTGAGGCTTGGTTACCAATTTGTAGGTCCCTCCTGTCTCAATCAGTGCCAGACTAGAATCCTGGTCTTTTTCATACTTTTTGGCTAATTTTTCAAGACTCTGCTGAACCCCTGTTGGTGGTAACGATAAGAGCTCTGCTAACTGGCGAGCCCTAATTCCATCTTCACCTGACACAAACAGGAGTGCTTCTATTTTTGCTAAAGTACTCATACTTCCTCTCTATCAAGCCTGACTTTGCTCTACTTGATTTTCCTCATTCTTTTTTACGAGATAGATATCTCCAAAACTCTCTTTTTGAATCAAGAAAATTTCTTGGGTTTTAATCAACTCCAAGGTTGCTAAAAAAAGTGTAATAACCTCTTGTAAATCCTTGGTTTCTTTAAACAAATCCTGCAGACATAGTTGTTGCCCTTCTACCAAGGATTCCCGAACGATGACCATCATATCCTCAATCTTATACTCATCTCGTAAAATGGTTGTATGGTTTTTCGAGAATTCTTCCTTTTTCTTGGTCAATAAGGTTGAAAAGGCTAAGAAAAGATCGATCGTGGTCTTATCATGCACGAGTTCAGCATCCTCATAAATCAACTCAGTAGGTGCTTTTGAGTAATATTGAGCTCGTTCTTGGTGCTTGACTTCCAACTGCTCTCCCAAAAGTTTAAACTTGCGGTATTCTTCAATCTGAGAAAGGAGATCCTGCTCTAGGTCATCCTCTAAATCAGACACTTCCGCAACCTTTGGCAAGAGCTTACGACTTTTGATCAGCATCAGTTGGCTAGCCATCACCATATATTCACCTGCCACTTCTAAACGCATAGCTTGTAAGGTTGATATGTAGGCTAGATACTGCTCAATAACCTCTGTAATCGGTACATCATAGATATCCATCTGATACTTTGAAACCAAGTGTAAGAGCAAGTCCAAAGGCCCTTCAAAATCTTTTAATTTAATATCCATTATCTATATTTTTCTAAGGTCATGACTGTTTTTAATCCCAATTTTTTGGCGATTTCATACAAGTCAACCTTCTCTTCAATTTGTCTCAGTATAAACTGTTCTCTCAATCCTTGAGCCGATAAATCTGCAAAACCTTTTTCCTTTAGAAAGGCTTCTAACTGACGAAAGGCCCATTGACGAGAGTATGGCTTACCAGTTTTTTCAAAGAGGTAGGTCTGTCCCATCAAGGGTTCTAACTCTGCAAGTAATTTTGTGGGAAGACTCAAGATTCTTTGTTGAGAGGCTTTATTGATTCTCAATACTTGGAAATCTAGATTCACATCACTAATTTTTATGGTTAGAATTTCACTAGGCAAGAGGCCCAATTCAACTATCAATAAGGCTATTAAACGCCCTTCTGCATAGGTACTTTCTTGCCAGAAAGAATTCAAGTCCAAAAGCTCTGACTTGACTTGTTTTTTCTCAGCCTGTTTCGGCAATTCCAAACGATAAAAGGTGCCAATCTTTCCTTTCTGGTATAAAAAGTAAAGAAATTGATTGCAGGCAGAAACTTTACGCTTTTGGGCACTAATTTTAAAATTTGATAGTTGAGCTTGGTAAATTTTTAAACTTGTCTCAGAAATTCGTTCTCCAATAAGATCTAAAAACTGCTCCAAGTCATATTTATAAGACTGTTTAGAATTACTAGATAGATTTTGCTTTTCTTCTAAAAATGTTAAAATCCATTCTCTCATTTGCTTCGAATCTCATATTCCTTACTAAAATCATGCAGGAGGGCATTGACAGCCTTGAGGATTGACTTCCGCGTGATAATTCCTTGGAAAAGACCATCCTTACCAACGACTGGCAGGAAAGACTCATCCACTAGCTTATGTAAAACATCCGTCAGTGTATAATCTGGATTGATCACTGCCACATCCTTCTTTGTCATGTGAACGATATCCATATCTGCCATGACATCCTGACTCAAGCCCTGCTCCATTTGGTATGCAAAAATATCTCTAAGCCCTATGGTCCCAACAAATTTTTTCTCAGCAGTAACTACTGGAACTCGTGTATAAGTCATCTGGCTAAGGAGGAGAATTGCATGATCTGCATTGTGAGTATCAATGAGCACAGCCAAATTTTCAGCAGGAGTCAAAAAGGTTTCCTCTTGCTCCAGCAAAAAGAATTCAAACTCTTTGGCAATCATCGAGCAAACTCCTTGGATAAGCCTGGATAAACCTCATGATTACGTGTCAAAAAGTCCACTTTGAAATAGCTGTCATCAATTTCCACACGAGCGTAGAGACATTCTCTGATGGTTCCACGTGGTTGACTGATAGAACCTGGATTTAGAAAGAGAGTCTTCCCTTCCATCCAAGCATTTGGTACATGCAAGTGACCATAGAGACAGATATCAGCACCTTCCTCTTGAGCCCAGAAATCTAGTTTTTGGAAATTGAAGTTAATATCAAACAAGTGTCCGTGAGTCTGGATAATCTTGGTAGGACCCAGTTGAGTCACTAAGCGTTCTGGATAATCTGAATAGAAATCCATGTTTCCTCTAACTACCTGAATCCCTTCCCAGATTGGTGAATCTGGGCGAAGCTCCGAGTCACCATCGTGAAAAATGGCATCAACTTTCCCAAGATAGCGATCACGTATTTCTTCTACAATCAAGCTATCTCCATGGGAATCGCTCATTACAATGATGGTTTGCTTTGCCATGATGGAAATACCTCCAAAAGTTTCTTAACGGCTAAGGCACGGTGAGATTGACTATTTTTTTCTTCAAGGGTTAATTCAGCTGATGATTTCCCAGTCTCTCCTACTAGGAAAAGAGGGTCATAGCCAAAACCATTTTCACCCTTAGGTTCAAAGTTAATGTAGCCTGGCCAATCGGCTTCGACCACCAAGCTTTCCTTACCTGGGCTAGCCACAACCAAAGTGGTGTGGAATTGTGCCGAACGGTCCTTGAGTTCGAAGACCATGGCTAATTCGTGCAAGAGTTTAGCATTGTTTTCCTGGTCAGTGGCTCCCACTCCTGCAAATCGAGCTGACCAAACGCCTGGCAATCCACCGAGGACATCGACTTTAAGACCAGAATCATCTGCTAGAACCATCTTACCTGTCAATTTGGAGATGGTTTCAGCCTTAAGCCGAGCATTTTCTTCAAAGGTCATACCAGTTTCAGCAACTTCAGGCAGATCTGGGTAATCATTGAGATTCTCCACATCATATCCAAGTTTGTCAAAGATAGCACGAAATTCCTTGGTCTTCCCTTCATTACGAGTCGCTATCAACAAGGTTTCTCTGACTTTGCTAGTTTCAAAGAAGGCTTCGACATTTACTCCTTCTTTAGGCAATTCCACATGCAAGAGTTGTCCATTTTCAACTAAGAGCAAGGCACCTTGGCGTTGAATGACTTCCAAGTTTCGACCAGCTTCTGCATTTAAAATCTCAACGATAAAAGAGAGCAAGCGGAAGTTGGAAGACCAGCGCATCACCGTAATCGTGATTGGAAAACCATTTTCCTCATCACGGAAAATGCGAGCCAAATCCATAAAATCGAGATCAAGAGGATCTTTTATGAGGCTATAGATTCCACCGTAGACGTCCCAGACACCTACATACCAGTCCTGGTCATCCTTGTATTCATAAATTTTGTTTGTCATAATGTTACATGCTCCACATGAATCTCTTTTTCTAGCCATTCCGCTCCAATCTGAGCAAAACTATGGCTATTTGCAGTCGTATAAAAACGGTGTTGTAGAGGGCCAGCATCCCGGCTACGATTAATCTCGAAATAATTAAGTAATACAGAAATATCCCGTACACACTCTGCTCCACTATCAATCAGTTTCACTTCTGGTCCCATCACATTTTGGATAATGGGTCTGAGGAGCGGGTAGTGGGTACAACCCAAAATCAAGCTGTCTACCTTGCCCACTAATGGACGCAAAGTTTCATAAACTACTTTCTTGGTCACACTGGTTGAAAGGGCCCCAGACTCAACCAAGGGAGCAAATTTGGGACAGGACAAGCTTTCCACCTGTAAATCCGGATCCAGATCATGGATTTTCTGACGATAGATGTCAGATGATACAGTCATAGGTGTTCCGATTACACCAATTTTACCACCTTGGCTGGATTTGATAGCCGCTGACGCACCCGGTAAAATGACACCCAGGACAGGGATATCCAACCTAGTCTTGACTTCTTCCCAAACAACTGCTGTTGCAGTATTACAAGCGATGACAATCATCTTGACATCCTTAGTCAAAAGAAAGTTGACCAACTGCCAAGTATATTCACGAATTTGCTCAGCAGGACGAGGCCCGTAAGGTGCCCGTGCCGAATCTCCAATATAGACGATTTCTTCATGAGGAAGCTGGCGCATGAGCTCACGTACAACGGTCAAGCCTCCAACGCCCGAATCCAAAAAACCAATTGGTCGATTATCCATACAGTCTTCTTTCTAGTCTTATTTTTCTGATTGATAGTTCATTATCATTACATTTCTCACTGAAATTTCTGACAGACTGGTAAACTCCAGACTATCTCCCTCTTAATCATAATCAAATATCAATAGAATGCAAGGAAAAAGTCTTATCCTTAAATATCAGTTGAACATAGTGAGAAGTCTGGAATTTTCATCCCAGACTTTTCCTATTTATTTCTTTTTATTGTTAGCAAGGGCTGCTTTTTGTTGGCGAATGATTTGGTGGTACACTTGTTGCACCTTAGCTTCGCTTGGTTTTTGACCATTTGCACTCAACAGAGTACGAACTGCTTCTGCATTCAAACGTGGGTTATCCGCAAATTCTTTTTCAATTTGCTTGCGCACCAAGTACATTCCTCCAAGTGCTCCACCAAGAAAAGCTAAAACAATCAAGACAATTGCTAAAATAAGGTCCATAATATTTCTCCTGTTTCTTTTTGAATCTTCTATATTATACCATAAAGTCCCACGCCTGACTAGTTTGATTTACGCTTTCAAAAGGGTAGGACATTACTCAGATTCTTTTTCTGCTCTATCTTTTTTAATTCAATAAAATTAAAAAAAGAACTAAAATTTGGTAAAATAATTCAGTTTTTCCTAAAAAACCTTGCATTGAATCGATTTATTTGCTATATTAAGATTATACAAAACAAAGGAAACATCTTTCTGCAAGGCTTATTTTTTTTTACAAGAAAATGTATGCGCTTACAGATTTGAGAAAGGAGTTTTTATGGAGAAGAGCTATTGGGAAAAATCCTGTAAGTATAGCATCCGAAAATTGACCGTTGGAACTGCTTCTGTTTTACTGGGAGCTGTTTTTCTAGCAACACAGAATGTAGCTGCCGATGGCATCGAAGTGAAAGAAAATCAAGCAAGTGTCAGTGAGACTACGGTTCAAGTGAATACAAAAGTAGAGGAACCCACTCAAGAGGGTAAGGAAAATCAACCAAGCACAGAAAATCAAACTTCTACTGAATTAGCTGACAAAGAGGTAAAACCTGAAAAGGAAACACCTCAAATACATCATCAATCAGAGACTAACGCTGTAGTTGAACCTTCTGAAAATAAGGAGAGTGAAAAACCAGAACTTCCTATGACTAAGCAAGAAAACTATCAACTTCATTACGACCAACCAACTGCTCCTTCTTATGACGGCTGGGAAAAACAAGCCCTGCCAGTGGGAAATGGAGAAATGGGGGCAAAAGTTTTTGGGCTCATCGGTGAAGAAAGAATCCAATACAATGAAAAAACTCTCTGGTCTGGTGGGCCGCAACCGGATAGCACCGATTATAATGGGGGGAACTATCAAGACCGCTATAAGGTCTTAGCAGAAATTCGTAAGGCATTAGAAGAAGGAAACCGCCAAAAAGCAAAACAATTAGCGGAGCGCAACCTAGTCGGACCAAACAATGCTCAGTATGGTCGTTACTTATCTTTTGGTGATATCTTTATGGTCTTTAACAACCAAAAGAAAGGCTTGGAGAATGTTACCGACTATCATCGTGGTTTAGATATTTCTGAGGCCATCTCGACCACTTCTTATACCCAAGACGGTACAAACTTTAAACGCGAAACCTTCTCTAGCTATCCTGACGATGTTACTGTGACCCACTTGAGTAAAAAAGGGGATAAGACGCTTGATTTTACACTCTGGAATAGCTTGACTGAAGATTTGATTGCGAATGGCGACTACTCCTGGGAATATTCGAATTATAAACAAGGAGCAGTTACGACTGATTCTAATGGTATTTTGCTCAAAGGAACTGTCAAAGACAATGGTCTGAAATTTGCTTCCTATCTCGGAATCAAGACAGACGGACAAGTCACTGCACAAGATGGCTATTTAACTGTCACCGGAGCCAGCTATGCGACCCTTTTACTCAGTGCCAAGACCAACTTTGCTCAAAATCCGAAAACCAATTATCGTAAGGATATTGACCTAGAAAATACTGTTAAGTCTATCGTAGAAGCTGCCAAGGCAAAAGATTATGAAACCCTAAAAAATAACCACATCAAGGATTATCAAAGTCTCTTCAATCGTGTTCAACTAAATCTTGGCGGTAGCAAGTCTAGCCAAACTACAAAAGAAGCTCTGCATACCTACAACCCAGAAAAAGGGCAAAAACTAGAAGAGCTCTTCTTCCAATACGGACGATATCTACTCATTAGTTCTTCCCGTGATCGGACAGATGCCCTTCCTGCCAACTTGCAAGGAGTCTGGAATGCTGTAGACAATCCACCTTGGAACTCAGACTACCACCTCAATGTCAACCTTCAAATGAACTATTGGCCTGCCTACATGAACAATCTTGCAGAAACTGCTAGGCCAATGGTCAATTATATTGATGACATGCGCTACTATGGTCGTATCGCTGCTAAAGAATATGCAGGTATCGAATCCAAAGAAGGCCAAGAAAACGGTTGGTTGGTTCATACTCAGGCAACACCATTTGGCTGGACAACTCCAGGTTGGAATTATTACTGGGGTTGGTCTCCTGCTGCCAATGCTTGGATGATGCAGAACGTCTATGACTACTACAAATTCACCAAGGATGAAACTTATCTCAAAGAAAAGATTTATCCAATGCTCAAGGAAACAGCCAAGTTCTGGAATTCCTTCTTGCACTACGACAAAGCTAGTGACCGTTGGGTATCTTCTCCATCCTATTCACCAGAGCATGGAACTATCACGATTGGAAATACCTTCGACCAATCTCTGGTTTGGCAACTATTCCACGACTATATGGAAGCAGCCAATCATCTCAATGTCGACCAAGACTTAGTTACCGAAGTGAAAGCTAAATTTGACAAGCTCAAACCACTTCATATCAACCAAGATGGCCGCATCAAGGAATGGTACGAAGAAGACAGTCCTCAATTCACTAACGAAGGAATTGAAAACCACCACCGTCACGTTTCTCATCTAGTTGGTCTCTTCCCAGGTACACTATTTAGCAAGGATCAGCCTGAATATCTAGAAGCAGCACGCGCAACCTTAAACCATCGTGGAGATGGTGGTACCGGTTGGTCTAAGGCTAATAAAATCAACCTCTGGGCTCGTCTCCTAGATGGAAATCGTGCCCACCGTTTATTGGCAGAACAACTCAGATCCTCAACTCTAGAAAACCTCTGGGATACGCACGCGCCTTTCCAAATTGATGGAAACTTTGGTGCAACCAGCGGTATGGCAGAAATGCTCCTTCAGTCTCACACAGGCTACATTGCTCCATTACCAGCCCTTCCAGATGCCTGGAAAGACGGTCAAGTTTCAGGTTTAGTCGCTCGTGGGAACTTTGAAGTCAGTATGAAATGGAAAGAAAAGAATCTTGAAACGCTATCTTTCATTTCTAATGTGGGTGGAGATTTAGTCGTAGACTATCCAAATATCGAAGCTAGCCTTGTCAAGGTAAACGGTAAGGAAGTACAAGCTACCCGCATCAAAGACAATCGCATCCAGCTTGCTACTCAAAAGGGCGATGTCATTACCTTTGAAAACTTCCCTGGTCGTATTACTCGTCTGACTGCCCAACGAAAAGATTCAACGACTGCTGAACTCAACTTCAATACAGTTGAAGGGGCGACTCATTATGTCATCCATCGGGAAAGTAGAGATGAAACTGGTCAAACTTCTACTGTCCGTGAGTTTACAACCAACCAAACTCGCTTTATCGACCGTTCTATTGATTCAAGCCATGCCTATACTTATACCGTTAAGGCTATGCTAGGAGACCGTTCAACACCTGTTTCTGATGTTGCTTCAATTTCCGCCTTTAGTGAGCTCATGGACGATCGTGACTCTCGCATTCAGTATGGCGCTGCCTTTGGAGATTGGTCTGACTCAGAACTCTTTGGCGGAACAGAAAAATACGCCGATATCTCAAATGGGAATTATTCCGATAAAGATGCAACAGCAACCATTCCTTTCAATGGACCTGGTATTGAAATCTACGGACTCAAATCTTCTCAATTAGGACTTGCTGAGGTTACAATCGATGGCAAATCTGTTGGTGAGCTTGATTTCTATACAGATGGAGCTACTGAAAAGGGTGTCCTAATTGGTCGTTATACAAATCTTTCTTCAGGCCCTCACCTCATGACTATCACTGTTAAGCGTGAACATAAGGGACGTGGAAGTGAACGCTCAAAAATTTCCTTAGACTACTTCAAGGTCTTCCCAGGTCAAGGAGAAACAGTTGAGAAGATAGATGATCGTGATTCTCGTATCCAGTACGGCTCAGCATTTAAAGACTGGACTGATGCGGAACTCTATGCTTCTACAGAGAAATATGCAGATATTAATGCAGACGATAGTCTCGCCCCTGAAGCAACTGCAAGAATTCCATTCTCTGGTACAGGTATCCGTATCTATGGACTGAAAACATCTGCCCTTGGTAAGGCACTTGTGACTCTCGATGGAAAAGAAATGCCAAGCCTTGACTTTTACACTGCTGGAGCTACCGAAAAAGGAGCATTGATTGGAGA
This sequence comes from Streptococcus infantis, assembly GCF_047463275.1. Lineage (GTDB taxonomy): Bacteria > Bacillota > Bacilli > Lactobacillales > Streptococcaceae > Streptococcus > Streptococcus infantis_AF. Next base: position 52,386 of record NZ_JASHEE010000003.1, on the reverse strand, counting down.
GTTTACTAATCTAGCAGATGGTGATCATGTCCTAACTTTGAAAGTGGACCCGGATTCTCCAGACGGTCGAAAGAAAATCTCCCTTGATTCATTCGATATTCTAAAAGCTCCATCAGTATCATTAAATACACCAAGCCTCGAACCTATAAAGGTAGAAGATAAGACAGTTACCCTAACTTTACCAACTGGTAACTGGGATGCTGTTGCTGTGACATTCCCTGGTGTTACAGATCCCCTACTCCTAAGAAAAGTCGATGAAAATCATCTTGTCACTTCTGGCGAGCAAACTGTATTAAGCATAAAGGATAACAAGGTAGAAATCGACATTCCTGAAACTACGGAACGTAAAACTGGCAATCCAATAGAAGCTTATGCTATCCTAGGAGAAACACGAAGCAGTACTATTGTAACAGTCTTTCCAAAAGGGGAAACTGCACCTATAGAAGATCCAGTTGTTACAAGCAAAGGGGACGAGCCTGCTCCAGTAGTAACCATTCCTGAATATACTGACCCAATTGGTACTGCGGGAGAACAGGAAGCGCCTATCGTGGACATTCCTGAGTACACTGAGCCTATCGGTACTGCAGGGGAACAAGCAGCGCCTACCGTAGATATTCCTGAGTATACTGAGCCTATCGGTACTGCGGGCGACCAAGCGGCGCCTATTGTGGATATCCCTGAGTACACTGAGCCTATCGGTACTGCGGGAGAACAGGAAGCGCCTGTCGTAGATATTCCTGAATACACTGAGCCTATCGGTACTGCAGGGGAACAAGCAGCGCCTGTCGTGGATATTCCTGAATATACTAAGCCTATCGGTACTGCGATCGACCAGGCAGCGCCTACCGTAGATATTCCTGAATATACTAAGCCTATCGGTACTGCGAGCGACCAAGCAGCTCCTATCGTGGATATTCCTGAATACACTGGCCCTATCGGTACTGCGAGCGACCAATCAGCGCCTATCATCTCTCTTCCTGAGTTTAAACTCAAAGCCTTAAAAGACCAGGCTACCGGAGTTCAAGTCATCAGTGGAGCAAATGAGCTAGGTGAAGCAAGTTATCTTGAAATCCAGAAAGTAGACAAGCAAGAACTCTTGGGCAAGAAATATGATGCCTACGACATTCAACTCAAGAATGAAAATGGTCAACTAATCCAAGCAAAAGGTGCTGTACTGGTTCGGTTACCAATTTCTGGCACAGTCCAAGAATTCTATCGCTTCAGTCCAGAAAAAGACTTGAAAGCACAAGATTTCACAATTCGTAATGGCATGCTTGAGTTTCTCACCATTGATTTGACTACTTATGCTATCGTCTACAAGACTGAAACAGAAGTCCAACAACCAAGCTCAAGTCAAATCGAAGAAGCTAGTCCATTAGCAAATAAAAACCAGCTCAATGGTGAAAATTCTACAAATGACAAACAGCTTCCTGCCACTGGAGAAGAGTCTAGCCCACTCCTCTTCATGGCAAGTCTCAGTCTAGCTTTAACTTCTGCCTTCTTGCTTAAAGGTAAAAAAGAGTGATCCCAATAAATCTATAAAGATTTAGATAAATAGAAAAAGGATGAGTAAATTACTCATCCTTTTGATTTCTTTCAGAGTCTTTTAAAATAAACTAAAAAGCCAGTTATAAATCCAGTTAAAAATCGAATATAACAAATTCAAAAGGAGTTCATAAAAAAATAAACAAATGTGATACCAAATGAATTCTACAATCGTAATCAGTGGCTTGACTAGGATATAAAATAAAATATCCCAAATAATTTTCATTTTTTATCTTCCTTTCTAGGAAGTCCCGCAATCCAAGGCAGAGCAGATATCATTTTATAAGCCGCAAGAAATTTAACGACCTCTAAGGCTTTTGGCTCAGATTCCTTCTTCTCAGTCAGTACTTCCATTCCTTTTACCCAGAGGCATGTCCCAATAATTCTAGCCATTCCTGTAAAAAAATTTGGTTGGTTGTCCATGTGATTCTCCCCTAGTTCATGTCATTTCTAACAGATTAGTTCTTATTGTATTCAGTATATCAAATTTATATAGATTATCAAGTTTTTATCTGCAAAATAAAAAAGTTTCATAATCTTTCTAGAAGCTTTCTAGCTAGATTATAAAACTTTAGTGATTATTTCATATCTTTTTTATAGCGTTCCAATTCTGCTTGGTTAGCCCAAACATAATGTCCTGGACGAATTTCAACCATAGAAGGTTTGTCTGTTTCATAGTCATGTTGGTCTGGATCATAGACTTTCAAAACTTTCTTACGTTCCAAGATTGGGTCTGGAATCGGCACAGCTGATAAAAGTGCTTGTGTGTATGGATGAACTGGATTGTTAAACAATTCTTCAGTTTCAGCCACTTCAACAATAACACCCTTATAAATTACCGCAATACGATCAGAGATAAAACGAACTACTGACAAATCGTGGGCGATAAAGAGATAGGTCAAGCCCAATTCCTTCTGGAATTTCTTGAGCAAGTTCAAAACTTGGGCACGAACTGAAACGTCCAAGGCTGAAATCGGCTCATCTGCGATTACAAAGTCAGGTTGCATAACCAAGGCACGAGCGATACCAATACGTTGACGTTGTCCACCTGAAAACTCATGAGGATAACGTGTCAAATGTTCAGCCAAAAGTCCAACTTCACTAATGATTTTTTTAACTTTTTCTTGTCTTTCTTCCTCATCCTTAAATAGATGGAAATTATAAAGACCTTCAGAAATGATATAGTCAACTGTTGCACGTTCATTCAAACTAGCAGCAGGGTCTTGGAAAATCATTTGAATACGACGGATTACTTCAGCTTCTTGAGCTCGTGATTTTTTACCGTTGATCTTTTTACCTTCGAAGAGGATATCCCCTTTACTGGTATTATTCAAACCGATAATCGCACGACCAATCGTTGTTTTACCACTACCTGACTCACCAACTAGAGAGAAAGTTTCACCTTTGTTGATAAAGAAGTTAGCATTTTTAACGGCTACAAACTTTTTGCTTCCTTCACCGAAGGAAATCTCTAAGTCTTTAATTTCTACTAATTTTTCAGACATTTCCTTCCTCCTAGTTTTCTAGATGAACAAGACCCATTCTCTCACGAATCTTGTCATGTAAATCTGCAATTACTGCTGGTTTTGCAACTTTTGGTGCTTGATCATGAAGTAACCATGTTTTAGCCCAATGAGTATCTGACACAGCAAATTGAGGTGCTTTTTCTTCAAAATCGATCTTCATTGCGTAATCTGAACGAAGAGCAAATGCATCACCTTTTAATTCTGTATATAGTGACGGAGGAGTACCTGGAATTGAATATAGTTCTCCTTTATCATCAGCTAACTGTGGCAAACTTGATAAGAGGCTCCATGTGTATGGGTGACGTGGATCGTAGAAGATTTCTTCAACTGTACCATACTCAACGATTTCACCAGCATACATAACCGCAACTTTGTCAGCAATACTTGCTACCACACCAAGGTCGTGTGTGATAAAGATTGTTGTAAAGTGGTATTCATTTTGTAGAGACTTCAACAAGTCAATAATCTGAGCCTGAATAGTTACGTCAAGAGCTGTTGTTGGCTCATCACAGATAAGCACATCTGGACGACAGGCAAGAGCGATAGCGATAACGATACGTTGACGCATCCCTCCAGAATATTGGAATGGATACTCCTCAAAACGCTTTTCAGCATCAGGAATACCAACCTTATTCATGTAGTCGATAGCCATTTCTTTTGCTTCTTTAGCTGTTTTACCTTGGTGTTTAATGATAACCTCAGTAATTTGGCTTCCGATTGTTTTGATTGGGTCCAAACTAGTCATAGGATCTTGGAAGATAGTTGCAATCTTGGCCCCACGAATTTGTTCCCAATCTTTGTGAGACGAAAGTGCTGTTAGGTCTTGTCCACGGTAATCGATGCTCCCCTGAGCGATACGCCCGTTTTCTTCTAACATTCCTGTAAAAGTTTTTGTCAAAACTGATTTACCCGAACCAGATTCTCCAACCAAGGCAAGAACTTCTCCTTCAATCAACTCAAGAGAAACTCCGCGAATAGCGGTCAAAACTTTGTCACGAACATCAAATTCCACGACAATATCTTGAGCAGATAAAATTACATTTTTATTGTTCGTCATTTCTACTCCTATCTGTGTGTACGTGGATCACTAGCATCGGCTAAGTTTTGTCCAACAATGAAAAGTGATAAGGAAACCAAAACCAAAATTGTCAATGGAATCCAGAAGAGGTAGGCATTTGTAGTTACGTTCTGAGAATAATCTGAGATCAAACGTCCCAAACTTGGTACTGTGATTGGTAAGCCAAGTCCAAAGAATGATAGGAAGGCTTCATATGAGATAAATGCAGGGAGCATTTGTGACATAGTCGTAACAATAACAGATACCAATTGAGGCATGATGTTTTTTATGACGATTTTGTAAGTTGGTGTTCCGAGTGTACGTGAAGCAAGGTTGTACTCCAAATCACGGTAACGCATGATTTGAATACGGATTGAATAAGCAATACCAATCCATGTAGTCACACTCATGGCAAAAATCAAGTTCCAGAAACCTGCTCCGATAGAGTAAGTCAAAACGATAACGATCAATAGCGATGGAATATTGTTGATAACGTTGTAGACTTCCATCATGATACGGTCTACCGATTTTGAAATACCCCAAATTCCACCTACAATCACACCGATAACAAGGTTGATAAAGGTCGCAATTACAGAAATTAAGATAGAGTTACGAGCTCCAAACCAGACACCATCAAAGAGAGATTTCCCGTTACTATCTGTACCGAACCAATATTCACCATTCGGTTTGATATAGCGAGCACTAAAATCATTTACCTTACTAACATCGTTAAAGTCAAAATCTGAGAACATTGGATAGATGAAACTCATCAAAACGATGGCAATCAAGATACCGAGCATGATGACTGTTGATTTTTTCTTGAAAAACTGTCTAAAGACAGAACCCCAGTATGAATAGGCAGGAGTATCAATTGCTTCAGAGGCAAAATCATCACGTTTTACAAACTGAAATTTATCATTATTCATTGTAGACATTATTTGCCTCCTTTCTCTGTCAACTTAATACGTGGGTCAATAATTGTCATCCAAATATCCCCAATTAAGTAAGAGAAGATTGAGACGCAAGTAAAGATGAAAACTAGACCAACTACCATGTTATTATTTGACGCTTTTACAGAGTCAATCAACATTTTACCCATACCTGGGAAGGCGAAGACTGTTTCTGTAAGAGTAGCTCCACCAATAACACCGATAATAGAACCTGGAATACCTGAAACAAGCGGTACCATGGCATTTTTAAAGATGTGTTTGTTTGAAATTTCTTTCTCAGAAAGACCTTTTGCACGAGCAAAACGAACAAAGTCTTGTGATTGTAAGTCAATCATGTAACGGCGAATCCAGATAGCTAAACCAGGTGCACCAAGTAAACCAAGAATAACTGCAGGTAGTACATATGAACGCCAGTCTCCAGCACCCAAGATAGGGAATGAATCTGGGAATCCAATTGAAGAACCAATCAAACGAATGATATAGACAAGAGCGATAGTTGGAAGAGCAAGTAAGAATGTTAAAGCTCCTGTAGAGAAACTATCAATCCAAGTATTCTTGAATCGAGCCATTGCAGAACCAAGTGGAATTGCAATCGCGTATGAAATAGCAAGACCAATCAAACCTGTGATAGCAGAACTTGCAATCATTGATGGATACTGATAGTTACTTTCAGTAGCTGTATAAGGATCATCCTTACCATAGTTTGCTACTTCACGTGCATCTGCTTGACTTGGAGATTTGTAGGTTCTTGAGTAAATGTTAACTGATGATGTTTTCTTACCAGTTGGGAATTGAACTTCTGAAGTCTTGGTTTGTCCTTGACCTTGTGTGATAACTTGAAGAACAGGAGTATTGGCATAAGTTGGGTAAGAATCTCCTAAGTTCAAGTTGACAAAGTTTTGGTGAACAAATGGGAATTGACTGTTGAAGTACAAGAGGTATTTATGTTTAGTCCCTGAACCTACTAGAGACCATCCAATAGCCGGATCGTTTTCAAATCGCAAATAACGCTCTAAATTAGGATTTTCCGGGTCTTGAATCTTGTTTGTATGGTCAATGTCAAGCAAGTTTGCATAGAATTTGAACACACGCTCGAAAATAGGGATTTCACGAGTAGCATAGAATTGTCCGCTCTCTGTGAATACACCCAAAGTCCAACCGTTACCAAGTTGTTGGATATATTTTTCGTAGATAGCTTTATTTGTATCGTTTGCATCAACGGTTACAGAAGGGTCAATGCTACTAGCTTTTTCCTGCAACTCTTTCGTATCGTAATATTCGATATACCCCATACGCTCAAAAACGGTATTTTCATAGTTATCACGTTTATCAGCTGTTGTTGCAATTTTATTGTAGTTAGTATCTTGTTTGAAGATCAACTTCCGTGGAACCATCGTATAGATGATTGTGTAAATCAAGGTCGTTACTAAAAAGATAGAAACTAACGACCGCAAGATACGCATAAAAACATATTTTTTCATATTATTTCCTTTAAAATCCCAAAAGAACCTTCTCCTTTTGGAGAGAAAGTTCTGATGAGCATTATTTATTTCACGTGGCTCGCTAATTCTTTTTGAGCTTTTTCGTTTGATTCAGCTTTTTCTTTGAGCCATTTTTCACGAGCTTTTTGGTATTCTTCTTTTGTAATAGGTTTTTCACCAACTTCAGTGTACTTCAAGTAACCTGAGGTTTCTCCTTTAAGACCCGCAACTGAGTATGAAGAAGTAAATGGAATAACTTTAGATACAAATGATACAGCAGTTTCTTTCGGACCTGCCATTACAGGAATTGTCAAACCGTTGTCTGTTAACCAAGCTTGTGCAAGGGCATATTTTTCATAACGTTTTTGAACGTCTTGATTTTCTTTGTTTGCTTCATCAAGTAATTTTTCATAGTCAGACAAACCAAGTTTTTGGATAACTGATGCATCAGTATCTTTATCGATACCCATAATCAAACGAGTATTACCGCCTTTAATCGTGAACTGGTCTAAGAAAGTTGATGGATCTTGGTAATCAGGATTCCATCCAGTCAAGGTATGAATATCCCAGTCTTGTTCTTTAGCTGTTGGAGCACTAAATGAAAGTGGTAATGCTTCTGCTTGAGTCATTTGTTGAAGATCGATGACAACATTGTCAGCTCCAAGTACGTTTTCAATAGACTGTTTAAGTGATTGAACACGGTTTACAACTGCTGTAGACTCTTGGATTGTTAGAGCATCCAAGTGAATTGGGAATTCTACCCCTTCTGCTTTCAAGCTTTCTTTTGCTTTTGCAAAGGCAGCTTTAGCTTTTTCTTCGTTGTAGAGACCATTTTGCGAATCAGCAAGCGATACGTTTGACCATGTGCTTGAGTTTGTCTTCGCAAGACTTTCTTCTACAAGTTTACCAAACTGTTTGTCCCCAACTTGAAGATCATATGGTGAGAAAGTATTACGGATTCCAACCGCAGCTCCCTCTGTACCATTTGTCTGAGCCGAGTATGAATTACGGTCTACCGCAAAGTTAAGAGCTTGACGGAATTCCTTGTTTAGCAAAGCTTTTCTTGTAGATTCTTTTTGGCTATCTGTTGTTTTTGAAGTATGGTTATAAGTTGTACGACCATAGTTCACACTTACAGTAGCGATAGCTGATCCTGGTTCATTAAAGAAGATATTATCTTTGAACTCAGACGCATATTTTTCATATGTTGAACTAGTAGGATAGATACGAGCTTTACTGTATTGTCCTTCTGAGAATCCTTTGGCAACAACATCTTGGTCTTTACCATCCCAGTAAGTAAATTTGATGTTTTGAATTTTAACAGCATCTTTATCCCAATAAGCGTCGTTCTTAGCCATTTCAATTGATGATTTAGCTGTGATTGATTTCAAAACAAATGGTCCATTGTACAAAATAGAAGATGGATCTGTAGGTGCACCAAAGCTTTCCCCTTTTGATTTAAGGAAATCTTCGTTAATTGGCATCATCACGCCGTTTGTTGTTTTGTCATTCCAGAAAGTTTCTGGTTGGTTCAATGTATATTCAAGAGTGTTGTCGTCAACTGCTTTTACACCAACCGTTGAAAAGTCGTTTGTTTCACCATTAATGTAAGCGTTGAGTCCTTTAATTGATGAACTAATAACTGACAAACCTTTTGATTTGCCTTCTACCGCGTGTTTCAAACCTGTCACAAAGTCTTGGGCTTTAACTGGAGCATATTCTTCTCCTTCAGCAGTAACCCACTTAGCATCCTTACGGATCTTATAAGTGTAAGTCAAACCATCTTGTGAAACTGTCCATGATTCAGCAATCGATGGTACAAGGTTTCCATATTTATCATTAGCAAGCAAACCATCTACCGCATTTGTAGTAACAAAAGAAGTAGAGTCAACGTTGTTAACAACATAATCCAATGTTTCAGGATCAACTGAATAAACGTATTTATAATCTGATGCTAATTTTGTGTTGCTTGAACCTGCATTTGAATTTGAACATGCAGCAAGTACTCCGACTGCAAGCAAGGATACTCCCGCTACCGCAAGAATCCGACTTTTTTTCATTTTTTAAACTCCTCGTTTTAAATAGTGGATATTGATGATTATACCACAGTTTTTTTAAAAAGTAAACGAATTTTCAGAATATTTTGTCGCATGTTTTTTTAAACATTTGAATCTTATGTTTTCAGAAAAGAAAACTATTGACGAGAAACAATTTTCAAGGTATAATAATAAAAGTTAAGGCGGTATAGCCAAGTGGTAAGGCACGGCTCTGCAAAAGCTTGATCGTCGGTTCAAATCCGTCTACCGCCTTTTTTATTATAGGAATTTATCCGAAAAGAAAGCCCGATTTTACGGGCTTTTTTGTTTTTATCTTAGGATAAAAAAGGATAACTTTAAAAAACTTTTGGGGCGAGTTTGGGGCGAGGGTGTTTTTTAGAGCTTGGATTTTAAATCCAAGCTTTCAGGGTAAACAAAAAAGACCGCTCAAAAAAGCTTTATCAGTATTCTCTGATAAAGCTTTTGTTTTTATTCTGTTTCTTCTTCTGATTCAAGTTCTTGGATTTGAACCTTAAGCTTGGTTACACGACCATTTTTGACCTTGTCATTTGTCAAGGTGATATGCTTGTTGCCACTTTCTAACTCATAACTGAGTTTTTCTGATGTTGGAATAGTTCCCACACCTGTCAAATAATAACCAGCAATGGTATCTACATTGTCACTTTCAAGCTCGACATCAAAATAATCATTGAAATCGTTCAAATTCATTGTCCCTTGGACAATATGAGTGTCCTCGCCGATAGTATGAACATAGACTTCAGCACGGTCAGTTTCATCATCAATCTCACCAACAATCTCTTCAAGGAGATCCTCAAGTGTTACCAAACCAGCCATTCCTCCGTATTCATCAAGAAGAATAGCCATCTGTCTTTGTGAATTTCTCAGTTCTTTTAACAAATCGTCCACAAAAATGGTTTCAGGTACAAATAGAGGTTCCTGTAATATCTTTCTCAATACAATATTATCAAAACCATCGGTAAACCCTGCTTTTAGCAGATTCTTTGTATGAATCAAACCAATGACATTGTCCTTATCGCCGTCATAAACAGGAATTCGAGAAAAGTTTTGTTTTAAGATACTTTCGATAATGGTCTGAGTGTCATCTTGGATATCTACCATAAAGGCATCTGTTCGAGGAACCATGACTTCACGCGCCATAAGCTCATCCAGTGAGAAAATCCCCTGCAACATCTCGATTTCATCAGCATCCAAAGTTTCTTCGCTTTTAGTCAGCATGTACTCAATCTCATCACGAGTCATTTTTTCGTCTGCATCGTCAAATGTCATCGGCGTCAAACGGCTCAAAAGATTGGTTGATGCAGATAGCAACCAAACAAAGGGACTCACAATCTTACCGATAGCAATAATAAATGGTACAGTTCGGATTGCCAAGGCATCCTTAAGATTTAGAGCAATGCGTTTAGGATAAAGTTCACCAAAAACGATAGAGATATAGGTCAAGAAAGCAAGTGACAGGAAGCTTGCGATTGCGTGCGCAGTTTCGCTATTTCCCATCCATGAGGCTATCAATTGTCCTAGAGAGTCTGCTAGTTTAGCCCCTGACAAGATTGTAATTAAAGTAATACCAACTTGAATGGTTGATAAAAAGTGATTGGGGTTTTCAAGTACCTTTAGCAAACGGATATAGCGTTTATCCCCCTCTTCAGCCTTTTGTTCAACACGTGAGCGACTAAGAGAAACCATAGCCATCTCTGTAGCAGAGAAAAAAGCATTTAAAAAGGTCAAAACAACTAATAATACAAACTGCAGTAACAAATCCTGACTGCTCGGGTCTTCCATTTTCCTTCTCCTAAAAAGTATAATTGTGACTATTATACCATATTTTTCAACTTCTACACATTAAATTGTGATTTCTATAGTAAATCCCCTACCGAAACAATAAGGGACCGACCATCTATTAGTTCTTTGTAACAGTTACTTTTCCTGTTCGGTAATCTAACTGAATTCCCTTTTGAACGTTAGGAACTACGACGTTAAACTCCAATTCACCATCAGATGATTTGGCTTCAATCTGAGATGCAGAAGGAACCAAATCTTCTTCTGTAGCGTAGAGCAATGTGACACGGTACCGCACCCGCTTATTTTGATCCAAAGCCTTTCGAACTAAACTTTCATAGTAGTTTTGTCCAGTCGAATCTTCTGCGCGTGCTTGGTTGGCCCAGGCTGTTTGTACAGCAATATTTTTGGGATTGCTAGTAGATGCATCAAAACCATCTAAACCACCAATCAAGGCATAGCCTAATAAATGTCCTCTATCTACAGCGTGATTATAAGTCCCTTTTAGGTTTTTGACTTGATGCCATCCTGCTGGGGTCCAAGAAGTTGAACCATTCCCGGTTTCTTCACGGTCTTTGTACTGTCTTGTTGCTTTTGACATGAGGGCATTAGCCACAGTTGGGACCGTCTCCCCACCTACAGTTTTTGTCTTGTTATCAGCATAGGGTTTACTTGAAACCTTTGCATCTAAGTTCGTTTTGTTCCCATTTATGATAAAGGCACCTGCTCCATTCCACTCAAGAGTACCCTTTATTTGTTTTTTGACCGAATCAGTCAGTACACTCTCTGCCAATTCTTGACTTGGAGTATCAAGCGACTGGGATTTTTGTTTTACTCGTGTTTGTGGTGCAGTGTTGGAAGACTGCATTTGTTTAATATAGTAGCTTCCTGCTGACAAGAGCAAAAAGAGCAAGAGGCCAATTAGGGCCTGCCTTGTTTTTTTGTTCATACTTTCTCCTTCATTTCACTTCCTAGAAAAAGGCTGGTCACCCAGCCTATTTCCCTGTAAATTTCGCAATTAACTCATGCCACTTTTCTGGAGCTAAAATCGCCCATGGATCTTGACCCTTGCCTACGATACCATAGCCAATCATCAAGCCAATTCCAAGCGCCAAGACCCCTAGAAGCAGGACAATAATAACTAGTAGGAATCTACGTAATACATAAGAGACTTGTTTATTCATCTTCATCAGCTTCCACACTTACCCGTTCAATATTAGCTCCCAACTGAGCTAACTTTTCATGAAAACGATAATAACCTCTATCCAAATGGACAAGTTTTCCAACAATAGTCTCACCCTCGGCCACTAAGCCTGTCAATATCAAGGCTGCACTTGCACGAAGGTCTGTAGACAGGACTTCTGCACCTTGGAGAGGTTGCCCGCCAACGATACGAGCAGTGTCACGGATAATCTCAGAATGCAAGCCCATGCGACGCATTTCCTCTAGATGTTGGAAACGATTCTCAAAGACTGTCTCAATCATAGTCGATTCTCCTTGAGCAACCGTCATAAGAGCAGTAAACTGGGCCTGCATGTCCGTAGGAAATCCTGGATGTGGAAGTGTCTTAACATGGACTGCTTTCAGTTTGTCTCGTTGAGAACGGATGCGGATTCCTTCATCTTCGTCGATGACTTCAACACCCATTTCTTGTAATTTCGCCAACAAGGGACGGTTGTGTTCCCAGATAGCATCTTGAATCAGGACATCTCCACCTGTCATTGCAGCAGCAACCATGAATGTCCCTGCTTCGATGCGGTCTTGAACAACGTTATGGGTTGCACCATGCAAGTTTTCAACACCAGTGATGGTAATGCTCTCTGTTCCCGCACCTTTGACTTTAGCTCCCATTTTATTCAAGAGGACAGCCAAGTCTACAATTTCAGGTTCACGCGCAGCATTTTCGATAACAGTTGTGCCATCAGCTAGCGTTGCAGCCATCATCAAGTTTTGGGTTGCCCCAACACTAGGAAAGTCCATATAGATATGGGCTCCATGCAAGCGTTCTGCCTTAGCTTCGATATAGCCAGCTGTTTGGGTGATCTTAGCCCCCATTGCTTCCAAACCTTTAAGGTGAAGGTCAATCGGACGACTACCGATCGTACAACCACCTGGCATCGAAACTTTAGCATGACCAACCCTAGCCAGGATTGGACCCAAGACTACAATAGAAGCACGCATCTTGCTAACATACTTATACGGAGCTTCTTCTGTGATATCATCTGTCGCATCCACTTCAACAATATGTGCATCTTGATCAAAATCAACTTTCGCATTTAATCCACGAACCACTTGGTTCATGGTAAAGACATCCGATAGGATAGGAACATTTTTTAAAACTGTTTTTCCTTCGCTTGCTAAAACAGTTGCAGCAAGTAAGGGTAAGACTGCATTTTTTGCACCCTCAATGGTGACACTTCCGACTAGGCGATTATCGCCACCTCGAACTACAATTTTTTCCATTAATATTTTCCTTTACTTTCGAGTTTAAAATAATGTCCGTACGGCTTCTTGCCATAATTGATAGAGATTTAGGAAAAAAGAACTGATTAGATATCCTAAACCGATACTACACAATACTACCAAAAGTCGTACCTTCCTCGCATTGTCCTTAGTCACCTTCAAAATTTGATCCCATTTGACCAAATCTTTCAAAAGTTGAAAAACTAGGTAGACAAAAAACATATGACTACTGAGGGTAAAAAACAATTGAATCATCTGCCTATTATACCATCTTCTCTTTTTCTACGCTAGTCTATGGACTTGCACTATATTTTATGGGTTGTTTTTCAAGTAATCAATTGCATCCTGAAGTGTTTTGACAGGAACAATCTTCATGTCTGTCTTAATCATTTCAGCAGCTTCTACAGCCGTGTCATAATTACTTTTAGCATTAGGATTGGCCTTTTTAGCTTCTTCAGTTACTGGATTGTTAGGAGCAAAGAATACAGTAGCTCCTTTTTTTGCAGCAGCAACAACTTTTTTGTCAATTCCACCAATATCACCAACATTTCCATCTCTGTCAATACTTCCTGTACCAGCAATAATACGTCCATTTCGAAGAGTTGGATCTGCAATTTGCGTATAGATGGATAAACTAAACATCATTCCAGCACTCGGACCACCAATGCCAGCAGTTGAAAACTTGATTGGCACATCACTTGACACTTCTGTGCGGTCAATCAAGCCGATTCCAATACCATTTTTCCCATTTTCCAGAGTAATGATTTTTCCTTCAGCGGTTTTGACTTTCCCGTCTTCTTGGTAAGTAACCTTAACCTTGTCACCTAACGTTTGAGAGTTGACATAGTCGACCATTTCCTTGGAGCTCTCAAAAGTCTTATCATTGACAGCTGTTACAGTGTCGGCAATATTGAGGATCCCCTTGAAGGTCGAGTTATCTGTCACAGTCAAAACATAGACTCCCAGGTATTTGAGTTCTATCTCCTTGCCCGCCGCCTTCAGACCTTGATATTTGGCCATATTTTGCGAAGTTTCCATGTAAAACTGGTTGATTCGCATAAATTCTGCATCTGAAGAACCACCTGTCATCTCTTTAGCACTTCGAATATCCGTAAAAGGTGTTAGCCAAGCATAAACCAAGTCCACCATTCTGGCATGTTTAACTCCTACCGTCACAAATTGGTAAGAACCTTCCTCTTGGTCAGGTTTATTATTGACTTGCAAGACTTTTCGAATATCTTCTGAAGTCCCGGGCACCTCAATGTAATAAGGAAGTGGTACCGTAAAAGCTGTAAAAGTGATAATGAGCCCGATGATTAAATATATGGGCCATCTAGTTTTTTTCTTCATTCTTTAACTCCTCCAAGACTACATTTGGTACATACTTGCTAATATCTTGTTCAAACTTCAATAGTTCTCTCACAGCTGAAGAGCTGATGTAAACATGCTCTGGGCGACTATGGAGATAGACTGTCTCAATCTCTCCTGCTAATTGATGGTTGTAAAAATCAAAACTGGCTTCATACTGAAGATCCGCAGCGTTACGCAAACCACGAACAAGAACATGGACACCCAGTTTTCTAGCAACATCAACGACTAATTCATCATGAGAGGCAATGACTTGAACATTTTTCAGATGCCCCACTGCTTTTTCAACAGTCTTTAACCGACTTTCTATTGGTAAAAATCCATTTTTGTGTGGATTATAAAAAATCCCTACATACAATTTATCAAAGAGCTTACTTGCACGCTCAATGAGATCCATATGCCCATTTGTCATTGGATCAAACGAACCTGTGAATAGCCCAATTCTATCTGACATAAACCGTCACCTTACTAATCCCATATATTTTTTCCTTCCAGATACCCAAACAGGCGATTTCTTCTGGAAGTTCTACTGATTTATCGGTCTCGCAGACCACCATGACATCTTCTGAAAAAAGATTTCTCTCAGCCATTTTTTCAATGTCGGATACGATTTGCTCCTTGGCATAGGGAGGGTCCAAAAAGATGAGATCAAAGACACCATCCACTTGCTCCAATGCGCGACTGGATTCCATTTTCAATAATTGAAATTTAGAGGTCTCCTTGGTCATCCGGATATTTTCTGCCACAATATTCTGTGCTCTGCGATCCTTCTCAACTAGGATAGCGCTCGACATCCCTCTTGAAACTGCTTCAATGGATAAGCCCCCACTACCAGCATAGAGATCTAGCACACGCCCTCCTTCAAAGTAAGGGCCAATCATATTGAAAATAGCTCCGCGGACCTTGTCTGATGTCGGCCGCGTTGTTTTCCCGTCCAAGGTCTTTAAAGGACGTCCTCCGTAGATTCCTGATACGATTTTCATAAGGTATATTATACCAAATTCTGATGAAATAAGAAAATCGAACCTCTCGGTTCGATTGATTAAAGAATATTCTCGTAAGTATCTCTAACTTCTTGTGGCCAAACACTGGTTTGAACTTCACCGATGTGTTTCTTACGAAGTAAGAACATGGCCATACGAGACTGTCCAATTCCTCCACCGATTGTTAAAGGAAAGAGTCCGTTCAAGAGAGCCTTATGCCATTCAAGAGATAAGCGGTCTTCATCTCCTGTAATAGCTACCTGACGACGAAGAGTGTCTTCATCGACACGAATCCCCATTGAAGACAATTCAAAGGCTGCACCCAAATTATCATTCCAAACAAGGATATCTCCATTTAGACCCTTGTAGCCATTTTCAGATTCTGTTGTCCAGTCATCATAGTCCGGCGCACGTCCGTCATGAGGTTTTCCATCTGACAATACACCACCGATACCAATTAGGAAGACCGCACCGAACTCCTTACAGATAGCATTTTCACGTTCTTTTGGAGTTAAGTCTGGGTAGCGTTCTACCAATTCTTCAGTATGGATAAAGGTAATTTGCTTCGGCAAGATTGACTCAATATCATAGCGGGCTTCGACTGCCAGCTCTGTTAAACGAATGGCCTTATAAATCTTTTCAACGGTTTCCTTGAGGTAGGCTAGATTACGCTGTCCATTAGGAATGACCTTTTCCCAGTCCCACTGGTCCACATAAACCGAGTGAGTCGCATCTAGTGAATCTTCGTCTGGACGAAGAGCCTTCATGTGAACAAAGAGGCCTTCTCCTTCACCGAAACCAAAACGAGCCAAGGTATGACGTTTCCACTTGGCAAGTGAATGCACCACTTCATAGGTTTCATTAGGAATCTGCAAAACCTTAACTGAAACTGGATTTTCAATACCTGAAAGGTTGTCCTGCATTCCATCACCAACCTTACTCAAGATTGGTCCTTGCACTTCTACTACTTCTAACTTATCTTTTAAATACTGGGTAAAGGTATTTTTTACAAATGAAATCTCTTCCTGCTGGTGAATAAAACTTTTTTTCATATGTATCCCTCCTTTTGAATAATAAAAAGATTATACCCTTTTGCTAGTAAAAATGAAAGTAAAAATTAAAAAAGAGCTCATTTGAGCTCTAAAAGTATTAATCGTCTCTTCCAAAGATACGTAGGAAGCTAAGGAAGAGGTTGATAAAGTCGAGGTAGAGGCTAAGTGCTAAAGAAATTGCCCAGCCTGTAGCTACCTGTCCATCTGACTCTTCGTAAACATAACGAATTTTTTGATTATCCCAAGCAATCAAACCTGCAAAAACAAGCACCATAACAATACTAATAATGTAGTCCATTAGGCCACTATTTAAGAAGATATTAACAACCATGGCCAGTATCAGACCAAATAAGGCTGCAATCAAAGCACGACCGATTCCACTCAAATCCTTTTTAATGACTACTCCTACGATAGCCATCACAAAGAAGAGGGCTGCACTGGAGATAAAGGCTGTCAAAACTGTCCCAGGAAGATAGAGCGAAACAATGAAGCTTAGTGAAAAACCATTAACCGCTGAGTAGAGCAGAAATATTGGAAAGGTTGCTGGACTATTCTTTACCGCTAAACCACTCGCAAAAATCACTAGAGCTACTTCTACAATTCCTGTTACGATTAGCCATATACGGGCGTTAAGCATTAACTGAACAAGAAGATCTTGGAAGGTTGTTAACATCAAGGCTGAAACAATTGCAGATAAGGCAATCCCAATCCCGACAAAAGCATAGACTTTTGCATAAAATTGATTCAGACCAGAACGTTCTTGAATAATTGTTTGATTCATATCTTTTTTCTCCTTATGAAATCTTTTTACTTATTATAACAAAAATAAAACAATTTAACTCAAATAAAACATGAGTATGCCTGCAGCAATGGCAACGTTGAGACTTTCCGCTTGCCCTTTCATGGTAATATGAACCAGTTGATCTGCCTGATTTGTCATGAATGGACTAATGCCTTGACCTTCATTTCCCATAACCAAGACGAAATCTGCTAGCTGAGCAAGCTCACGATAATCTTTAGAGTTTTGGGACAAAGTAGTTGCCAGAATTGGTAAATTGCCCTTTTTAGCCTCTTCAACAAAAGTTTCAATAGGCATCCGATAAATCGGTAAATGAAAATGACTGCCCTGCATGGATCGAAGAGTCTTCAAGCTATAAATATCTGCTGACTTGCTTGAAACGATGACTCCAGAAAAACCTGCCGCATCTGCCGTTCGGATCATTGTGCCAACATTTCCAGGATCCTGCACGTCTTCTAAGAAAAGATATTTCCCTTGGCTCAAATCCGGCAACTGCTCTTCTTCCTTTTGAACAATGGCTACAATGCCCTGAGGAGTTTGTGAATCTGCCAAATCAAGCAAGATTTCTTCAGCCACAAAGACAGTCTGAGGGTAGTCCGCTAATTTTTCACCATACTCTGACAGGGCAAATATTTTCTCTATCTTTGCACCTGCCTGAACAGCTTCTTCGAACAAATGCCATCCTTCAATTAAATAAGAAGATTTTCGATATTTTTTTTGATGCAATTTCTTGGCATTTTTTACCACAGAATTGGCTTTAGAGGTTATAATAGTCATAGATATATTATAACACAACCAAGGAGGTTTGGTATGCAAAAGGTCAAAATGATCGCACAGGGTCGCGTTCAAGGCGTTGGTTTCCGCTGGGGCGTCTATACCCTTGCCCTCGAGCTAGGTGGAATCACTGGACGTGTCTGGAACAACGATGACGGAACCGTTGAAATTCTTGCCCAAGCAGAGTCTTCAGCTATCATGGCTAAGTTCATCCAAGAGATCCGAAAAGGACCTACTCCCTTCTCAAAAGTAACTTATCTAGATGTTCAATTGAGCAACTTCCCATCCTATTCAGATTTCAAAGTAGCAAATTAGGTCTCTAGAACTATTGTATATTTTCAAAAAAAACAGTAGAATAGAAAGGTATCATTTTTAAGAAGGAATAAAAACAGTGAAATCAATTAAACGAATCGCCCTCTCTATCATGGGAGTGGCCATGCTATTAGTCTTAACAGGCTGTGTCCAGGTTGATAAAGCAACTGGACAACCAACAGGATTTATTTGGAATACAATCGGAGCACCTATGGCTGAAGCCATCAAGTACTTTGCTACTGATAAAGGGCTAGGCTTCGGGGTCGCTATTATTATTGTAACCATTATCGTCCGCTTGATTATTTTGCCACTTGGTATCTACCAATCATGGAAGGCAACGCTTCATTCTGAAAAGATGAACGCCCTCAAGCATGTTCTTGAGCCACATCAAACTCGTCTCAAAGAAGCAACTACTCAAGAAGAAAAACTGGAAGCCCAACAAGCCCTCTTTGCTGCTCAAAAAGAGCACGGTATCAGTATGTTTGGTGGTGTAGGATGTTTCCCTATCCTCATTCAAATGCCTTTCTTCTCAGCGATCTACTTTGCAGCTCAACATACAGAAGGTGTTTCTGAAGCTAGCTTCTTAGGAATCGCACTTGGTTCTCCAAGTTGGATTCTTATCGCCTGTGCAGGTGTTCTCTACTACGTCCAATCGCTCCTTTCACTACATGGAGTTGAAGACGAGACTCAAAGAGAACAACTCAAGAAGATGATTTATATGAGTCCAATGATGATTGTCATGTTCTCAATTTTCTCACCCGCCAGCGTTACGCTTTACTGGGTTGTCGGTGGTTTCATGATGATTCTTCAACAATTCATCGTCAACTACATCATTCGTCCAAAACTTCGTAAAAAAGTACGTGAAGAATATGCCAAGAACCCACCAAAAGCAAGTAAAACTTCAGCTGCTCGTAAAGATGTAACTCCTGAATCAGCAGCAGTTATCTCAACTTCTGCTAAGAAGAAAAATAAAAAACGCAATTCTGGAAAACAACATTCTAGATAAAAAATAAAAGGAGGCTGGGACAAAAGTCCTAGCCTCTCAATTGTCTTTGGATTGTCGAGCAAGACACAGTGGTTGAGTGGGCTCTACTACGCTGATTTCATCATCTTTTACAGCCCTACTCAACTGTGCGGAGGTGGGACGACGAAATCGAATTCTAACGAATTACCGATTTCTGTCCCACTCTCTTTTTCATATCAGAAAAGCCCGATGTTCCCATCAAGCTTCTTTTTATCCATGTACACGTTTCATGTAATCTTGATAACTTTCTGTATCCATCAATTCCTTAGCGTTTTTGACACGATCTGCTGTTGGAGGTTTAACCCCTTCAAGTGAATACGGAATCCCAAGTTCACGCCATTTGAATTCTCCCATAGTGTGGTAGGGTAGGATTTCAAACTTATCAACGTTTTTAAGAGTTTTTACGAACTTACCAAGCTCAATCAAATCTTCATCACGGTCTGTCAATCCAGGCACAAGAACGTGACGAATCCAAACAGGTTTCCCAATATCTGACAAGTACTGAGCACATGCCAAGATATTTTTATTGGTTTGACTGGTTACAATCTTGTGTTGTGCTTCGTTGATTTCCTTGATATCAAGAAGAACCAAGTCTGTCACAGCCATGAGTTTGTTGAATTTCTCTAAATAACGTGGCTTATTACGGAATGGAAGGGCACAAGTATCCAAGGTACAATGGATACCCTTTTCTTTTGCTTTGGTAAAGAGGGCAATCAAGAAATCAATCTGCAAGAGGGCTTCTCCTCCGCTGACTGTGATACCTCCCTTGTCTCCCCAGAAACCACGATATCGAAGCGCTTCTTCTAGAACATCATCTACTGTTCGTACACGAGATTTATTGGTTTCCATCGCCCATGTGTCGGGGTTATGGCAATATTGGCAACGCATCTGACAGCCCTGCAAAAAGACAATAAAACGAATCCCAGGGCCATCTACCGCCCCGAAACTCTCTGTCGAATGCACCATTCCTGTCACTTGTCCGTAGTCAATTGTTTCTTCTGACATCACGTCACCTTCCTTGAAACCGTTTTATAATTTTATTATATCACGCTTGAAAGGAAAAACAATAGATTTTGTCTATTTTTTAGAAAACAAACTGTTTTTCACTTTCAACTTTCATGATTTTCAAAAATTCTTCTAATCCTTGTCAAAGTCGAATCCATAGAGAGTTGCAAAATAGTCCTCAGGTCGCTCTGCTCTACGGATTAGCCGTGCACTACCGTCCTCTGTATAGAGAATCTCTGCTGAACGAAGTTTGGCATTGTACTGGTAGCCCATAGAGAAGCCATGTGCACCTGTATCATGAATGACTAACAAATCACCAATTTCTGTTTGAGGTAGTTCACGATTAACTGCAAACTTATCGTTGTTTTCACAAAGAGAGCCAACAACATCAACTACTTCCGTCTGACCGTCAGGATGCATCATATTGGTGATGTGGTGATAAGCTCCATACATAGCCGGTCTCATAAGATTGACAGCTGATGCATCTACTCCGAGATAAGTTCGGTAGGTTTTCTTTTTATGGGTTACTTTAGTCACTAGAATTCCATGAGGCGCTAACATAAAGCGTCCTAGTTCTGTAAAAATCTTAACTTGACCAAGACCTGCTGGCGTAAGAACTTCTTCATAAACCTGACGAACACCCTCACCAATTAAAGCAATATCATTAGGCTCCTGGTCCGGACGATAGTTGACCCCGATTCCTCCAGAAAGATTAATGAAGTCCAGCGAAATTCCTAATTTTTCCTTGATTTCTACAGCCAGTTCAAAAAGCTGGCGCGCCAATTCTGGATAATAGAGATGAGTAACAGTATTGGAAGCTAGGAAGGAATGAATCCCAAAAGTTTTTGCTCCCTTGTCTTTCAAGATAGTAAAGGCTTCAAAGAGCTGTTCCTTAGTCATCCCGAACTTAGCTTCACCAGGACTATCCATAATGTCCGTTCCGAGTTCAAATACGCCACCAGGATTGTAACGGCATGAGATAATCTCAGGGATGCCTGTTGTACGTTCTAAATGCTCAATATCTTCAAAGGCATCCAAGTTGATCGTCGCACCTAATTCGCGGGCATAGGCGTACTCCTGGTCTGGTGTATTGTTAGATGAAAACATCATCTCCGCACCTGTAAACCCAAGCTTATGACTCATTAAGAGTTCTACATAACTAGAACAATCCACTCCACATCCTTCTTCTTGCAAAATCTTCAAGATAGCAGGAGTTGGGGTTGCCTTAACTGCGAAGTATTCTTTAAAGCCTTTATTCCAAAAAAAGGCTTTGTTTACTGCGCGTGCTTTCTCGCGAATACCTTTTTCATCGTAGAGATGGAATGGAGTTGGAAACTCTTCAACAATCTTTTCTAAGTCCTCACGTTTAATAAATGGCGTCTTCATAGGGCTCCTTCATATTCATTATCAAAGAAAGGCTGGGACGAAAGTTCCAACCTTTAAGCATCTTATTCTCTCTTATTTTTCTGTTTCGAAGATGTTCCCAACTTCAACTTCTATTTGTTGGTTCTTCACATCAATATTGGTAACTTTTAAGAGTGATTTGTAGTCAAACTGCTGTTCACGATCTTCCTGCGCATTATCAGCAAAGACAGCTACACCAGCCAACTCAGAATCAAACTCTGTTAAAAGGCTAATCATACCGTTAATGGTTCCTCCACCTTTCAAGAAGTCATCAACAATCAAGACACGGCTTCCTGCTTTAAGGCTACGTTTTGAAAGGAACATTTTTTCAATACGGTCGCTAGAACCTGAGACATAGTTAACACTCACAGTTGAACCTTCTGTGATTTTCAAGTCACGACGGACAATGACAAAAGGTACGTTGAGAACATTTGCTACTGCATTTGCAAGCGGAACCCCTTTGGTCGCTACCGTCATAACAGCATCAATCTTTTGGTCCATAAAGCTCTTAGCAATAATACGTCCAATATTTTTCAAAATAGCTGGAGTGCTAAGGAGATCAGACAAATAAATGTAGCCTCCTGGAAGAATGCGGTCGCTCTCTGAAAGTTTATCGCGAAGCTCTTGGATGATTGTTTTGGACTCAAGGGTAGAGATAGAAGGTGTGAAAATAACCCCACCACCAGCACCTGTCACCGTTTGAATATGGCCGATTTCAATTTCTTCAAAGGCGCGCTTAATAATGACAATATCTTCTGAAATAGAAGATTTGGCAGATTCATACTTTTCCGCAAAGGTATTGAGACTGGTTAATTTGTATGGATTGTTAATCAAATAATTGGAAATAACAACCATCCGATCACTTCTTCTTAATTTCATTAGTTATTCACCATTCTTTTTAATTAGTCTTTTTCCTATTATAACACACTAAAGCAAAAAAAACGAACTTTATTGTCTAAATAAAGCTCATTTTTTTAGTTTCTAGTCTAATTTTGGCTTGTAGAAGGAACGATTGTCCATTGCAAAGACTTTATTGGTCATTTCACCCTCATCAACAAGAGCCAGAGCTGTTGACATCATCATCATACTCGCATCCAAATTATCAATCATATGAATAATTTCAGCTTCCATCACACGAGGACGAACAGGACTACCATACTCGAGTAATCCATGGTGGCTGAGAATCACATGGCGCAGAAGCACCACTTCTTCTCGAGTATCATCAATGCCAAGTTCCATAACCGCTTTTGTAATCTCGCTATCAATCAAGGCGATATGGCCGATAAGATTTCCTCTCACTGTATACTCTGTCTGGTCCGGACCTGTTAACTCAATAACCTTAGCCAGGTCATGAAGCATAATTCCCGCATAGAGCAAGCTCTTATTGAGTTGTGGGTAGATATCTGCAATTGCCTCTGCTAAACGAACCATAGTTGCCGTGTGATAAGCAAGCCCTGTTTCAAAGGCATGGTGGTTAGTTTTTGCAGCTGGATAAGAATAAAATTCTTTATCATATTTGGTATAGAGGGCCCGAACGATTCGTTGCCAGATGGGATTTTCAATCTTGAAAATCATCTGTGCCATGTACTCACGGATTTCTTTAACATCCACTGGTGATTTGACCTTGAAGTCTGCTGGGTCATTGGGTTCGCCAGGCTGAGGTAAGCGAAGGGTAATTTGATTTACCTGTGGAGTGTTGTTGTAAACTTCACGACGCCCTTGCATGTGGACAACTTTTCCTGCAGTAAAGGCCTCAACGTTATGAGGTTGGGCATCCCAGAGCTTTCCTTCGATTTCCCCACTATCATCTTGGAAGGTGAAAGCTAGGTAATTTTTCCCAGCACGCGTCTGTCTCAGATCGGCTGATTTGATCAGGTAAAAGCCCTCGAACAGTTCATCTTTTTTCATGTGACTAATCTTCATATTCTTCCTCATCTTCTTGGAACTGGAGCAAATCAAGCATAGGCTCACCTTCTGACAATTCAATATGTCGGAGAGTTCGCTCGATAGCTGAAGTACGACGGTTTAGTAATTCATCAATATTACCAGTGGCATGTTGGAGGTGTTTTTGCGCTTTAATCAGAATACCACCAAACTTGCCAAATTCGGTTTTGACGTTGGCTAGAGTTTGGCTAATATGGTCAGCACTCTTTTGGATATTTAGAGTTTTGAAGCCAACAGATAGGGAGTTAAGAAGGGCTGACAAGGTACTTGGTCCAGCTACGATAATCTGCTCCTCCCGTCTCAAACCATCAAAGAAAATTGGATTTCTAACGATTTCTGAGTAAAGACCTTCTGTCGGAACAAACAAAACTCCAAAATTGGTCGTCCTTGGCGGTGCTATGTACTTGTTCTTGATATCTTTGGCAAAACGCTTAACGCTTGTTTGGAGTGATTTGCGACAATTTTCGATTTCTTCCTTATCACCTGCTTCATATGCTTCTTCTAAACGGTAATAATCTGCCAGTGGAAACTTAGAGTCAATTGGTAGATAAACATATTCCTGGTCACCTTGCCCAGGCAACTTGATGGCGTACTCGACTCGCTCACTCGAGTTTTCAACAGTTGCAAATTCTCGTTCATACTGAGCAGGCGTCATGATATCTTCGATAATCTGCCCCAATTGTAATTCTCCTAGAATTCCTCGAGTTTTTGTACCAGATAAGACCTTATTAAGAGCGCCGACATCACGGGCAACCGTCTGCATTTCTCCAAGGCCACGATTGACAGATTCCAATTGCTTGGAAACTGTCTCGAAAGACGCTTGCAAACGTGTCTGCAAGGTCTTTTCTAACTTTTCCTCGACCGTTTGGCGCATCTGTTCCAAGCGTTGCTCATTTGATTCCTGCAAGGCCTGTAGTCGTTGGTCGGTCTTATCTCTGGTTTGGAGGAGGTTTTCATTCATCTCCTGTCGAACCTGAGTCAGACCTTGGTGCAATTCGATTCGCACCTCCTGCAAACGGTCGCTAACAGCCACTTCTAGATTTTTTTGGTCCAGCTGGCTTGCTTGTCGCGCTTGTTCAAATCGATAATCTAACTGGTCTGAAAGATTATCTGCCTGGTCTTCTAAACTTTTGGTCAGGTATTTCTCCTGCCTATCCTGCCTTTGCCAAATAAGAAAGAGGCCGGCTAGGTTAGCAATTAGTAACAGTAGTAATATAATCTCCATCCTATCTCCTGTCCTTGCTATGCAGTACGACCACATAGCCATCTGGGCAAGTCACCGAAACTTCCCTATCTATATATTCGTTAGAAGCATAAACTTTCTTAAAGAAAAAATTCTCCTCTGTCAGTTCATACTTGGCACCAAGAATAGTCAACTGGCTATCCCGAACCGGCATAAAGGCCAGATAATCGTAGTCCGAACGCGGCTCTAGTTGACTGGTACCTTCTGGGCAATAGCTAATCAAGTTTTGCCCATCCTCAATCTCTATCTGGCGCATATAGGGTGCCAACTTGGGATTGCTGGGTAGAAATACATTGGCCAGCATATGGTCAATACGACCACCTAGGGCACCAAAGATGGTCACCTGAGCTTGAGGATTTTTTTCAAAAATCGTTAACAGTGCTAGTTCCAGATCGGTATCATCTTTTTCTGGATGGGCTTGGACAAAATGTTGCGAACGTTCTTGAATCAACTGACGTTCTTCTACAGTCACAGAATCAAAATCACCAACTGCTAGAGCAAGAGGAAGTTCTTCTTCCAGTACCCAGAGAGAGCCTCGATCCACACCGACAAAACAGTCAAAATCTGTTCGGTAGTGACCGCGGTCTCCCCCTGCAAAAACTGCAACTTTAGTCCAGTTGATTTCTGAGAGCTTGCACTCGTTCATTGACATCTCCCTTAAAGACATAAGATCCCGCTACAAAAACTGTAGCGCCAGCTTCTTTGGCTTGAGCAATGGTCTGATCATCAATCCCGCCATCCACTTCAATTTCAAAATTCAAACCTTTTTCCTCACGAAGGGCAACCAACTCACGAACCTTATCCATGGTTTCAGGCAGAAAAGCTTGCCCACCAAATCCAGGATTAACCGTCATGACCAAAACTTGATCAACTAGGTGAAGGACATGCTTAATCGCTTCAACTGGTGTCCCAGGATTGATAACAACCGATGGTTTGACACCTAGAGAACGAATTTTTTGAAGAGCGCCATGAATATGAGGTGTTGCCTCTACATGAATACTGATGATGTCTGCCCCTGCACGCGCAAAGTCTTCTAGATGGTGTTCAGGATTAGAGACCATCAAGTGACAATCAAAAACCATCTTGCTATGAGGGCGAAGGCTTTCGACGACACCTGCACCAAAGCTGATTTGTGGCACAAAGTGACCATCCATGATATCAATATGGGCGTATTCTGCCCCAGTTGCTTCTAGGCGTTTAATTTCACATTCAAAGTTGGCATAATCTGCTGCCAGAATTGACGGAGCAATCTTGTATTGAGACATAAGCTTCTCCTTATTTTGGAATTTTTTTGCTGACCTTTTTATAGGTTTCTCTACGATTTTCAATCTCACTGAGGAATTGTAGGTAGTTATCAAAACGGAAAGTGGCAATGATGCCCTCTTCTACTGCAGGTTTCACTGCACAAGATGGCTCATGAGTATGCGTACAAGTACGGAACTTGCAGTCTCGACTGACACTAGCAATCTCTGGAAAAGCCTGATTCAGGTCTTCTGCTGTTGTTATTTCGTAATCCAGCGATGAAAAACCTGGTGTGTCTGCGATTTTCCCACCATTGAGATTGTAAAAACTAACCACTCGAGTAGTGTGACGACCACGACCCAGACTGTCTGAGATTTCTCCCGTTTCTAGATTGAGATCAGGAGCGATTTTATTGAGAAGAGTTGACTTACCAACACCCGTCTGCCCCATAAAGACCGTCACTTTGTCTGTCAACAGAGGTAAGAGCTCTTCCTTACTAGTCACAAAGTCGTAGCCAATAGCACGATAGGTTTTCTCGTAAAAATCCAACTCTTCGCTATCCTCTAGTAAATCCATTTTGGAAATATAGACGATAGGATGAATGCCCTTGTGCTCCAAAAGAACCAAGAACCGATCCAATAAGTTGCTATTAAAGTCAGGTTCTTTAACTGACATAATGACAACGGCTTGGTCAATATTAACAATGGGTGGACGAACCAGACTATTTTTTCGTTCATGAATTTTGAGGATATAACCTTCGGAATTTTCCTCTGCAGAAAAATCTACCCAATCCCCAACATAGGGCGTATGGCCTTTTTTACGGAAATTCCCACGCGCGCGTGTTTGATAAACCTTGCCATCACTCTCCACATAGTAGAAACCCGCCAAAGCTTTAATGATTTGTCCCTGCATCTTAGAGTCCTTGTCCTTTAAGTGCGTCTGCTAGACTGGCAAATTCTTCTAAGCTGAGAGCTTCACCACGTACAGATGGTGACAAGCCTGCTTGGTACAAAGCCTTGGTCAACTTATCCTTAACTTCCTCGGTCTTCCCAAAGTAGCCTGTCAAGTTGTTCCACAAGGTCTTGCGACGATGGGTGAAACTAGCCTTGGAAACCTTAAAGAAGAAGTTCTCATCTTCAACCGACACAGCTGGTTCTGGACGGCGCACCATTTTTAAGATAGCTGAATCTACGTTTGGCGCTGGTACAAAGACCGTACGAGGTACGATAAAGGCAACCTTGGCAGTCATATAATACTGAACGGCAATCGACAAGCTACCGTAAGCCTTGGTATTTGGCTGAGCGGAGATACGATCTGCCACTTCTTTTTGCATCATGACGACAAACTCACTAAAAGGAATGCCACTTTCAATCAAGTGCATGAGAATAGGCGTCGTGATATAGTAAGGCAAGTTGGCTACTACCTTAATAGGCAGGTCAGGATTTTTAAAATTTTGGATATGCTGCGCCAAGTCGACCTTGAGGATGTCCTCGTTAACTACGGTCACATTGTCAAAATCACGCAGGGTATCCGCTAGAATTGGCACTAAGCGATGATCAATCTCAAAGGCCATGACTTCAGCTGCACGTTCAGCTAGAAATTCCGTCAAGGCACCAATCCCTGGCCCGATTTCGATAACATTGACTTGATCATCAATCTCAGCCGTATCCACGATTTTTTGAAGGATATTGGTATCGGTCAAGAAATTTTGCCCGAAGGATTTTTTAAAGGTAAAACCGTGACGCTCCAGTACTGCCTTGGTCACGCTGTAATCTGCAATTCTCATTTATTCTCTTTTCTAATTATTAGCTAAAAATAATATATAGAAACAACATAATTCCTGCCAACAAAATCCAAAATACAAATAGAACACGATGTTTGTTCTCTTTTGTATCGGCTCCAGTCATATCAAACTGTTTTTTATCTTCTTGGGAGTTCATTTTCTTCAATTCATCCTGATAGGCAACCGAATCTAGAATATTGTCTTCTGGTAATAATTCTGAAGCGTAATAATCAGGAAAACCCATAGCAAGGCCTATTAAGTTCTCATCCGTTAGAGAAAAATCTAAATCTTTGGGTTGATTTTCCCGAATAGCTCGGATATTTTTTAACAGTTTATCAGCGACTACAGAGACTTGGTCCATAAAAACTACATCCAAAAGATCAAATCCTAACACATCACCATCTTTTACGTTTGCAAGAATATAACGAACAAAGGCATCATATAGTTTCAAGGCTTGTGGAACATTCTCTTCTAAAAAAGACCGATTTTGGAGGGCGTTTTGCTGGAATTTTTCAATAGGAATCAAGATATCTACATTCTGCTCTTGGTAAAACTTTTCTGCTTGCTCTTCATCTTCTTCGAGTTTTTCTGCTGTTTCCCAGAGAGCAATGGGAGCTTTTAAATCTTCTTCATCCCAAAACAATTGCCAAAAATAAGGTATTGTGTAAATTCCCTCTGTTAGAATACGGACTTCATCTCCGTTTTTTAAGTAAATATAACTTCTATTTGCCATATCGTTTCCCTTCACAATCTTTGAAAAAGGTTACTGGTTCAAGTAAGTGTAGATAAAACTATAAAGTTTCCCAATGTAAAGATCTTTCTAATCTTGAGCTCTTCCTTCTTGTTCCTCACTAAGTTTTTGCATGTCTCTAAAAGCTGTTAGGCTAACATAGGCACCCGCTTCATAGTATTCCGTTGGGTTTATGGCATAGTCAAAACCTTCAATCATGCCTCCAGCTTCTTCAATCATGCCATTCCACTTTTCATCAAAAACCATTCTCAGACGTTTCCAATCGGTAAAGACTGGGACGGAATTTCGCCCATCTTTTCCTTCTCTAACGGGAATATTAAAGTTAGCGTCTTTTTCCAAAACAAAGGAATTTCCTTCTGAATTATCCTCTGGGAATCCTGATGTTGCATCTAATGGAAGCAAGAATTTTGCTTTAGGCATAGCCATAGAGAAGAACTTGTAGTAAAGCCCATAAACTAGTTCTTGCTCTTCTGTAGTCGGTTGGTCCATCTGTCCCATCAAGAGCATCCATCTTACCAGGTCAGGATTCATGACAGGAACTTGTATTTCTGGTAAATCAGAAAAATCTGGTTTTTGAACCAAGGCAGAGGCACTGATGCTGACTTCCTTGGAATTAAAGATTGCCCCCATGGCACCGTTTAAGTAAAAGGCTGTCCCAAGGAAATTCTCAATCCCTTTTTTATCTTCCGTATTTTCAATCAATTTTACGACTGAGTTTGGTCGGCTGTCAATGGTTTCCTTGAATTGGCGATACCAAGATGGTGTCAGAAGCATAATCATGGGATCAGTACATAAATACCCTTCTTCCCCCCTATCATAGGTGGTTGAGAAAAGGTAAGGTTCGCCCGTTTTTTCCGAATAAACTGCATAAACTGCATCTGCTTCTAAAAGCTTATCTTTAACGATTTCCGCTAGACGTTCCAACTTGCGAGTGTTGGCTTGATAGCTTTCTTCACTTTCAGTTTCCTGATTTTGACGGCATTTCCATAAAAAGAGACGTAAAATCTCTACGCTGTCATCAAGGCTAGATGCCAAATAGTCTTCATTAGTCAATTGCCCCTCTTGGATGGCTACAAAAGCACGATAAAGAGCATCTGAATAGCTAGATGATTTTTGCTCTTCCTCAACACCTGAACTAAAGAGCACACTTCCTTTTTTCAGTTTATCCAAAGAAGGAATCCTATCAACCACTAGATGGGCGAGAACTTGATCCGTTAGACTATCTGCATCTTTGTTTTGACTGCTAAGTTTTTTAACCTCTACAGTACCAAGAGTGTCCAATCCTTGGTCGGGATTGCAAAACTGCAACTGATCCCCAACCTTGAGACTGCCTTCTAAACTCCCAACGATCAATAATTGATTCGTTTCCTTCATAGGGAGAAAGTCCAAAACTCCCACACATGCATTGTTTTTAGACTCTTCTTCCGCTTCAGTCTTTTTCAAATAGTCAAAGATTCCCATTTTTTCTCCTTGTTGTTACTACTCCTTAGCAGTTTAGGCAAGAAATGATGTTGTCAATACTCTTATCTAAGTTTTGCTATCAAGTAGCCTTTTATCTCCTGTTAACCAGCATATGATTACTTCTATTGTATCATATTCCCTTGGTATTTTGGGGCAGTTTCTCAATTCTCATACGATTTCATAGCCTCTTCAATTTCTGCCAAGCTAATCCCAAATAACTCTAAACGCTTGAGGAGTTGTTTGCCATTGGAATAGCCGATACGAAGGCTTTCTCCTAGATATTCTCTGCGTTTTCGGCTGTCTGCTCCAGCTAGAAAACCAAGGCGAATCAAGTCACTACGGCTAATATCAAAGTCACTTTCTGCTTCAAACTGCTCTGTCACCTGAGCCAGCGCTGTTTTCAAGTCTTCGTAGCTAGCGTGTTCGATTCCTAGAGAACGCCCCTTGGTCTTGGACTTAGGCACTGCCTCATCACGTTTGAGAAAGGCGTGTTGGACTGTTGGAATAGCTGTCATAATCAACCGACGGATTCTTTCCCCATTAAAGTCTGGATCTGTAAAGACAATCACCCCATGACGTTGGTGTAGACGTTGGATTCGTTCAAGGTCCTGTTCATTGATAGCCGAGCCACGAGTCTCATAGGTCTCCACATCAAAATAACGTTTAAGATTGGCTGTATCATCCCGTCCTTCGACTACGATGACTTGGGAAATTTTCTCTTTCATGATTTACGTTCCAATCCAAAGATTCGTTCTGCATTGGTACTTGTCGCAGCAGCCAATTCTTCTGTTGTCATACCACGCAAGTCCGCAATAAAGTCTATTACATAGCGCGTGTAAGCTGTCTTATTTTCACGCCCACGCTTGGGTACTGGGGCTAAATAAGGTGCATCTGTCTCTACCAAAATCTTATCCAAAGGTAACTCTTTGGCCGCTTCCTGAATATCTGTCGCCTTCTTGAAAGTCACCACCCCAGAAAAGGAAATAGCCATACCAAGCTCCACGAACTTCTCCGCCCAATCCAAAGAACCAGAGAAGGAATGCATGATACCGCCACAGGGACCGACTCCTTCACTTTTGATAATTTCATAGGTATCTTCGAGCGCATCACGGGTGTGAACTACAAAAGGTAAGTCCAGTTCCTTAGACAGCTGAATCTGACGACGGAAAACTTGTTCCTGCACTTCTTTAGGTGCTGTCATCCAGTGGTAGTCCAAACCAATCTCGCCCAAGGCAACAACTTTTGGATGTTTTAGTTTTTCTAGCAAGTAAGACTCCACTTCCTCTGTGTATGTCCCTGCTTCCGTTGGATGCCAGCCAATCGTCGCATAGAGTTGGTCATACTTGTCCACTAGTTCAAGAGCACGCTCAATAGTCGGTTTGTCAAAACCAACAATATTCATCCGAGTTACACCCATTTCAGCCGCTAAGGCAAGTTCTTCTTCTTCGCGTCCCAAAAATTCTTCCACATTCAAGTGGGTATGAGTATCAAAAATCATTTATATTTCCTCGTTTTTTCTACCTTCTATTATACCAAAAAAACTAGTCTCATCCTTATAGGAAAAAATATTTTGAAATCACTCATTTTTTCTTGACGACTTTTTTTCATAGCAGTATAATAACTCTTGTTGAAATTTTTCAGAAAAGGAAAGAAAATGTTTACAAAACTGAAGTATACCTTTATTGGTCGTCCCCTTAAGTCCTTAACTGAAGGCGAGGGAGGACTACTTGGAAAAACGCAGGCACTCGCAATGCTATCAAGCGATGCTCTATCATCTATTGCGTACGGGCCTGAGCAGGTCGTCCTTGTCTTGGCTAGCCTTTCTCCACTTGCTATCTGGTGGAGTCTCCCTATTGGCATTTTTGTCCTCTTACTATTAGCTAGCCTGACCATTTCTTATAGACAAATCATCCATGCCTACCCTCAAGGTGGAGGTGCCTATATGGTTACGCGAGAAAACCTCTCCCCTGAGTTAGGTTTGATTGCTGGGGGAAGTCTGCTTGTTGACTATATGCTAACAGTAGCCGTATCAGTGGCAGCAGGTGCTGACGCTATCACTGCTGCACTTCCTGCCCTCCATCCTTACAACCTCCACATCTCCATTTTTCTAGTATGTTTGCTCATGCTTTTAAATCTACGAGGGCTAAAGGAATCCGCAAGTTCTCTGATGATCCCTGTCTATCTCTTTATCTTTAGTACGGTCTTCCTCTTATTGTTTGGTATCTTCCAACTGTTGACAGGTTCTCTCAGCTATCATGCAACTTCTGCAATTGGTCAAACTGTCCCAAGTCTCTCAATTGTCCTAATTTTAAGAGCCTTTACCAGCGGTTCGGCCTCACTAACTGGAGTTGAAGCTATCTCAAATGCCGTTCCATTTTTCAAGACCCCCAAAGAGAAGAACGCTGCCCAGACACTAACCATCATGTCTCTGATTCTCGGATTTCTATTTGCAGGGATTACCTTCTTAAACTACTGGATGGGGATTACACCTCAACACGGAGAAACAATCCTCTCACAAATGGCTAAAGGGATTTTAGGGGATTCAGCTCTCGGTCAGATTGTTTATTATCTCTTCCAATTCTCAACTGCCCTAATCCTAGCCGTTGCTGCAAATACTGGTTTTTCTGCCTTTCCAATGTTGGCTTACAATATGGCTAAGAACAAGTACATGCCCCATCTCTTTATGGAAAAGGGAGACCGCTTGGGTTATTCAAACGGTATTTTAACCTTAGCTTTTGGTGCTATAATCCTTCTGCTTATTTTCAACGGAAACACAGAACGCTTAATCCCTCTTTATACTATCGGAGTTTTCGTCCCCTTTGCACTTTCTCAAACAGGTATGATTCGCCACTGGAAAAAAGAAAAAGGCTCCCATTTCTTAAAATCTGCCTTTGCTAACATCCTCGGCGCTATCATTTGTTACGCTATCGTCCTTATTCTACTCCTCTTCAGGCTTGGAGATATCTGGCCATTCTTCCCAATTATCCTGGTCCTAACCTTCCTATTTTTGTCCATCCACAGTCATTACCAAAAAGTGGCCAAACAACTTCGACTTTATGAAGGAATTCAAAAACAAACCTACGATGGCAATGTCGTCCTTGTCTTAGTGGGAAATGTTACTCGAGTCAGTGTTGGAGCGATTAATTACGCTCAAAGTATTGGAGATGAAGTTTTGGCCATGCACATTTCCACCAAGGAAACTGAGGAAAAAGACCAAGAAATCCTCCAAGAATTTGCCGACTACTTCCCAAATATTACTCTTAAAAACATTAATACTAGTTATCGCGATATTATCACACCTATAGTTCGATATGTTCGAAAAATCTCTCAAGAAGCCAAGAACAAGAACTACACAGTTACAGTTCTAGTACCCCAATTTATCCCTAACAAACCTTGGCAAAATATTCTCCACAATCAAATGAGCCTTAAATTAAAATATGCTCTCAGATGGCACGAAGATGTCGTCGTTGCTAGCTATTCATATCATTTGAAAGAATAAAGAAAAGCTCAAAATCAGAGAAATCCCCTCCTGATTTTGAGCTTTTTCTATTGATCATCTTTCCAATACATCTTCTACAGTTTGCAGATTACATCAATTGCCATAGAAGTTTCTCTCTTTTAGATAAACAGAAAAGTCAGTAGGCTCGAGTTCCTACTGACTTCTTTGTTTCATTTGTTTGGATTATGCAGCCAAAACTTTGCGTCCTTTGCGACGACGAGCTGCCAATACGCGACGACCGTTTTTAGTTGACATACGGTTACGGAATCCGTGTTTGCGCGCACGACGAAGTTTACTTGGTTGATAAGTACGTTTCACGATGAATACCTCCTCATAGATTTTGTATTCGTTTAGCCGGCTATAAAGTGATCAGTTACTAAACATACTTTACTATTCTATCTGATTCTTACGTATTTGTCAATAGCTCTGACAAATGTTTCCAGCTTTTTTGCTATGAAAGCCTTATCTACGATACTGCTTCAAGAAGCGAGTCATCTTTTCCTGTATTTGGGCTAACTCATCAACACGCGGTAGATAAACGATACGGAAGTGATCTGGTTCTTTCCAGTTAAAACCACGTCCATGTACCAAAAGCACTTTTTCTTGTTTCAAGAAATTAAGGACAAATTGTTCATCGTCATCGATACGGTACATATTGCGGTCGATTTTAGGGAAGATATAAAGACCCGCTTTTGGCTTAACAGCTGATAAACCAGGGATATCTTGAATGGCATTATAAATAAAGTTTCTTTGTTCATAGATACGACCACCAGGAAGAAGCAACTCATCCACTGACTGGTGACCACCAAGAGAGGTTTGAACTACCTGCTGGGCAAGCACATTCGAACAAAGTCGCATGTTTGAAAGCATGTTGAGACCTTCAATGTAGCCCTTTACATGATGTTTAGGTCCAGACAAGACCATCCAACCAACACGGAAACCAGCGATACGGTGAGATTTAGACAGACCATTCATACTGACACAGAAAAGGTCTGGAGCCAAACTTGCGACTGGTGTGTGGACATTGCCATCCATAACCATACGGTCGTAGATTTCATCCGCAAAAATAATCAAGTCATTTTGACGAGCAATCTCGATGATATCTAGTAAGAGTTCTTTAGGATAGAGAGCCCCCGTTGGGTTATTCGGATTGATCAAAACAATAGCCTTGGTATTTGAACTAATCTTAGACTTAATGTCATCTAGGTCTGGATACCATTCCGCTTCTTCATCACAGACGTAGTGAACGGCATTTCCCCCAGCCAAGCTGACTGCCGCAGTCCAAAGTGGATAGTCAGGCATAGGAACCAAGACTTCATCGCCGTTATCCAAAAGCCCTTGCATAGACATAACGATTAGCTCACTAACCCCATTTCCAAGGTAGATATCATCAATATCCACATTGGGGAATTTCTTTAGTTGGCAATACTGCATGATGGCCTTACGAGCTGAAAAGATACCTTTTGAATCTGAATAGCCTTCACTATCACGGGCATTCATAATCAAGTCGTGGATAACCTCATCTGGAGCTGTAAAGCCAAACTCAGCTGGGTTCCCTGTATTCAAACGAAGAATTTTTTCTCCATTTGCGCGCATGCGCATAGCTTCTTCCAAAACTGGACCACGGATATCATAAGCCACATGCTCTAATTTTATTGATTTGTTAAATTCTTTCATTCGAGTTCCTCTATTCATCAGGATAGTTAATATTATACCACTCCAAAACGAAATCGTAAATTTCCCAGTACTATTCCACAAAAAAACCTTGCATAATGCAAGGTAACAGAGCAAAGTCGATTTCTTTCTATTTTTGGAGAAGAAAGAGTAGATATACTTCTCTAAAAAGATGGACAAATTGGACCAAAATCTTTGTAGAGAAACTCTGGTAATCGAAAACAAAGTCATTGTAAGGGATGGTAACTGCATGAACAAAAGAATTTCTACTTCTATTCAGCAAAACGCAAAGAAAAAATAAGTAGACTGACCAACATTAGGAATAATGTTAGACTAAGCCGAGTCTAGTTGTAAAAATACCATCTCATCAACTTATTTCCTTGCCCTGTCAATTCATATTATACACTAAAATCTTTGCATTTTCAAACAAGTATACATATAAAAAGAACTCAATATTTGAGCTCTTTTTGTATGCTATTTCGCAATTTCTGCCAACATTTTTTCAATATGTTGGATTGATTTTTCACGTCCAAGCAAGTAGATGGTATCTGGCAATTCAGGACCATGCATTTCACCTGAAACGGCAATACGGATTGGCATGAAGAGATTTTTCCCTTTTATTCCAGTCTCTTTTTGAACCGCTTTGATTTGTGGGAAGATATTTTCTACCACAAACTCATCGTCTGACATAGCCTCAAGTTTTGCTTTGAAGGCTTCAAGTACCGTTGGCACTGTTTCACCAGCCATGACTTCTTTCTCAGCTTCTGTCAATTCTGGGAAGTCTGAGAAGAAGAGGTCTGTCAATGGAACGATTTCATCCACTGACTTCATTTGTGGTTTGTAGAGTTCCACCAATTTCTCAGCCTTGTCTGTCAAACGTCCTGCTGCTTCGAGGAATGGTTTAGCCATTTCAAAGATAGTCTCAAGATCTGCATTCTTGATATACTCATTGCTCATCCAGTCCATTTTCTTCTGGTCAAAGGCTGCTGGAGACTTGCTGAGGCGGTTTTCATCAAAGAGTTTGATGAGTTCTTCGCGAGAGAAGATTTCGTCTTCCCCACCAGGATTCCAACCAAGCAGAGCGATAAAGTTAAAGACTGCTTCTGGAAGGTAACCTTTCTTACGGTAATCTTCGATAAATTGAAGGGTGTTGGTATCACGTTTAGACAACTTCTTACCAGTTTCAGAGTTGATGATCAAGGTCATGTGACCAAATTCTGGTGCTTTCCATCCAAGCGCTTCATAAACCATGAGCTGTTTTGGTGTGTTAGCAATGTGGTCGTCTCCACGGATAACGTGAGAAATTTGCATATCGTGGTCATCAATCACAACGGCAAAGTTATAAGTTGGGTAGCCATCTTTCTTTTGGATAACCCAGTCCCCACCGATATTGCCACCTTCAAATTCGATATCACCTTTGACCATATCATGCCACTTATAGATACCAGATTCATTAACTGCCAAACGAACCGTTGGGATGATACCCGCTGCTTCACGTTCTGCAACGTAAGCTGCTTTTTCTTCTTCGCTCATACCAAGGTATTCGTTGATGTAGCGAGGTGTTTCACCGGCTGCTTCTTGACGTTCACGTTCTGCTGCCAATTCTTCTTCTGTAACGTAAGATTTGTAGGCTTTTCCTTCAGCTAAGAGTTGGTCGATATATTTTTGATAGAGTTCCAAACGCTCAGACTGGCGGTAGTTTTCATGAGTCTCTGGACTTTCATCCCAGTCCATGCCTAACCAACGAAGGTTCTCAAGCTGTGAACGTTCTCCGTCTTCGACATGACGTTTGCGGTCCGTATCTTCGATACGGATGATAAAAGTTCCACCATGGTGGCGTGCATACAAATAGTTAAACAATGC
The DNA here is from genome assembly GCF_047463275.1 of Streptococcus infantis. Classification (GTDB taxonomy): domain Bacteria; phylum Bacillota; class Bacilli; order Lactobacillales; family Streptococcaceae; genus Streptococcus; species Streptococcus infantis_AF. The sequence goes on along the minus strand of NZ_JASHEE010000003.1, from coordinate 15,329 downwards.
TGTACGGGCATTACCGATGTGTAATAGTCCTGTTGGACTTGGTGCGTAACGCACACGAATATCTTTTGACATATCTTCTCCTATAAAGTCTCTAGGCGTCTGCCTTTTCACTCTCTATATTATATCACAAGTCTCGCCAGAGTCCAATTTCTCTTTTCAAGAAATAGCAAAAAGAGTGGTAAAACCACTCTTTTTTATTCTATTATAGACGAGCATTAAGTTCTTTGCTCAATTCTTCAAATCCTGGTTTACCAAGAAGGGCAAACATGTTGCGTTTGTATGCTTCAACACCTGGTTGGTCAAATGGGTTGATAGCGTTCAAGTAACCTGAAAGGGCGATAGCCAATTCGAAGAAGTAGATCGTGTAACCAAGAGTGAAGGCATCTTGCTCAGGAAGAGTCACGTACATGTTTGGCACGTCACCATCTGTGTGGGCAAGAAGAACACCGTCAGTCGCTTTTTTGTTAACGAAGTCAACGTCTTTTCCTTGAAGGTAGCCAAGTCCGTCAAGGTCTTCTTCCAAAGTAGGGATGATCACGTTCTTACGAGGTTTGTCAACACGGACAACTGTTTCAAACATGATACGAGTTCCTTCTTGGATAAATTGACCCAATGAGTGCAAGTCTGTTGAGAAGTTAGCTGAAGTTGGGTAAATCCCTTTTTGGTCTTTCCCTTCTGACTCACCAGCCAATTGTTTCCACCATTCTGAGAAGTATTGAAGTGATGGCTCGTAGTTTACCAAGATTTCAGTTGCATAACCTTTACGGTAAAGGATGTTACGAACTGCTGCATATTGGTAAGCTTCGTTTTCAGAGATTTTATCTGAAGTGTAGTCTTTACGAGCTGCGTTAGCACCTTCCATAAGGGCTTTGATGTCTGCACCTGACGCAGCGATTGGAAGCAATCCAACTGCTGTCAATACTGAGAAGCGTCCACCGATATCATCTGGAACAACAAATGTTTCCCAACCGTTAGCATCTGCTTCAACCTTAACAGCACCTTTTTGGCGGTCAGTTGTTGCGTAGATACGTTTGTTAGCTTCCTCTTGACCATATTTCTTGACCAAGAGTTCTTTGAAGACACGGAAAGCGATGGCTGGTTCAGTTGTTGTACCTGATTTAGAAATCACGTTTACTGAGAAATCTTTATCTGAAACGTACTCTACCAAGTCAGCAAGGTAAGTAGATGAGATTGAGTTTCCAGCGTAAAGGATTTGTGGTGCTTTACGTTCTTCTTTTGTTTGCAAATTTGCAAAGTGGTGGTTCAAGAAGTCAATGGCAGCTTTCGCTCCAAGGTATGATCCACCGATACCGATCACGACCAAAACATCGCTGTCTGCTTTGATTTGTTCAGCAGCTTTCAAGATGCGGTCAAATTCTTCGCGGTCGTAGTTTTCAGGAAGGTCCAACCAACCCAAGAAGTCGCTACCAGCACCAGTTCCTTTACGGATCAATTCATCTGCTGCTGTTACTTGTGCTTGCATGTATTCCACTTCATGCGGGGCAACAAATTTGTCTAATACTTTTGAATAATCAAATTTAATATGTGACATAGTATTCCTCCAATATTTCTTCTTCTCTATCATAACGCTTACTAACAATTTTTTCAAGTTTTTATACTAAAAATTTCCAATTTTTATCACAATTCAAACGTTTGCGTAAAAATACAATTATATAAAGATTCGTAAATAATGAATAAAAAAACGACTAAATTTCTAGTCGTTATAATTCATTTAATAAATACTCAAATAATTCTAAATTGCCATCTTCTTCATTGACTAGAAACTCTGGATGCCACTGCAAGCCGATAATGCGGTGTTCGTCGATAGATTCGATAGCTTCAACAGTTTGATCACGTGGATCCACAGCCGTCACACGGAAATTGGGTGCCAAGTCTTTAATACTCTGACGGTGAACTGAATTGACCTGACTTTCTTTACCAAATAATTTAGACACAACACTGCCATCCACTGTCTCAATAGAATGTGAAGTCCCAAAAGGTAGGCCTTGCCAATGACCTTCAATATCCTGATTGAGTGTTCCACCAAAGGCAACGTTGACAAGCTGAACGCCACGGCAAATGGCTAAGATTGGTTTGTTCTGACGCAAGGCTTCTTGTAGAAGAGCTAGCTCAAACTCGTCGCGAGCTAGGTTATAGTCGTCGCTATCAATTGTTTTTTCCTCACCATAAAACTGAGGATGAACATTTTGTCCCCCAGTCAAGATGAGCTTATCAATCATTTCTACATAGTCATGGACCACAGACTCATCACCCACTGGAATCACCAAAGGAAGTCCGCCAACCTGACGAATACTCTCAGCAAATTTACAAGAGACTGATGAATGAATATTTTTTCCTTCTGCGTCCACAGGACATAGATTCGCAGCTACTCCAACAACCGTTCTCGCCATACTGTTTTCCTTTCAATTTCCTTTGATAAATCTATCTTATCACTCCAACTCCTTCCTGTCTAATATGTATTTTAAAAGACTGTGATAGGTTTCTTTTATCAGAAAAAGTTGCCCTAGTTTAGGACAACCTTCTATTTATTCAAAGACAAATTGATTATGATACAATTCTGCGTAGAATCCACCAAGTTTCAGTAATCCATGATGATTTCCTTGTTCGATAACCTCACCATCCTTAAGGACAATAATCTGATCGGCATTGAGAATAGTTTTCAAGCGGTGGGCAATCACAAAACTAGTTCTTCCTGCTACAATTGCCTCCATGGCATTTTGAATCTTGCTCTCTGTTACAGTATCCACGTTTGATGTTGCCTCATCCAAAATTAAGACCTGGGGATCTGTCATCAAGGTACGAGCAATAGAAATCAACTGCTTCTGACCGGTTGAGAAGACGCTCTGATCATCATTAATCAGAGTATCATACTTATCTGGCAGGCTTTCGATGTAGTCATGGATGTGTGTAGCCTTAGCTGCCGCTTCTACCATTTCTTGACTAGCATCAGGGACACCAAAGCGAATATTGTCTCGGATGGTTCCGCTAAATAAAACTGAATCCTGCAAGACAATTCCCACCTTGCTTCGCAAGCTATCCAAATCAAATTCTCGGATATCTCTACCATCAAAACTGATACTTCCTGCATCCACATCATAAAAACGATTGATTAAGTTCATGATGGTTGTTTTCCCCGAACCTGTCGGACCAACAACCGCAATCATTTTCCCTTTTGGAGCTGATATGCTAACATCTTTTAGAATCGGTTCCCCTGGCAGGTAGGAGAAGTCCACCTTACGAATCTCCACACCCTCTCGCAATTCTGTGAAAACTGGAGCATCTTGAGGACGAATTTCTTCTTCTGCATCAAACATTTCTTGGATACGTTCAGCACCTGTAAAGGCCAGTTGCAAACTTCCCCAGCTCGCCGCCAATTGGATAATGGGCTGGTAATATTGCTGAGAAAACTGGGTAAACATGACAATCAAACCCAGAGCAGTTGCTGTCTCGATATTCTGATCATTCAGTAAGACAGCTGAACCGACAAAAATAACAATAGCTGTATTGACCAAGCTCATTCCGTTCATGACAGGAAAGAGAATTCCTGAAAACATTCTGCCCTTAAAAGTTGCTTTACGGACACGCTCGTTTTGCTCAACAAAACCTGCTATCACATCATTTTGAATGCCTTGAACAATAACGGCTTTCTGACCCGAAATACTCTCATCCATGTAGGCGTTGAGCTTCCCAACTTCCTTTTGTTGGAGGTTAGTGTATTTTCTTGCCAATTTCAAAATGACAATCAACATGATAACAGCTATCGGAGTGCTAGCAATCGTAATCAAAGCCAAGGTCACATTTTTTGCGAACATGACAATCAACAAACCAATATAAAGGGCAATATTGGTCATAACAGACACCAGACTTTCGTTGAAAGCCTGTAGGATGTTATCCAAATCACTGGTAAAACGTGACAGGATATCACCATCTTGATGGCGGTCAAAGAAGGAAACAGTCAAGCGAGAAAGCTTGCCAAAAAGTCCCTTACGCATCTCATTTGTCGATTCGGCAATAATACGGCTCATCAAAACCATATAGATAAGACTCGACACCACGAGCACAATCAAAATATAAGCAAGATTCATCAAGAGTCCTAATAGACTTTGCCAAACCATATCAGGATTTCCATTTTGATAAGCTATACCCAAATTAGCCAGTTCTGTGACTGTTTGACCTGCAAATACTGGAAAGAGAGCTTGGGCTACCGTTGCAATGATAATCATAGCAATAACAACGACAAAGGATATCTTATAAACTTTAAAATAGTTCCAAAAGAATTCAAATGTCTTCATCCTACTCCTCCTTTCCTTTTTGCGTCTCGTAAATTTCACGATAAACTGGGTTTGATGCAACCAAGTCAGCGTGTTTGCCTTGACCAATCAAGCGACCTTGGTCAAGCACTAAAATTTTATCAGCATGTACAACAGAGCTAATCTTTTGCGCGATGATAATCGTAGTTGTCCCCTTCAAATCCTTGTTGAGGGCTTCTTGAACCAAGCGTTCTGATTTGGCATCAAGGGCAGAGGTTGAATCATCAAAAATCAAGATACGAGGATTGCTGACAATCCCACGCGCAATAGACATTCGTTGTTTCTGTCCACCAGAAAAGTTAGTCCCACGTTCCTCAACCGGACTTTCAAAGGCTAAGTCCATACGACTAATAAATTCACTGGCCTGGGCGATGCGAGCTGCGCGTTCCATTTCTGAAACTGTCGCATCTCCCTTACCTTGTCTGAGATTATCTGCGATAGTTCCACTAAAGAGAATGGCTTTTTGTAGGACGATAGAAACTGTCTTACGAAGCGTCCCTTCACTAACTGTCCGAATATCCTTTCCACCAATCTTGATCGAACCTTGCTGAGGATCAAATAATCGTGGAATCAACTGAGCCAAGGTTGATTTCCCTGCACCAGTTGCTCCGACAACCCCAACCATTTCACCAGCTGCGATATCGAAGGATACATCTTTTAGGATAGGTTCTTCATCATTTGGATAGGTAAAGGTAACATTTTCAAAACTGAGACTTCCTTCCAATTCTTCATCTTCCACATCATTGAAAGTCATAGCTGGTTCTGTATCAAGGATTTCACGAATACGACGAAGGGAAATCATAGCACGAGTGACTGAATTCCCCAAAAATCCAACCATGACGATGGTAAAGATAATCTGACTCAGGTAGTTTACAAAGGAAGCAATGGAACCAACTACTGATGGATCTGACTCTGCCATACCTGCTACAAGCCAGATTGAGAGAAAAACAGCCCCGTAAGAAATCAACATCATTGCAGGTTGCATAACAGAAAAGGCATAACCGATATAAAGGTTTTCTCCCAACAATTCATCTGACACCTGCGTAAATTTATCAAACTGATCTTTTTCTCGGACAAAAGACTTAACCACGCGCACACCACGCAAATTTTCTTTAGCAATGGCATTGATACGCTCTAGTAAGGTCTGGAATTTTGCAAAGCGCGGTCCCACAACTCCCATCATAAAACCCATTATGGCAACAATCAGAACGACCATGAGAACTAGCACCCACCACAGAGAAGGTAGGGTGACAACTGCTAGAATAAAGGAACCGATAAACAAAAGTGGTAGTCGAAAGAGAATTTGGAAGGTCATCATGACTACGTTCTGAATCTGGTTGATATCGTTGGTCATACGCACAACGAGGTTCCCTGCATTAAACTTCTCAATATTGGCGTATGAAAAAGTTTGAATCTTACGAAAGGCATCTTCACGTAAGTCAGACGAAACTCCTTGAGCAATATAGGCCGCTAACACAACATTGATGCCACCTGCGACCAAACCAATCAAGGCAACAAGAATTAACCAAAAACCGATAGTATAAATAGCTTCATTATCACCCGTTAGCAGTGCCTCTAAAACCTCCTGCAAATATCGTGGTTGCAAGAGTGAACTTGTCACCATTAGACCTGTCATGACCAAGGACGCCAGGGCCTGCCATTTATAGGCTTTTATTTTCTGAAACAGCATATTTCCCCCTTATAAGATAGACAAAAGGGAACGACAGCTCTGTCAGTCCCTTCTTATGCTTTCATGTTGATGCTATTCTAACAAAAAAGAATGCTATTGTCAAAACACTCAGCTCTCTCAAGCTTGTGAATTAAGACATTAGCATTCTATCAATCCTTTAAAAATTCTTCTAAATTTAGTGCTGAATGTTATTGTTCTGAACTATCTTGCTCGTCTAATTCAGCTCGTCCAATTTCACGGTAGCTACAGTCCCCAACAATCTGGACTGAGAACTGACCATCTTCGTACTCTAGAATCGTCACACTTCCGTTATCAAGACCATGTGGATGCATGCCGTTAATGAGGTAAACAATAGTTCCAATTGTCATTCCATGACTGACAACGAGAGCATTTCCTCCACCATTGGCTTCCATTTCCTTGGCAATGGCTTCAAAGCCTTCCCAGATACGACCACTTAGCTTTTCCCATCCTTCAGCCCAACCTGCTGTGTCTACTTCTACCAGACCTTCAGCCAGCTCAGCATAGGACAAACGATGCACATGATCGACATTAAAGATACGAGGAATAATCCCCATAAATAAGTCCCCATCATAAGCACCATCAAAACTACCAAAGCACCATTCACGGATTCGCTTATCCATACGATAAGGAATTTGACCTGTTAAACCTAGTTCCTCAAGGATAATTCCCATAGTCTGGATGGTACGTCCTGAGTCACTCGAGTAAGCACGCTCAAACTTTAAGCCTGACTCACGCAAACCAATTCCCAGTTCGTGAATGCCTCGCTCACCTTCAGCTGTTAAAGGAGTATCACTCCAGCCTTGAGCACGCCCAATCGTATTAAACATTGTTTTCCCATGACGCACTAGATACAATTTTACACTTGCCATTTTTGGTCCTCCATATGTATCTATTATAGCATGATTTCAGGTAAAAACCTCGTCCAAACTACTCTGTGCCCTTCTTTGAAGGTGCTAATTTGGAAGACCTAGCAGTCTCTTTTTTGCTCCCTTCTTCTGTTTTCTCCTCATTTCCTTCTTTGGACTTGTTTTCTGTTTTCTCAGACTTTTGACCGGTCTTTTTTAAAGGAGAAAAGTAAAATTCAAATTGATTTTTTCCTGTGTCAATAGTCGTTGTGAAGAATTTCTCGTCATTTCGATAAGTTGACGTCCCTACATTAAATGACTGCTCTCCATTTTCAGAAGTAGCTTTTTCATAGGTTCTCTTAGCCATAGCAAATGCAAGAAGTTTTTCTTTATTTAAGGCATAATCCTGATGATGTGCTACTTGCCGATTTAGATAAAACTGCAACAAAAGACTAAAAATTCCAGCAATAGTGATAGCGTATAGGAGAACTCCTGCTCTAACTTTTTTCTTTTTCAACACGATAGATAAATTCCCTCTCTAGTCCCTTTTCAAACTGAAAGTGAAAGTGCAGCTCCTTCCCTTTTTCTTGAATTCGAGCTGATTTTAGACCGTAGACCATGGGTTGATAACCACGTCCACTGGCATCTGTTTTTCGGAAATCATTTGACTTTGATTTACCCATGGAAATATCTTTACCATCTTGTTTCAGATAAATACGGTTGTTTTCCACTTTTTGATAATGGGATTGGTTAAGCTCTGCTTCCAGCTGATCCACGAATAAGAGCCATTCTTTTTGCTCACTTCTCTGCTGGTAGCGAACCTCTGAAACCAAGAGCTGACTCATAGCTTGAAAGAGGAGCAAGCTACCACTAATAACCATAAGGGCAACCAAGGATTCTAAAAGTGTAAAAGCTCTGACCCTACTTGTCTTGAATCGCCAGTAATTTCTCCGTTCCATGGTATACCTCCAAACCTCGCTCATTCGAGACAACATGAACCGTAAGGCCATTGACAGTTAACTGCTTTTGTCCAGTCTGCAAAGCCATACGAGCCACTCGCAAAACTTCTTCCTGTTTTAGAAGTTCTACTTCTCTTTTTCTACTTTCTTGAATTTGTCCCAGCAAGAGGGTTGCAATACTGGCAAAAATGGCTAGCGAAATCACTGCCTCTAGTAAAATAACCGCCTTAATTTTTTGCTTCTTGAATACGTTTAATCTTTCCATTTCCTAGATATAGTTGGTAGCGAACCACTTCTTTCCTTGTTTGAAATCTCACGCTAGCTAGAGACGAATTCCCTCCAGCCTTATCAAAGGTAATTGACTGATTGGACTGCAATTGAATGCCTTTAGGGATGGCTAATTTCTGATAGCCATTCCCAATACTTCTCTCTTCTAGCATTAAGTTCATCTTTTGCTGACTAGCCAGACTTCGCTTCTGGGTTTCTCGATAAAGTTCCTCAAACTCCATAAAGAAAATCTGTTCTTCCACAGCTGCAAAAGTCGACTGAACTGAACTCGACAAGCCCAAAGCTAACAGGCTGACTATTCCTAAGACCAATAAACTTTCTAGCATAGTAAAAGCCCTAATCCGAAACTGTTTGACTTGTCTTTTGTTTTGCATGATATTCCTTATAGGCTTTTGCTTGCTCAGCAGTGATACGTCCATCTGCCTGTAATTTACTTAGACTAGCATCTTCATTTTTATCCAGACTATACAGTTCTGCTTGGCTTTCTACCACCTTGACGACAGCTGCTTTCCCCTTATCATTGACTGCATCCTTTTGCTTAGTAAGATTTGGCACAAACAGTAAGAGTAGGACGCTAATGATAAGAAGGACCACTAACATTTCTACCAGAGTGAACCCTTTTACCGTAGCTTTTTTTAATTTCATCATCATTTTTTTCATCTAAAAATTCACCTCCATATTTTGATACATTGGCAGCAACATAGCTGCATACAATAAAACGATTAGCAGGGCTACAAAAATAAAGACCAGTGGTTGAACAAGGTTCATGGTCCGATTGACTCGGGTAAAGAAGGATTCCCAGGTTTTTTCCGCATAGATTTCCAATTCGCTTCCCAACTTGGATTTAACCTCTCCATATTCAATGATTAATCCCAACTCTTTTCTAAAGAAGGGATAGGTCTGAACAACCTTAGAAAATTCATGCCCATTTTGCAAAGATTGATCTAAATCGTATCCAATTTCCTTAAAAAGAGGATTCCCTTGCTCCTGCATCATCTGGAAAATCTGTGCCAACTCTAAACCTTGTCCAATCATATTTCCCCATTCCCGAGCATAATAAGCAGTTAGATAATACTGAACAAACACACCTAAAAAGGGGATTCTAGCCAGATAAGAAAAGACTTGTATCTTCTTAGATTTTCTGTAGAATATCAGTCCTGTTAAAGATGCAAGACTTAGTGCCAGAGTAAGCCCAAGAAAAATCTGTGGCAGGTTACTAATCACTAAGGTAGCTATGTTACTACTATCCAGTTGGGGCAAGAGATAATTTCGCAACCCCAACATTATGAGCAGTAAGAAAGCTAGCAAAATAAGTGGGTAGGTCGCAACTTCAATTAACTTCTTCTTGACCTTAGCAAGATTATCCAAATATTCTTCAATTTTCCCCAAACTCAAATGGAGATTTCCATGAACTTCAGCCAATGAAAGTTGAGTGACAATCGCACTCGAAAAACCTAAATTCCCCATCATTTCCGAGAAAGATTTTCCTTTCGATAGTCCTAGGCGCATCTGTGAAACATATTCCTTCTCCAACAAAAGACTTCTATCAAGAAAGGAAATGATTTCTACCAAGTGAAAACCACTAGAAAACAAATTGTTAAAGAGAGTGATAATTTTCTTCTGCTTACTGGTAGCTAATTTTCTCCGTTTCAGCTTGAAGGGCAGTGATATGTCCATCTTTAAGAAGCTGATCAATGTGCTCATTCCACTTTTCTGCCTGGTGTTCTGAATAATTTTGGTTTGCAAAATCAATAATTCCTCCTCCCCCGATTAGTCTCTGGTAGCAAACACCTTGTAAAACAACTGCGAGTTCATCTTCACTGACACCAAGTTCTAAAAGACGCTCATAGACCCCACGAATACTCTTTGCATGAATGGTCGAGAACACTGTAGCTCCCGTTAAGCTAGCTCTTACAACAGCACGGGCTGTTTCGCTATCCCGGATTTCTCCAATGATTAAAAGATCTGGGCGGTGTCGCAAAGAAAGTTTTATCAAGTTTTCATAGCTCAGTCCAATAGCTTCATTGAGTTGTAATTGCAGCATCTCTTCTTGCTTAATCTCGACTGGGTCCTCAATGGACATGACTTGTTGTCCCTTAAACAACGACTTAGCTAATTCATGCATTAAGGTAGTTTTACCACTTCCTACAGGTCCTGCAAATAGATAAAGGCCGCGTTGCCTAAAGCCCTTTTCCAGTTCCTTAAGGTCTTGAAACCAGAAACGCAACTCTTGTTCTTCATCATGCAAAAGGCGAATAACTAAACTTTCATGACCACGATAATCTCCTACCGTCGATAAGCGTAGTGAAGAAACCTTGCCATCATGCTGATAATCACAGGACCCAAGCTGACTACGACGCTTTTCTCCAACATTCATCCCCGCAATAAATTTAAAATGACTAATAACTGCTCCCAACTTTTCAAAGTCATAGCTATTAATCAAACGCCTTTCATCTCCTATTCGCATATGCAACTCATAAACCTTATCCTTGGGAATAAAATAGATATCCTGAGCTCCATCCTTTTTTGCGAGACTAATCAATTCTTGTGCAAGTGTTTGTACCATATTCCCTCCTCAGTTAATTATTCGAAGAAAATACAAAAAAAGAACAACTTTATTAAAAAGTTGTTCCATCATTTTTGATGCGACACGTCCAGTGGATTTCTAAACCAGTTTGTTTTTCATAACCCGGTCTGAATTTTTCATCTGGTATAACTTGACCATCTTCCAGTAAAGCCAAGGAATGATATTGCTGCAGAAATTCATCACATTCCTCACACCAACGCTTATCCTCCGGATTCCAAAATATGGTCATTAAGTCTCCTCGACTTTTATATAGTGGAATTTTCTTTTCCAGTTCAAACCAGCAAGATTTATAATACTTCAAGGCATCATAGTAATTTTCAAATTTCTTACTACTAATGACGTCTTCTTCCCATCCTTCTATGAACCACCAAGGTTCAAAATCCCCGTACATTTCTATAACTCGATACATAGTTTCATTTCCTTTGTATCGTATATTATAGCGAAATTTTAAGAACAATGAAAGAAATTTGCTTGCTTTCACGAATTATCTAATATTTTCAAAAAATCCAGCTATTCTAAAAAGAATAACTGGATTCAAATTCGATTAACCTTCTGAAATATCGTTTTCAATGATAACCTTAATCGCATGATGATCTGCAGCCTTACCAAATACTTCATAGGCCTTTTCAATTTCACTTAGTTTGAAGTAATGAGTTACTAATTTTTCTGGTTCAATTTTATGGCTTTCTAAAGCTTTCAAAAGCTGAGGAGTTGTGTTGGTAGAAACCAAACCGGTAGTTACATTAATGTTACGAATCCATAGAGTATCCAAATCAAACTGAACTGGCTTACCATGCACACCACAGTTGGCAACTGTTCCGTCTACACCGATAATCTTTTGACAGAGATCAAACGTTTCAGGAATACCAACAGCTTCTATAGCAACATCCACACCTCTACCATCTGTTAAATCATAAATTTCTTGAATTGCTTTTTCAGGGTCTGAAGAATTAATCTTATGAGTAGCACCGAAAGAAACTGCAGTATCCAAACGGTTATCGTCTAGGTCTACCATGATTAATTTAGCAGGTGAATAGAATTGAGCAGTCAATAGAGCTGCTAAGCCAACTGGACCTGAACCAACGATAGCCACACTACAACCAGGCTCTACTTTCCCTTTTAAGACACCAATTTCATAACCAGTTGGTAGGATATCAGATAACATAACCAAGGCTTCATCAGACAAATCAGCTGGAGTGTGGTAGAGAGTATTATCAGCATGAGGAACACGAAGATATTCGGCTTGCATACCGTCAATCAAATGACCAAAAATCCAACCGCCTTCGTCTTCACAGTGGGCATAGATTCCCTTTTTACAGTAGTAGCATTTACCACAGGCACAAACACAAGAAATCAAAACCTTATCGCCTTTTTTGAAGTTTGAAACGCCTGCTCCAACTTCCTCTACAATCCCGATTCCTTCATGGCCAAGGATAGTTCCACTCTTACATGCAGGAACATCTCCTTTGATAATATGAAGATCTGTTCCACAAATAGTAGTTTTTACAATACGCACAATAGCGTCAGTTGGCTTGCGAATAACTGGTTTGTCAACATCAACAAATGAAGCAAGTCCTGGTTTAACATAAGTATAGGCTTTCATAAAGCTTACCTCCGTTTTTTTATTTGTATTGTTTATATCATAATTGTAAGCCTTTTCATAAATAAAATCAAGTAATATGTGAAAAAATTAACAAATTAAATTAAAAAAAGTAGAAACTAAACTAGTTTCTACTTTAGAGATTATGCTTGATAACGTTTTTCACCATCAAGGTAAGTTGCTACCAATTCCAAATCCTTATCAAGAACGATAAAGTCAGCATCGTAGCCTTCATGGATTTGTCCACAAACGTCATCAATGTGAACAGATTTTGCAGGATTGAGACTTGCCATCATAACAGCTTCATGAGGGTTTGCAATGCCCCATTCAACAACATTTTTCAAACCGTCTTTAAGTTTGAGAATAGAACCTGCCAAGTTCCCAGTAGATTTGAGACGTGCAGTACCATTTGCAACCACAACTGGGAATTCTCCTAGCATGTAGTCACCATCTTGCAAACCACCCGCTGTCATACAGTCAGTGATAAGAGCAATATTTTCAGTACCTTTTTGTTTAAGTAGGATGTCACAAGCCTTAGGATCAACGTGATGCCCATCGCAAATCAATTCAGCATAAGTATGTGGCAATTCATACATAGCACCAACCATACCAAGCTCACGGTGAGTTAACCCACGCATACCATTATAAGCATGAACCCAAACACTTGCTCCGGCATCAACAGCTTTTTTAGCTTCATCAAATGTTGCATTCGAATGACCGAGAGCAACGGTAACACCTTCTCCAGTAATAGTACGTACAAAGTCTTCTACACCTTCACGTTCTGGAGCAAGCGCAATCTTATTAAGAAGACCATTAGCAGCCTTCTGCCAAGCACGAAACTCATCCATTCGAGGATCCTTCATGTAAGCTGGATTTTGAGCTCCCTTATACTTTTCAGTAAAATAAGGACCTTCAAAATAAATACCACGAATCTTAGCACCGGTAGCTTCTTGGTAACGAGCCCCAATATTTTCAGTTACTGCTAATAACTGCTCATATGAAGATGTCAAAGTTGTTGGTAAAAAGCTTGTAACACCTGTACTAAGAAGCCCTTCACTCATAGTATGAAGCGTTCCTTCAATGTTATTATCCATAACATCGACTCCACCAAAACCATGAATATGAGTATCCACAAGACCAGGTGCAATACTATAACCACTATAGTCAATAATTTCAGCACCCTCAGATACTTGATCCACATGCTTACCAAATTTACCATCAACTAGTTCTAGAAAACCGCCACGGCGAACACCATGAGGATAGAAAAATTGATCCGCTTTAATATATTTAGGCATAATGATAACCTCCGTAATTCATTTTTCTGATATTAATTATGTCAATTACATTATAAACCTTTCTGTGTAATTTGTAAATGGTATAGACCTATTATAGTTAAATTTATAAAGAAATAAATTAAGATTTAGTAAAAATATAGTAAAGTTATATTAAACATTGAGGTTTATAATAAAATATAGAAAAAATATAAGTAATTTTAAGTAACTCTGAGAGAAAAAATTAGAAGAAAAAATAAAAAACAAGGCTCGAAAACCTTGTCTTTAATACTATACCGGCGGCCGGGGTCGAACCGGCACGTCCTTGCGGACACTGGATTTTGAGTCCAGCGCGTCTGCCAATTCCGCCACGCCGGCAAATAGTAACTGGGGTAGCTGGATTCGAACCAACGCATGAGGGAGTCAAAGTCCCTTGCCTTACCGCTTGGCTATACCCCAATAATATAAAATAGGCGAGTGATGGGGATCGAACCCACGCATGCCAGAGCCACAATCTGGTGTGTTAACCACTTCACCACACCCGCCATACTATTAAACACGGGCAGTAGGAATTGAACCCACACTGAAGGTTTTGGAGACCTTAGTTCTACCTTTAAACTATGCCCGTAGAGGATGGAAGGGGAGGGATTCGAACCCCCGAACCCGAAGGAGCGGATTTACAGTCCGCCGCGTTTAGCCTCTTCGCTACCCTTCCGTATGATTTAAAAAATGGCGCGAGACGGAATCGAACCGCCGACACATGGAGCTTCAATCCATTGCTCTACCAACTGAGCTACCGAGCCAATATTGCGGGAGCAGGATTTGAACCTACGACCTTCGGGTTATGAGCCCGACGAGCTACCGAGCTGCTCCATCCCGCGTTAATAATAAATAAAGGAGGATGTGGGATTCGAACCCACGCACGCTTTTACACGCCTGACGGTTTTCAAGACCGTTCCCTTCAGCCGGACTTGGGTAATCCTCCAACAAAATAGTCCGTACGGGATTCGAACCCGTGTTACCGCCGTGAAAAGGCGGTGTCTTAACCCCTTGACCAACGGACCATATTTATAAAAAATGGGCACGAGTGGACTCGAACCACCGACCTCACGCTTATCAGGCGTGCGCTCTAACCACCTGAGCTACGCGCCCAAGTTAAAAACTTGGTACTTGAACAAAGTTCAAAGCGGGTGACGAGAATCGAACTCGCGACAACAGCTTGGAAGGCTGTAGTTTTACCACTAAACTACACCCGCTTATATGGGAGTTAACGGGATCGAACCGCTGACCCTCTGCTTGTAAGGCAGATGCTCTCCCAGCTGAGCTAAACTCCCTAAAGCTAAGCGACTTCCATATCTCACAGGGGGCAACCCCCAACTACTTCCGGCGTTCTAGGGCTTAACTTCTGTGTTCGGCATGGGAACAGGTGTATCTCCTAGGCTATCGTCACTTAACTTTGAGTCTTACATACTCAAAATTGAATATCTATCAAATTACAAGAAAACTTACGCTTTCGTATTCTCAGTTACTTTGGATAAGTCCTCGAGCTATTAGTATTAGTCCGCTACATGTGTCGCCACACTTCCACTTCTAACCTATCTACCTGATCTTCTCTCAGGGCTCTTACTGATATAAAATCATGGGAAATCTCATCTTGAGGTGGGTTTCACACTTAGATGCTTTCAGCGTTTATCCCTTCCCTACATAGCTACCCAGCGATGCCTTTGGCAAGACAAC